>MKJV01000069.1 GCA_001942185.1 Pseudonocardia sp. CNS-004
CAGCACCGAGCTCCAGCAGTTCCTGCTGCCCTACGAGGTCGCGCGCGCCGCACCCGACCCCGACCGCGCGGTCGCCGAGTTCCTCCGCACCACCTACGAAGCCGCCGCGGACCTCGGCCGCTGGGACCGCCCCGCGCTGGAGGACGACCCCCGCCGGTGGGCGTGATCACCACAGCGACGGACCGGACCGCCACACCCAGCACGACAACGCTCCCCAGGAGGAACCTTGAGCACCGTCAAGCTCGCGATCGTCTACTACTCCGCGACCGGCACTCTCGACGCGATGGCGCACCACGCCGCCGATGGCGCGGAGAAGGCCGGCGCCGAGGTCCGGCTGCGCCGGGTCGCCCGCCCGGCCACCACCGGTGAGCGCGGGGCCACCGACGCCCAGGCCGCGCACGCCGAGGCCGCGGCGCAGACCCGGCCGCCGAGCCCGACGACATCGTGTGGGCGGACGCCGTGTTGTTCGGCTCCCCCACCCGCTACGGCAACATCGCCGGGCAGCTGAAGACCTTCATCGACTCCCTCGGCCCGCAGTGGGGTCAGGGCCTGCTCGCCGACAAGGTCTACGCAGGCTTCACCGCCAGCCAGACGTTGCACGGCGGCCAGGAGTCGACGCTGCTCGCGCTGTACAACACGATCCACCACTTCGGCGGGGTCGTCGTGGCGCCGGGCTACACCGACCCCACGAAGTTCGTCGACGGCAACCCCTACGGCGCCTCGCACGTCACCGGCGCGGACAACGCCCCGCTGCGCGACGCCGACATCGCCGCCCTGCACCACCTCGCCAGCCGCGTCGTGACCGTCGCCGGCCGGCTGGCGAGCTGACCGAGGCGTGCGCAACCCCGTTCCCGACTACCTTCACGAGATCCTCGACAGCCTGCGCGACGACCGGGCCGGCGCCGTGGCCGACTACATCCCGCAGCTCGCCGACGCCGACCCGGACGTCCTGGGCGTCGCGCTGACGATCCCGAACGGGCGGACCTACTCGGCAGGCGACGACCGGGTCGAGTTCTCCATCCAGTCGATCTCGAAACCGTTCGCCTACGCGGCGGCGCTGATCGACCGCGGCGCCGACGCCGTCGCCGCGACCGTGGGTGTCGAGCCCTCCGGTGAGGCGTTCGACGAGCTGTCGTTGGAAGGCGGCACCCACCGCCCGAAGAACCCGATGATCAATGCCGGTGCGCTCGCGGTCCACCACCTCCTGGCCGGCGACGACGCCACGGGCCAGGACCGGGTGACCCGCATCGTCGAGTTCCTCTCCGAGCTCGCCGGCCGCGTCCTGACCGTGGACGAGGAGGTCTACCGCTCCGAGATCGAGAGCGCCGACCGCAACCTCGCGATCGTGCACATGCTGCGCAACTACGGGGTCGTCGCCGGCAGCGCACACGCCGTCGTGGACGGCTACACGCGACAGTGCGCGGTGCGGGTCACCGTCCGGGACCTCGCCGTCATGAGCGCGACGCTGGCCAATGCCGGCGTCCAGCCCGTCACCGGGAACCGGGTCGTTCCCGCCGCCGTCGCGCGCCGGACGCTGGCGGTGATGGCCGGCTGCGGCATGTACGACGCCGCGGGCGACTGGCTCGTACGGGTCGGCATCCCCGCCAAGAGCGGCGTGGCCGGCGGGCTGATGGGAGCACTGCCGGGTGAGCTCGGCCTCGGCACGGTCTCGCCCCGCCTGGACACGCACGGGAACAGCGTGCGTGGAGTCGCGATTTGCGAACGTCTCTCCCGCGACATGGGGATGCACCTGATGGACGCCGAACCCCACGGGCTCACCGCGGTCCGCGGAGTCACGGTCGAGGGCGACACCACCGTCTACGAGATCCAGGGGGCCATCCACTTCCCCGGTGCCGAGGCGATCCTCGACCGCCTGTCCGCGGACGCGATCAGCAGCTCCACGGTGACGCTGGACCTCACACGCGTCGACCGGTTCAGCGACGTCGGCCGCCGCATGGTCCTCGAGGCACTGCGCCGCCTGACACTCGACGGCCACACCACCGCACTCGTCGACCCCGACACCGTCCTCCCCGATCCGGACCTCGGCGACGGCAGACGCCCGGTGGTGCGGGGTTAGCGCGTCGCCCGCCTCCGGCGTTCGTGTGCCCGGACCAGGGCGACCATGCTCACGTTGACGGCGACGAGGATCAACAGCGACGGACCGCCGGCTTCGGTCGAGGGCAGCGGCGTGTTCCCCTCCGCGGACGGCTGATCCGGTGGAGCGGCTATGCGGCGGTCGGTGACACCCGGTAGAAGAACGGGCCGGCACCGTTGCGGGCGATCCCGATCAGCAGTGGGCCGATGTCCTCGATCTGGCGGGCCATCTCCAGACCTCCGACGTGGATCGGTTCGAACCCGGCGTCCCGGTTGAGCCGGTCGACGAGCTCGCGGATCTCCGGCTCCGCGGCCACCAGGTTGCCCGGGGGTGTCGCCTGCGCCGTCAGCTTCGGGTACTCGGAGGCGAAGTTGGCGCTGAACGACTTCGCCACCGGGCCGCCGGTGAGGGACCGGACGAGGTGCGCGTTCGACTCGTGGCCGGGATCGCGGGGGCCGTAGACGTTCGTGGCGTCGATCGCGGGTGTGCCGGCGATGCCGGTGACCCGCGCGAGTGCGTCGCGACCCTGTCGCCGGGGACGGCGACCACGAGGACATCGGCGTCGGTGCCGTCGCCACCGTCGCGGCCCACCGTGGTGACGGTGTGCCCGGCCGCCGTCCACAACGCGGCGAGGCCGCCTCCGACGTTGCCTCGACCCAGAACGATGATCTTCACAGGTGATCCTCCTACGGGGGGCGGGGAGCGCTCGTGTCGGTGGCGCCTCAGATCTGGTTCGTACCGCCGTCCACGTAGAGGTTCACACCGACGACGTAGCTGCTCTCCTCCGAGGCGAGGAAGGCCACGACCGCGGCGGCCTCCTCGGGTCGGCCGAAGCGGCCCTTGGGCACGGTCGCGGCGACGTTCTCCTTGACGGCCCGGAAGGTCTCCTCGTCGCCGAAGGCGGCGGTGCCCCCAGGAGTCTCGATCCAGGCCGGCGAGACCACGTTGACCCGGATGCCACGCCCCTTGAGCTCGGTGGACCACGTCCGCGCGAACGACCGGACGGCCGCCTTCGACGCCGCGTACGCGCCGAACGCCTCGACGCCGCGGTCGGCGGCCGTGGAGCCGATCAGGACGACCGAGGCGCCGTCGTTCAACACCTGGAGCGCCTTCTGCACGGTGAACACCATGCCTCGGACGTTGACCCCGAAGGTCTGGTCGAAGTGCTCCTCGGTGGTCTGCTCCAACGTCACGAACGCACCGACCGCCGCGTTCGCCACGAGCACGTCCAGCCCCTTGCCCCGTGCCCGGACCGCCTCGTAGAGCCGGTCCAGGTCCTCCGGCTCCGAGACGTCGCCGACGACCGCCGTGGCACGGGCCGGTCCGATGGACTCGACGGCGGCGTCCAGCACGTCCTTGCGCCGCCCCGTGATGAACACGTAGGCGCCCTCGTCCGCCAGCCGCACCGCGGTGGCCAGGCCGATCCCGGTGCTGCCACCGGTCACCACTGATGTCTTGCCCTCGAGCTGCCCCACGGGCGTGCCTCCGTACCTCGCTGCGCTGATCCGGCTCGCGGGGAAGCTACGAGGATCCGGGTCCGTACGGATCGGGCGCGCAATCGGTCATCAGCACAGCGGCTCAGTCACCGGCCGCGCCGAGCCGTAGGTCGCCCGCGAAGTCGATCCGGGCCAGCTCGGCACGGGAGGTGATGCCGAGCTTGGGGTAGACGCTGGCCAGGTGGTGGCCGACCGTGCGGGGGCTGATCAACAGCTGGGCCGCGATCTCCCGGTTGGTCAGGCGGTCCGCCGCCAGCCGCGCGACCCGCAGCTCCTGCGCGGTCAGCCCGGCCGCGGTCGCGGCATCGGGCACGCGGGGGGCGGCCGGCCGCTCGGTCAGGGCCTGCTCGCCCAGCGCTCGCACCCGCAGCGGTTCCGCACCGAGGCTGTCGAAGACCTCGGCCGCCCCGGCGAGCTGGATCCGGGCGTCGGCCCGGCGACGCGCCCGCCGCAGCCACTCCCCGTACAGGAGCCGGGTGCGGGCGTGCTCGAACGGGTACGCGCCCGCGCCCGCGACGTCCAGGGCGGCGCGGAACGAGGCCTCGGCCGCCGATCCGTCCTGGACGAGGGCGCGGAGCCGGTGGCCGGCCGCGCGGGCCCAGGCGGCGCCCGTGCGCTGTGCCCACTCCTCCACCATGACGACCCGGTCCTCGACGACGTCCGCGCTCCCGACCTGCACCGCCGCCTCCACGGTGTCCACGGCGGCGAGCAGCGCGAAGACGGGGTGAGCGGCCTCGTGGCCGGGCTCGGCGAGACGCCGCAGGTCGCTCAGTGCCTCCTGGGGACGACCGTCGAACAGCGCCGCCCGTCCACGCTGCCAGTAGGCCCCCGCGCTGAGCGCACGCACACCGCGCGGAACCGAGACCTGTAGGACGCGGGTGGCGTGGTCGGCGACGGCGCGGCCGTTGCCCCGGCCGGCGGCCACCGCGAGGAGGGACGCGTGGCACTGCGTCGCCACGTGGTCTGCCCCGACCTCCTCGGCCAGCAGCAGCGCCTCGCCCGCCGCGGCCTCGACGGCATCCCACCGGCCCGCGTTGAGGTCGAGGATCGCGGTCTGGGAGAGCACCACGGCCAGCGCGGCGAGCTCGTGGCGCCGCCGCAGCTGTGCGGCCTGCACGCGCAGCACGTCGAGCAGCCCGTCCTCGATCCCCCATCCCTGGACCAACGGCACGGGCGGAAGCAGCTCCCACGCGGCCGCACCGAGCCGGGCAACCGTGCCGCTGTCCATGTCCAGGGACGTCGGGCCGGCCTCACCGGCCTCGTCGTAGCAGGACCACCAGTTCCGCAGCACGGGCATCAGCTCCGACAGCGCGGGATCACCGTCGGTGTCCACGGCCCGCACCTGCTGCAGCGCCTCCCGCTGCAGGTCGGACCGGCCGGCCGACCACGCGGCGCGAACCGCCACCGTGCCCAGCTCCAGCGCACGCCAGGTGTCCGGGACCACGGCCATGTCGCAGACCAGGTAGCGCTGGGCGCGCTCGGGGATGCCGTGGGCGAACTCGAGGATGCCGCGCAGGCCGCCGCTCATCCGCGCGGCGGGAAGCTCACCGCACTGGCGCTCGGCGTCCTCGATCAGTTGCCGCGCAGCCTCGCCGCGGCCGGCGTCCCACGCGGCACGGGCGGCCGCGGCCAGTCGACGCCCCGCCGCGTCCGGCGCAGGCGAGAGCTCGGCCGCCCGCCGCAGTGTGCGGGCCCCCATCGGCCCCGCGCTGCGTTGCAGGCACTGCTCGGCGGCCTGCTCCAGCAGCGAGGCGACGTCCTCGTCCGGCCCGTCGGCGGCGGCGGCCAGGTGCCAGGCCCGCTCCCCGACGGCACTCGTCGGCAGGGCGGCCGCCAGCGCCCGGTGCACGGCCTGCCTCTCCAGGAAGGGGGCGCCGTCGTAGACCGCCGCCCGGATCAGCGGGTGCCGGAACTCCAGCCGGGCCCCCGAGCCGCGGATCAGGCCGGAGCGCAGGGCCTCCTCCCAGCTGGACGTGTCGACGCCCCACGCGGACCCGGCACGGTGCAGGACGTGCCGGTCGCCCCGGTCCTCGGCGGCGGCCAGCAGCAGCAACGCCCGTGCCGACGGCTTCAGGGCCTCGACCCGCGCGCAGAACGCCCGCTGCAGCCGCGGCCCGACCGGCACCGGCCCCCCGGACGGCAGGAGGAGCGTCTCGCCGTCGATCTCGCGGTCGAGGGTGGGCAGCTCGTGCAGCGCCAACGGGTTGCCCCCGGCCGCCCAGACCGCGTGGTCGACCAGCGCCTCGTCGGCATCCGGCACGACGGCGTCGACCAGCCGGCGTGCGTCGTCGTCGGCCAGACCGACGACCTCCATCGCCGGCAACCCCTCCCACGGCCCCGAGGTGGGATCCTCGTGCCCGGTGAGCAGCACCACGACCGGCTCCGTCGCCACCCGGCGCGCGAGGAATCCCAGGCAGTGCGCGGTCGCCTCGTCGACCCACTGGGCGTCGTCCACCACGACGACCACCGGTCGCTCCCGCGCAAGACCGCTGACCAGCGACAGCACGGCCGCGCCGATGAGGAACCGGTTGGTCGTGTCCCGGCTCATCCCCAGCGCGCCGCGCAGCGCCGCTGCCTGCGGGGCGGCGAGCCTCTCCAGCCGGTCCACCACCGGCCACAGCAGCTCGTGCAGCGCCGCGAAGGCGAGCCCCGACTCCATCCGGGTGCCCCGGCACCGCAGCACGGTCGCGTCGGACGCCGCCGCGACGGCGTGTTCGAGCAGGGCGGTCTTGCCGATGCCCGGCTCGCCCCACAACACGAGCGCGGAACCCGCGCCGTGTGCCGCGCGGTCCAGCAGCCCGTCGAGGGCCGCCGTCTCGACGCGCCGCCCGAACAGCTCCATGCCCCACCCCAGAACGTCTCGCCAGGCCGCAGTGGTGCGGCCGTTCCGAGGCTATAGTCCGATCTGCCCATTGTGGTCGACCGATCGACCGGCGGATCCGGTGAGGGCCGACGCGCTCGACACTCGATCGCCGTGACCACGAAGACCGGGCTCGATGCGCTGCTGACCCCGCAGGAGTGCGTCCTCCTGCTGATCGACCACCAGCCGTTCCAGTTCGCCAACCTCCACAGCCACGAACCGACGCTGGTCGTCAACAACGTCGTCGGGCTCGCGAAGACCGCCAAGGCGTTCGGCGTCCCCACGATCCTGACCACCGTCGTGGAGGAGCGCGGCGGCTACCTGATCCCCGCGCTGCAGGGCCTCTTCCCCGACCAGAAGCCGATCAACCGGACCTCCATCAACACCTGGGAGGACAGCCGCGTGGTGGACGCCGTCGCGGCGACCGGGCGCAAGAAGCTGGTCATCGCCGGCCTCTGGACGGAGATCTGCGTGGCCATGCCCGCGATCCAGGCCCTGGACGACGACTACGCCGTCTACGTCGTGACCGACGCCTCCGGCGGGGTGTCGGCCGAAGCGCACGACACGGCGGTGCGGCGCATGGTCCAGGCGGGCGTGGTGCCGATGACGTGGATGGCCGTGCAGGGCGAGCTGCAGCGGGACTGGGCCCGCGACGCGACCGTCCCGGCGCTCGCGCAGGTCATCGCGCAGCACGGCGGCGGCACCGGCGTCGCGTTCGGCTGGGAGACGCAGCTGCTCGAAACCCCCACCCCCACCACCGGCACCCGCGCGTGACGGCGCAGGCGCTCGGCACAGCGATGAGCTCCGCCTCCGCGGATGACCGATTCGGTGTCCGATCCGCCCGGACCCGATCCTTCGTGGAGTCGAGGTCCGTGACAGGCCTCGGCGCACACATGACCGAGGGCATCGTCGACGTGGTGATCGACTCGTGAGTTGGCACGCGACCGACAGGACCGGCGCCGCTGTGACGATCGGGCTCGAGGAGACGGTCCCGATGGGCGCCTACGTGGTCGGGCTCGGTGACGGCCCGCCGGTCGGCAGGGCCCAGTTCGTCGATCCACCCGGCGCGGCAGACGAGCGGATCTTCTTCCACACCGAGGTCGACGAGGAGTACGGCGGCCGCGGACTGGCCGGCCTGCTGCTGCGGGAGGCGCTCGCGGACAGCATCCGCAGGAAGCTCACCGTGGTGCCCGTGTGCCCGTTGTTCGCCCGCCACCTGAGGGCCCACGGCGACGAGTTCGTCGCCGCCGGGGGTGCGTTCCGCCGCCCGACCCGCGACGACCTCGCACTGGTGGCGCGCGCGACCCGGGGCGGGACGTGAGGCACGACTGGTAGAACGACCGGGGTCGATCTCTGGAGGGTGGCAGGTGCGGGCTGAGGGGGAGACGATGCACCCGGCGCTGGACAAGGTGATGCCCGAGGCGTGGCAGGCCGCGCAGGCGTTCTCGTCGGCCATCCGGGAAGCGGCATCGGCACGGGGGCTCTCGGCGCAGGAAGCCGAGCTGATCAAGGTACGCGCGTCGCAGCTCAACGCGTGTGCGTTCTGCCTGGACCTGCACTCCCGTCAGGCGCGGCAGGCGGGGATCGGGCAGCAGAAGCTGGACCTGTTGCCCGCGTGGCGGGAGGCCGGGCTGTTCGACGAGCGGGAGCGGGCGGTGCTCGCGGTGGCGGAGGCCGCGACCGCGCTCCCCCTGACCGACGAGGCGGAGGCCGACCTGCTCGGCGCCCGGTCGGTCCTCGGCGAGGAGGCCTTCGTCGCAGCCGAGTGGGTGGCGGCCACGATCAACGCGTTCAACCGGATCTCGATCCTCAGCCGGCATCCGGTCCGGCCCCGCGACAGCGAAGGGAAGCTCGTCCGATGACGAACCTCGACCCCCGGCCCGACCTGGAGGTCCTGGACGGCGGGCAGCCGTGCACGGCGGTCGAGGTCCTCGAGCCGCGCCAGGTGCCCCTCGGGGGCGTGCGGGCGACGACGGTGTACCGGACCCTCCCGCAGCGGCGGAGGTCGCTGGTGGGGGCGTGGTGCTTCCTGGACCACTACGGCCCGACGACGTCGCGGTCACCGGGGGGATGCAGATGCCGCGGCATCCGCACACCGGGCTCGCGACGGTGTCGTGGCTGTTCAGCGGCCGCATCGAGCATCTCGACTCCGGTGGCACCGCGGCCTCGGTCCTGCCGGGGGAGCTCAACCTGATGCTCGCGGGCCGGGGCATCACCCATCAGGAGCTCAGCGCCGCCGGGACGCGGACCCTGCACGGCGTGCAGCTCTGGTACGCGCTGCCGGACGAGACGCGGTTCGGCGAGAACGCCTTCGCCCACTACGCCCCCGAGCCGGTGACGCTCCCCGGTGTCACGGCGCAGGTGTTCCTCGGGGAGCTTCTCGGGTCCGCGTCCCCGGTCGAGACGCGCACACCCGACCTGCTCGGTGCCGAGCTGGTCCTCGACCCCGGCGCCACGGTCCGGCTGCCCGTGCGGGCGGACTTCGAGCACGCCGTCCTCGCCGAGAACGCGGAGGTCACGGTGAACTCCGCCGCCGTCGGACACCGGTCGCTCGCGTACGTCCCGCCCGGCGCCGACACGCTGGTCGTCACGGCAGGTGACACGCAGGCCCGCGCGATCCTGCTGGGCGGTGTCCCGCTGGACGAGCAGATCGTGATGTGGTGGAACTTCGTCGGCCGCGACCACGACGAGATCGTCGAGTTCCGGCGCCGCTACCAGGCCGAGCTCGGGTTCGAGCCGGCCGATCCGCGGGACGGGGGCAAGTCCGCCCTCTTCGGCACCTTCCCACCGGACCAGCTGCCACCGCTGCCCGCCCCGCCGCTGCCGAACACCAGGTTGCTCCCGCGCGAGCAGTAGCGACCACGCGGAATTAGTTGAGCATTCAAGTCAGTTGGGGGGTGCATGAGCACAGGCACACACCTCGCGGCCGACACCTCGATGGGGGCCGTCACCCTGAACGTCGCGGATCTGGACGCGATGACGGCCTACTACCGCGACGGGATCGGCCTGGCCGTACTGGACCAGGCCGGGTCACGCGTGACTCTCGGTCGGGCCGGTCGGGCGGTCGTCGTCCTCATACACACACCAGGCCTGCAGCACGCCTCCCCCACGGATGCCGGGCTGTTCCACACCGCCATCGTCTTCGAGACGGAGGCCGCCCTCGCCGCGGCGATCCAGTCCGTCGCGCGCCGACACCCCGGGTCGTTCACCGGCTCCAGCGACCATCTGGTCAACAAGGCCTTCTACTTCGACGACCCCGAGGGGAACGGCGTCGAGCTGTACTGGGACCGCGACCGGACGCAGTGGAGCTGGACGCACGGACAGATCAAGATGGGCGCCGTGTTCCTGGACCCGAACGTCTACCTGCGCGAACACCTCGACGAACGGGGCGGCGAACGAGACCTCGCCGGTCAACCGATCGGGAACGCACGAGTCGGCCACGTCCACCTCTCCGTCGGCGACGTGGCGACGGCGCGCGACTTCTACGCCACGGCACTGGGCTTCGACGTGACGCTCACCCTGGGCGATCAGGCGCTGTTCGTCAGCGCAGGCGGATACCACCACCACATGGCGATGAACGTCTGGAAGAGCCGTGGCGCCGGTCGCCGCCGGCCCACCCTCGGCCTGGGGCGCCTCGACATCGGCCTCCCGTCCGCCGACGACGTCGGCGAGCTGGTGGAGCGCATGCAGCACCATCGCGTCCCCATCCGGAACGACGGCCGGACCGTCAGCTTCGAGGACCCGTGGGCCAACGCCGTCCACGTCGACGTGGTCCCGCGCTCGTCCGACGACGCGTAGCGGCGCCCGACCTACCCATCGCCGAAGACCGATTGACCGGCCGATCCGGTGAGGGCCGCCGCACCCGACACTGGATCCCGTGGTGCGGAGCTCGCCGGGGAGCCGGCCGGTCGGACACGACCCCATCGAACGACATCCAGGAGCAAACCGTGAGCGACCTCGTGTTCGGCCTCGACACCTTCGGCGACGTGCCCGAGGACGACTCCGGCGCCCTCGTCTCCCACGCCGAGGCGATCCGCCAGGTCGTCACCGAGGCGATCCTCGCCGACGAGCTCGGCGTCGACGCCCTCACGCTCGGCGAGCACCACCGACCCGACTACGCGATCTCCACGCCCGAGACCGTGCTCGCCGGCATCGCCACCCGCACCTCCCGCATCCGCCTCGGCTCCGGCGTCACCGTGCTGAGCTCCGACGACCCCGTGCGCGTCTTCCAGCGCTTCGCCACCCTCGACGCGATCTCCTCCGGCCGCGCGAGGTGATCCTCGGGCGCGGCTCGTTCACCGAGTCGTTCCCCCTGTTCGGCTACGACCTCGCCGACTACGAGGTGCTCTTCGAGGAGAAGCTCGAGCTGTTCGTCCAGCTCCTCGACGAGAAGCCGGTGACGTGGACCGGCACCGTGCGCGCCGCGCTCGACGGCGCCGACGTGTACCCCAAGACCGACTCCGGACGCCTGACCACCTGGGTCGCGTCGGCGGTTCACCACAGTCGATCATCCGCACCGCCCGCCACGGCCTGCCGCTCATGCTCGCCATCATCGGCGGCCCGCCCGCGCGGTTCACCCCGCTCATCGAGCTCTACCAGCGCGCCACCGACCGCCTCGGCACCACCGCGTGGCCCGTCGGCATGCACTCCCCCGGGTTCATCGCCGACACCGACGACGAGGCCACGCAGCTGCACTACCCCCGCTACAAGGTCCTGCACGACCGCATCGGCGCCCTGCGCGGCTGGCCGCCGATGCGCCGGGAGGACTACGCCGCCGAGATCGAGCACGGCTCGATGTACGTCGGCTCCCCGGAGACCGTCGCCCGCAAGATCGCCCGGTCCGTCCGCACACTCGGCGTCGGCCGGTTCGACATGATCTACACCGGCGGCTCGCAGCCGAAGAGCGCCCGCCTGCGCAGCGTCGAGCTCTACGGCAGCAAGGTCGTCCCCATGGTCCGCGACATCCTCTCCGAGACGGCATGACCACCGTCGCGGTCCTGGGGGCCGGCAAGGTCGGCACCGTGCTGGCGCGGCTCGCCGTCGCCGCGGGCTACCGCGTGCTCGTCGCCGGCTCCGGCGACCCGGCGAGGATCGCGCTCATCGTCGAGGTCGTCACGCCCGGCGCGACCGCCACGACCGCCGCCGACGCGGCCGAGCAGGCCGACGTCGTCATCCTCGCCCTCCCCCTCGGCAAGCACCGCACCCTCCCCGCCGACGCGCTGCGCGGCAAGCTCGTCGTCGACGCCATGAACTACTGGTGGGAGACCGACGGCATCCGCGACGACCTCACCGACCCGCGCACCTCCTCCAGCGAGATCGTGCAGGCCTTCCTGCCCGAATCCCGGGTGGTCAAGGCGTTCAACCACATGGGCTACCACGACCTCGAGGACGAAGCCCGCCCCGCCGCGGCGCCCGGACGCAAGGCGCTCGCCATCGCGGGCGATGACGCCGCCGACGTCACCGCCGTGGGCCGGCTCGTCGACGCGCTCGGCTTCGACCCCGTCGTCGCGGGCCCGCTCGCCGAAGGCGTTCGCTTCGAACCCGGCGCCGAGCTGTTCGGCGCCGACGTCGACGCCGATGCGGTCCGCGCGATGCTCGAGCGTTTCCCCGACTCCCCGCGCGGCCGTACCGTCGCGCGAGCCCGCTCGACGGGATCCGACGACGCCGCCCGGGGAGCCATCGCATGAGCAGCACCGGAACCGTCCCGGTACTCCCGCGTGGCGGCGGCGCCGGACCCGGCGCCCAGGGGTTCCGGGAACCGGGCGACGACCTCCTCCGCGATCACCCGAGTAGCGATTCCGGCGTGATGGGCAGCTCGCGGACGCGACGCCCCGTGGCGTGGAAGACGGCGTTGGCGATGGCAGGCGCGACCCCCACGATCACGATCTCCCCGAGGCCCTTCACCCCGATCGGGTCGGCCTCGCGGTCCTCACCGTCGACGTAGATCGCGCGCACGTCGGGGACGTCGGCGCTCACCGGGAGCAGGTAGCCGGCGAAGTCGGCGTTGACGATCCGGCCGTCGCGGTGGTCGGTGATGGTGTGCTCCAGCAGCGCCTGCCCGATGCCACCGATCATGCCGCCGTGGGCCTGGCTGTCGGCGAGCGTCGGGTTGATGATCCGCCCGGCGTCGAACACCCCGAGCATGCGCCGCACCCGCACCAGCCCCAGCCGGGCGTCCACGGCGACCTCGGCGAAGATCGCGCTGTAGGAGTACATCGAGAACCCGCTCTCCTCCGGAGGCTCGTAGGAGCCGATCACCTCGAGGTGGGAGCGGTTGTTGCGGCCCATCAGCTGTGGGTAGGTCTCCCCGCGGCCGGGGTCGGTCCCCACGCTCAGCCACCCGTCACGGACCACGACGCGCCCGGGTCGGCGCCGTGAAGCGGTGAGCCCGGGTCGGTGACCGCGAGGTCGACGGCCTGGCGCGCAGCAGGTCGCACGCGTTCTGCACGGCCGAGCCGACGCTCGCCATCGTCCAGGCCAGCGCCTGGACCGGGGCGGGCGGCAGCAGCGAGTCGCCCAGGTCGAAGCGCACGGCGTCCACCGGCACGCCGAGGCGTCCGCGGCGACCTGCGACATCGAGGTGGCGGTGCCCGGCCCGATGTCGCTGGTGGCGGACTGGACCACGACGCGGCCGTCCGCGTCGAGCCGGGCGTACGCCTGGGCGTTCATCCGCTCGGTGGCGTAGGCGCCGGCGGCGAACCCCGTTCCGATCAGCCGGTCGCCGTCGCGGGTGGCCCCCGGCGTCGGGTTGCGGCGGTCCCAGCCGAACTCCCGCGCACCGATCGCGTAGCAGTCGCGCAGCCGCCGCGTGGAGAAGGGCGACCCGGTGGCCGGGTCGGACTCCGGCTCGTTGCGCAGCCGCAGCTCGATGGGGTCGATGCCGAGCTCGTGGGCGAGCTCGTCCATCGAGCACTCCAGCGCGTACGCGGCGGTGGACCAGCCGGGACCGCGCATCCAGGTCGGCGTGTTCACGTCGAGCGGCACCAGCGACACGGTCTGGGCGACGTGCGGCGTGGTGTAGAGCATCCGCCCGAGCGCCATGTCGTCGGCGTGCGACTCGTAGCGGGAGGTCTCCCCCCGGACGTCGTGGGCCATGGCCGTGACCCGCCCGCTCCGGTCGCTGCCCAGCCGCACCGCGTACTCGTACGCGGGCCGGTACCCGACCCCGGAGTAGAGCTGCTTGCGGGTCATCACCAGCTTCACCGGGCGCCGGACCTCGCGGGCCGCGAGCGCCGCGATCACGGAGTGGACCCAGGTCCGCCCGCCGTTGCCGAACGCCCCGCCGACGACGGTGGACAGGCACCGCACCGACTCCTGCGGGATGCCGAACGCCGCGGCGAGCTCGTTGCGCGGGTCGGCCACCCACTGCGTCTTCTCCCACACGGTGAGGCGGTCGCCCTCCCACCGGGCGATGATCGCGTGCGGCTCCATCGCGTTGTGGTGGTTGCGGCCCGTCCGGTAGGTCATCTCCAGCCGCACCTCCGCGGAGCGCAGGCCCGCCTCCACGTCGCCGCGGCCGTAGGTCTCGGGCTCTCCACCGGGCGTCCCGGCAGCCAGGTCCGTGCCCACGCGCTCCGCGGCGTACCGGACCTCGACCAGGCGCGCCCCGTGCCGCGCCGTCTCCGGCGTGGTCGCGACGACCACCGCGACCGGCTGGCCGAAGAACCGCACCCGGTCGTCCTGGAAGGCACGCAGCCGCTCGCCGGGCGGGTTGATCGAGTCCGGGAACGGGTTGTCCCGGTAGGGCAGCCGCGGCGCGTTGCCGTGGTGGAACACGGCCAGCACACCGGGCAGCTCCTCGGCGGCCCGGGTGTCGACGCCGGTGATCCGCGCGCGGCCGATCGTGGCCTCGACGAGGACGGCGTGCACGACCCCCTCGATCCCGTCGGCGGGGCCGTGGTCGGCCGCGTAGCGCGCCGAGCCGGTGACCTTGAGCCGCCCGTCCACCCGAGCCACGGGAGCGCCGACGGCGCTCTGGGGCTGCATCGACTGCGACCGGGTCATGACCCACCTCCCACGATGCGGAGCTGACGTTCGACCGTGCGGCGGAGCAGGTCGACCTTGAAACCGTTGTGCGCCAGCGGCCGGGCCCCCTCCGCGGCCCGTTCGGCCGCCGCGGCCCACAGCCCGCCGGCGGGGCGACGGCCGACGAGGTGCTGCTCCACCGCGCGCAGCCGCCAGGGCACCGTGCCCACCCCGCCGGCAGCGACCCCGGCGGACCGGATCACGCCGCCCTGGACGTGCAGGGCGACGGCCGCCGAGGTCAGCGCGAACTCGTAGCTCTGCCGGTCACGCACCTTGAGGTAGCCGGACGCGAGCGGCCGCGGGTGCGGTGGCACCTCGACGGCGACGATCAGCTCGCCGGGCCGCAGGTCCTGCTCGCGGTCGGGGGTGGTGCCCGGGAGCAGGTGGAAGTCGGCGAAGGGGACCGTGCGCTCGCCGCCGGGGCCGCGCGTGTGGATGCGCGCGTCCAGCGCCGCGAGCGCCACGGCGAGGTCGGAAGGGTGGGTGGCGACGCACGCGTCGGAGGTGCCGAGGATCGCGTGGCCGCGGTTGTAGCCCTCCCGAGCCGCGCACCCGGAGCCGGGCGCGCGCTTGTTGCACGCCGCCGACACGTCGCGGAAGTAGGAGCACCGGGTCCGCTGCATGACGTTGCCGCCGATGGTGGCCATGTTGCGCAGCTGCGGCGAGGCGCTCAGCTCCAGCGCGTGGGCGATGACCGGGTACGCCTCCCGCACGGCCGGGTCGGCCGCGACGTCGGCCATCCGGGCGAGCGCGCCGAGACGCAGGCCGCCCTCCGGCGTGAACGTGATCTCGCCCAGCGGGAGCGCGGAGATGTCCACGAGCGTGCCGGGCGCTCGACGGTCTCGCGCATCAGGTCGACGAGCGTCGTCCCGCCCGCGATGTACCGGCCGCCGCTCTCACCGGCTCGGACGGCCGCGTCGACGTCGGTCACGGTGGTGCAGGAGAACGGGAACACGTCACACCTCCCCTGCCGCCTGCTCGACCGCCCTGACGATCTTCACGTAGCAGCCGCAGCGGCACAGGTTCCCGCTCATCCACTCCCGGATCTCCTCCGCCGACCCGGTGTGGCGTTCCTGGATGCAGCCGACACCGGACATGATCTGCCCGGGCGTGCAGTAGCCGCACTGGAGCGCGTCCTGCTCGATGAAGGCCGCCTGCAGGGGGTGCAGCGCGCCACCGGCAGGTGCGAGCCCCTCGATCGTGACGACGTCCGCGCCCTCCAGCCGCACCGCGAGCGTGAGGCACGACAGGACCCGGCGGCCGTCGACGTGCACGGTGCACGCGCCGCAGGCACCGGCGTCACATCCCTTCTTCGTGCCGGGCAGCTCCAGGTGCTCGCGCAGCAGGTCCAGCAGCGACGTCCGGCTGTCGACCTCCACGACGACGGGCTCGCCGTTCACCGCCAGCGCGACCCGGGCGACGGTCCCGGCATCCGGAGCGGCGGCGTCGACCACGGCGAGGCCGACCGCCACTCCCCCGGCCGCCACCCCCGTGACCACGAGGAACGTGCGCCGGGAAACGTGCCACGGCGAGGCATCGGGCGGCGGGTCGCCGGAGACGGGCTGTGAGGAGGACATGGTCCCTCTCTCTGGTCGGGGCAGAAGCGGGTCGAGAGCTCGACCCCGGACGAGAGTAATCAAGACCTTGATACTCATCAAGTAGCTGTACCCTGATGGTGCCAGCAACCCGAGAAGGAGGACCCGTGCACGCCCGGATCCCGCTCCTGTCCGCGGCCGTCGCCACGGCCGTCGCACTGACGGCCTGTGCGAGCAGCGCCGCGGGCGACATGTCACCCGCACCGGCGGCACCCTCCGCCCGGCCCGGCCCCGTCGCAGCCGGCCCCGGTCCGGCCGGCGTCACCGAGGCCGTCGCCGCCGCCGCCGGAGCCTTCCTGGCCGGCCTCACCGCAGAGCAGCGCGACCAAGTCCTCTACGACATGACCGACCCGGCTCTGCGCAGGTGGAGCTACTTCCCGAGCACCGGCGACCGCAACGGGATCGCATTCGGCGACCTCACCGACGACCAGCGCGCCGCAGCACTCGGCGTCGCCGACGCGACCCTTTCCGACAGCGGGTACTCCCAGCTGCGAGGCGTGCTCGCCGCCGAGGACGCACTCGGCGTGCGCAACGGCGACAGCGACGTCGGCTCCGACCGCTACTTCATCGCACTCTTCGGCGAACCCGGCACCGCCGCGCGGTTCACGGTCCAGATCACCGGACACCACCTCGCCGTCAACACGACGTTCGAGAGCGACCGCGTCAGCCCCACACCGGCCTTCACCGGCGTCGACCCGGTGGACTTCGAGGAGGCCGGTCAGCGGCTCCGGCCGATGCTGGCCGAGGCCGACGCCGTCTCGGCACTGCTCGGCAGCATGGACGAGGACGACCTGGCCGCCGCGCGGATCGACCCGATCGACGACGTGCGCGTCGGCACCGGGCAGAGCGACCGGTATCCGGAGCCCGAGGGCTCCCTCGTCACCGACCTCACCGAGGAGCAGCGCGGGCGGGTCACCGCTGCGGTGCGGGCATGGGTCGCGACACCGACGAGCGGGTCGCCGAACTGCTGGTGGAGCAGTACCGGGCCGAGTTCGACCGCACCCGCGTCGCGTGGTCCGGTTCGACCGACCCGAACACTCCGGGCTCCTACCTGCGCATCGACGGTCCCCGGCTGTGGATCGAGTTCTCCAACGTCGGCCGCTTCGGCAACGGCGACAACCACTACCACAGCGTCTACCGGGACAAGCAGGCCGACTACATGGACCAGTAGCCCACTTCGACGGCACGAAGAAGGGCCCGGGATCTCCTCACGGTCACTGCTGCCCGCCACCCCGGCGCAGGCCGTCGACCAGCACGCCCACGATCCGCCGGCCGTGCTCGGGCCTCCGTCCGGGCACGGGCTGGCACAGCTGGGCGATGGCGTACAGGAGGTCCTCTGCGCCGATGTCACCGCGGATCTCCCCCTCGGCCACTGCCGCGTCGAGCAGCGCCGAGAGGGTGGGCGCGAGCCGCTCCATGAAGTAGCCGGGCAGCCCGGCGAACGCCGGGTCGCCCGAGTGCAGCGCCGAGGCGAGCCCGCGTTTGGCGCCGAGCAACTCGGTGTAGCGGTCAACCCACCGGGTCAGCGCTTCCGCGGGCTCGAACGCGGCGCTCAGCGCGGGGCCCGCATCGGCGACGGCGTCGATCCCGCTCTCCACCACGGCTTTCACCAGGTCCGTGCGCTGCGGGAAGTGCCGGTACAGCGTGCCGACCCCGACTCCGGCCAGGTCGGTGATCTCCTTCGCGGGCGCGTCCACACCGGAGGTGTCGAAGACGGCACGCGCGGCGTCGAGCAACGCGTCGACGTTGCGTTGCGCGTCGGCACGCCGCCGACGGGGCGCCGGGGTCGTGGTCACGGTGGCATCACCTCCGCTTGCATAACCGGAAAGCTCTTCCGTATAGTTCCGGAAAGACGTTCCGCTTACGATACCCCGACCGCACCAAGAAAAGAGATCCCGTGCAGTACCGCACACTCGGCCGGACCGGCATCAAGGTCAGCCCGTACGCCCTCGGCACGCTGATGTTCGCCACGGCCATGGGCAACGACCCCGCGGACTCGGCCCGCATCATCCACAAGGCGATCGACGCCGGCATCAACGTCGTCGACACCGCCGACGCCTACGGCGACTCCGAGGAGGTGGTCGGCAAAGCGCTGCAGGCCGCCGCGACGACGTCGTGCTCGCCACCAAGTTCGGCCGCCCCACCGGGCAGGACCCGAACCACCGAGGCGCCTCGCGACGCTGGATCGTCACCGCCGTCGAGAACTCGCTACGACGGCTGCAGACCGACCACATCGACCTCTACCAGCTCCACCGCCCCGACCCCGACACCGACATCGAGGAGACCCTCTCGGCCCTCACCGATCTGGTCCGCAGCGGCAAGGTCCGCGCGATCGGCGCCTCCCAGACCCCCGCCACCGGCATCGTCGAGGCCCAGTGGGTGGCGCAGCGGCACGGCCTCGCGCACTTCCACACCGAGCAGCCCGCCTACTCCATCCTCAACCGCGGCATCGAGCGCGAGATCCTGCCCACCGCCCAGCGGTTCGGCATGAGCACCCTCGTCTGGGGCCCGCTCGGACAGGGACTGCTCACCGGCCGCGTCCGCCGCGACCACAACGACCTGAGCCGCGCCGGCATGTTCCGGCACCTCACCGACGAACGCAGGCTCGAGGCCGTCGAGAGGCTCGTCCCCCTCGCCGCCGAGGCCGGATTGCCCATGACCCACCTCGCGATGGCGTTCACCATCGCCCACCCCGGCGTCACCTGCGCTCTGCTCGCGCGCGGACCGAGCAGCAGCTCGACGACCTGCTCGCCGGCCTGGACGTGACCCTCTCCGACGACGTGCTCGACCGGATCGACGAGATCGTGCCGCCCGGCACCGACGTCGGCACGCTCGACCAGGCCTACCAGCCACCCGCCGTCGAGGACCCCGGCCTCCGGCGCAGGCCCCTCGCCGCGCGCGCCGCCGCGTGAGCACGCCTGCGGGCACGACGGGCGCTGGCTGACCCCGACCTCCGGGCGCACCGAGCAAGGAATCGACCGTGCGGCTGCGAAGTCGCCAAAGGGAGCGCAGTTTGCGCACCAGGCCGTCCAGAGCGCCATCCTCTTGCCTTATGGGCAAGAGAGAATGCGAATCCAGCAAGACAGCGTTACCTTCTGACACAGGGCGGCTGACGAACCGGCCGCACGGACGAGAGTGGAAGGAGCACCGCGATGCACACGGCAACCGTCGGGGACACCGACGACACGCTCCCGGCCGGGACGGTCGACGCCATCGTGATCGGCGGCGGAGCAGCGGGTTTGAACGGCGCACTCATGCTGGCCCGCTCGCGCCGCTCCGTCGTCGTGATCGACAGCGGTAGCCCGCGCAACGCGCCGGCCGAGGGCGTGCACGGCCTGCTCGGCCTGGACGGAACGCCCCCGGCCGAGCTGCTGCGCCGCGGCCGGGAGGAGGTGCGCCGCTACGGGGGCCGGGTCGTGGCCGGCGAGGTGACCTCCGCATCCCCGGCCGCCGGCCCCGGGGAGCGAGACCCACGGTTCACCATCGCCCTGGCCGACGGCAGGACCGCGGCGGCCGCCGGGTACTGGTCGCCACCGGGCTGCGCGACGTGCTCCCCGACGTTCCCGGCCTTGCCCAGCACTGGGGTCACGGCGTGGTGCACTGCCCGTACTGCCACGGCTGGGAGGTGCGCGACGAACCCATCGGCGTCCTCGCGGTGGGGCCCGCCTCGATCCACCACGCCCTGCTGTTCCGCCAGCTGACCGACGACCTCGTGTACTTCACCCGCGGCACCGAGCTCGACCACGACTCCCGTGCCCGATTGACCGCCCGCGGCGTCCACGTCGTCGACACCCCGGTGTCCCGCGTCGAGTCCGACGACAACGGCATCACCGGCGTGCGCCTCGACGACGGGCAGGTCCTCCCGCGGCGCGTCCTCGCCGTGGCCACCACGATGCTGGCCCGCACCGACGGTCTCGAGGGCCTGCAGCTACCGATGGAGGACCTCCCCCACGGCATGGGCCGCCGCTTCGTGAGCGGCATCGCGGGCACCACCGCCGTCCCAGGGGTGTGGGTCGCGGGCAACGCCACCGACCTGGCCGCACAGGTCGGCGCTTCAGCCGCGGCCGGAGCCCTCGCCGGCGCTCACATGAACGCCGACCTCGCCGCCGCCGACGCCGACACGGCGCTGGCCGCGCAGCTCGCCGCCTCCCCCGCCTGAGCGTCCACCGCCGCAGCCCGCGCGCCGGCCGGCCCTGCACGGCAGCCGGAGGAGGCAACTGGATGCGGACGAGGTGCCTGATCCTGTCGAGGTCGACGTCTGCCGCAAGGCTCGCCCCCTCCGGCATCTCGTCCACAGCCGGTTCGATTCGCAGGAGCAGGCGGGAAGCGTCGGGTGGACGACGAGGCCGATCAGCTCGTTCGCCTCCGCCTCGTCGGCCGCGAGCCCGAACGCCGTGACGAGGTGCGAGCCGGGCCGGTGGACCAGGTGCCGGTAGGACGGCACTTCCAGCAGGCCCCTGCCGCCGCACACCCGCTGATCAGCCGATCCGAACTGGCAGCGGCGCAGTTCAGCGCGCGGCCGGGACGCTGCCGGCCGCGTACCAGGCCCTCGCGTCGAGCGAGAACGGGCCGTCGGGCAGCATCTCCCGGCACCCGGCGCGCACGCACGCCCGCAGCTCGGGGGGCAGCGAGGCGAGGTACTGCCCCGCGGGCCCGACCCGGTAGGTGAAGGGGTCCCAGAAGTCGTCGAAGCCGGTGTAGTCGGCCTCGGCGAGCAGCGAACCGGCGATGACGTCCTCGAGCCCGGCGCGGCGGAACCGCTGCTCGATGTCACCTTCGGCGGTGCCGGGCAGCCCCTGCTCGCCCCGGGCGCCCGGCCGCACGCGCCCGCCCGGCGGCCCTCTCAGGCCCCAGCCCTGTGGACGTGCCGCGTGGCGGCCTCGTCGGTCGTCCGCCACAGGGTCGTGGCCATCGGCCGGGCCAGCTCCTCGCGCAGGTGCCCGACCAACCCGACGGTCCGCGAGATGACCCCCAGCCCCCGCGCGATGCGCCAGTCGAGGCCCAGCAGCGCGACAACGGTGCCGATGGCCCCGGTGACGTTGACCGGCAGCGCGCGTCCCGACGCCTCGCTACCCGCCGCCGCGACGGCCCGCACGAGCCGGACCGGCAGCGTCGGGAAGCCCTCCGACTCCGCGATCTCGAAGAGCACCTCTGCGCGCGGGTCGACCGGCTCGTGGATGGGGTGCCCGATCCCGGGGACGTGCTCGCGCCGCGCACGGAAGTCGGCGACGATGCGCCCGGCCTCGGCGCGGACCGCGGCCTCCGACTCGTCGCCGTCCAGGCGCGCGACGCCCTCCTCGACGAACCGCGCCGCCCCCTCGATCGTGCCCACGAACCTGCTGCCCAGCCCGAGCAGGCCCGCCGCGACGGCGCTCTGCAACGACTCCGGCGCCCCGAGGTGGGTCAGGCGGGTGGCCATCGCGTTCGGGGTGATGCCGTGTTCGACGAGGCTCACGAGGGCCGCGTTGAAGAGCGCGGCATCGGCCTCGCTGGGCATCCGCTCGGTGAGCAGGAGGAACGCGAAGCTCCCGAAGTCGAGCCGGCCGATGATGTCGTGGCAGAGGTCGCGGCCCAGGACGGTGATGCTCGTCGCGTCGCTCCAGCAGATGTCGCTGCGGACGTCGAGCGCGGTTCCGTCGGACAACTGGTTCTCCTTCTCGGGTCGGTGGTCGGGTTCAGCGCTCGGCGAGCAGCTGCTCCAGCTCGCGCCGGACGAGTTTCCCCGAGGGGTTCCTGGGGAGGGAGCCGGGCGCGGCGAAGACGATGTCCTTCGGCACCTTGTAGGAGGGCAGGTGCTGCCTGCAGGCCTGTTGCAGCGCGTCGGCGGAGGTCTCGCCCGCGTGCACGACGACGGCGACCGGCACCTCGCCCCACGTCGGGTCGGAACGGCGGACGACCCCGGCCTCCAGCACGCCGGGCAAGCGCAGGAGGACGCGCTCGATCTCGGCGGGGTAGATGTTCTCCCCACCGCTCTTGATCATGTACTTGACGCGGTCGACGAACGTGAGCCGGCCGTCCGCCTCCCGGACGAGCACGTCGCCCATGTGGAACCAGCCGTCCCGGAAGTCGGTGTTCGTCGCCTCCGGGTTGTTCCAATAGCCGCTGAAGAGCGTGGGGCCGCGCATGCAGAGCTCGCCGGGCACGCCGTCGGGCACGTCCCGGCCGTCCGGGTCGACGAGGCGGACCTCGCAGTAGCCGCTCTGCTCTTTGGGGAAGGCCGTGGGCGCCTCCCCGACCGGGATGACGCCCGCCGAGCACGGTGGGCAACCGGTCTCGGTGGCGCCGAAGGTGTTGGCGAACGGGGCGTCCAGCAGGCTCGTGATCTCGGCGATCTCCTCGGGCCGGACGAGGTCGGGCATCACACCGCAGAGCCGCACGCCCGCCGGCCGGGTGCCGCGGTCGCGCAGGGCCTGCGCGAGCCGGGCCACGGTGCCGGGCATGACGAGCAGCCATCCCAGCCGCTCCGCGGCGACGACGTCGGCCAGCTCGTCGGGCCTGAACCCGTCGACGACGACGACCTTGCCCCCGGACACGAGCGTGCTCACCGAGTTGTCGAGCGCGCCCATGTGGTGCAGCGGCGACCACGCGACGAACGTGTCGTCGGCCGCGATGCGAGCTCGGCCCGCGTGGCCATGCTCCGCACGACCTCCGCGCGGTGGCTGATGCACGCACCCTTGGGCAGGCCGGTGGTACCGCTCGTGTAGATGATCACGGCGACGTCCTCGGCGTCGGCCGCGGACGGCTGCGTCCACGGGTCGGCCGACGCGAGCCCCTGCTCGTACGCCGTGCCGAGCACGATCCGTTCCCCGGAACGCGACCGCAGGTCGTACCGCGCGTCGGCGCGCTCCGACGCGACCGTCACGGCCGGCGCGACGAGGTCGAGGCACGCCGCGAGCTCCTCGTCGGATGCACGCATGCTCTGGCAGGCGACGATCGCCCCGAGGCGCCAGGCGGCGAGGAGGATCTCGAGGTACTCGGGCCGGTTCTCCGACAGCAACCCGACGCGGTCGCCGCGGCCCACCCCGGCGGCCGCGAGGAGGCCCGCGGCCCGCCTGCTGCGCTCCTCGAGATCGCGGTACGTCGTCCGCGACGCGCCTGCCTGCACGGCGACCCGCGCCGGGTGCAGCCGGGCCCGCGTGTCGAACAGGCTGACGATCGTGCTGTCGGCAGCCCGGACGACGAGCTCCGATCGGGCGGGGTCGGTCACCGGGCCGCTCCGCGGGTGTCGACCGGCTCGGCGGCGACCGGACGCACGAGCAGCACCCCGACGATCCCGAGCAGGCTCGTCAGCAGCATCCAGCCCGAGACCGCCCAGCTGGACCCGCCCTGCCACGCCAATAGCCCGGCCGCGATCAAGGGCGCCAGGCCTCCTCCGATCACCGTGCCCCCTTCGCGCCCGATCGAGACCCCGCTGAACCGGCTCTGGGCCCCGAACATGCCCGTGAAGTAGGCGGGCTGGATGGCGTCGGCGGCGGCCGCGCCCCCGGCGATCGCGACGACGACGGCGATGAGGATCGCCGCGAAGTTCCGCGTGTCGACGAGCAGGAAGAACGGGAAGGCGAACGCGGCCTGCACCACCAGCGCCACGAGCATGACCCGTCCGAAGCCGAAGCGGTCCCCGAGGTGGCCGTACAGCGGGCACAGCAGCCCGGCGACCAGCGCGCCGACCAGGGTGGCCGCGAGGATGGTCGGTCGCGGCAGGTCGAGCGTCGTGGTGGCGTAGGTCAGCACGAACACCGAGACGATGTAGAAGGTCGTGTTCTGCCCGACCCGCATCAGGAAGATCGCGATGACGTTGCGCGGCCGCCGCAGCGCGGCGATGATCGGCGCCCGCTCCCGCACCTCGCCGCGCTTGACCTGCTCGAACTCGGCCGTCTCCGGCAGGTCGCGGCGGATCCAGAGCCCGATGACGACGAGCAGGACGCTCACGAGGAACGGGACGCGCCAGCCCCAGCCGAACAGCTGCTCCTCGGTGAGTACCGAGGCCAGCGCGGTGTAGACGACCGACCCGAGGATCAGCCCCGCGAAGACCGAGGCGGACAGGAACGAACCGAAGAACCCGGGCCGCGAGCTGCCGTTCTCCTTCGTCATCAGGGCCGCGCCGCCCCACTCGCCGCCCGTGCCGAGGCCCTGGACGATCCGCAGCGCGACGAGCAGGACCGGTGCGGCGACGCCGACCTGGTCGTAGGTCGGCAGCAGGCCGATCCCGACCGTGGCGACGCCCATCAGGATCAGGGTCGTCACGAGGACGGTCTTGCGGCCCACCCGGTCACCGAGGTGCCCGAAGATGATCCCGCCGAGGGGCCGTGCGGCGAAGCCCGTTGCGAAGGTCGCGAACGACAGCAGGGCGCCGACCGTGCTGTTCTGCGCCGGGAAGAACAGGTGCGGGAAGACCAGCGCCGCCGCGGTGCCGTAAAGGAAGAAGTCGTACCACTCGATGACCGTTCCCAGCGAGACCGCCGTCGTGACCTTCCTCGTCAGGTGGGGCGGCGGTACCTCGGCACCGGACGGTGTCGCCCCCGCCTTCTGTGCAGCACTGCTCATCACGCCTCCTCGTTGGGGCTTGACCGAGTTTCGCTGAGCGAATAAGCTTTCGCTCTCCGAACGCGCGCAGCATGCGACGGAGGAGGCGGCATGTCAACCCCGCGCCGGCCCGTGCCGGACAAGGAACAGTTCGTCAGCTCACTGGCCCGGGGCCTCGCCGTGTTGCGGGCATTCGGGCCGGCAGGCCCCGAACTCACCCTCAGCGAAGTGGCCACGGCCACCGACCTCAACCCGGCCGTCGCCCGGCGCTTCCTGTTGACACTCGTGCAGCTGGGATACGTGAAGAAGGTCGGCCGCACGTTCGTGCTCACGCCCCAGGTCATGGAGCTGGGGGCCGGCTACCCGGACTCGATGAACCTGGCCGAGGTTGCGCAGCCCCACCTGCAGCACCTGCGGGACGAGACCGGCGACAGCGTCTCGCTGACCACCCTCATCGGGGTCGACATCATCCACCTCTGCCACATGCAGACCGAAGGCCTGCTCCGCTTCGCGGTGACGCCGGGCAGCCGGGTGCCCGCCTATGTGTCGGCCACGGGCCGGGCCATCCTCGCCTTCCAGCCCGAGCCGCGACTCGCCGCGTACTTCGCCGCGGCGCACCTCCTCCGGCGCACCCCGCACACCGTCACCACAGAGGCCGGGCTGCGGGACTGCCTGGAGCGCGCCCGGCGCGACGGGTACGCCCTCGTCGCCGACGAGCTGGACTTCGGGATCACGGTTCTGGGCGTGCCGATCTTCAATGACGGGGTCGCCATCGCGGGGATCAGCTGCGCCACCACGTCCGGCCGCCAGCCCACCGACGAGTTCCTGCGGTCCCGCCTCCCGCTGTTGCAGTCGGCGGCCACGGCCCTGCGGCGGCAGCTGGACCGCTTCCCCGCACTGGTCCACTCCCTGGACCTGGGCGTCTAGCCAGGACGGCAGGAAGGCCGCACACACCGGCGCTGGCGCGCGACCGGACAGGTGGTGGTACCCACCGCCCTCGCCTCGCGCTGATCCCGGGTCTCCCGGCCGGCCGGCGGCTCGTCATCGCCCCCACCGGCCGTCGCGGCGTCGACGGAGAACGCGCCGTGTGGCGGTCAGCCCCGCCCGTCCTGCTCGGCCGGCTCGTCCGTGCAGTCCTCGCCGCGCGCGATCAGGTCGCGGTAGTGCGCGATCTCGTTCTGGACGGTGGCGTGGTCGGCCTGCAGCTGCGCCACCAGCTTCTCGATGCAGGCGGCGTGCTGTTCGAGCAGCGCGATGCGGGGCGCGTGGTGTGCGAGCTCCCCGCCGCCCAGCTGCACGAACTCGCGGACCCGCGCCACGGGCATGCCGGTGCGCCGCAGCACCTGGACGAGCTGGACGAACCCGAGGGCGTACGTGGAGTAGCGGCGGCGGCCGTCGGTGCCACGCCGCACGTCGGGCACGAGGCCCTGGCGCTCGTACCAGCGCAGGGTGTCGATGCTCAGGCCCGTTCGCTCGGACACTTCGCGGATGCCGACGACGCCCCGCGTCGAAGGGGAGGCGGTCACGCGCACCACGCTAGGCCGCGACCTGCGCACCGGCCACGTCGAGCACGAAGCGGTAGCGGACATCGTTGTTCGCGAGCCGCTGGAACCCGGTGTTGACCTCGGCGAGGGGGATGACCTCGACATCGGCGACGATGCCGTGGGCGGCGCAGAACTCGAGCATCTCCCGGGTGCGCACCGTGCCCGCCGATGCCGACAACGTCATCGTCCGGCCGAGCAGGGCCATGGCCTCGGGCTCGTAGCGGTCCGGGGTGCCGAGCATGCACAGCGTGCCGTCGAGGCGGAGCACCCGCAGGTAGGGCGACGGGTCGTGCTTGCCGGATGCGGTGTCGAGGACGAAGTCGAGCGTCTGGCCCACCGCGGCCATCGCGGCGTCGTCGGTGGACACGACCACCGCGTCCGCACCGAGATCGTGCGCCGCCCGCACCTTCGCCGCGGAGGTGGTGAAGACGGTGACGTGCGCGCCGAGCGCCTTGGCGAACTTCACCGCGATGTGCCCGAGCCCGCCCAGCCCCACGATGCCGACCCGGTCGCCGGCCCCGACGCCCGCCCGCCGCAACGGGTCGAACGTCGTGACGCCCGCGCACATCAAGGGAGCCGCCCCGGCGGGGTCGAGACCGGCCGGCAGGTGGTGGACGAACCTGTCGCGGGCGACGTACTCGGCCGAGTAGCCGCCACGGGTGGTGGTGCCGTCGTGGCGGTCGATGCCGCCCCAGGTGGTGGTCGGCGACTCGACGCAGTAGGGCTCGCGGTGGTCTCGGCAGGCCGGGCACACCTCACAGGAGTCGACGATGTTCCCGACCGCCACGGCATCACCCACCCGGAAGCGGGTCACGTCCGCACCGACGGCGGCGACCTCCCCGACGAACTCGTGACCCGGGACGAACGGGTCGCCACCGGTCGGGAGCGCGTCGACGGCGTGCAGATCGCTGTGGCAGATCCCGCTGAACGTGACTCGCACGGCGACGTCGTCCGGACGCAGGTCGCGCCGTTCGAACCTGTAGGGCCGCAGCTCCTCGCCAGGCCCGAACGCGGCGAATCCGATGGTCTCTCGCATGACCGCGACGCTAGGAACTGGAGCGGACTCCAGCGCAAGTCCGCTGCTCAGCGCCGTAGGGCCGCGACGCCCGAGGCGCACTCCGTCAGTCCGCCGTCATCCCGCCGTCGATGACGATCTCGGCTCCGGTGATGTGGCGGGCCGAGTCCGAGGCCAGGAAGCAGACCGTGTCCGCGACCTCGCCCGGGGAGCAGGCGACGCCGATCGGCACCGTCGTCTTCGCGACCTCGTCGAGGTCCCGCGGTCCCCGGCCGGGCTCGGCCCGGTGGCCCCGGGCGAGGGCGCTCCGCAGGGCGGGCGTGTCGACGAAACCGGGGTGGACCGAGTTGACCCGGACCTCGTTGCGCAGGCCTGCGCACTCGAGCGCCACGGCCTTCGTCATCATGCGGATCGCGCCCTTCGACCCGCAGTAGGCGGTCCAGCCGGCCATGCCCTTCAGGCCGGCGACGGACGAGATGTTGAGGACGGCTCCGCCGCCCGACTCCGCGATGCGGGGGATGGCGTGCTTCATGCCGAGGAACGTCCCCTCCACGTTCACCGCCATGATCCGCCGGAAGTCGTCGAGCGGCATCGAGAAGGTGTCGGTCACGGCGTGCGTGCCGGCGCAGTTGACCAGCACGGTCAGCGGGGCGTCGTGGGAGTCGGAGCGGGCCAGCGCGTCCTGCCACTGCGTCTCGTGCCGCACGTCGAGCGGGATCGCCTCCCCCCGGCCGCCGGCCTGCCGGGCCAGCTCGACGGTGCCGTCGGCGCTCGCACCGTCGAAGTCGGTGGCCCACACGAAGGCACCCCGGGCCGCCAGCGCGAGCGCGATCGCCCGCCCGATGCCGCTGCCGGCACCGGTCACGAACGCTGCTCTTCCTGCGTGTTCCGACATGCGGACTCCTCTCGGTGTGCGGTGACGGGCATCAGCCTGCGGTCATCCCGCCGTCGATGGCGATCTCGGCACCGGTGATGTGGCGGGCGGCGTCCGAGGCGAGGAAGCAGACGGTATCCGCGACCTCCGCCGGGGAGCAGGCGACGCCGATCGGCACCGCGGTCTCGGCGACCACGTGGGGGTCGAGGACCCGGGCTCCCGGCGAGCCGTGGCGGGAGCGTCCGACCTCCTCGGGATCGTGCTTGCGCCACGCGGGCGTGTCGACGACGCCGGGTGGACCGAGTTGACGCGGACCCCGTTGCGGAGCTCCGCGCACTCCAGCGCCACCGCCTTGGTCATCATGCGGATCGCGCCCTTCGTCGCGCAATACGCGGCCATCCCGGGAATCCCTTTCAGGCCGGCCAGCGACGAGATGGTGACGACGGCACCGCCGCCCGACCCCGCGATGCGCGGGATCGCGTGCTTCATCCCGAGGAACGTCCCCTCCACGTTGACCGCGAGCAGGCTGCGGAAGTCGTCGAGCGGCATGGTGGCGGTGTCGGCGATCATGGATCTTCCCGCGCAGCTGACGAGCACCGTCAGCGCCTCGTCGCGGTCGTCGGCGCGGGCCAGTGCGGCCGTCCACTGCGCCTCATCGCTGACGTCGAGCCGCACCGCCGCTGCCCGGCCGCCCTCCCGCGCGATCAGCTCGGCGGTGCCCTCGGCGCCCGCCTCGTCGACGTCGGTGACCCACACGTAGGCGCCGCGCCGGGCCAATCCGAGGCTGCTCGCCCGCCCGATGCCACTCCCGGCGCCCGTCACGAACGCTGCTCGCCCTGCGAGTTCCGACATGGGAACAATCCTGTTCTCCCGCGATTTCGACGAGCGGCAGTGAACCACGAGTGCGCGGAACGGGCAACAACCAACGTTTCCGGCATGGCTGCGATAAGCAGCAAGTATTTGTCGCTGCTGCGGGCGCCGCCTACGGTCGAGCCAACAACGAGCGCGAGAGCGGATTTCACGTCATGACCAGAACGTACGATCAGTGCGAGTTCCTGGAACTCGACCGTCCTCGGGACGGCATCCTGCGGGTGACGCTCAACCGCCCGGAAAAGCGCAACGCCATGAGCAACGAGCTGCGTCGGGAATTGTTCGCCGTGCTCGAGCAGGCGGACGCCGACGAGGACGTCCGCGTGATGATCCTGCGTGGCGCCGGAACGTGCTTCTCCTCGGGGTACGACCTGACGCAGGGCTCGGTGGAGGGTGGCGGTGAGCGTCCGAAGCGGCCCACGCCCTACTACACGGCGCGCGGGATCGGATACTGGGCGCGGCACGTCGTGGACGGCTGCTTCCGGTTGTGGGACCTCGCCACACCGTTGATCGCGCAGGTGCACGGCTACTGCCTGGCGGGCGGCACCGAGCTCGCCGCGTCCTGCGACCTCGTGTACGTCGCCGACGACGCCCAGATCGGCTACCCGCCGATCCGGCTGATGAGCCCGCCCGACAACCAGGTCTTCCCCTGGTTGATGGGCATGCGCGCCGCGATGGAGATGATGCTCACCGGGGACTCGATCTCCGGCCGGCAGGCCGCCGAGTCGGGCTTCGCGAACCGCTCGTTCCCGGTCGGGGAGCTCGAGAGTGCGGTGCTGGACGTCGCCGAGCGCGTCGCCAAGGTGCCCGCGAACCTGCAGCAGATGAACAAGCGCGCGCTGCACCGCCAGATGGAGGCGATGGGGATCCGCACCGGGCTCCGCGCGGGCACCGAGGTGCAGGCGCAGGCGTGGTACACCCCGGAGGTCATCGCCTACGTCGGCGAGCTGCGCAAGGGCATCACCAGCGCGCTCGACCGGCGCGACGGCCGGTTCGGGGACTACCGGACGGCCGGGCGATCCCGATCGGAAGGGGAAAGCTGAAAATGGCTACCGCCAGCGAGAACTTCCAACTGTTGGTCGACTACTACGCGGCGCACGGCGACGGCGGCCCCGAGAGCGTGGAGCGCATGGCGCGCTTCTACGCCGACGACAAGCCGGCGTACATCGCGGGCAACTCCGCACTGTCGGGCCATGTGAAGAACACCGAAGAGGCGAAGGAGTACCTGCTCCGCCTGCAGGACCTGAACGGCGGCAAGGTCGAGCTCGTCGGTACGCCGACCATTCTGCTGGCCGGCGACACGATCGTCGCGGCGCTCATCCACCAGAGGCACACCCGCCCCGGCAAGCCCGCGATCATCGTGCCGCGGCTGTGCGTCTACGAGATCGCCGACGGGAAGCTCAGCAAAGCGTTCATGTGGCAGCTCGAATCGAAGATCTTCGACGAGTACTACCCCCGAGAGGATTGACCCGTGGATCAGATGAGTGCCGATCGCGCTGCCGACCTGGTCAGCTCGCTCTACCGCGGCACCGCCGGCCGACAGGTGAAGAGCTTTCCCGAGGGCTGCGTCCCCGAGACGTTCTTCGACGTGCAGATGATCCTCGACGGCCTGGTCGACCGGCTCGGCAGACCGGTGCAGGGGTGGAAGCTCTACTTCCCGTTCAAGGCGGGCCAGCCCAACCTGGTCGCGCCGATCTTCACCGCGCTCCCGTCGGGCGCCACATCACGCGCGAGCTGTCCCGGCTGCGGATCTGGGAGCCGGAGATCGTGTTCCGCGCCCGGACGGACCTGCCGCCGCGCGAGCAGCCCTACACCTACGAGGAGGTGGCGCAGGCCGTCGAGGCGGCACCGGCGATCGAGTTCCTCGCCACCCGGTTCGACGTCGACGACCTCGACGAGCTCGCGGGCCGCACGTTCGAGCGGTACGCCGACAACACGCTGAGCGGCGGCTTCGTCGTCGGCGATCCCCGGCCGGACTGGCGGTCGATCGACTTCAGCGGGTTGCGGATCGTCTCCGAGCAAGGCGGCGAGACGGTCGGTGACATCCGCGGCGGCCATCCCGTCGTCGACCCCTTCATCCTGGTGTTCGTCGGGGCCAACACCGCCCGGAAGCGGCACGGGATCCGCGCGGGCCAGGTCCTCGCCACGCTGTCGCCGTCCGCGCTGCTGACGGCCGAACCGCAGGCGACGATCAGCGCACGCTTCGAGGGGCTGGGCGACGTCTCGGCCACGTTCGACTACTGACCGCCCGACCACCGACCGAGGGAGGGAGGACGGCTGTGGACCTGAGTGGGAGGACGGCGATCGTGACCGGCGGCGGCACCGGCATCGGTCGCGCCACGTCGCTGGCGCTGGCGACCCGCGGGGCCGATGTCGCCGTCAACTACCGGGTGAGCCGCGACGCCGCGGAGGACACGGCGCGCGAGTGCCGGGCACGTGGTGTGCGCGCGGTGGCGATCGCCGCGGACGTGGCGGTCGACGACGACTGCCGCCGGCTCGTCGCCGAGGCGGCGAAGGAGCTCGACGCCGACGTCGACCTGCTCGTCAACACGCGGGCGCGACGAAGTTCGTGCCGCACACCCAGCTCGACGGCCTGTCCGGCGAGGACTTCGCCGGCATCTACCGCGTCAACGTGATCGGCGCCTACCAGATGATCCGCGCGGCGGCGCCTGGCATGCGGGCGGCGGGCGGCGGGGCCGTCGTGAACATCGCCTCGATCGCCGGACTGTTCGGGGGCGGCTCCTGCACGGCCTACGGGGCGTCGAAGGCGGCGCTGCTCAACCTGACCAGGACGCTGGCACGGGCGCTCTCGCCGGACATCCGGGTGAACGCGGTGTGCCCGGGCTTCGTGGGCACTCGGTGGTACGAGGACCGCCTGTCGCCCGAGGACTACGCGGCCGTCGTGCGGGAGGTCGCGCAGACCGTGCCGCTCGAGCGAGCACCCACCCCCGAGGACGTGGCGGGCGGCATCGCCTACTTCTGCTCACCCGACTCCGCGGCCATCACGGGCGAGACCCTCATCGTGGACGCCGGCGCCCATCTCGACCAGGCCATGTCCCGCCGCCCGGTCGGGAAGGCCTAGTGTCCCTAGCTGGAAGGCGCTCTCGACGAGGGTGACCCCCGGCCATCTCCCTTCCGCCGCGCGCGCGTGGACGACCTGGCCCAGCACCCCCGCGAAGGCCTTCATCGCCGCGGTGGGGGGATGGGTGCGCAACCGTGCCACGGTCCAGGTGACGGAGTGGTCGGTGATCGGCACCGCCTCCATGTCGTAGCGCCGGGACCCCATCGCGCATCCCGGCATCGTCACGAACCCGTGCACCAGGTCCGCCAGCTCCAGCAACATCGACGAGCTCGTCTTGATCAGCACGTTCTGCGACCGGCCGACGCGCGCGAGCAGCTGGTCGGTGCGCTTCGCGGCAGCTGTGGCGTTGTGCTGGCGGATCGTGGGCCATTCGGCGAGATCGGCGAGGGTGATGGTGCCGAGCTCGGTGAGACCGGAACCGTGGGGACCGAAGAGGTACATGGGATCATGCACAGCAGGACGGGAGTCGATCTCGGGATCGTTCTCGATCGTCGAGAGCACGGCGAAATCAAGGTACTGCGACTTGAGCATGCCCTCGAGCGTCTCGCTGGAGTCGGCGATGACGGTGAGCCGGACATCCGGGTACTGCTCGTTGAACTGCTTCACGACGGGGGCGGTGATGTTCTCCGTCCAGGAATAGGGCAGCCCGACCGAAAGCGATCCGCGGGGTTCGGTCTGACACGCGAGGAGCTCGCTCGACAACATGTCGATGTCGGCGAGGATCGTGGTGGCCCGGGCGACGAGCAGGTGCCCCGGCTCGGTGAGGCGCACGCCGCGGCCGTGCCGCATCAACAGCTTCACGCCGAGCTCGTGTTCGAGCTGGGACACGTGCCGGCTGAGCGCGGGCTGGGTGATGTGCAGCTCGGCGGCGGCCTGGGTGATGCTGCCCCGCTCGGCGATCTTGAGAAAGTAGCGCAAACTCAAGATGTTCATTCTCTCTCCTTTGAGCAGATGAAGCCGAGCGTCTCCATCGACCGGGCCACGATTTACCTCATGGGTCAAGCCGAAATCGAAGGAGTTGTGCGATGCCCCTCATTCCGATGGGCGACGTTCCCGCCTGGTTCGCCGATCACCTCGGCCCCGACCGACTGTGCGTGGCGCATCGTGACGAAAGCGTGTCCTGGGCCGATATGGCCATTCGCTCGAATCGTCGGGCGTTTGCCCTGAAGCGACTGGGGGTGGCGCCCGACGACTTCGTCGCGCTGGTGCTGCCGAACTCCAATGCGGTGTTCGAGTTCGCCTTCGCCGTCTGGAAGCTCGGCGCCACTCCGTGCGTGATCTCGCCACGGCTGCCCGCGGACGAGCTCGGATCCGTGCTCGACCTCGCTCGGCCGCGTGCGATCGTCGCCGACGACGCGGCGATCCGGCGGGCGACCGGCGCGCTGCCCACCGACCTCGGGCTGGACGAGGAGCCCGGCGAGACCGTGCCGTCCGTCGTCGGGAGCCGGTGGAAGGCGATCACGTCGGGCGGCTCGTCGGGCCGGCCGAAGGTGATCGTCGACCTCGCGCCGGGCGCCGTCGACCCGGACGAGGCGCTGCTCGACCTGCCTCGCGGTGGCGTGGTGCTCAACGCCGGGCCGCTCCACCACAACGCTCCTTTCCGGTTCATGTGCGGTGCACTGTTCCGCGGGAACAGCGTCGTCAGCATGCCGCGGTTCGACGCCGAGGAGGCGTTGCGGCTGATCGAGCACCACCGCGTGGAGTGGGCCAACCTGGTGCCGACGATGATGAGCCGCATCTGGGGGCTGCCGCAGGAGGTCCGGTCGCGCTACGACCTCTCCTCGCTGCGAGCGGTCTGGCACACCGCCGCGCCGATGCCCGCCTGGCTGAAGGAGGCGTGGATCGACTGGATCGGCCCGGAGAAGGTCTGGGAGATCTACGGCGGGACGGAGCGGCAGGGCAACACCGTCATCAGCGGCCACGACTGGTTGACCCACCGGGGCTCGGTCGGCCGTCCGATCAACTGCGACATCCGCATCCTGGGCGAGGGCGGCGAGGTGCTGCCGCCCGGCGAGGTCGGTGAGGTGCACTTCCTGCCGCACACCGGTCCGGGTTCGACGTACCGCTACCTCGGCGCCGAACCGCAGCGGTCCGCGGACGGCTACGAGACGATCGGTGACTTCGGACGGGTGGACGAGGAGGGCTACCTCTACATCGCCGACCGCCGCACGGACCTGATCATCCGCGGCGGGGTGAACATCTACCCCGCCGAGATCGAGAACGCGATGTCCGAGCACCCCGGGGTGGACGACGCCGTGGTGATCGGCCTTCCGGACCGGGACCTGGGCGCGGTGGTGCACGCGATCGTCGCCCGGTCGGCGGACGGTGCCGTACCGGTGACCGCGGAGGCGCTGCACGCGTTCCTGGCCACGAGGCTGGCGAAGTACAAGCTGCCGGTCGCCTACGAGTTCGCCGAACCACCGCTGCGCGACGAGGCGGGCAAGGTCCGGCGCAGCCGGCTGCGGGCCGAGCGCATCGCCGGGCGGGCGGACGCAGAGGGGGTGCCGGCCGATGTCTGAGGCACGGACGGACGGCCGCGCCGCGCTGGACCCGGCCCTGTTCGACGGGAGCGCCGTTCCCGAGGACACCCGCGCGGCGGCGGCCGTGGTCAGGGCGCGGATACCCGGGATCCCCGTGTGGACCGCCGAGCACGCCGGGCCGATCCGGGAGGCCAAGAGGTCGGGCACCGGGCAGTTCCCGCCCGTCGTCCGGTCGCCGCGGGCGAAGACGATCCGCATCCCCGGGCCCGGCGGGGAACTCGTGCTGCGCGAAATCGCGTCGGAATCACCCACGGGGGTCTACCTGCACATCCATGGTGGTGGCTGGTTCATGGGCGGGGCCGACCTGCAGGACCACAAGCTCGAGGCACTGGCCGACGACGCAGACCTGGCCTGCGTGAGCGTCGACTACCGCCTCGCGCCCGAACACCCCTTCCCCGCCGCTCTCGAGGACTGCGTCGCCGCGGCGGCCTGGCTGGCCGAGACCGCACCGCGCAGGTGGGGCACCGACCGCCTCGTGATCGGCGGCGACTCCGCGGGGGCGCACCTCGCCGCGCTGACGCTGCTGCGGATGCGCGACACGGCAGCCGCCCCCTTCGCCTGCGCGCACCTGATCTTCGGGTTCTTCGACCTCGCCCTGACCCCGGGCGCCCGGCAGTTCGGTGGGGAGCGCAGCATCCCGCGCACCGCCGACCTGCACGGCTACGTCGACGCGTTCGTCGGCACCGATCTCGACCGCCGGGCGCCGGGGTCTCGCCGCTCTACGCCGACCTGTCGGGCCTCTGCCCCGCGGCGTTCGTCGTCGGCACCGAGGACGCGTTGCTCGACGACTCGCTGTTCATGCACATGCGGTGGCTGGCCGCAGGCAATCCGAGCGAGCTGCACGTCTACCCCGGCGCACCGCACAACTTCGTCGCGATGCCCTGCCGCGCCGCGGCGGATGCACACGCGAGGGCCGTGGCCTTCATCCGCCGCCACATCGGTGCCTGAGTCGGTCCCCGCCCCGTCAATCCACGACGAGGACGATCTTCCCGGTCGTGCGCCCGGTCTCGCCGTGAGCGTGCGCGCCGGCGGCCTCGGCGAGCGGGAAGGTCGCCTCGACGTGGACGCGCAACGCGCCCTGCTCGACGAGCCGGGCGATGGCGCACATGCCCCCGTGGTCGGCTTCGACGAGCAGCCCCTGCAACCGGACGCCCCGGTCGGCGGCCTTCCTCGCGTCGGCGGCGTCGACGGCCGGGTCGCCCGCCACGAGCGAGATCATCCTGCCGCCCTCCCGCAGGACGTCCAGGAACGGGTGCGCACCTCGCCCGCGAGGGTGTCGAGGACGACGTCGACGTCGTCGAGGGCCTCGGCGAAGTCCGTGGTCCGGTAGTCGATCAGCTCGTCGGCACCGAGCTCGCGCAGGAGGTCGTGCTTCGCCGCGCTGGCCGTGCCGATGACGTGCGCACCGCGCGCCTTCGCGATCTGCACCGCCAGGTGGCCGACCCCGCCCGCCGCGGCGTGGATCAGCACCCGCTGGCCGGGCTGGACGTCCGCCGTGTCGACCAGCGCCTGGTGCGCCGTCAGCGCGGCGAGGGGCAACGCGGCGGCCTGCACGTGGTCCAGGTTCGCCGGCATGCGGGCGAAGGACCGCGTGGGCGCTTGGCGTACTCGGCGTACGCCCCGGCGCCCCGCGGGTAGGGCAGCATGCCGAACACCTCTCGCCGGGCTCGTACAGGGTGACCCCGCCGCCGACCCGTTCGACGACCCCGGCGACGTCCCACCCGAGGACCGGCACCGGTTCCGTCATCCACGGCAGGCCCGCGCGGTGCTTCCAGTCCGTCGGGTTCACGCCCGCCGCGTGGACCCGGACGACGATCTCCCCCGGGCCCGCGACGGGCTGCGGCCGGGTGACCACGTGGAGCACGTCCGGGCTGCCGAGCACGTCCTGGCTGATGGCGCGCATGGTGGCACCTTCGCTTCCGCTCATGATCTCAGTCTGTTGTGGACCCGCGCACGCGACAATGGCAAGATTGCCACTATTCGATGGGATCCTGCCAGCAGCCGATGATCCCTGATCCAAGGAGCCACACCGTGCCGCGAGCGCACCGGGTCGCCGTCCTCGCCATCGACGGGGTGTACCCGTTCGAACTCGGCATGCCGAGCCGGATCCTCGGCGCCACCGAAGGGCTCTACGAGGTGCTGACCTGCAGCGTCGACGGCCGCCCGGTACGCACGAGCAGCGACTTCACCATCGCCGTCGAACACGGCCCCGAACTGCTGTCCACCGCCGACACCGTGGTGATCGCGCCGTTCGCCCCGCCCTCCGACGACGCCGAACCGATCGTGCCGCAGCTCCCGGAACCGATCGCGGCCGCCTTCCGGCGGATCCGGCCCGGCACCCGGCTCGTGTCCATCTGCACCGGGGCCTTCGTGCTCGCGGCCGCCGGCCTGCTCGACGGCCGCCCGGCCACCACCCACTGGCAGGCGGCCGAGCCGTTCCGCCGCCTCTTCCCGAAGGTCGACCTGAACCCCGACGTCCTGTTCGTCGACGACGGCGACGTGCTGACCTCCGCGGGCGCCGCCTCCGGCGTCGACCTGTTCCTGCACCTGCTGCGCACCGACCACGGCAGCGAGATCGCCAACCGGGCCGCCCGCCGCTGCGTGGTACCTCCCTGGCGGGACGGCGGGCAGGCGCAGTACATCGAGTCGCCGGTCCCCCGGACCACCCAGGACGGCACCGCGGCCGCCCGGCAGTGGGCGCTCACGCACCTGCACGAGCCCCTCGCCCTCGCCGATCTCGCCGAGCACGCCCGGATGAGCCTGCGCACCTTCGCCCGCCGCTTCACCGACGAGGTCGGCACGAGCCCCGGGCGGTGGATCACCCAGCAACGCCTCGCCCGCGCCCGCCACCTCCTCGAATCCAGCGATCTCCCGATCGACGAGATCGCCGGCGAAGTCGGCTTCGCCACCGGCACGTCGCTGCGCCAACACCTCCACGCCGCGATCGGGGTCTCCCCCCTGGCCTACCGGCGCACCTTCCGGGCGGAGCGCGCCTGACGGGCTCCCACCCGCCACACGTCGCCGTCGGGCTCCAGGAAGACACCGGTGGGACCGGAGAAGTGCGATCCCAGCAGCAGGGCCCCGCGGTCCGACACCTGCTGCAGCAGTAGCCGTCGCGTGGCCGCGGCCCGTTCCCGATCCCAGCAGAAGTTGTCCCCGACGTTCGGGATCGCGACCTGCACGGGATGGTGCAGGGCATCGCCGGTGATCACCGCCTCCTGGCCGTCGGACGAGATCACGACCGCGCAGTGCCCCGGCGTGTGCCCGGGCGCCGCCTCCAGACGCACGCCCTCGACGACGACGTGCCCCGGGTCGACGAACCGGGCGAGACCGGCGTCGACGACGGGTTGCACGGAGTCCGCCAGCACGGCGGGGGCGTCACCGCGCTCGTCGGCCGACAGGCTCTCGTACTCGGCGTGGGTGAACAGGTACTGCGCCCGGGGGAAGGTGGGTGTCCACACCCCGTCGACCAGCATGGTGTTCCAGCCGCAGTGGTCGGCGTGCAGGTGCGTGCAGACGACGTAGTCCACGCTCTCCCGCGGACAACCGGCCGCCTCCAGCTGTTCCAGGAAAGGCCCGTCGAGCATGTGGAGTGCTTCGTAGCCGCGCTGCTTGTCGTTGCCGATGCACGGATCCACCAGGATTCGCACGCCCCGGATCTCCACGACGAACGCCTGGAAATTCAGCAGGATGTCGCCGTTCTCGTCGGCGAAGTCCGGGACCAACCAGTCCCGGTATGCCAGGACGTCCGCCCGGCCGGCCTGGATGAACCTCGCCGGATCCGCTCGAACGGGCGGCATCTCGAGCACACGGGTGACCTGCGCGGCGCCGATCGACCAGCGGCGGAAGGATTCCACTTCCGTTGTTTCGGGGGGCATGATTCCTCCTAGGACCGGCCGACCTGCATCGCCGCGTCGGCCGCACCCGGCTCCAGCGGCGTGCGGGTGGCCAGTGTGATCCGATTCATCGTCATGTAATAGCCGATCGCGAGGATCGCCTCGACGATCTCCCGTGCCGTGAGATGGCACGCGACGCGCTCGAGGACCTGGTCCTCGACCGGCCCACCGCGGATCACCTGCCTCCCGAAGGCCAGCAGGGCGCGGTCTGCCTCGTCGAACTCCCCGGAGCACAGCTGAAGCGCCTCGACGGCCGCCACCATGGCGGGGGTGGCGCCGAGGCCTTCGGCGATCCGGCGGTGCTGCGACCACACGTACTGGGCACTGTCGATCCGGGCCGCGAGCAGGATCAGCAGCTCGCGGCGCAGAGGTGGGAGCGACTGCGCCGTCATGACGGCGCGCCCGAGGCCGAGCTGCGGGAGCACGCACGTTTCCGCGTGCGCCATCATGGCGATGATGTGGAGCCGCGCGGGCGCGGCACGCAGCGCGTCGCCCACGGGGCCAGGCATCGTCTCGACGTCGACCAGCGCCAGCCCGCCCTCGGCGGTGATCTCGGCCGGGATTTCGGCAGCCATACGAGGTCCTTTCCGGTGGGCGCACCGCCGGCGCGACGGGTTCTGCGCTCATCGGCGGAGCTCGACCGTAACCGGCCGTGGGCGATGGCGACCAATACCTGCTGCTTATCGCAGCCATGCCGGCATCGATGCTTGTTGCGGACAGGGATCCGTGGTTGACTTTTTCACACTGATTCGGCGTGACACTTACTTTCTGCGATGATACCGCCGAGGACCGAAGGAGTTCCTTGATGGAAAACACCGGAACCGCAGCTGCGGATCGGCGGCGACAACAGCGCCGTGTCGTGCTCGCCACGGGCGTCGGCACGACGATCGAATGGTTCGACTTCTTCATCTACGCCCAGGCCGCCGCACTCGTCTTCGGCCCGGTTTTCTTCGCGGCGCTGGGCCCGTCGGCGGGATTGCTGGTGTCGTTGGCGACGATCGGGATCAGCTTCCTGTTCCGGCCGCTGGGCGCCGTGATCGCCGGCCACTACGGCGACAAGGTGGGCCGGCGGCAGGTGCTGGTGGTCAGCCTGTTCCTGATGGGCGGCGCGACGACGCTCATCGGAATCCTCCCCACGCCGGCGGCGATCGGCGTCGTCGCCCCCGTGCTGCTCCTGCTGCTGCGCATCGTGCAGGGATTGTCCGCCGGCGCCGAATGGGGCGGAGCCGCGCTCATGGCCGTCGAATCGGCGCCCACCGACCGTCGGGCACGCTATGGATCCGCACCGCAGCAGGGCGCCCCGCTCGGGCTGATCCTCGCCACCGGGTGCTTCGCACTGATGACGGTCGTGGCGCCGGACGACGAGGCGTTCCTGAGTTGGGGATGGCGGGTTCCGTTCCTGTTCAGCGCCGTGCTGGTCGTCGTCGGCTACTTCATCCGCCGTCGCGTCGAGGAGTCCCCGACCTTCGTCGAGATGTCCCGTGGAGGCCAGGTGCGCAAGGCGCCGGTCGGCGTGCTGTTCCGCACCCGGCCTGCGCTGGTCATCGTGGCTGCGCTCGCGTTCGCGGCCAACAGCGCCGCGTCGTACATCGTGGCGGGCGGCTTCCTGCAGAACTACCTGACCGCACCCGGACACCCCGGACAGCTCTCCAGGACCACCGTGCTGATGGTGGTGACGCTGTCGGGGCTGTCGTGGCTCGTCGTGCTGCACTTCGCCGCCGTGGTCTCCGACCGGATCGGCCGTCGGACCACCTTCGTGATCGGCTGGATCGCGCTGGCCGCCACGACGTTCCCACTGCTGCTCGCGATGGACAGCGGCAGCGTCGTCGTGCTCTTCGTGGCGGTCACCGCCTACATGTGGGCCGTCATGATCAACTCGGGCCCGCTGGCGGCCTACCTGGCCGAGCTGTTCCCGGCCGAGATCCGCTACTCCGGAGTCGCACTCGCGTACGCCTTCGGCTCGATCTTCGGCGGCGCCTTCGCCCCGATGATCGCCACCGCCCTCTACACCGGGACCGGCTCGCTGTACTCGGTCGGGTGGTACGTCGTCGGCATCGTCGCCGTGAGCCTCACCTGCACCCTGCTGCTGCGCGACCGCTCGGGCGTCGACCTCGGCCCGGGGTCCGGGGCATACGACGGGTCCTCGTTCGTCTTCGGACGCCGCGCGGGCCACTCCGAGCACGACCGGTCGACGGTGGCGTCGTGAGCAGCGACGACACCGCGGTGACGGCACGGCCCCGGGGCATCTTCCGGCGGGAGACGAAGGGGTTCTCGGCCACGCCGGTGACTGTCCGGGTCGAACGCGGCCGGGTCGTGACCTTCGCCCGGCTGCTGGGCGAGACGGATCCCGTCTGCAGCGACGTCGCCGCGGCGCGCGCACAGGGTCATCCGGACGTCGTCGCTCCGCCGTCGTTCCCCATGGTGGTCGAGATGCTGGCGCACGAGGAGCGCAGCAGGCAGGGCGCGCCGAACCCGACGGAGGTGATCGGCTGCGACTTCCGCCGCCTGCTCCACGGGGAGCAGCACCACACCTACGAGGGCCTCGTCTACGCGGGGGACGAGGTGTCGGTCGAGACCACGGTCGTGGACTTCTACGACAAGCGCGGGGGCCTCCTGGAGTTCGTCATCCTGGAGTCGACCATCCACCACGACGACCGCGGAGTGCTCGTCCGGGCCAGGCGGACCCTCCTGCACCGGCTGGCCCGATGAGTGAGCCCGCGCCCGGCACCGTGCTGCCGGCACTGACCTTCGGACCGATCTCGCGCACCCTGCTGGCGCTCTACGCCGGCGTCTCGGGCGACCACGACCCGGTCCACATCGACATCGACTTCGCCAGGGAGGCAGGGCTGCCCGATGTGTTCGCCCACGGGATGCTCTCCTTCGGCGTGCTGTCCCGCGTGGTCACCCGGTGGTCCGGGGTGGCGGGCCTGCGCTCCTTGCGGGCGCGCTTCGTCTCGATCACGCACGTCCACGACCTGATCACCTGCCGCGGCACGGTGGCCGAGTACCTGGACGAGGCCGGAGAGCGGAGGGCCAGGATCGACCTGGTCGTGACCGCACAGGACGGCCGACCGACGCTCACCGGCGAGGCTGTCGTCGCCGTCGACGGGCTCCGGGATCGGCCGGCATGAGGGCGAGGTCGGCGCGTTACTCGCGGACCCGGGCATCCATCGTGGGCGGCGCGTCACCGCTGTCCGCGCCCAGACCGGCGAGCAGGCGCAGCCCGTCCTCGGCGGGGCTGCCGGGCGCCGCGGACAGCACCAGCAGCTCCATGCCCGATTCGCCGGGGAGTGCGAAGTTCTCCTGGTGCAGTTCCAGCAATCCGACCAGTGGGTGCCGGAACGCCTTGCGTCCATGGGTGCGGGCGCGTACGTCCGCGCGGGCCCAGAGGCGGCGGAAGCGTTCGCTGCCCATCGCCAGCTCGCCGATGAGCGAGGCCAGGCGGGGGTCGTCGGGGTACTTGCCGGCGGCCAGGCGCAGGTGCCCGACGACGTCGAGGGTGCACGTGTCCCAGTCCGCGTAGAAGCCGCGCTCGGACTCCTCGAGGAAGATGTGCCGGGCGGTGTTCAGGCCCGGCATCGGCCTGCCGTAGAGCAGGCGGGCGATGCGGTTCCCGGCGAGCACGTCCAGGCGGTGGTCCATGATCAGCGCTGGTGCGTCGACGACCAGGTCGAGGACGCGGTGCAGCTCGGGCCGGACCCGCCCGCCCGGCGCCTTCGCGCGGCGGCGGCGCTGCCGGGCGAGCCGGTAGAGGTGCCCGCGTTCGGTCTCGTCGAGGCCGAGGACGCCGGCGAGCGCGTCGAGGACCTGTTCGGAGGGCTGGGTCGCGCGGCCCTGCTCCAGGCGCACGTAGTAGTCGACGCTGACTCCCGACAGGTGCGCGACGTCTTCGCGGCGCAGGCCCTCGACCCGGCGCCGCCGGTCGGTGGGGATGCCGACGACCGCCGGGTCGACCCGCGCGCGCCGGGTACGCAGGAAGCCCGCGAGATCGTCCATGCCCCCAGTATCGCCTCGGCGGTGCCGGTGAAGGTGGTCCTGCGATTACCAGGAAGTCCCGTCCGACGGAAGCGGCGCCCCTGAACGCCGGGCGCCGCGGCACCCAGGATCGACGGCATGAAGACACTGATCGTCTACGCCCACCCGGAGCCGAAGTCGCTCAACGGCTCGCTGAAGGACCTCGCGGTGTCCACATTGGAGACCGCCGGGCACGAGGTGCGGGTGAGCGACCTGTACGCGATGAGCTGGAAAGCGGTCGTGGAGGCCGCGGACTACGGCCCCGACGCCTCGAGCCCGCTGAAGGTCGCCCGGGACTCGGGCCGGGCCTTCGACGCCCGGACGCTCACCCCGGACGTCCTCGCCGAGCAGGAGAAGCTGCTGTGGGCCGACACGATCATCTTCCAGTTCCCGCTGTGGTGGTACACGATGCCCGCGATCCTCAAGGGCTGGGTCGACCGCGTGTTCACCTACCACTTCGCCTACGGCGTCGGTGAGCACAGCGACACCAGGTACGGCGAGCGCTTCGGCGAAGGCACCCTCGCGGGCCGGAAGGCGCTGCTGTCGGTGACCGCAGGCGGCCCGGAGTCGCACTACGCCGCCCGCGGGATCAACGGCCCCATCGACGACCTGCTGTTCCCGATCCACCACGGGATCCTCTACTACCCCGGGATCGAGGTGCTGCCGCCGTTCGTGCTGTACGGCGCCGACCGGATGACGGTCGAGGACCACGCGGTCGCCGCCAAGGCCTGGGAGCAGCGCCTGCTCACGCTGGAGTCGACCGAGCCGATCGCGTTCCGGCGGCAGAACTTCGGCGACTACGAGATCCCCTCACTGCACCTGAAGGAGGGGCTGGAGCCCGCGGGCCGCACGGGTTTCGGGCTGCACGTGCGCGGCTGACGGGCCCGGTGCGGCCGGGGCCGGACCCACCGCACGCCACCCACATCGGGTGAGGTGATCGCGGACCCCGTCGTCCTAGCGTCCAGGGCACCCGAGCAGCCCGGGGACGGAGGCACCATGGGTCCACCGAGTGGGCGAGCCCAGCCGCGGCTCGTCGTCGACTCCGCCCGGCTCTGGTCCGGCGGGGTGGCGACCGCGGTCGTGGCCGCGCTCGTCGCGCTGGTCGGCGTGCTGATCGGCGCCGGCGCCCTCGACCTGGACATGGCCGTGCCGCCGCTGCTGCCGCTGGGCGGCTCGTTCGCCGTGCGATACGCGATCACCGCTGCCGTGCTGGCGCTGGCCGCCACCGGGCTGGCTCACCTGCTCGCGCTGGCGCGCCGCGGCCGCGGTCCTTCTTCGCGTGGATCGTCGGGCTCGCGACGGTCGTCGGGGTCGTCCTCCCGTTCGTCGGCGGCGGGTCGCTGGGTGGATGCGTGGCGACGGCCGTGGTGAACCTCGTGATCGGGCTGTGCATCTTCAGCCTCATCTCGTCCGTCCTGTCGAGGACGACCCGGATCGGGTGGGACGGCTGACCGGCGTTCCGTCCCGTCAGCTCTGCGACTCCTGCCGGTCCCGCACCACCCGCCGCTGAACGACCCACCCGGCCCAGGCGAGGGCGAGCCACCCGGCGGTCGCCACGACGGACTGCCACGGGAGCTGGGGGTACCGGAGGAAGCCCAGCACCTCGGGGAAGGTCCGCGCCAGACCGCTCAGTGCAAGCCCCGCGCCGCCGAGGGCGCAGGCCAGGGACAACATCCCGTGCCGGAACCGCTGTACGGCGATGCCGACGACGAACGCGGACGCCAGCACGAACAGCACCGCGAGGACGACGTTCCCGCTGCCCTGCTCGAGCAGGCCGAACAGCTTCGCGCCGATCACACCACCGCAGATCGCACCGACGAAGAAGAGCGCGGTCCGGAACACGAAGACGGCCAGGACCCATGCCGCGATCGCCGCGGCCACGGCGATGAGGAACGCGGTCAGGACGGATGCGCCCAAGGGTTCGGCCAACAGCCACCCGAGGGCGAATCCGGACGTGACGACCGCCAGGTGCAACGAGCGGACCCCGAGGAAGCACAGCACGAGGCCGACGGCCAGGACTCCGAGCCCACTACCGTCCATCCCAGATCCTCCGACTCTCGGTGACGCCACGCGCACCACCCGCGCCGGATGAGTCCCGGGCCGCGGTGCCGGGCGTCGACGGGCCTACCGGGCTTCTCCCTCCGCGCGATGCGCGGGCACGGCCCGCTGCTCGCGGGTGGCCCCGAGCTCGACGAGCTCGACGTCGGCGGCTGCGGCCCGTTCGCTCGTGCGGTCCCGGTCGGCGGTGCGCCGCCGGGCGAGCCAGGACGCGAACGGGAGCTCGACGGCGAGCCCGACCAGCAGGACCCCGGTGAGGCCCGCGAGGATCGCCGGGTCGTTCCCGAACGCGATGGCGACGGCGGCGAAGGCGGGCCCCGCGTTGCGGTCGGTGCGATGAGCGCGGCGGTGGTGCGGGTCGTGGACGGGCCGCCGGCCAGTGCCCATCCCGCGAGTGCGCCGGTGACGGTGAAGACCGCCGCGGCCAGCAGGACCCTGGATCCGATCAGGTCGACGATCTGCGCCCAGCTGCCGAGCACGCCGAAGGCGAGCACGCCGACGAAGGCGAGGTTGGAGGTGCGGGCGACGGGCGGCATCCAGCTCGCCGCCGTTGCCGGGGCCCAGGCCCGCACGGCGAGCCCGACGGCGAAGGGCACCAGCTGGAGCACGGCCACGCTGACGATCAACCTGCCGACCGGGATGCTGATGTCGTCGCCGAGGTTCGCCCAGCCCAGGAGCAGGTTCGCGGTGATCGGGAACGTCAGGCTGCCGATGGCGGCGAGGAGGACCTGCAGCACCGAGCCGGTGACCACGTCCCCCTTCTGGATCATCGCCATCTTCGCCCCGAACGCGCCGGGCGATGACGCGACGAGGACGAGCGCGACGAGACCGGCGGTCGACAGCGCGAACAGCAGCCCGACCGCGAGCCCGAGCAGCGGCACGACCACGAGGTTCGCGACGAGGACCAGCACGACGAGCAGGCCGTTGCGCAGCACGCCGAGGAGGGCGGGGATGGAGGTGCGCAGCCCCGCGGAGAGCATCGTGGCCACCACGAAGGCGATGAGCACGGTGTTCAGCAGTGCGGTGAGAACCTCCACGGCGCTCAACCTGCCCGGCCGTCGATCCGCGGGCCTCATCCGGCACGGATGACCCGGCGGGCGGGCTCCCGCCGGTGCCGACGCGGCCCGGTTCACTCGTGACGGGCGAGGCCTCGAACGCGGACGCCCCATAGCGTCGCCGTCCCGACCGCCGGGAGCACCACCCGCACGTCCCGAGGAGATGTGGCAACCGTGTCCCAGAACCCCACTCCCCACACTGCAGCGGCCAACCGGGCCGTCCGGGAGTACCTGCCCTTCGACGACGACGCCGACTTCGCGCAGGCCGAACGCGGGCTGATCGGTTCCGAGGACCACCTGACCGTGACGAACGGGGACGGCGGCCCCGTGTGGGACCTCGGGCCGTGGGCCTTCCTCACCGGCGAGGCGCCGGACACGGTGAACCCGAGCCTGTGGCGCCAGGCCCGGCTCAACGCGATCCACGGGCTGTTCCGCGTGGTCGACGGGGTGCACCAGGTCCGCGGCTACGACCTGTCGGTCATGTCGGTGATAGAAGGCGACACCGGCTACATCGTCGTGGATCCGCTGATCTCGACCGAAACCGCGGCGGCGGCCATGGCGCTGGTCCGCCGGCACCTCGGGGATCGGCCGGTCGTCGCGGTGATCCACACCCACAGCCACGTCGACCACTTCGGCGGTGTGCGCGGTGTGGTCGACCAGGCCGACGTCGAAGCGGGCGACGTGCGGATCGTCGTGCCGCACGGGTTCTTCGAGCACGCGATCAGCGAGAACGTGATGGCGGGCACCGCGATGTCGCGGCGGTCCAGCTACATGTACGGCAACCTGCTGCCGAAGGACCCGACGGGCACGGTCGGCGGCGGGCTGGGCAAGGGCACCTCAGCGGGGCGAATCGGTCTGCTCGCGCCCACCGACGTCGTCCGCGAGACCGGCGAGACCCTCACGATCGACGGCGTCGAGCTCGTCTTCCAGGACACCCCCGGCGCCGAGGCGCCGGCCGAGTTCTGCTTCTACCTCCCCCGGTACAAGGCCCTGTGCATGGCCGAGATCGCCACGCACACGCTGCACAACTGCTACACGCTGCGCGGCGCCGAGGTCCGCAACGCCCTGCTCTGGTCGAAGTACCTCGGCAGGCGGTCGAGCTGTTCGGCGACGAGGCCGAGGCCGTGTTCGCCAGCCACCACTGGCCGACCTGGGGCAACGCCGAGGTGCGGGAGTACCTCATCACCCAGCGGGACCTGTACCGCTACATCCACGACGAGACCCTGCGCCTGGCCAACCACGGCTACGTGTCGGAGGAGATCGCCGAGATGGTGCGGCTGCCCGACTCGCTGGCGACGCAGTTCGCCAACCGGGGCTACTACGGCACCCTCAGCCACAACGTGAAGGCCCAGTACCAGCTCTACCTCGCTGGTTCGACGGGAACCCGGCCAACCTGGAGCCCCTTCCGCCCGTGGAAACCGCGAAGCGCCGGATCGCGTACATGGGAGGCGCCGACGCCGTGCTCGAACGCGCCAGGGCCGACTACGAGCGCGGCGAGTACCGCTGGGTCGCCCAGGTCGTCAACGACATGGTCTTCGCCGACCCCGACAACCGCGCGGCCCGGGAACTGCAGGCCGACACGCTCGAACAGCTCGGCTACCAGGCCGAGTCCGGGCCCTGGCGCAACTTCTACCTCTCGGCCGCCCAGGAACTGCGCCACGGCGTGCGGCAGCTGCCCACACCCGTCACGGCGTCACCGGACACGATCCGCGGGATGTCGCTGGAGATGTACTTCGACTACCTCGCGATTCGCCTCAACGGCCCGGCGGCCGCGGACGAGATGCTGCGGTTCAACGCGACGTTCACCGATCTCGACACGACCTACGACCTGGTCGTGGCCAACGGGGTGCTCAACTACACGAAGGGCCGCAGCGACCCCGCCGCCGACGCCACGCTGACGCTGACCCGCTCCGCGCTCGACGACGTCACGCTCGGTGTCGCGACGTTCGACGAGAAGGTCGACAAGGGCGAGATCACGATCGAGGGCGACCGGGCGGCGTTCACCCGCTTCCTCGGCCTCCTCGACAGCTTCGAGTTCTGGTTCGACATCGTCACGCCCTGAGATCACACCCTGAGCGAGTGTGGAGGAGACCATGAGTACTACCGAGCCCCAGGCGGCCGGCCGGGCCCCGGCACCGATCTCGCTCCCGTGGGCGACCGGGTTCGCGCTGTTCGCCGGCGTGATGATGCTGGTGGTCGGGGTGTACCACGCGCTGGGCGGGATCGCGGCGATCATCCAGGACCCGCTCTACGTGACCACGCCCGAGAACTACACCTACACGGTCGACATCACCACATGGGGCTGGATCCACCTGGTGCTCGGCGTGCTCATCGCCGTCACCGGCGGCGGGGTCCTGTCGGGCCGGGGATGGGGCCGGTTCGGCGGCATCACCATCGCGGCACTGAGCATGATCGCGAACTTCCTGTTCCTCCCGTACTACCCCGTCTGGTCCCTGGTGATGATCGCGCTCTGCGTCGCCGTCATCTGGGCGCTCGCGGTGTACGACACCGCCTGAGCTCGGCGCCGGCCACGGCGGCGACGACCAGCAGCATGCCGAGCACGACCAGCCACGACACCACGACGAACGCCGCGCCGATGGCGCCGAAGCGCTCTGCCTGGCGACCGACCACCTGCGGCAGGTACAGCCCGGACACGGCCATGACGACGACCTGACCGAGCCCGGTCACGGCGGCGCCGGGCAGCAGCGCGCGCCATCCCACGGCGCCGCCGAGGAGCATCCACTGCACGACCCACCACAGACCCACCGACGGAGCGAGGCGCACCAGCGCGGTGAGCAGTGGTGGGTTCGGGAGTGCCTGCATCAGCGGCGCCACCAGGACCAGCACCACGACACCCGCCACGAGCACCGCGGCACCGAGCACACCCCACCCGAACGCGAACAGCCCGGGACGGGGCAGGTCCCACGCGGCCACGAAGGTCCGTTGCAGTGTGCGGGTGAACCCGGTCACCGACATGACCAACAGCGCCAACCCGAGCGCCGTCACCTGCCCGGCGTCGACGGTGGGGGTTGCAGGAGCGGATCGAGCACCGCAGCGGCGTCCCCGCCGGGATCGGGGACCTCGAACAGCCAGGTGGCCACCGCCTGCCGGGCCGCGTCCGGAGCCGCGGCAGCGACGATGAGCAGCAGCGGGACGAGTGCGACGAACGCTTGAGCGGCCAGCGCCAGCGCGCGGTCGTAGCCGCTGATCGACGTGGTCCGCGTGACGACCCGGCCGACGAACGCCGCAGCCTGGCACACGGCGGCGCGCAGCCGGACGTGCATCCCTCAGCCGGCGGACGGGCTGCCCTTGACGGGCTCCGGATCCGGGGATGCGCGACGGGGCGGGGGGACCGGGACCGGGGTCTCGGGCGCCCCCATCGTCACCAGCGAGGTCATCCACCGCGTGTGCGGGTCGATGTCGAGCAGCAGCGCCTTGGTGAGCAGGGTCAGCGGGATGGCCAGCAGCGCGCCGAGCGGCCCGATGATCCAGGCCCAGATCACCAGGGACAGGAAGGTCAGGGTCAGCGACATGTCCACGGCGTCCCCGACGAACTTCGGCTGGATCACCGTCTGGATGATGAAGTTGATGACGACGTAGACGACGATCACCAGCAGCATGAGCCGCGGACCGCCCTCGAGCAGCGCGAGCAGGGCGGGTGGCACCAGGCCGATGATGAAGCCGATGTTCGGGATGTAGTTGGTGATGAACGCCAGCAGGCCCCAGAGCACCGCCAGCGGCACGCCCATCCACCAGAGCGCCACCCCGTCGAGCACCGCGACGATCAGACCGAAGACCGTGGAGACCAGCAGGTAGCTGCGGGTGCCGTTGGCGAAGGACGAGAAGGCCACCGCGACGTCAGGGCGGGCCCCGCCGACCGCGCGCATCCGGGCCGGGAAACTCGCGGCGTCCAGCCCCATGAACAGCAGCACGGCGAGGATGAACACGAGGTTGGAGAACGCGCCTGCCAGGCCGAGGAGCAGCCCGGCCAGCAGGCCTGCCAGCGCTCCGAAATCGACCTGGTCGAGCGCGGTGCGCACCTGCTCCGTCCCGACGCCCAGCCCGTTCAACCACGCCACGAGGTCCTGGACCAGTCCTTCGAACCGGTCCTGGTAGGTGGGCAGCAGCGTCGCCAGCTGCGCGACCGAGAGCGCCAGCGACGCGGCGAGCCCCAGCACGATCGCGAACACGGTCAGCAGCGTCACCGTGACGGCCAGCCAGCCCGGGGCGCCCGCGCGGCGCAGCCGGCCCATCAGCGGGTGCACGGCGACGGTGAGCATCAGCGCGAGGAAGACCGGCCCGAGGATGTCGGCGAACGCGCGCAGCCCGGCGATGACGACGACCATGGCGGCGAGCGCGAGCAGCACGATCAAGCCGCGCGGCAGCGGCCAGCGCGGTGTCGGTGGTGCGGCCGCTGTCGCCTCGGTCGAACTGGTCACGACAGCATGGTGTTGGTCGGGGCGGTCAGGCACGTCACCCCCGCGGGATGAGGTACCAGCAGGTTCGGCAAAGCCACGTTGCGCTACCCCGGGTTCAGGAACGTGGCTTTCCCGAACCCCCCGGGCCCCCTCACCTGCCACGGAGGATGCCCCGCCCCGCTCGATCTCGTCAGCCTCGGGCGAACAGCCGAAGCGGCGGACGGAGGCCGGCGTGCGACCACACCTACGAGCCCCCCGTCTCCTGGTCTCTCTGCGGGGTTACCGCCGCTCGTGGCTGCGCACGGACCTCGTGGCCGGGCTGACGGTGTGGGCGGTGCTCGTGCCGGAGGCTCTCGCATACGCGACGATCGCCGGGGTCCCGCCGGTGGTGGGGCTCTACGCCGCGGTCGCGTCGCTGGTGCTCTACGCCGTCGTCGGGAGCTCGCGGCACCTGGTCGTCGGACCCATGTCCGCCACGGCGGCCCTGTCCGCCGGGATCCTCGGGGGCCTCGCCGGTGGAGGCGCCGAGTACATCGCGTTGACCGCGGCGCTCGCCGTCGTCACCGGTGTCGTCGGCATCCTCGCCGGGCTCCTGCGGCTGGGGTTCATCGCGGCGTTCATCTCCGAGCCGGTGCTCAAGGGTTTCATCGTCGGGCTCGCGCTGACGATCATCATCGGCCAGCTCCCCGCGCTGTTCGGGGTGGAGAAGGAGCCCGGGAACGCGTTCGAGCAGGTCGCGGGGCTCGTCGGCCACCTGGGCGACACGAGCGTTCCCACGCTGGGGGTCGGGCTCGCGGCGCTCGCCCTGCTCGCCGTGCTGCGCAGGGTGCTGCCGCTCGTTCCGGGAGCACTCGCCGTCGTCCTGCTGGGGGTCCTGTCCGTCGCCTGTTCGACCTCGACGCCCGCGGGGTCGAGGTCGTCGGCACGATCGAGCCGGGTCTGCCCGCGCTGGGCCTGCCGTCGGGGATCGGGCTCGACGACTTCCTCGCGCTCGTCGGCCCGGCGCTGGGGGTCCTGCTGGTCGCTTCGCCGAGGGCCTGGGCGCCGCGAAGACCTACGCCGCGAAGGCCGGCTACGAGATCGACGCCGACCGCGAGCTGCTGGGCCTCGGAACCGCCAACCTCGGCGCCGGCCTGTCGTCCGGGATGGTCGTCAACGGCAGCCTGTCGAAGACCGCGGTCAACGGCAGCGCGGGCGCCCGCTCCCAGGTCTCCGGGCTCACGGTGGCGGTGCTGACCGTGGTGACGCTGCTGTTCCTCACCGGACTGTTCGAGCAGCTGCCCGAGGCCGTGCTCGCGGCCGTGGTCATCGTCGCGGTCGTCGAGCTCGTCGACGTCGCGGCACTGAGGGCGCTGTACGCGGTCTGGACGAGCCGGTTGGGCAGCATCTACGGGGCGGCTGCCCGGGCGGACTTCGCGGCCGCCGTCGCGACGTTGTTGGGGGTCCTCGTCTTCGAGACCCTGCCGGGCCTGTTCATCGGCATCGCGATGTCGCTCGTGCTCCTGCTGTACCGGGCGTCCCGTCCCCACGTCGCCGTACTGGGCCGGGCGCCGACGGCGGCCGGGACGTGGGTGGACGTCGCCCGCAACCCGGAGGGTGTGCCGGTGCCCGGCGTTCTCGTGGCCCGGGTCGAGGGCGGGCTGTTCTTCGCCAACGCCGACCACGTCCGGGACCGGCTCCGCGCCCTCTCCGGCGAACAGGAGGCCCACGCGATCGTCCTCGACGCGCAGACGGTGCCGTTCGTCGACGTCACGGCCGCGGCGATGCTGCGGCGGCTCGGTGCCGATCTCGAGGGTGCCGGCATCCGGCTGGTGATCGCCCGCGACGTCGGCCAGGTGCGCGACGTGCTCGCCCGCACCGGTGGCGCGACCGTGGCCCACCGCACGCTGGACGACGCGGTCGCCGCGGTGGCGTCCGACAGCGAGCCGGGCGGCCCTGAACCCGCCGACCCCGCAGGCCCGGAACCCCTCAGCCCTGGAGGAGTCGACCCTTCGCCGCCTGGAACTCCTCCTCGCTGAGCGCGCCGGTGTCGCGCAGCCGGGCCAGCGTCTCCAGGCGGGTCACGAGGTCGTCCCCGGCGGGCGGCGCGGCCTGCGGCGGGGGCGGCGTTCGCCTGAGCGGCGGCGGCCTCCTCCATCGCGCGCTGCTGGGCGTGCCGGTTGATCGCGTTCGAGGTCATCTGCGCGGTTCCGGCGACGACCGCCGTGCGGGCGACCGTGCCGAGCAGTCCGGGCCGCCCGAGGCGGCGGAGTGGAAACATCGCGGGTTCCTCCGGGGATCAGGCGACCGTGGCGGCGGCGTAGGCGGCGTCGACGTCCGCAGCGGGGATGCGCACGTGCAGCGCGACCTCGCCGCCTGCCTCACCGACCGCGGCACTGACCCGGCGGGCCCAGGTGTGCTCGTAGACGGCGACGAGCGCCGAGGAGCCGGGTGGCATGCCGTCGCGGATCGTCTCGAGGTCGTCGGCCGACAGGAGCGCATCCCCGCGCGCGGTCAGCCGGGCGAGCCCGAACCGGTCGAGGTCCTCGTCGATCTCGACGACGCGGACGTCACCGTCGTCCTGCGCCGCCACGAAGAGCAGGTCGAGGACCGTGATCGTGCCCTGGTCCACGAGTTCGGCCACCCCCTCGACCACGGTGGCGGGGACCTGCGGTTCGGGAAAGGTCAGGACGAGGATCTCGACGGGTCCTGTCATCGGCCGGCTCCTCGGGTGTGACGGCTCGGGTGTGACGGCATCCGGCCGGACGGTAGGCGCGCCGGGCGGCCACCGGCCTCACCCATCGCGGGCGATCCGCGGTCGCGGACCTCGGCGGTCGTCACGCGTCCGGAGCGTCCGTCCCGTCGTGATCGCGCACCCACGCGGTGGCGTCCCGGTGCGCCCGCTGCAGGGTGCGACCCACCCATTCGCCGCCCTGGTAGAGGTTCTCCTCCCCGAGCACGCGCAGGGCGCCGGTCACCCGCAGCTGCCGGCGGATCCGGGGGCTGTCCGTGACGACGACGAGCCGGCCGCCGACGCCGTGCAAGGCGGCCGCGTAGCGGGTGAGGACGTCGATGAAGGTGGCGCCCGCCTCGTCGGCGCCGCGCAGCCGCAAGATCACGGCGCTTGCCGCCGACGCCTCGGTCACGGCAGGCAGCTGGTCCTCCAGGGCGGGGGCCGAGGCGAAGAAGATGCTGCCGTAGGGCTGGAGCACGACGACCTGCCCGCCCGCGACGGTGGGGGGCGGCAGGGTTTCCCGCATCCGGTGCCCGTCGGCGAGGTGCAGCTGCCGGATCCGCAGCCCGCTGGATTGGCGCACGACGTGCAGGACGACCGAGAGCCCGACCCCGACCAGCACGGCGTACTGCAGCGGCACGATCAGCGTCAGCACGAAGGTGGTGGCCATGACGGTCGCCTGGACGGCTCCGGTCCGGGCCACCGAGAGGATCTGGCGCGGGCGCACCGAGCCGGCCCCGACGACGATCAGCAGTCCGGCGAGCGCGGGCATCGCGACGTAGCCGATGACGCCCCCGAGCAGCAGGATCACCACCGCCATGACGACGCCGGCGACGAGCAGGGCGAGCCGGGTGCGGGCCCCGGCCGCGGCGACCAGAGAGCTCGCCGACATGGACCCGCCCACGGGCATCCCCTGGAACAGCCCGGATGCGAGGTTCCCGGCGCCTGACCGAGGAAGTCCTGCGACGGGTCGGGTCGCCGCCCGTCCGGGTTCGGCACGCCCGCCGACACGCCCGCGCCCTGGACCAGGCCGACGAACGCGAGCGAGAGCGCGGGCACCAGCAGGCCGGGGACCTCCGCGAATGCGGGCAGCACCGGCAGCGGGAGGGCGCGCGGCACGTCGAGGACGTCGGCGAGCCGCTGCACCGGTGCGCCGAGGCCGCCGAACAGCATCCCGAGCCCCGAGCCCGCCGCGACGGCGACGACCAGACCGAGCGACCGCAGCGGGGTGCGCTGCAGCGCCAGGATGAGAACGACGGTGACGACGCCGACCGCCGTCGAGGCGAGATCGATCCGGTCGATCGTGAGCAGCAGCTGCACGGTCCGCGAAACCCGGCCGTCGCCCGGCGCGTCGTAGCCGGTGAAGTTGCCGAGCTGCCCGAGCACGATGTTGACCCCGACCGCGGTGATGAAGCCCGTCATGACCGGGGTGGAGACGAAGCGCAGCAGCCGTCCGAGCCGGGCCACCCCGGCCGCGATCATGACGATCCCGGTGAGGAGGGCGAGGGTGTACAGCGACCGCTCGGGATCGGAGCGGGAGGCGAGGTCGACGTCGGCGACCACGATCGCCATGGCCCCGGTGGACTGCACCGCCATCAACGCGGTCCCGGTGAACAGCGCTCCACCCATCATCCCGAACAGGTAGGAGTACAGCCCGGCAACCGGGTTGACCCCGGCGAGGAGCCCGCTGGCCAGGCCGTCGGGCACGCTCTCGACCCCGAGGACGACCCCCGCCCTGGCGTCGGCGCCGAGCGTCGCGCGCCGGCAGGCCCTGCGTAGCGCGGCGAGCGGGGCGAGGGCCCGGCGGGCCCAGGCGGTCGTCACGGCCAGGCGGGCGACGAGCGGTCCCGGTCGTTGCGCCGTCCCATCCGCACATTCCCCCTTTGCGTCGCGCGCCTGCCTGCCCGGGGTGGCGATCGCGATCTCGCTGGTCCCACCCCTGTCCGTGGTCGGGCTGACGCTGGAGTCCGGGGCGCCCGGACAGGCGGCGGGCGCGTTGCTGCTGTTCGCCACGAACGTGACCGCGATCATCGCCACCGGCACCGTCGTGCTCATCGGCTACCGGGTGCGTGCCGCAGCGGTTGCCGCGGGCCGGCCGGTCGGCAGGCTGCGCGCCCGGACCGTGGTCGTCGTCGGGTTGCTCGTCCTCGTCGTCGCGGTGCCGCTGGGGATCGGCAGCTACCAGGTCTTCCGCGACCACATGATCGTCATGACCGCACAGCCCGTGGCGGAGCGCTGGGCGGTGACCCGTTCCTGGGACGTCATCGGGGTGACCGTCCGGGAGGGCGTGCTGCAGGTCGCGGCCGCCGGGCCACCGCCGAGCGCCGACGGCGCGTCCCTGCGGCAGGCGCTGGACGAGGCGGGGCTGGCGGACGTCCACGCGCACCTGTCACTGGTCGTCGGCGGGTCGCGTGACCTACCGGCCACGCAGCCGGGATGACCGCTGTCATCCACGACGGGTGACGCGCGAGCGAACGCCGCCGCGCACGCTCACGGTGCCGGACCCACACACCGAAGGAGACGACATGGCCACCCTCAGCGTCTGGAAGTTCGACAGCGAGACGGGCGCCGACGAGGCCGTCCGCACGCTGGAGAACCTCGCGAAGCAAGAGTTGATCAAGATCCACGACGCGGCGACGGTGTCGTGGAAAGTCGACGCCAAACGGCCGAAGACACGGCAGCTGAACAACCTCGCCGGCGCCGGAGCACTCGGCGGCATGTTCTGGGGCCTGCTGTTCGGCCTGATCTTCTTCGTGCCCCTGCTCGGCGCCGCGATCGGCGCCGCCACCGGCGCGATCGGCGGCGCCCTCACCGACGTCGGCATCGACGACGACTTCATCAAACAAACCCGCGACCAGGTCACCCCCGGCACCTCCGCCCTGTTCCTCCTGTCCTCCGACGCCGTGATCGACAAGGTCCAGGAAGCCTTCGCCGGTCAACACAAGCCGCAGCTGATCTCGACCAACCTGTCCACGGAACAGGAAGAGGCACTGCGCACGACCTTCTCCGAGTGAGATTCGGACCCCGAAGGCACCGGATCGCGCCGCGAACCCGCCCGATGACGGCGGAACGACGACGTGCGTGATCCGGTGCCTCGGCGCGTGGTCGTCCGCTCGTTGCTGCGCTCGGCGTCGGCGGCGGCACTCCTCGTGCTGGCCTACTACGTGCTTCCGCTCGACGCGGGGCTCGGCGCGGCGCTGGCCTGGCTCGTGCTCGGGCCGGCCGCGGTCGCCGCCGTGCTGGTGTGGCAGCTGCGCGCGATCGTCGCGGCTCCCCATCCGCGCCTACGGGCGATCACGCCCTCGCGGTGGGCGTGCCCATGCTGCTGGTCGTGTTCGCGGCGACGTACCTGCTCCTCGCCGAGAACACCCCGGGGAGCTTCTCCCAGCCGCTGGATCGCACGGGCGCGCTGTACTTCGCCGTGACGGTGCTGGCGACCGTGGGTTTCGGCGACATCGCGCCGGTGACGTCCACGGCTCGGACCGTGACGATGGTGCAGATGCTGCTCGACCTGATCGCGTTCGGTTTCGCCGCGAAGGTGGTCGTCGAGGCCGTCGACGAAGGCCTGCGCCGTCGCTCCGGAGGGGACGCGGAGCCACGGTAGGCGCCGCACGCCGACGGGTCCGGACCGAACGAGCTCAGGCGCTGGATCCCGCCGGGTTCGCCGCGGCCTGCTCCGGGGCAGGGCTGTGGGCGCGCCGCGCCATCAGACCCTGGATCACGAACGCCACGCCGACGACCACGAGCACGACCCCGAACAGCCAGGTCAGGACGACGAGGCTGGTGCCCGGGTACACCAGCACGACGGCACCGCCGATCATCGACAGGACGCCGGCGGCGATCCCCCAGCCGCGCGCCGCACCCCGTTCCGAGCTCACCGCGTCCACGACCCCGGAGATGCCCTGCACCACCCACAGCGCCCCGATCACCAGGCCGAGGACCAGCGCGGTCTGCAGCGTCGCCCGCAGGCACAGCAACCCGACCAGGATCGACAACGCCCCGAGCAGCACCGACAGCACGCGACCACCGGGTTCGCGGCCGGCCGCGAACGCCGAGACCAGCTGCAACACGCCGGCCACGAGCAGCTGCACCGCGAACAACCACGCGATGACCACGATCGTCGCGCCCGGCCACGCGAGGACGAGCACGCCGATGAGGATGCTCAGCACGCCGGAGCCGATCACGAGGGCCGGTGAGTCCGCCACCCGTGTGAGGCCCTGCGCCGCCGTGCCGTCCGGTCCGTGTCGGCTCATCCCGTCCTCCTCGTTCCGCACCGTCTCGCTCGTGGCCGTCGTCGCACGGAGCATCGACGTCCGCGACCAGGCCCACCTCCCCCGAACCAGGTGACACGGCTGCTACCTCTGGCGCATGCCGATCGCGAGCAGCCCGTTCTCGTGTGCCGCGAGCACTGCCAGCCGCCTGCTGCTGACCCCGAGCTTCGTGTAGATCGACCGCACGTGGGTCTTGATCGTGTTCACCGAGACCGTGAGGTCGTCGGCGATCTCGTCCAGTGACAACATCGACGGGAGCAGTCCGAGGACGGTGAGCTCCCGTTCGCTGAGCACCGCCTGTCGTTGCAGCGCATCACGCGCCCCGCGGTGAGCGCACGCTCGGCGAACCCGTCGGAGGCGCCGGAGGTGCCGAGGTGGTGTACGAGCAGCTCGCGGACCCCGGGCCCGGTGTGCAGGAACGGCCGGAGCGCTTCGAGCGGTTCGGCGATGCCCAGGGAGCTCTGCAGCGCCCTGCGGGCGGCGGGCCGGTCCCCGTGGGCGATGGCGAGGGCGGCTTCCAGCAACCACGCATCGACGGGGGTGTGCGCGAGAACGGGCCGGACCTCCTCGTCCAGAACCGGTCGGAGTACCGCTCGCGCGTGCTCGTGGCGGCCGCCGGCAGCGTCCGTCCACGCCTGCATCACCAGGAGCTCCGCGTTGGCGCCGGTGCGGTCGGCGAGCCATCCCCGCACCGTTCGCGCCGCCGTGGAGTGGCCGAGGAGCAGCGCTGCGCGGAACTCCAGCACGGCGAGTGCGGCGACCTGCTGCGGATCGGCCGGACGGTCGCCGAACTCCGTCCGCGTCTGTTGCAGCTCGGTCAGGCCTGCTGCCCGGCCCCCGCGGTCGAAGACGGCCGCGCCGTGGATGCTGCGCAGCATGCACCACAGCTGTGGCGACGACGCCGTGGCGCTCAGCCCCAGCCCCTCGGTCGCCAGGCGCTCGGCGGCAACGGTTTCCGTGCGCATGAGCGCCGAGTAGGCCAGCATCGCCGTCGCCGCGCCGGCCCAGGACGTGTCCGTCCAACCGTGCTCGGCTGCTGCCGCACGGACCTCGTCGCTCATGGCCCGCATCGTGCGGGTGTCACCCCCGGAGCCCGCGACGACCGCCAGTAGCGCGAGGTTCTGCATCGTCAGGTAGTCGAAGCCCTGGTCACGGCTGATGTGCAGTGCGGTTTCGAACTCGGCGCGTGCGCCGCCGAGGTCGTCCTGGCCGAGCCGCGCCGTACCCCGGCTCATGTGCGCGAGGGCCTCCAGCTCGGGCTCGACGGGCAGCTCACGAATCTCCTTCACGACCGAGGCGACGACCGGATCGCCAGCCGGTGCCGATCCGATCGGCGTATCCGCAGCAGCGCTGAACTGCTCGGTCACCGCGCGGAGCACCGCGAGGCCGGCTTGATCGTGGGCGGGCCAGGATCGCCGCGCGCGGCGCAGGTCCTCGCGGGCCGTGACGAGTTCACCGGCCTCGAGGTGGGTCAGCGCCGAGGTCAGCGCGAGCCAGGGATCGGATCCGATGGTTTGTGCACCCGCGATGCTCAGGGCGCGTCGCAGCGGCCCGTGGTTCCCGGCGACGATCAACGGAACGGCGAAGCGGTGCAGCAGGTCCGTCAGCAGGTCGAGATCCTGTCCCTGCGTCGCGTGCTCGAGCGCCTGGACCGGTTCCGGCCTGCCGGCCCACCACCTGGCGGCCGCGCGGTGCAGCTCGGCGGCCTGTTCCACGCCCTGTCTGCGCAGGTCGGCGCGCAGGTAGGTCTGCAGGAGCTGCTGGATGCGGTAGGAGTCGCGGTGCGGCCCGCCGGAGGACAGCAGGGCGGAGTCGTGCTCGATCCGGTCGAGCAGGCGGCCCGCGTCCTGCCGGCCGGTCAGCGCGGCGGCCAGACCGGTCGGGATCGGCTCGCTGATGCTGATCAGCCGCAGGAACTCCTGCACGTCGTCGGGAAAGCCGGACAGGACCTCCCCCACGAGGTAGTCCGCGACACTGCGCTCGTCGCCCGAGAACCGATCGAGGAAGCCGTCCGGGTCCGGGGACGCCGCCGCGCCGGACACGGCCAGGCGCAGGCCGGCCGCCCATCCCCCGGTCTGCTGGTGCAGAAGATCGACCCCGGCGGAGGTGAGTTGCAGTCCCGACCTCTCCAGGAGCGCTTCCGTCTCCGCCCGGGAGAATCGCAGGTGGGATGCCCGAACCTCGCGGAGCCGACCCGCGAGGCGTAGGCGGGGGAGCGCCAACGGGGGGTCGGCGCGGCTGGACAGGACGAGCTGGACGCCGGGGCAGCGGGCGCGGGTGAGGATCTGCACGCCGTGCAGTGCCTGGGAGTCGGTCAGCTCGTGGACGTCGTCGAGTACCAGCCGGATCGGTCGGGGCAGGGCCTCGAGGGCGTCGACGAGCTCGGCGAGGAACTCCGGCTGGGCGTCGGCTCGCCAGACCCACGGCTGGTGCAGTCGGCTGGTGCTGGGAACCTGCGTGCTCGCCACGACCGAGGCGACGACCGAGGACCAGAGCCTCCTCGGGTCGTTGTCGTCGGGGTCGAGGCTGACCCAGGCGGTGTCCGCCGTGGTGTCGGTCCGCGACCAGTCCGCCAGCAGCAACGTCTTGCCGTACCCGGCCGCGCGCAGACGAGCACGACCTCGCAGGCGAGGGCCGCCTCGAGGCTCGTGCGCAATTCCGTCCGGACGACGAATTCCGGCGGAATCGATGGAATTGAGATCTTGACGTTCGGGACGAACGCCACGGCGATCACCTCCCGATAGGCGCCCCCGCGCCGTGCGATCCCCCCGTTAGCGACCCGAGCTGATCTTCCCCATCAGTCGGACCGAAGCCGGATTTCCGGCAGCACGGGATCGTCACGATAACGGCGCGCCGGCGGCGGGTGTCCACCGGGCAGAACCACTACTACCTGCTGCGACAGGCCCGGCGCCCGCCCGAACGCGCGGCTGCACCAGGTCCGTTCGGCGGAACGCGGCGGCCGCCGTAATCGCGCAGCGTGACCTTCGGGCAAAATGTGCGGATACAATTGTCGCCGAGCGCGAACCCCATCATCGTTTCGCCGCCTCACGGTCGAACGAGCACAACGCCCAGATCACGACGACGTCGAACGCGATGATCAACAAGGCCCACACGGGGTAGTAGGGGACGAACAGGAAGTTCGCGATCATGCTCAGCACCGCGAGCGTGATCCCGACGATCCGGGCCCACAGCTGCCCCGCGAGCACACCACAGCCCGCGGCGAGGACGAGGATCCCGGCGAGCAGGTGGATCCAACCCCAGGTCGTCACATCGACGGAGAACATGTACTCGCTGCCGACGACGTAGATCTCGTTCCGGAAGAGCGCGACCAGACCCGCGATGGCGTGGAAGATCCCGATGACGATCATGAGGGAGCCCGCGAACACGGCGAACCCGGCCGCCCAGGGCGAGACCGCATCGCGCCCGGCCGTCTCGTGGTAGCCGGGCCGGCTGTCGGGCCGGCTGTCGGGCGCGGTCTCGTGCGATGTGGACATGGGCCTTCTCCGGGGTGGTTCAACGGTGTCGACATCAGCTGTGTCGACTCTGCGGTGCCGGCCGGTCGCCCCGGGTATCCGGCCCTGCGAGCGTCGCGATGTGCGGCGGCGGTTTCGTCACCCGGCACGGGTGAGCCGGGACCACGCCCCGCCGCGTGGATCGCTCCCGCCTACCGAGCAGCTCGAGCTCGAGCCGCTCCATCGCGAGCAGGAACACACAGATCAGGAGGGGGACCAGGACCACGACCAGGACCACCACGACACCTCCTGCGAGAGATCGGGCCGGCGACACCGGATGAGGTAGGACCGTTCACCAGGTGCCGGGAGCCCGCATCACCCTTCGGGTAGGAACCGAGCCACCCCCGCTCGACTCAGGCGTCGAACCACACGTCGACGAGGTCGATCGCGGTCAGACCCTGATCCGCCGCGATCCGTTCGAGTGCTGACGCGAGTCGCAGAGCCAGGTCGACAGCGACGTCGGACAGGCCATCGGATCCGTGCTCGGCGAGCACGGAGGAAGCGACGCTGCGCGCCGCCGATTCCTTCTGATCCTCGTCCTGATCCTCGTCGCGGTCGGCCAGCACGCCTCGAAGCAACTCGTAGGCCCGGGCGCGACGCGAGATCGACGGAATCGTCGCGGCCCGTCCTGTCCTCGCCCACGCGTCACTCCTCCGGGGCCTGACCGGATGTACGGCTCCAGCCGTGTGATGATCCACGCTGCAGCCTCCGGCTTCGTCACGGACAGTACCCACGAATGGAGCTGTCCGTCCCTGCGGGGCACCCGGTGCGGCGCGTCCGGGCGGGCTACAGTGGCCGACTTCGTCCGGTCGAGGAGCAACGCCGCTCACCATCGACTTGAGGAGCACGAGCGTGAGTCATCCACCTGAAGGGGCGGGCACCCAGCGGAGACTCCTCGAGGCCATGCGCGCGGTCCTGTCCGATGACCACAACTACGAACGAGGGCTGGCCGCCCTGCGAGCGATGGTCGACCGAATCGCACGCGAGGACGGCGAGGACGAGCTCTGCGACTTCACCGTGGCGCTCTCGCTCGCACTGGCAGAGGCGCTCGACCGGATCGCCCGCCACCAGGAGCTCGACACGGCCGATCTCGCGGAGGTCTGGTTCGCGGACTGACGACCCGACCGGCTCGGGTCAGCCGTCCGGCAGCCGTTGCAGGGAGACCACCTGCAGCCCCATGGCGTTGCAGAGCGCGAGCAGATCACGCAGCTCGGCCGGCTCCGACAGCTCCCCGAACATGATCGTCTGTGGCGGGACGGGACGCACGTCCATCGTGCGGAACGCACCTCGGGCACGCTCGGAGAGGCGACCGTTGACCCGTACCTCGTACCGCGCACGATCCATCGTCGACCTCCTCTCCTCTTCGCCCACCGGCCGGGCAGGACCGTCAGCCTCGCCCACCCGAGCTCACCCGGCATCGCCCCGCGCGGATGAGCGCAGGCACGGGCGAGGAGGACGCGGCCCGCCACCCTCCGGGTTCATCCGAGGTGGGGCTCGCTCGCCCCGGCGAGTGCGTGGTGGATCCACCGGCGGGCCCGCGGCTCCAGGGCCAGCACGGTGACGACGGCCGGATCGAACCAGGCGGCGTCCGACGTCGCGTACCGGTTGGGGCGGGGACGTCCCCACTCGGCCCAGCCGTGGAAGCACACCACGAACTCCTGGAATCCCTCGCCGTCCCCGACCGTCTCGACGGCGCGTGCCGGGTCGGTGAACAACCCGACCAGCCCGGTGATCCGCACCCGCAACCCGGCCTCCCCCGCGGTCATGCGCACCGCGGCCTCGATCGCGCTCTCCCCGACGTCGACCCGGCCACCGGGCAGCTCCCAGGCGGCACAGCCACAGCGTTTGACCAAGAGCAGCCGCCCCTGCTCCTCGCGGACCGCGACGAACACCGACGGCGTCACGACGGCGGACACCGGGGTCTCCGGCTCGGGAACGTCCACGCTCCGCAGCGCCCTGGGGCGGGGTCGCACACCCCCGGTCTCCCCTCGCGTCGTCATGTCGCCCACTCCGCCTCCCCCGGACCGCCATGCCGGTCGACGGCGACGGCGCGTCGAGCAGCACCCCCCGGGCTGCACCCGACGCACTCTGCGTGCAGCGGCCCGCCCTGCCATCACCCCGCACGGGTGAGGTCATCCCACGAGCTCGGCGCCACCGTCGATCGGGTCACCGTCGGCCGGAGGAGGAATCCATGACCGAGTCGCCCGACGCGAGCAGCAGCCCGGGCATCACCGGTTGGGCGGGCTGGGTCGCCTTCGCGGGAACCATGCTGATCGCGCTCGGCAGCTTCCAGGCGATCGAAGGGCTCGTCGCCCTGTTCCACAACAGCCTCTACCTGGTCGGACCCGAAGGATTCGTGGTGAACCTCGACTACGACGCGTGGGCTGGACGCACCTCGTCGTCGGCGTCGTCGCGATCGCCGTCGGGTTCGGACTCTTCACCGGCAACCTGATCGCCCGCGTGGCCGGCACTGCGATCGCGATGATCAGCGCGACCCTCAACCTCGTCTTCCTCTCCGCCTACCCGGTGTGGTCGACGGTCACCATCGCCCTGGACGTGATCGTGATCTACGCCATCGTGGTGCACGGTCGCGAGCTCGAGAGGCACGACGTCGCTACTCCGGGACCGGGCGCGCCGACACCACGGTGATCCCGAGCGTCTGGAGCTGGACGATGATGCCGTGCAGGTGCGACTCGTCGACCACGTCACCGTCGATCACCGTCTCCGGTGCGATCTCGGTCACCCGCATGTCGCCGATGGCGGTCCTGGCCTCCTGCGTCAGCCGACCCTCCACCCGGAACTCGTAGCGCGTCATCGTCGTCGGCCTCATCTCGTGTCGAGGCGGTGGTCGAGCCTTCGGCACGGTGACGGTCCCGGGACGGCAGCGGCATCACCCGTGGGGGACGAACCCCCTGACCGCCCGTCGCCCGCCGTACCGGTCACCTCGGCGAGGTGATGCGCCGGCACGGGCCGGGCCGCACCGTGGGTGCGGCGACCGAGGGCACACCGGCAGGAGGAGGCTGGGAATGGCCACCGAGCCGCGGGCCGGCGCAAGCGGCCCGGTCGACCCCGTGCGGCGCACCGATGGGGCCACCGCTCCGCCGTGGACCACCGGGCTCGCCCGGTTCGGCGGCCTGATGATGGTGCTGCTCTGCGTGCTGTACATCGTCGCCGGGACCGCGGAGCTGTTCCGGGACGAGGTGGATGTCGAAGGGCCGCGCCACGTCCTCGTGCTCGACGCCGTCACCTGGGGCTGGCTCCACCTCGTGCTCGGCATGCTCCTGGGGCTCGCGGGCGGTGCCGTCATCACCGGCCAACTCTGGGGGCGGCTGATCGGGATCGTCCTGGCCGTCGCCGGTATCTGCGCGAGCTTCCTCTCCGCACCGCAGCACCTGGCGCTGTCGCTCATCGCCATCGCCCTGGGTGTCGCCGTGATCTGGGCGCTCTGCGTCTTCGACGAGGAGGCATCGGCCGCCTCGCCCACGATGTTGGACTGAACACCAGGGCCCCGAACCACACCCGGCGATCGCCGTCCTCCGCATCTCGATCACCCCACGTTGCCGGCGTGCCAGGCACGGGCGTACCGTCATCTAAAGCAACAGATCGTTGTTTTAACGTGGGGCGGGGCCCATCGTGAAGATCCTCATGTCCGGAGCCGGCCTCGCCGCGCCGGCGTGTCGTACGCACTCGATCCCGGTCCCCGTGGCCACGACACGCGCCTGCGAGCCGTACGCCCTGGAGAGCACTCATCGTGAATGACGCAACAGTCGAGCTCGATCCGATCGTCGAGGAACGCCGGTGGAGTTGGCGGCTCATCGGCTGGGTGGCCGTTCTCGTCCTCGCCAACCGGATGGCCGACACGGCCATGACCACTCCCGAGATGGTCACGTTCGAGATGCTCGAGTACTTCGGCACCAACCAGGTCGCGTGGCTGAACACGAGCGCGATGCTGGCCGGCGCCATCGCGTCACCGTTGCTCGCGAAGAGCGCCGACATCTTCGGCAAGCGCCGGGTGCTCCTGGTCACGATCTTCATCGCGGGCGCGGGCTCGCTGATCTGCCTCGTCGCGCCCCACCTCTGGATCTTCCTGTTCGGACGGCTCCTGCAGGCGCCGCCATGGCCGTCGTGTTCCTCACGGTGGCGCTCACCCGTGAGGTCAGCGCCCCGCAGGTGGCGATGACCGCGATCGGGCTCGTGACGTCCAGCTCCGCGATCTTCGGGATCGTCGAGCCGTTCCTGATGGAGCCGCTCATCGAGCAGTTCGGCTTCCGCAGCGTGTTCGCCGTGGCGGTCGCCCTGTCCGCCGCCGCCGCGCTGTGCGTGCGCACGTTCATCCCGGAGTCACCGGTGCGCGGCAGCGGCCGGATCGACGTGAGCGGGGCGCTACTGCTCGGCGGCGGCCTCGCCGGTGTACTCGGCTACGCCAGCCTCGGGCCGGACCTCGGCTGGCTCGACGGAGGCATGCTCGTCCTGCTCGCGGCCGGCATCGCGGCCCTGGCCGGCTGGTGGTTCCACGCCATGCGGATCGAGGAGCCCATCGTCGACATCCGGGCGCTGAGCAGGCCACTCCTGCTGACGCTGCTGGCCGTGGTGCTGGCCGCGGGGTCCTTCCGGGCCATGATCACGCTGGCGAGCCTCGTCGCGAAGGTGCCTGCAGAACTCGGGCTCGGGTACGGGCTGGGCGGCCTCGGACCCTCCGCCCTCGTGTTCGCGGCACCTGCGCCCGGCATCGCACTCGGCGGCATCTTCGCCGGATGGCTCGCGACGCGGATCGGCCCGGCACGGACCCTCCTCGGCGGCATCGCGATCGGGACGGTGGCCACCTTCGTGATGCTGCCGGGCGTGGCGTCGTTCCCACTGGCGCTCGTCGGTGTCGCCCTGCTCGGCGCCGCCGCCGGTGCGATCAACGCCTCGGGTTTCAACCTGGCCACCGACCAGGCGCCGCCCGAGCGGCACGGCGTGGTCTCCGGTCTGGTCTCGGTCATGCTCGCCGTCGGCGGCGCCGTCGTCTCCGTCGCCGGCACCGCGGTGCTGGGCGCCACCGCCACCGAGGTGGACGGCGCCCCGCAGAACTCGGCGACCGGCATGTACCTCTACGTCCTGCTCTGCGGGATCCTGTTCGCGCTCGCCACCGTGACCGCGGCGGTGGTGGCGGGGAGGCGGTTCCCCTCGCGGCGGACGCCGAGGAGCGCGGGGGCACCGGCGCGGGTGCAGGTGACCGCCGCCCACCGGGCGGCGCCGCCCGCCCGCCACCGGGCACCCGGCCCGCCACTCGGCGTCGCCGGCCTGCGGAGGCAGGCGCAGCTCTTCGCGGTCGGGTTCGGCGGAGTGGTGCTGATCGGGATGGCGATGATCTTCGGGACCCAGATCCTCACCGCCGACGACGGCACGGCCCTGCTGGGCAGCCGGCAGGTCGTCGTCGAGCCCGACGAGGAACGGGTGGAGGTGGGCGCGCTCTTCGGCAGCATCGACGTCGTGGTGCCCGACGGCGTGCGCGTCCGGGTCGCAGCCGGGTGGTGTTCGGCGGCACCGAGTGCGAGCGGGCCTGCACCGAGCCGGGGCGCGAGATCGTGGTGGACGCCGTCGGCGCCTTCGCGATGGTCGACGTGATGCGCCCCGGCGAGGTCCTGGCCGACGAGCGCGAGAAGGCGCGGGAGGACGCCGCGGACGCCGAGGAGGAGGAGCGGGAACGGGCGGAGGACGAATGAGCGCCTCGATCAGCTGCCAACCGTCGTCCTCGGCCACGCACCCCACCCTCCGCCTGACAGGAGCAGAGAAGCGATGAACATCCTCATCTCGGCGCCGGCGTCGCCGGGCTCGCGCTCGCGCTCAACCTGGGCACGCGGGGCCATCGCGTCGTCGTGGTCGAGCGCGCTTCCCACCTCCGGGTCAACGGGTCACCGATCGATGTTCGCGGCGAGGCGATCCAGGTGGCCGAGGCGATGGGGCTCCTGACCCCCATCCGCAGGCACCGCGTGCGCATGACCGAGCAGGTCGTGTGGGTGGACAGCGACGACGTCGCGGTCGCACTCACGCCTGCGGACCAGATCAGCGACTCGGACGACGACATCGAGATCGCCCGGGAGGACCTCACCCGCATCCTCGCCGGGGCGCTCTCGCCCGATACGACGATCCGGTTCCGCGACTCCGTCGATGCGATCACCGACGGCGGTGACGGCGTCGAGGTGCACTTCACCTCCGCGCCCGCGAGCATTTCGATCTCGTGCTCGGCGCCGACGGCCTGCACTCGGCCGTGCGCCGGGTGACCTTCGGGCCCGAGCAGGACTACCTCCACCACCTCGGGCTCTACGTCGCCCTCGCCGATCTTCCCGGTGAGAACGACTCCGTCCGGCGCAGCCCGATGTACAACTTCCCCGACCATCTCGCGGGGATTGCGCGGTACAACGACAAGGCGCTCGGCGTCTTCCTGTTCCGATCCGGCCTCATCGACTACGACCACCACGACGTCGACGCCCAGAAGATGATCGTCGCCGACGCGTTCGGCGACACGACCTCGTGGAAGGTCCCGCAGCTGCTCGACGCGGTCCACGACGACGGCGAGTTCTACTTCGATTCCGTGAGCCAGATCCACATGCCCACGTGGCACGAGGGACGGGTCGCCCTCGTCGGCGACGCGGCCCACTGCGCCAGCCTGCTCTCCGGGCGAGGGACCTCACTCGCGCTCACCGGCGCGTACATCCTGGCCGAGGAACTCGCCCACGAGAGCGACGACCTCGCCACCGCCTTCGAGCGCTACGAGGCCCGCCAGCGCCCTTACGTCGAGTTCGCGCAGAACAGCGTCGGCGACGGGGCCGCCATCATGGTTCCCACCAGCTGGGAGGCGATCGCCGAACGGAACGAGCGCTTCCCCCTCACCCTCGACCACTGACCCGCCGCGCCGCCCCCGGTACATCGATGGCCGAGCCGGTCACTCCGAGCGGGCACGCACCAGCGGCAGGTAGACGGTGTGGAGGATCTCCTCGATCGCGGCGTCCTCGATCGGCGTTCCGCGGGTGATGAACTCGTTGCGCAGCAGGTCGTGCGCCACGGTCATGACCCGGGTGCCGCGCAGTTCGGGACGCACCTCACCACGCTCGATCGCCCGGCGGTAGACCTCGTCGATCAGGTGTGGCCCGGCCTCCAGCAGCTGCGCGCGTGCCTCGGCGGCGAAGGACCCGGTGTCCGGCGCGGACAGCGCCGAGCGGACCAGCTGGCCGTGCGCGTGCACCACGAGCTCCGCCCTGCTGTTCCACCGGCGGTACAGCGCGGCCTTGCTGGTGCGTGCCCGGCCGGCGATCCAGTCCATGGTGAGGCGGGCGGCGCGGCGGATACCCGGCCGAAGAGGTAGGACACCGCGACCGTCGTGTCGTCGGCGCTCGCGCACGCGTGACGCCCAGGACATCGGCCCGCGGAGCGGGACCGCAGATGCCGCTCGACGCCACCTGCGGGCGTCCGGCTCACCGGCGTGCCGGACATCTCTCCCCCCGAGACTCACCACGGCGGCTGTGTACTGCATACAATCGACGCCGGTTGAGGTCGCAGTGCACCAGAGAGCCAACGGCAGATCCAGGGAGGACCCGGGACATGACGGACACAGTCGCGGACGCCGCGGAGGCGGGGGGCGGCGACACGCCTGCCCTGACGGACGGGATTCACCTGGTCGTCGACGCGCTGAAGTTGAACAACGTCGAGACGATCTACGGTGTCGTCGGTATCCCCATCACGGATCTGGCGCGCCTGGCACAGGCGTCCGGGATCCGCTACATCGGGTTCCGGCACGAGAGCGATGCAGCACACGCGGCCGCGGCCGCCGGGTTCCTGACGCAGCGGGCGGGGATCTGCCTGACGGTCTCCGCGCCCGGCTTCCTCAACGGCCTGGTCGGGCTGGCGAACGCCACCACCAACTGCTTCCCGATGGTGCAGATCTCCGGCTCCAGCGAGCGGCACATCGTGGACCTGCAGCGCGGTGACTACGAGGAGATGGACCAGCTGGCGGTCGCCAGGCAGCTCTGCAAGGCGGCGTACCGGGTATCCCGGGCGGAGGACATCGGGCGGGGCATCGCCCGGGCGATCCGCACGGCGGTGAGCGGCCGGCCGGGTGGCGTGTACCTGGACATCCCGGCGGCGGTGCTGGGCGAGGTCATCGACAAGGACAAAGGCGACAAGTCCCTGTGGGAGGTCGTCGACCCGGCACCGAAGCAGATTCCCGACGCGGCGGCCGTCGACCGGGCCATCGATCTGCTGGCAGGCGCGCAGCGCCCGCTGATCGTGCTCGGTAAGGGCGCGGCGTACGCGCGGGCCGACGACGCGATCCGGGATTTCGTGGAGTCGAGCGGGATCCCGTACGTCCCCATGTCGATGGCGAAGGGGCTGCTGCCCGACGACCACCCGCAGTCGGCGGCCACCGCGCGGTCGCTGGCATTGAAGCAGGCCGACGTCGTGCTGCTGGTCGGGGCGCGGCTGAACTGGCTCCTGGGGCACGGCGACGCGCCGCAGTGGAACCCGGACGCGAAGTTCATCCAGGTCGACATCGCCGCGAACGAGATGGACTCCAACCAGCCGATTGCCGCGCCGCTGGTCGGCGACATCGGCTCGGTGATGGGCGCGCTGGCGGAACGGGCGAAGCCCGGACAGATCGCGGCTCCGTCCGCGTGGCGGGAGGCGCTGGGCGAGAAGTCCGCGGCGAACGTGGCGAAGATGGCCACGCGGCTGGAGGCGGCGAAGACCGCGCAGCCGATGAAGTTCCTGGGTGCGCTCCAGGCCATCCGCGACGTGGTCACCGAGCACCCGGACGTCTACGTCGTCAACGAGGGTGCCAACGCCCTCGACCTCGCGCGCAACACCATCCCGATGTCCGTGCCGCGGCACCGGCTCGACTCCGGTACCTGGGGCGTGATGGGCATCGGCATGGGCTACGCCATCGCAGCGGCGGTGGAGACCGGGCAGCCGGTGATCGCGATCGAGGGCGACTCGGCGTTCGGCTTCTCCGGCATGGAGGCCGAGGTCATCGCCCGCTACGACCTGCCGGTGATCACGCTGGTGCTCAACAACAGCGGCGTGTACCGCGGTGACGAGGCCTCCCCCAACGGCGACCCGGCACCGACGTACCTGCGTGCGCGGCACGACGTCCTCATGCAGGCGTTCGGCGGCACGGGATACCAGGCCACGACTCCCGACCAGGTCGCGAGCTGCTGCGGAAGGCGCTCGCGGAGGGCAAGCCCGCGCTGATCGACTGCATCATCGACCCGGCCGACGGCACCGAGTCCGGCAACATCGGCCATCTCAACCCGAAGGGCCTCAGCCCGAAGAAGTGAGCCCTTTCCCACTGGATGGGTGAAGCTCCTGGTAGGCGGGCGATCGACTCGATCAGCTCGCCTGACCAGGAGCTTCTGGGGTGCCGATCGCCACCTGGGTCAGTCTCGCCACCGCGGCCTCGTACTCCGCACGGATGCGAGCCACCAGCTCGGCCGCGGGGCGCAGGTCGTGGAGAAGGCCGGCTGACTGGCCTGCTTCGACCTTGCCCCCACGGACGTCGCCGTGCAGGGCGGCGTCCCTCAGGGTGGCGCCGTGGAAGACCTCCCGCCGGTCCTCGACGTCGACACCGGCCTCTTCCAGCGTGGTCATCCGCTCCGTGAACTCGTTGGTGATCGCCCGGATCATGCCCAGCCCACGTCCGACCGTCCGGGTGCCATCGATCCCGGCCGCGAGCACCGCGGCCTGGTACTCGGGGTGCACGGAGGCCTCGCTGCTGAGCAGGAACCGGGTCCCGAACTGGGCGCCGTCCGCACCGAGGGCCAGCACCGCGGCCAGCCCGGCGCCGTCGGCGATCCCGCCGGAGGCGACCACGGGGACCTCGGGCACCTCCGTCGCGACCGCGCGGACCAGCACCATCGTCGTCACCAGCCCGGGCGGCGGGTGCCCGCCGGCCTCCGCCCCGACGACGACGAGCCCGTCGACGCCGGCATCGGCGGCCTTGCGGGCGTGCTCGGCGCCCGCCACCACGTGCAGGCAGCGCGTGCCCAGTGCCCGGAACCGGTCGAGGTAGCGCTTCGGACCCCCCTGGGAGGCGACGAGCACCGGCGGTGGCCGGCGTTCGAGCAGGTCCATCACGTCCCCGACGTCCTGCCGGTGGAGCGGCAGGTTCACCGCCCACGTCCGGTCGGTGCCCGTGGCCATCTCGTCGAGCGTGCGTTCGAGGGCCGGCAGCCGCATCGGGCCGGCGGCGACCACGCCGAGCCCGCCGGCGTTGCTCACCGCCAGGGGCAGCGCGGACGAGGACGACACCCACGACATCCCGGCCTGCACCACCGGTACGTCGAGCCCGAGCAGCTCGGTGAGCCGGGTCCGGATCACGTGTCCACCCGCTCGAGCAGGCCGCGGGCGTGCGCGGCGAGCTTGCTCTTCTGGATCTTCGAACTGGCCGTCATGCCGATGTCGTCGAAGCCCTCGACGATCCGCAGGTGCTTCGGCAGCTTGAACCCGGCCATCCGGCCGCGGGCCCATTCGAGGATCTCGGTCTCCGAGGCCGCGCCGGGCTCGGTCAGCACGACGAACGCGAACGGGACCTCGACGAGCCGGTCGTCGGGCACCCCGACGACCGCCGCCTGCCGGACCGCGGGGTGGCGGTGCAGCGTGTCCTCGACGTCGGCGGGCGCGACGTTCTCCCCGCCGACGCGGATGATGTCCTTGGTCCGGCCGACGAAGTGCAGCCGCCCGCTCCCGTCGAGGACGCCCAGGTCACCGGTGTCCAGCCAGCCGTCGGCGTCGATGGTCTCGGCGGTCTTGGCGGGGTCGTCGAGGTAGCCCTGCATCACGTTCCAGCCCCGCACGAGGATCGTCCCGGGCTCGCCCGGGACGCACTCGTGGCCGTCCTCGACGCCCCGGATGCGGACCTCGACGCCGGGCTGCGGTGCCATCGCCCCGCTGACCCGGACCTCCTCGGGCTCCCACCACGCCGACTGGGCGACGTTCGGGGAGGCCTCGGACTGGCCGTAGCCCGCGACGGCCTCGCGGCCCCGAGCTCGTCGATCACCCGGCGGATCACCGTCGAGGACGCGGCCAGCCACGCCCCGCGCAACCGCAACCGGTACCGGTCCCGGTCGGGGTGGTTGAGCAGCAGCAACGCCATGGTGTCGTTGCCGGAGAAGTGCGTGCAGCGCTCGGACTCCAGCAGCCCCAGCGCCTCGACGGGCTCGAAGCGGGCCATCGTGACGAGCGTGGCGGCGTGCTGGATCGCCGAGAGGACCGACAACGTGCTGCCCGCGACGTGGAAGAACGGCCGCGCCGAGTGGAACCGGTCTCCGGGGCGCAGGCCCACCCGGGCGCCGGAGAAGAAGGCGTTGGCGCACATGCTGCGATGGGTGAGCAGGACGCCCTTGGGGCGGGAGGTGGTGCCGGAGGTGTACTGCACCAGCACCACGTCGTCGGGGGTCGCGGTGGGCGCGACGTCGCCGTTCCCGCAGGCGAGGAACTCCGCCCACGGGGTGCCCCACCCCGCCGAGTCCCCGACGACGACGGTCTGCCGAAGCTCGGGCAGGGTCGCGCAGCGCCCGTCGGCGCCGATCCCCGCCTCGCGCAGCAGCGCGGGCAGGTCCACCCGCAGCACCCGGTCCGCCGTGATCAGCGTGGACACCCGGGCGTGGGCGAGCGTGTAGTGGACCTCGTCCGCGGTGAACCGGGTGTTCACCGGCACCGTGACGGCCCCGATCGAGCCCAGCGCCACGAACAGCGCCACCCAGCGCGGGCCGTTCCCGAGGCTGAGCCCCACCCGGTCCCCGCGCCCGATACCGCGGCGACCAGGGCCGCCCGGATCCGCGCCGCCTCGTCGGCCAGCTCGGCGTAGGTGATCCGCTCCTCGGCGGTGACGACGGCCTCGACGTCGGGCGCGGTGGTCGCGGCCCGGGCCAGTGCCTCGTGGGCGGTGAGCGGGCAGGCCGCACGCAGGTCGATCACGAGCCGTCTCCCTTCGTGGTGAACCGGTCGACGCCGGCGCGCCAGTCCCCGGAGGCCAGGTTCTGCTCGATCGCGGCCATCTCGATGCGGATGCCGCGGTCGAGGTCGGTCTCGGCGCCCAGGTCCACGGCCCGCTTGGTCAGCGACAGCGCCGTCGGGGGTGCCTCGGCGATGGTGCGGGCGGTCCGCATCCCGGCCTCGGCGAGCTCGGCCGCCGGGACCAGCGCGCTGACCAGACCCAGCTCGAGCGCCTCGGCCGCGGCCAGCCTGCGGTTGGTGAACAGCAGCTCCTTGGCGCGCCGTTTGCCGATGGCGCGCTGCAGCCGCTGGGTGGCCCCGACGGTGCCCCAGTGCGGCTCGGGGAACCGGAAGCTGACGTCGTCCCCGGCCAGCGCGAAGTCGGCGGCGAGGGTGATCTCGCCGCCGGAGCCCACCACCGCGCCCTGCACCAGCGCGACGACGGGACGGCGGCAGGCCTCGATCGCCGCGTAGGCGGCGAACGAGGCGACCCGGCGCCGCCGCACCCAGGCGGCGTCCTTGCCGGTGCGTTCCTTGAGGTCCGCGCCCGCGCAGAACACCGGGCCCTGCGCGGCGATGACCACGACGTGCACCGACTCGTCCGCGTCGATGGCGTCGAACGCGCCGCGCAGCTGCTCGCACATCGGCAGGTCGACGGCGTTGCGCGCCTCGGGTCGGGCGAGCTCGACGGTCGCGATCCCGTCCGCGACCGTCGTCCGGACCCGCTGCGGCTCGGTCATCCGATCACCCCCGCGCCCCGCAGGGCCTCGATGTCGGCGGGCGAGAGGCCCGCCTCGGTCAGCACGGCGTCCGTGTCCGCGCCGAGCAGCGGTGGCGCGACCGTGGGGGGCGGCTCGGCCCCACAGTCTCGCAACGGCGTGCGCAGCGCCGCGAACTCCCCCTCGGTGGGATGGGTGAACCCGCCGACGACCCCGCGGGCCGCGACGTGCGGATCGGCCAGCGCCTCGCGCACCGACCGGACCTCGCCCACCGGGACGTCCACCGCCCGCAGCTCCTCGACCAGCTGATCGCGTTCGTGCTGGGCGATCGCGCCGCGCAGGGCCCGCATCACCCGGTCCCGCTGGGCGACCCGGCCGGCGTTGCCGGCGAGCTCGGGGTCGGCCCCGAGCTCGGCGAGCCCGAGGACCCCGCAGAGCGGCACCCAGTGCTGGTCGCTGCCGCTGATGTGCAGCCAGCCCCCGTCGCCCGCCTGGAACGCCGCCGACGGGACCCGTCCGGGGTGCTCGGTTCCGGTGCGGCTCGGGTCCTCGTCCAGGGCGAACAGCCGCGCGGCGTTGAGCGCGTGCAGGCTGAGCTGGACGTCCATCATGGCCACGTCGAGGTGGCGGCCCCGGCCCGACGCCCCTCGCCCGGCCAACCCGGTGAGCACGGCGATGACGACCCAGAGCCCGGAGCTCATGTCCGCCAACCGGATCCCGGACTTCGACGGCGGGCCGTCCGGCTCACCGGTCATCGCCATGGTCCCGGACAGCGCCTGGAAGACGGTGTCGTAGCCCTTGCGGAGGCGGTCCGGGCCGGTCTGGCCGAACCCGGTGGCGGAGACGTAGACCAGGCTCGGGTTGTCGGCGGCCAGGTCGGCGTAGCCGAGGCCCAGCCGGTCCATCGTGCCGGGCAGGAAGTTCTCGACGACCACGTCCGCGCGGGCGGCGAGCCTGCGCGCCACGTCGCGGCCCCGCTCGTCCTTGAGGTCGAGGGTGATGGACCGCTTGCCGCGGTTGAAGGCGAAGAAGTACGCGCTCTCCCCGTGCGGCAGCCGGGGTTCGAAGCCGCGGGTCTCGTCGCCGGAGCCGGGCCGCTCGACCTTGACGACCGTCGCGCCGAGCTCGGCGAGGACCTGGGTGGCCATCGGGGCGGCGAGGACCCGGGAGAAGTCCAGCACCGTGACGCCGGCCAGGGGCGGACTCACCTGCGGAACCCCCGCATCAGCGCGTTGACGTCCTGGCCGGCGCGCATCGCGGCGTCCGTCGGGAGGTCGGCGACCCGGTAGAAGAGGTCCTTGGCCGCGGCGATCGCCCTCGGCTCGACGGCGGCCCAGCGCTCGGCGATCTCCAGCGCGGCGGGCAGCACGTCGTCCGGCGCGACGGCCCGGTTGGCCAGCCCGTGCTCGACCGCCTCGGCGGCGGTGAGCAGCCGACCCGTGCTGACCAGTTCGAAGGCGAGCTTGCGCCCCAGGTGCCGGACGAGGCCGGTCATCACCAGCGCGGGCACGATCGAGTGCTTGAGCTCCGGGTAGCCGAACTTCAGGTCCTCCCCCACCACCGTCATGTCGGCGCCGATCGCGAGCCCGGCCCCACCCCCGACGGCGACACCGCGGACCGCGGCCACGACCGGCACGGACAGCTGCTGCATCCGGGTCTGCAAGGACGAGGTGAGGGCGGCGCGCTCCAGCACGGGCCCGGGGTTGTCCGGGGTGAGCGTGGAGAACTCGTTCAGGTCCGCCCCGGCGCAGAACCCGCGCCCGGCACCGGTGACCACGACGGCGCGCACGTCCGGGTCGCGGTCGGCCTCGTCGAGCGCGTCCCGCAGGCCGCGGGTCAGGGCCGTGTTCAGGGCGTTGAGCTTGTCCGGGCGGTTCAGGGTGAGGACGCGGACGGCGCCGCGGTCCTCGCGGAACAGCACCTCGGCGTCGCCGGTGTCGGTCACGGGGCTCCTCGTGCTCAGGCGGGAACGGTCCTGCGGGCGAAACCGGCCCGGGCGACCATGCTGTGGAGCGGGCGGCCGAGGGCCTCCTCGCACGCGGCGGACGCGGCAGCGAGTCCGTCGAGGTCGAGGCCGGTCCGCACGCCCATGGCGTCGAACAGGCCGACCAGGTCCTCGGTGCAGACGTTGCCCGTCAGGCCGGCGCCGTAGCCGATGGCGGCCGGGTGCCCGCCGACGCCCCCGAAGGCGCTGTCGAAGTGCCGGCAGCCGGCGTCGAGCGCGGCAACGGCGTTGGCGATTCCCGTGCCGCGGGTGTTGTGGAAGTGCGCGATCAGCGGCAGGCCGGGGTGGCTGCGCTCGAGCCTGCCGAACAGGTCGGCGACCGCGCCCGGGGTGGCCACGCCCGTGGTGTCGCCGAGGGTGACCGCATCGGCACCCAGGTCCACGAACCGGGCGACGTCCTCGGCGACCCGGCCCGGGTCGACGGCACCCTCGAACGGGCAGCCGAACGCCACCGAGACGACGCCGATGATCCGGAACCGGCCCGCGGCGAGCCGGGCCATCTCGGCGACCCGCTCCCACTGGCCCTCACGGGTCGTCCGCAGGTTGCGCTCGGTGTGGGACTCGGTGGCCGACACCAGGAAGCTCAGCTCCTCGGCGCCGTGCCCGGCGTCGAGGTCGGCGAGCGCGCGGCCGACGGCCCGCGGGTTCGGGCAGGTCGCCTTGAAAGCCACGCCGGGGCGGCGGGTGACGCCGGCCAGCACCTCGCTCGCGTCGGCGAACGCGGGCACCCGCGCGGGGTGGCTGTAGCTGGTCGCCTCGATGCGCGTGAACCCGGCGTCGGCGAACCGCTCCAGCAACGCGATCTTGGTCGCGGTCGGCACGAACACCGTCTCGTGCTGTAGCCCGTCGCGGGCGAAGCACTCACAGATCGTGACCGCGTCCGGCTCGGTCATCGGACACCTCCTCGGGACACTCCCAGGAGACCGTCCTGTGTTGATTAAGTCAACGACTACGTGAGATCCGCCTCTCCGCGCTCACGCCGTTCGACCTCCAGGGCAACGTCTGCGAGATGGTCCAGCGCCCGCAGTAGCACCGCCGCCTCGTCCGGGCTCAGCGCGGCGAGGAACTGCGCGTCGCGCTCGTTGGCGGCGGCGATCAGCCCCCGGTAGACACCCGTCCCCGCCTCCGTCAGCGCGAGCTGCGAGGTCCGCCCCGATCCCGCGGTCCGGTTGACCAACCCCCGCTCGGAGAGCCGGGCGACGACCCGGCTCATCTGGGCCTTGTCCAGACCGGCCCGCCGCGCCAGCCGGTTGAGGGTCAGCGTCGGGTCGGCGGCGATGAGGGCGATGGCCCGCCACTCCCCCAGACTGACGTCGAACTCCCGGCGGTAGCGCAGCGCGGCGCTGCGCGACAGCGCCGACGAGGTGCGAGACAGCCGGTAGGACAGCAGCTGGGAAATGGGGACGAGCTCCCTGCCGTCCGGACGATCCGCCATGCGGGCATCCTATCGACCACGTCACACGTGTTGACAGAATCAACACGACAGCCCGAGACTGCGGCAGCCGGAGCGGCAGTCGCGCCGGCCCGCCACCCATGACGAAGGAGTCGCCGTCGTGGCCGAGAATCCACCCGTGACGCACAGCGATGGCCGCGCCGAGGCGCCCCGGTCGACCGCGCGACCACCTACCGCGCGATCGCCATGCGCGTCATGCCGCTGCTGGTCGTCTGCTACATCGTCAGCTTCATCGACCGCACCAACATCGGGATCGCGCAGCACGGCCTGCAGCGCGACCTCGGCTTCGGCCCCGCCGTCTACGGGCTGGGCGTCACCGTCTTCTTCGTGGGCTTCATCCTCTTCGAGGTCCCCAGCAACGCGTTGATGGCGCGGATCGGGGCCCGCAAGACGCTGGTCCGGATCATGCTGTCCTGGGGCGTCGTCACGATCGCGACGATGTTCGTGCGGGACGAGCTCACCTTCTACCTCGCCCGCTTCCTGCTCGGCGTGACCGAGGCCGGGTTCTTCCCCGGCGCGCTGTTCTACCTCTCGCGCTGGTTCCCCTCCGCCCGCCGCACGCGGATGACCGCGATCTTCTTCATCGGCGTCCCGGTGGCGGGCGTGCTCGGGTCGCTCGTCTCCGGCGGGATCATGCACGCGTTCGGCGGGGTCGCCGGGCTCGCCGACTGGCAGTGGCTGTTCCTCATCGAGGGCATCCCGCCGATCCTGCTCGCCCTGCTCGTCGCGTTCTGGCTGGTCGACGAGCCGGAGCAGGCCCGATGGCTGACCGCGGCCCAGAAGGCCGCGGTGCGGGCCGACCTCGATGCCGACCAGCACCGCAAGGGCGGCGGGGGCGGCAGGACCGCGCACACCGGCATCCTCACCGCCCTGCGCGACCCCAAGGTCTGGATCCTCGGCATCTGCGCCTGCGGTGCCTACACCCTGGCCAACGCCGTGTCCTTCTGGACCCCGCGGATCATCGCCGACGCCGGTGTGGGCGACGTGTTGAACCTGGGCCTGTTCTCGGCGATCCCCCCGCTGGTCGGCATCGGGGTCATGCTGGTCGTCGGGCGGCACTCCGACCGCACCCTGGAGCGGCGCTGGCACGCCGCGGGCAGCTGGCTCGTGGCCGCATCGGCCATGCTCGCACTGTCGTTCTCGCACGGGAACGTGCTGCTCGTGGTCGTACTGCTCGCCGTGCTGGCAGCGGCCCACTACTCGGGGCTCACCGTCTTCTACTCGATCCCGTCGATCTACCTGTCCGACCGCGCCGCCGCGACGGGCATCGCGATCGTCACCTCGATGGGCTCCTTCGCCGCCGCGGCCTCGCCCTCACTGCTCGGGTTCATCCAGGCCGCGACCGGCAGCCTCGCACTCGGCCTGCAGATCAGCGCGGGCATCGTCGTCGTCGCCATCGTGGTCCTGCTGTTCGGGGTCAAGGCGAAAGACCTCAAGGAGCAGCAGCGGTAGCCGAACACCCGCCGGGAGACCGACTCAGGACGGCTCGGCGCCAGCCGGCGGGTGGACGAGCAGCTCGAACAGCGGCCGCAGCCGTCGTTCCAGCGCGGCGGCGTCGGCGGTGGCCAGCGCCGGGTTTCCCAGCACCTGCTGCATGAGCCGCACGCCGGCCAGCACGGACAGGAAGAGCGCGGCCCGCTCGTGCGCCCGCGCGCCGGGCAGCAGCGCCTGCAGCGGGAGCTGGAAGTGCGCGTCGATGGCCGCGCGCAGGATCTCGGTGGCCCGGGGGTTCGCCACCGACCGCAGCATCAGCAGGAAGCCGTCCACGGAGCGGGGCTCCGCGGCGACCAGCGCCGCTGCGGCGAAGCGGCTCAGCGACTCGACGTCGTCGGCGATCAGCGTGCGTTCGGCGAAGGCCACCTCGACGACCTCTGCGAACAGCTGCTCCTTGGAGCCGAAGTAGCGGTTGACCAGCATCGCGGTCACCCCCGCCGCGTTCGCGATCTCCCGCACTCCCACCCCGTCGTAGCCGTGGTCGGTGAAGGCGATCAGCGCCGATCGCAGTATTGCCTCCCGGGTGGCGGCGGCGTCGCGACGGCGAGCCCGTGGTCCGGTCGATCCATCCCCCATGTCTACGAGTGTAGACTTGTCGTTGTCCACCGGTGAGAAGCCACGCCGCGTGGCGGGATTGCTCGGTCGACCAGAGGGGCAGGAACATGGCGAAGACGTGGCTCGTCACCGGCAGCTCGCGAGGCTTCGGTTCGGAGCTGGCCGAGGCGGTGCTGGACGCCGGGGAGAACGTGATCGCCACCGCGCGCCGACCGGCCGACCTGGACGGACTGGTGGCCCGATACGGCGACCGGGTGCGGGCGGTGGCGCTGGACGTCACCGACGCGACGGCGGCCCGGGCCGCCGTCGCGACCGCCGTGCGCGAGTTCGGCCGGCTGGACGTGGTGGTGAACAACGCCGGCTACGCCAACAGCGCGCCGATCGAGGAGATGGCAGACGACGACTTCCGAGCGCAGATCGAGGCCAACCTGTTCGGCGTCGTGAACGTCACCCGGGCCGCTCTGCCGGTGTTGCGCGGGCAGCGCTCCGGGCACATCGTGCAGTTCTCCTCCATCGGCGGGCGGGTCGGCGGCACCCCCGGCATGGGCGCCTACCAGACCGCCAAGTTCGGTGTGGAGGGGTTCTCCGAGGTGCTCAACGCCGAGGTCAGACCGTTGGGCATCAAGGTGGTGATCGTGGAGCCGGGCCCGTTCCGCACCGAGTGGAGCACGACCTCGATGATCCGCGCCGATGTCGGCCCGGACTACGAGCGGACGGTCGGCGAGGTGAACCGCATGCGCGAGGCCACTGCAGCCACGTGGCCCGGCGACCCGGCCCGCGCCGCGAAGATCATCCTCGACGTGGTGGCGATGGACGATCCGCCGCTGCGCCTGCTGCTCGGCGCGAGCGCGGTCGAGCTGGCGCTGCGCTCGGCCGAGGAGCGGAGCGCCGAAGCGCGGCGGTGGGCGGAACTGAGCCGTTCCGCTGATTTCCCGGCGGGCCGCCCCTGACCCGGATCGCCCTCAGCCGGCCAGCGAGCCGACCGTCAGCTTCCACTCCTGCAGCGTGCGGTCCTTCGTGACGCCGTGCTGGGTGTACGGGTCCTGCTCCACGAGCTGCTGTGCGCTCGCCTCGTCCTCGGCCTGCAGGACGATGATCCCGCCACTCAGGTCCGCCAGCGGGCCCGCGGCCACGACGGCGCCGTCGGCGCTCAGCCGCTCCAGGTGTGCGAGGTGGTCGGCGCGGCGCTCGCTGCGCTGCGGCGTGTCGTTGTAGCCGTAGGTGAGAACGAACAGGGCCACGGTTCCTCCTTGGTCGGGTTCAGGCAGAAAGGCCGTACACCCGGCGGGCGTTGTCGGCGAAGATCAGTTGCTGTTCCTCTGGAGATCTCGAGGACAGGGCGTCGCGCCACGCGTCGACGAGCGGGGGCATCGCGGTCCAGAGCTTCTCGACCGGGAAGTTGCTGCCGAACATGGCCCGCCGCGGGCCGAACGTGTCGAGCACGTGGTCCGCGACGAACCCGATCAGGCCGGGGTCGACGCGGTGGACGAACGTGCCCTGCCCGGTCAGCTTGACGACCACGTTGGGCAGGGCGGCGAGCGCGCGCATGCCGCTCGTCCAGCGGGCGACCTCGTCCTCGTCGGCGGCGTCGACGAGCATGCCCGCGTGCACCAGCACGAACGTCGTGTCGGGGCAGGCGGCCACGAGCTCGGCCGCGGCCGGCATCTGGTCGGCGAAGACCTGCAGCTCGAAGAGCCAGCCGAGCTCGGGGAGCCGGCCGACGTTCCGCACGAGCACCGGGTCGAGCAGGGCATCGGGTGTGGCCGCGAAGCGGAACTCCTCCCGCGGGTGCCAGTGCAGCTGCAGCCGGGTGCCCCGGACCAGCGGGGAGATCGCCGCCTGTGCGCGCAGCACGGACATCGCGTCCGGACTGAACAGGTCGGCCGACCCGACCACGGCCGCGGGCCACCCCGACTCGCGGTGCACCTCGGCGAGCCACCGCACCTCGTCCACGACTCGGTCCACCGGCCAGTTGGTCTGCACGTAGACCGACTCGACGATGCCGGCGCCCTTCGCGTCCTGCACGTACTCGTCGATGAGGTAGTCGCGGCGGATGGGTTCGTGCGGGCCGAAGATCCGGGGCACGTTCCCCTCGGCGAGCCATGGCAGGTCGGCCGGCCGCCAGACGTGGTGGTGGCAGTCGACGACGGGGCCGTCGTACCGGTTCACGGTCCGCTCCTTTCGGCGAGCTCGTCCAGGCCCCGCAGGACCCGCTCGGGGGTGAACGGCATCGTGGTCAACCGGACGCCCACGCGTCGAAGATGGCGTTGGCGATGGCCGGGATCGGGGCGTTCGCGGTCATCTCACCGATGCCCTTCGCGCCGAAGGGGCCGTTGTCCGCCGGGCGTTCCAGCACCACGCTCGTCTGCGCCGGGGTGTCGGCAGGACCCGGCATCAGGTACTGGCTGTAGTCGATCGGCCCGTGCTCGCGGGAATGCGGGTAGTACGGCTCGGTCGACTCGAACAACGCGTGCGAGACACCCATCCAGGCCCCGCCCTCCACCTGCTGGTTCACCAGCGCCGGGTTGAGCGCGCGGCCGATCTCGTAGGTGTTGTGCAGGCTCAGCACCTCGACGACGCCGGTCTCGTCGTCGACCTCCACGTCGGCCACGGTGCACGCGTGCGCCTGGCAGGAGTCGGGATCCATCGCCCCGGTCTCGGGGTCCGGGTAGCTGCGCTCCTTGAGGAACATCCCGCGCCCCGAGATGCTCCTCCCCTGCGTGAAGTGGGCCGCGCCCGCGACGTCGCTGATGTGGATGCGCTTCGACGGGGCTCCCCTGACCGCGACGTGGCCGGTGCCGTCGGTCTCGAGGTCGGCCGCGTCGACCTCCATCATGTCGGCGGCGACCTGCAGCATCACCTCGCGCGCCTCCCGGGCCGCCATGATCACGGCGTTGCCCACGCGATGGGTGCCGCGGCTGGCGAAGGTGCCCATGCAGTGCGGCCCGGTGTCGGTGTCGGCGGTGTCGACGATCACCGACCGAACGGGATGCCGAGGACCTCGGCGGCGCACTGGGCCACCACCGTGCGCAGGCCCTGCCCGAGGTCCACCGAGGAGAGCGTGACGACGAACGCCCCGGTGGTGGTGGCGTGCACCAGCGCCTGGGACGGATCGCCGCCCAGGTTCATCCCGGTGGGGTAGTTGACCGCGGCGTAGCCCCGGCCGCGACGCAGTGCCATACCTCAGCCCTCCCGCGGTGTGGTGGACGACAGCAGGCGGGACTCCGCCGCCAGCTCGTGGCCGACGAGGTCGGCGGCCCGCTGGATGACCTCGATGAGGCCGGTGCCCGACGCGACCTTGCGGTGGGCCTTCACGTCGCCGTCGCGGTAGGCGTTCTTCAGCCGCAGCTCCAGCGGGTCCATGTCGAGCTCGCGCGCGATCCGGTCCATCTGCGACTCCAGCGCGAAGTCCCCGATCGTGACGCCGAACCCGCGCATCGCGCTGGACGGCGTCCGGTTGGTGTAGACGCAATGGGCGTCGATGTGGACGTGGGGGATCGTGTACGGCCCCGGGAAGTGGGCCGCGGCCTTCGTGGTGCCGTAGGGGCTGTGGCGGGAGTACGCGCCCGCGTCGACGTACAGGACGACCTTGCGGGCGACGATGCTGCCGTCGTCCAGCACCCCGTCGGTGATGACGATCCGCTCCGCGGCGCGGGGCGAGGAGACCTGCATCTCCTCCTCGCGGCTGTAGCTGTACTGGACCGGCCGGTTGGTGACCGTCGCGGCGATGCAGGCCAGCGGCTCGACCATCACGTCGACCTTGCCGCCGAACCCGCCGCCGACGGTGCCTCCGACGACCTGCAGGTCGGCGAACGGGCGACCGATGATCAGCGCGGTGTTGTCGAGGGTGAAGAAGGCCGCCTGCGTGTTGCTGTGGATGCGCAGTCGCCCGTCGCCCTGCGGGACGACGATGCAGCCCGTCGTCTCCGTGGGTGCGTGCTCGATCGGGGCGGAGCCGTACGTCCAGGAGAAGACGTGGTCGGCGGCGGCGAACCCGGCCTCGACGTCGCCGAACCGGACCCGGCGGCAGTGGTGGCCCTCGTAGACGAAGTAGTTGGTGCCCGCCTGCTTGATCACCGGGGCGCCGGGGGCGAGCGCCTCCTCCACGTCGAGCACCGCGGGGAGGTCGGTGTAGTCGACGACCACCCGGCCCGCGCCGTCCCAGGCGGCCTCCTCCGTCTCGGCGACGACGGCGACGATCGGCTCCCCCCGGTAGAGCACGCGGTCCTCGGCCAGCACCGGCTCGTCGTCCGGCTCGATCCCGATCAGCCGCAGCACCGTGTACCAGTTGTTCGGCACGTCCTCGTGGGTGAGGACGGCGACCACCCCCGGCACCTGCCGGGCAGCGGTGACGTCGACGCTGTTGATCCGGGCGTGGTGGCGGGTGGTCCGGTGCACCTTGAGGTGGAGCAGCCCTCTCGGTGCGGTGTCCTCGAAGAACCGGGTGCGCCCGGTGACGTGACCGTGCGCGTCCGCGCGCTGGACCGTGGAGCCGATCACGCTGAACGAGCCGCGCCGCTCGTGCGGGAAGTAGTCGTGGTCGATCGGGTTGACCCGGGGATTGATGGGAGCCATCAGCTGCCGACCTCCGCGGACGTGCGGCCGGCGGCGTCCAGGACGGCGGCCACGATCGGCTCGTAGCCGGTGCAGCGGCAGACGTTGCCCGAGAGCCCCTCGTCGACCTCGTCGCGCGTGGGTGCCGGGGTGCGGCGCAGGAGGGCGCACGACGTCATCAGCATGCCGGGCGTGCAGAAGCCGCACTGCTGGGCGAAGTTGTCGAGGAACGCCTGCTGCAACGGGCTGAGCCCGCCGTCGGCGTCGGCGAGGCCCTCGACGGTGGTGACCTCCGCGCCGTCCACGGTGACCACGGGCACGAGGCACGACACGACGGGTTCGCCGTCGAGGAGCACCGTGCAGGTGCCGCAGGCGCCTTGCGCACACCCGCGCTTGGTGCCGGTCAGGCCCAGGTTCTCCCGCAGGGCACGCAGCAGTGTGGTCGACGGATGGGCGATCAGCTCCTGTGGCGAGCCGTTGACCGTGAGGGTGACGATCTGGGACGGCACCACACGCTCCTCTCGATCAGTGGCCGAGCAGGGCCCGGCGCAGGTGGACGGGGAAGACGCGACGGCGGTACCAGGCGGAGGCGTAGGCGTCGTCGACGGGCTCGATCAGCGGGTCGGCGGCGTGGGCGGCGGCGCGCACGCTCGCCTCGTCGAGCGGGCGGCCCACGAGCGCCCGTTCGGCCGGCTCGCACCGGAGCGGCCGCGGCGCGAGGCCCCCGAGCGCGACGCGCGCGTCGTGCACCACGCCATCGGCCACCGAGAGCACCGCCGCGACGGTGACGATGCTCGCGGAGTTGAACCGCCGCCTGCCTGCCTTGTGGTAGCGGAAGACCGCGGGCCGGTCGAACCGCACGCCCGTGACCAGCTCGTCCGCCGCCAATCCGGCCGACAGCATGCGGTCGAGGGGCAGGGTGCGCGGCCCCGCGCCTCCCCGGATCTCGACGTCGGCGCCGAGGGCGAGCAGGGCCACCGCGAGGTCGCCGTACGGCTGGCGCACGAAGAGGTTCCCGGCGACCGTGGCCAGGGTTCGCACCGGGCGGGCCGCGATCGAGCGGATGCACGAGTGCAGGACGGCGAGGCGCTCGTCGTCCTCGATCCGGGCCAGGGTGGTCGTGGCTCCGATGCTCACCGTGTCGGCGGTCACCGCGATTCCGTCGAGACCCACGCGGCGCAGGCTGACCAGGCGGGTCGGCGGCGTGGCGTGGTCGTTCAGGCGGGGCATCAGGTAGGTGCCGCCGGCCAGCGGCCGGGCCTCGTCGGCCAGCGCGGCCCGTGCCGCGTCCAGGCTCTCCGGAACCAACACGGCGGTCAGCATCGTCGAGCCTCCAGCGTCATCGCAGGATTATCGATATCGATAATGAGAGTATGAGCGTCGCCACACCCGGTCAAGGAGTGCCGGCCCGCGAGGACGGAGGATGACCGCTATGACGGACCACGAGAGGCATCCCGCCGCTGCACGCGTGTCCCGCCCGACGTTCAGCAGCCTGATCCGGGACGGGCTGCTCAAGCGGATCACGTCCGGCGAGTACGCGGCCGGCGAACGGCTGGTGGAGACGAGGATCGCGGCCGAGTTCGGCACGAGCCAGGCCCCCGTCCGGGAGGCGCTGCGCGACCTCGAGGCCCTCGGCCTCATCGAGAGCCGCCCGAGGCTGGGCAGCACCGTCGTACCGTTCGCCGAGCAGACGATCCGCGAGGCCTACGTGGTCCGGGCCGCCCTCGAGGAGGCGGCACCCGGCTGTGCATGCTGCGCGGGGCCGTCCCCCGCTCCGCGATGGAGAAGGCCATCACGGAGATGCGCCGCAGCGCGGAAACGGGGGACGCCGAGCTCATGAGCACCTCGAGCAGCACCTTCCACCGCGTGGTCGTCGAGGCGAGCGAGAACCGCCTGCTCATCCGCGCCTGGGAAGCGCTGCAGATCGAGGCCCGCACGTCCATCGCGCTGATGGTCCTCGAACCCGATCTCGCCACCGTCGCCGAGGACCACCAGCAGCTGCTCCAGGACATGCTCGACGACGACGTCGAACGCGCCTGCCGGCACGCCCGTGAGCACCAGCTGGCCTACGCACAGCTCCCCCACCGCCCCCACCAGTAGGCGGCGGGGGCATCAGCTCCGCGAGGAGGCGTCGGAGGCAACGGTCGGCGACGGCTCCCGCGGTGCGCCGGGGTTCGCCTGCCGGGCCGGATCCTCGAGGCCGCGTCGCACGGTCTCCGGGCCGAGCGCGAGCGCGACCAGGGTCAGGGCGGCGAGGACCGCCATGAACACAAGGATGGGCCACCAGTGGCCCGACCAGGCGTAGAGCGCGGTGGCCACGAAGGGCGCGAGCCCACCGGCGAGCAGGGAGCCGAGCTCGCGGGAAAAGGCGAAGCCGGAGAGCCGGAACTCGGTGTCGAACAGCTCCGCGTACCAGGCCGCCTGCGGGGCGAGCATCGCCGGGTAGCAGATCCCCAGCCCGATGACGAACGCGATCACCACCCATGCGGTGACGCCGGTGTCGGTGAGCAGGAAGAACGGCACCAGCCACAGCAGCGACGCCAGCGTGCCGACCGCGTAGACCGGCCTGCGGCCGACGTGGTCGGACAGCAACCCGCACAGCGGGATCGCGACGACCTGCACCGCGGAGGCAGCCATCACCGCCCAGAGCGCGACCGCGCGGCCGAGCCCGAGGGTCGTCGAGACGTAGGCGACGCCGAAGACCGGCAGCAGGTAGGCGAACCCGTTCTCCCCCATCCGCGAGCCGATCACGATGAGGAAGCTGCGCGGGTGCCTGCGGATCGCCGCGAACACACCGCCGGGCGCCGGGGCGCCGGCCACGCCCTCCGCCCGGGCCTGTGCGAAGGCGGGTGGCTCCTCGACCCGCCGCCGGATCACGTACCCGACCAACACGCACACCGCGCCGAGCAGGAACGGCACTCGCCAGCCCCACGAGGCGAACTGCTCCGGCGGGAGCAGCAGGAACAGGAAGAACACGCCGTTGCCGAGCAACGTGGCGACCGCGAAGCCCAGCGGCGCCGCCGACCCGGCGAGCCCCGCGCCGGGGGTCGGCGTGCTCGACGGAGAGGACGACGGCGCCCGCGTACTCACCGCCCGCGCCGAAGCCCTGCACCAGACGCAGCAGCACCAGCAGGACCGGCGCCAGCACCCCGACCTGCTCGTAGGTGGGCAGCAGTCCGATCGCGGTGGTCGCCGCGCCCATCAGGAACAGGGTCAGCACGAGGACGCTCCGGCGCCCCACCCGGTCCCCGAGCCGGCCGAGCACGAGCCCGCCGAGCGGACGGGCGAGGAACCCCACGGCATAGGTCGCGAACGCGGCCAACGTCCCGACCAGCGGATCGTCGGAGGGGAAGAACAGGGTGTTCAGGATGGTCGCGGCGGCCGTCCCGTAGACGATGAAGTCGTACCACTCGAGGACGGTGCCGATGAGCGCCGCGAGCGACGCCCGCTTCGACTGGCGCTGCGGTGCGACGGATGCGGACACGGGCCATCTCCTTCGATCGGCGGGGTCGCGCTGAGGCAGTGGATCGAGCGGTCAGGCGGTGGGCGCGGGCCTGCGCAGCACGGCGCCCTGCTGGACGGGCCCGACGAGCGCCGCGTACTGGCCGAGCCAGCCCCGCTCCTGGCCCGGCAGCCCCGAGGTGACCGGGGCGCCGTCGCGGACCGGGTCGGCGTCGAGGGTGCGGGCGTCGAGGTCGATCGTGACGACGTCGCCGGTCTCGACTCCCGCGAGCGGTCCGCCGTCGGCGGCCTCGGGCATGACCTGGCCGACGACGAGGCCGTGGTTGAGCCCGGACAGCTCGCCGTCGGTCACCACGGCCACCTGCCCGCCGAGGCCCGCCCCGTTGAGCGCCGCGACGAAGCTCGCCGCGAAGACGGTGCCCGGGCCGCCCCTCGGTCCCATGCCGCGCAGCACGATCACCGCGCCGGGGCGGATGCGCCCCTCGCCGAGTGCGTCGATGGCGGCGTCCTCGCCCGCGAAGACCTCGGCCCGCCCGGTGAAGCGGCGCCGGGCGTTCCCGGCACCGGCGACCTTGACCACCGCACCGTCGGGTGCCAGCGACCCGCGCAGGATGAGCAGGCCGGGCTCGGGGCGGACCGGATCGCTGAGTGGGTGCAGGACCGCGCCGTCGGGCTCGGCGGCCTGCGCGGCGAGCTCGGCGACCGTGCGGCCGGTGACGGTGAGCGCGTCGCCGTGGATCCGCGGCAGCAGCGCGCGCACCACGGCCTGCGCCCCACCCACGCGCTCGAGGTCCCACACCTGGTCGGTGCCGTTGGGGCGGATCGCCGCGAGCTGTACCGCGTCGGCACCGAGGCTCTCGAACAGCCCGACGACGTCGAGGTCGAGGTCCGCCTCCGCGGCCACCGCGGCCAGGTGCCGCACGCAGTTCACGGACCCACCCAGTGCCAGCGCCACCTGCACGGCGTTCTCGATCGCCGCCGCCGTGAGGACCTTCCGCGCGGTGAGGCCCTCGGACACCATCCCGAGGATCCGCCGGCCGGACTCGGCGGCGAGCGCGCCCATCCGCTCGGAGCCTGCGCGGACGGGCGCCGACCCGGGCAGCGTCATGCCGAGCGACTCCGCGAGTACGTGCATGGTGTTGGCGGTGGCCAGTCCGGCGCAGACACCGGGTCCGACGATGGCGGAGTCCGCGACCTCGCCCAGCTCGGCGACCGTCATCGCGCCGGAGCGCACGGCGCCGACGGACTCGTAGACCGTGTCGATGTCGACGGAGCAGCCGCCCCGCGTGCCGGCCTGCTGGTACCCGCCGATGACGAGGATCGACGGGATGTCCAGCCGCGCCGACGCCATCAGGTGCGCCGGGGTGGTCTTGTCGCAGGAGGAGAGGCAGACCATGCCGTCGAGCACCGCACCCTCGACCGCGGCCTCGATGTCGTTGACGATCAGGTCGCGGGTCGGCATGAGGTAGCGCGCCTTGCGCCCGGCGCTGGTCACGAAGTCGCTCGGCGCCACCGTGCGGATCTCCAGCGGTAGCCCGCCCGCCTCCCAGATCGCCTCGGACACGACGTCGGCGACCCCGTCCAGGTGGGAGAAGCACACCGCGAGCTTCGACGAGGTGTTGACGACGGCGATCTTGGGCCGGCCCTGGTCCTCCGGGGCGTACCCCATCGCGGTCCACTGCGCGCGGCGCACCGCCCAGCGGGTGGTGCCCGGGGTGAACTCACTGCGCAGGCCGTCCGGGCGGGGACGGTCGACGTCGGGCAGCGTCGGTCGATCGCTCATATATCGGTTATACATGGGAGATGTGGCAGCGGTCCAGAGGCGGTCTGCAAGGATGGGTGAGGCCCGAGCGGGAGGGAACGACGTGGCGGAGCAGCTGAGCAACAAGACCGACCAGGTGTACGCCTTGCTCGAGGAGATGATCACGTTCCAGGACCTCGCTCCGGGCGATGCCGTGTCGGAGTCGCAGCTCATGACGCGGACGGGCTTCGGCCGCACCCCGGTGCGCGAGGCGCTGCAGCGGCTCGCGCGGGAACGCATGGTCGAGATCCACCCGCACCGCGGGGTCTTCGTCGCGCCGGTGTCGGTGGAAGCGCACTTCCGGCTGCTCGAGCTGCGCCGGGGCCTGGAGGAGATGGCCGTCCGGTTCGCCACCTTCCGCGCGCAGACCCGCCAGAAGGAGCAGATGCTGGCACTGGCCGCGGAGCTCGACGCGTTCGGCGGGACGGACGTCCGGGCCTTCGGTGCGCTCCTCAAGCGGTCGCACGCCGCGATCGTCGAGGCGGCCCACAACGAGTACCTGCAGCTCGCCATGGCACCGCTGCAGGCGCTCTCCCGCCGGTTCTGGTTCGCCCACCTGCCCGACGTCGCCGAGCACCTGCGGATCGCCGCCGACCGGCACGCCGGGATCCTCCGCCCGGTCGCCCACGGCGACGCGGCGGCAGCGGTCGACGCCGCCCTGGCCCTGAACGACTACCTGACCGACCTCACCTACGCCGCACTCGGGAGGCCCGGCCCCGGACCGAGCTGATCCGCGGACGACCTGCTCAGACGGGAACCCCACCGATCGCGGCGAGCCGCAGCCTGGTCTCGTCGGCGCTGCCCGGCGCCGCGGTCATGATCACGATCTTGAGCTCGGAGTCGCCGTCGCCCAGCACGTCGCAGTCCACCTCGACCGGCCCCACCGACGGGTGCGCGATCGTCTTGTGGTCCTCCCGGTGGGCCGCCACCGCGCCGGCCGCCCACAGCCCGGCGAACCGTTCGTTGCCCGCTCGCAGGGAGCGGATCAGCTCGGCGAGCCGCGTGTCGTGCGGGAAACGGCCGGTGGCGCGACGCAGGTCGGACACGACGGCGGCGTCGGTGGCGGCGCTGCCCTGCTCGGTCACGGGCCACCGCGCGAGGTGGGCGGGGCCGCCGTCGACGGGGAACCTGTCGCGGGCGAAGTTGCGCAGCTGCCGCGGCGACGACGAGGGATCGCCCAGCAGCGCGGCCCAGCTGCGGTTCCACCAGACCAGCTGCCAGTCCGCCGCGAACACGGCGGCGACGTCCCCGAGCCGGGTGAGCACGCGGTGGACGCCGGGCGGGATGTGATCGGAGATCAGGCCGTCGGCCGGAGGGACGAGGTGAGCCAGCCGGTACAGGTGGTCGCGCTCCGCGGTGGTCAGCTGCAGGGCACGCGCGAGCGAGGCCACCACCTGGGCCGATGGTGTCCTGGCCCGCCCCTGCTCCAGACGCACGACGTAGTCGACCGACACGCCTGCGAGGTCGGCGAGCTCCTCGCGGCGCAGCCGACCGCGCGACGGGCCCGGCCCACCCGCAGCGCCGCCGCCGACGGGGGAAGCCGCTCCCGCCAGGTGCGGATCATCGCACCGAGCCCGGCATCGGACGACCTGGTCATGAGGTCCACCATCCCGCATCGTCGGGCGCCGCTGCGATGTCGATGGTGGTACTGGTGTTCCTACCGTCGAGGCGTCCCTGGCCGGGCCACCGGGGCGGACGAACACTGGCCGCATGACCATCACGTTCATCACCGGCGCGAACAAGGGGCTCGGGCGCGAGACCGCCCGCCGCCTCGCCGAACTCGGCCACACCGTGCTCGTCGGGGCCCGCGACGCCGAACGGGGCGCGGAGGCCGCCGCCGCGGTCGGCGCGCGGTTCGTCCACATCGACGTCACCGACGACGCGTCCGTCGCCGCCGCCGCCGCGGACGTCGCCGAACACGAGGGCCGCATCGACGTCCTGGTCAACAACGCCGGCGTCCACGGCCCCGCGGGCGATCCCAGCACGCTGAGCGGGCCCGACACCCACGGTGTCTTCGACGTCAACGTCGCCGGTGTGGTGCGGACGACCACCGCGTTCCTGCCGCTGCTGCGCCGATCGACCGACCCGGTGATCGTCAACGTCAGCAGCGGGATGGGGTCACTCGCCCACACCCACGACCCGTCACGCCCCGAGTCGAAGGTCGTCGCACCGCTCTACACGGCCTCGAAGGCCGCGCTCACGATGCTGACCACCCAGTACGCCAAGGCGTTGCCCGGCATCCGCGTCAACGCCGCCGACCCCGGCTACACGGCCACCGACCTCAACGGCCACAGCGGCCCCCAGACCGTCACCGAGGGCACCGACGCCATCGTCGCGCTCGCCACCGAGGGCCCGGGGGCCGGCAGCGGACGCTTCGTCGACCGCACCGGTGAGATCGCCTGGTCCTGAGCGCCGACGGTCGGGACGTGGCCGCGCCGCCGCCGGTCGTCAGGCGGGCACGCTCGCGCGCTCCAACACCTGCATGAAGGCACGAGACCACTCGGGAAGGTCGGGCCACCCGCGGCAGGACACCATGGCACCGTCGACGACGTCGGGCGCGTCGGCGAACGTGGCACCGGCTTGCTCCATGTCGGCCTTCAGCGGCGGGAACGCCGCTGTGGTGCGGCCGCGCAGCAGCCCCAGCGCAGCCGGCACCTGGGCGCCGTGGCAGATCGTGCCGACCGGGAGCCCCTGCTCGAAGAAGTAGGTGACGATGCGCGCCACGTCGGGGTCCGTGCGGATGTACTCCGGGGCCCGCCCGCCCGGGATGACCAGCGCGTCGTAGTCCCCGGGGTTCACGTCCCCGAACACCACGTCCACGGGGAGCAGGTGGCCCGGCTTCTCGGTGTAGGCGTCGCAGTCGGGCTCGAAGTCGTGCACCACGAGCTTCACCGGGCGCGCCGTACGCGCGGCGACGACCGCCTCGTGGCCGCCCTCCCGCAGGCGGAACACCGGATACATCGAGTCGAGCTCCTCGGCCGCATCGCCCGTCAGGACCAGCACCCGTGCCATTCCCCGCTCCTCCCCGCCGCGACGGAACCTGTCGCGTGACGGGCCCCACTGTATGGAGTGCCCGCCCGCCGCAACAGAGGCGCTGCGGAGCTCGAGAGGCGCCCGACCTGGAAGCCGCACCGCCTCTCGGGGCGGCTCTGAGCCGATGTCACGTCCGCCGGGCGCGCCGACGCGCCCGGGCCGGGTCCGGCTCCGCTTCGGCCAGCCTGCGTGCCTCGGCGGCGCGCTCGAACGGCGTGTCGCCGCGCGGCCTGCGCTCGCCGAGCTCCGCGAACAGAGCGGCGACGGTCGCCGAGTCGTGGTGGCGCGCCAGCGCGGCCAGCGCCGGGTCGGTGCGGGCGAGGATCTCGCGGAACCGCAGCTCCGCGAGCGGCCCCAGCCGGTCGTAGATCTGCACGAACACCTGCTGCGCGCGGCCGCGCGGCCAGTCCGGCGGGAGCAGCTCGGCCGGCATGTCCGGGTCGGTCTCGGGGAAACGCCGCCAGTCGACGCGCAGGCGGGTGCGCAGGCGCAGCGCGTCGGCCGGGCCGATGCGCCCCGCCTCGACCTCCGCCAGCACCGGTTCGTACTGCTCGGCGAAGCCGCGGTAGTCCTTCGCGAGCGGTTCGAGGTCGAACGCCGCACGCGGGTTGCCCGCCGGTGAACCGCCCGGCACCTCGGTGCAGCGCAGCACGGTGGCCGTGCCGACGCCGAGGTCGTCGAGCACCGCGCGAGCGGCGCCGCCGCTGTCGTGCGGCGAGACCCAGACCCCGTCGTAGAGGGCGGCGAAGCGCAGCAGCCGGAGCCGGACGCGCAGCGCCGTGCGGACCTCGCGGTCCTGCTCGGGCACCGAGAACGCGACGACCGTCCAGCGGCCGTCCCAGTCCGGTGCCGACGCCCCGAAGGTCAGCATGCGGTGGGTGCGCTCGACGATGACCTCCGACGTGCGCGGCGGGATGCCGTACGCGGTGGTGCGGCCGCTGCGGGCGACGGTCAGCAGGCCGCGTGCCGTCAGGCGGCGCATGGCGGCACGGGCGCCGTCGGCGGTGATGCCGAACTCGTCGAGCAGCCGGACCAGCGCGGTCGAGGGGATGTGCTCGTCGCGCCAGTACCAGAAGTCGCCGAGCAGCGACGTGAGCAGGAGCTGGGGCTCCGCACCGCTCTGGGCGCGTGGGAGGTCGATCGGCGTCATCCCTGTCGTCCGTCCTGCCGTCGCTCGGGTCGACGCTCCAGCGTACGGGCGCGGGTGCAGCCTGCGACGCGAGCAGTGCCGGGAGCGACGGTTGACATTGACGACACTTTAGCCGACGCTCGTCCCTGCTTGCGACAGTCAATCTGCGCCGGCCCGGACAGACCCAATGCAGGGAGATCCGTCATGCGCCACCCCGTCCGTGCGCCCCGCCGCCTGCGGCGCGGTGCGGTCGCCGCCGCGCTCGCCCCGCTCCTCGCCGTCGCCATCGCGGCATGTGGCGGCGAGCCGGCCGCGGCACCGAGCGCCGCACCGCCCGCCGGGGCGGTCCCCGAGCTCCACGCCGCGCTCCCCGACGAGATCAGGGAGGCGGGAGTCCTCCGCTTCGCGGGCGACTCGCACCCCCCGTACCGCACCGTCAACCCCGACGGCACGGTCACCGGGATCGACAAGGACTTCCAGGACGCGCTCGGGCGGGTGCTCGGCGTCCGCACCGAGACGGTGGTGGTGGACGGGCTGCCCGCCGCCCTGCAAGGCATGCTCGCGGGCCGGTACGACGCCTTCAACGGCCCGGTCAAGGCGACGGCCGAGCGCGAGCAGCAGTTCGACACGGTCACCTGGATGACGACCCGCTCCTCCTACATCGTGCCCACGGGCTCGGCCGCGGCGATCAGCGCGCCCGAGGACCTCTGCGGGAAGCGGGTCGCGGTGACCACCGGGAGCATCACCGAGGACCAGCTGCGCAAGCTGTCGGAGTACTGCACGGCAACCGGCCGGCCCGTCGCCGAGTCGATCGCGCTGGCCGAGACCAACGACACCCTGCTCGCCGTCGAGTCCGGTCGCGCCGACGCCGCGGGCATGACGCAGGCGGCGGCCATCGATGTCACCACGCAGCAGCCGGACCGGTTCACCTACGTCACGCAGACCGAGGAACAGGGAGCCACCACCGACAACCTCGCGCTGTTCGTGCCCAAGGACGGCGGGCTCGGCCCGGTGGTGCTGGACGCGTTCCGCGAGCTGTTCGCCGACGGCACCTACACCGAGATCATGCAGAAGTGGGACCTGACCGACGTCGTGGTCCCCGAACCCCTCCTCAACGCCGGCACGGCGGAGGGGGCGCGATGACACCGACGACGACCGTGCCGGCGGCACCGGCGGCGACCGACGTCGACGACGTCGCCCGTGCGGGCCGCAGGTTCCGCCCGTGGCGATGGGTCACGGCGGCCGTGCTCGCGGTCCTCGCCGCCCAGCTGCTGGTGTTCCTCGTGGGCAACCGGCGGTTCGAGTGGGACGTCGTCGCGCAGTACCTGTTCGACCCGAGCGTGCTGGCCGGGGTCGGGACCACCGTCCTGCTGGCCGTCCTCGCGATCGTGATCGGCTCGCTGCTGGGCGGCTGCTCGCCGCGGCCCAGCTGTCGGACTTCGGACCGCTGCGCTGGGCCGCCACCGCCTACCTCGGGGTGTTCCGCGGGATCCCGCCGCTGGTCCAGCTGATCTTCTGGTTCAACCTCGCCTACCTGCTGCCCCGCATCTCGATCGGCATCCCGTTCGGCCCGGCACTCGTGTCGTGGGACGCCAACGAGGTGATCACCCCGTTCACCGCGGCCGTCATCGGGCTCTCGCTGGTGGAGTCGGCCTACATGGCCGAGATCATCCGGGCCGGGGTGCTCGGCGTGGACCTCGGCCAGCACGAGGCGGCGCGCGCGATGGGCTTCACGCCCGTGCAGACGTTCTTCCGCATCGTGCTGCCCCAGGCGATGCGGACGATCATCCCCCCGAGCGGCAGCCAGTTCATCAGCGTGCTCAAGGGCACGGCGCTGGTGAGCGTCATCGCCATGTCCGACCTGCTGCACGCGGTGCAGGTGATCTACAACCGCACCTACCAGATCGTGCCGCTGCTGCTGGTCGCCTGCATCTGGTACCTGGTGCTCGTCACCCTCCTCACGGCCGGGCAGCGACGGCTGGAACAGCGCTTCGCCCGGGGGCACGAGCGGCACGTGGTCCCCGGCCGGGTGGCCCTCGGCGAGGAGGCCGCACGATGACCGGCGACGTGCTGGCCACCCGCGACCCTGCAGCCGCCGCCACCGGGCAGGTGCCCGTGTTGCGCCTGCACGACGTCCGCAAGGTCTTCGCCGGCCACGCGGCGCTCGACGGGGTGGGCCTCGAGGTGGCCGAGGGCGAGGTCGTGGTGGTCGTCGGCCCGTCCGGATCGGGCAAGTCGACGCTCGTGCGGTGCGTGCACCAGCTCGAACACATCGATGCGGGCGCCATGTACCTCGACGGGGAGCTGCTCGGCCACGAGCGCCACCGCGGCGGGCTGCGCCCGCTGAGCCCGCGCGGTGCCGCGGCCCAGCGGCGCCGGATCGGCATGGTGTTCCAGCAGTTCCACCTGTTCCCCCACTTCACCGCCCTGCGGAACGTGACGGAGGCCCCGGTGCGGGTGCACGGGCGTCGCCCCGCGGACGCCGAGGCCGAGGCCCTCGAGCTGCTCGACCGCGTCGGGCTGCGCGACCGGGCCCACCACTACCCGCGACAGCTCTCGGGTGGTCAGCAGCAGCGGGTCGCGATCGCCCGTGCGCTCGCCACGCGACCGCGGGTCCTGTTGTTCGACGAGCCCACCAGTGCGCTGGACCCCGAGCTCGTCGACGAGGTGCTGGCCGTCGTGCGCGGCCTCGCAGGCGACGGACTGACCATGGTCGTCGTCACCCACGAGATGGCGTTCGCCCGTGAGGTCGCCGACCGGTGCGTGTTCATGGATGCCGGCCGGGTCGTGGAGACCGGTCCACCGGAGGAGTTCTTCGGCCGCCCCCGCAGCGAGCGGCTGCAGGCCTTCCTGTCCCGCCACACCGCATCCGGAAGGAGCGATTCTTGATCACCGTCGCTCGGTGGGAGACCTGATCCTCGACGAGCCGGATCCGGCCGGTTTCCTCGCCCCGGCCGCCGACCTGCTGCGCGCCGCGGACGTGGCGATCGGGCACGTCGAGGTCCCGCACACCACGGCGAGCACGGAGGCCAGCACCGACGTCCCGGCACCGCCCGCCGACCCGGCGGCGCTCCCGGCGATCGCCGACGCCGGCTTCGACATCGTCACCCTCGCCGGCAACCACATCGCCGATCTCGGACCGGTCGGCGTCCTCGACACGGTGGCGCACTCCCGCGCGGCCGGGCTCGTGCCCACGGGCGCGGGCGCCGACCTCACGCAGGCGCGCACGCCCGCTGTCGTCGAGCGCGGCGGGCTGCGGGTCGGCGTGCTCTCCTACAACTGCGTGGGCCCCCGCGAGTCGTGGGCGACCTCCCGCAAACCGGGCTGCGCCTACGTGCACGTGCTGAGCCACTACGAGCTCGACGTCGCCGCCCCCGGCAGCCCGCCCAAGATCTACACGTTCGCCGACCCGGACTCGCTCGACGCGATGGCAGCCGACGTGGAAGAGCTGCGTGCCCGGGTCGATGTCGTGCTGGTGTCGCTGCACAAGGGCATCGGCCACACCCCGGCCGCGGTCGCGATGTACGAGAAGCCGGTGGCCCGCGCGGCGATCGACGCGGGCGCCGACGCCGTCTTCGGCCACCACGCGCACATCATGCGCGGCATCGAGGTGCACCGGGGCCGCCCGATCTTCCACGGGCTCGGCAACTTCGCCACCGTCACCCGCGCACTCACTCCCGGCGAGGGCGCCGACAGCCCGGAGCGCGCGGCGTGGGCGGAACGCCGCAAGACGCTCTACGGCTTCGCCCCCGACCCGGGGATGCCCTACTACCCGTTCCACCCGGAGAGCCGAAACACCGTCGTCGCGATCTGCCGCTTCGACGCCGACGGGCTCGTCGAGGCCGGCTTCGCGCCCTGCTGGATCGACGACGCGGGCCGCCCCGTCCCCCTGCCCGAGGGCCCGGAGAACACCCGGGTCGCGGACTACGTCGAGCAGATCACCCGGACCGCCGGGCTGAACGGCGAGTTCGTCCGCCGCGGCGCCGAGGTCCTCGTCACCGGAGCCGGGCCCACGAAGGAGACCACCGCATGACCGACCAGCCCCTCGCCGGCCGCACCGTGATCGACCTGACCACCGCGCTCGCCGGCCCCTACGCCACCCTGCTGCTCGCGGGCCTCGGCGCCACGGTGATCAAGGTGGAGAAGCCGGAGGGCGGGGACGTCGCGCGCACGAACTCCCCCTACTACGGGCCGGGCGGGCTGGCCCTCGACCGCACCGACCCCGACGACATGAGCCTGTCGATGCTGGTGCGCGGCCGCGGCAAGCTGTCCGTGACGCTCAACCTCAAGGAACCGCGGGCCCGGTCCGTGTTCGCCGACCTCGTCCGCGACGCCGACGTCGTCGTCGAGAACTACTCCCCCGGCGTCACGCAGCGCCTCGGCATCGACTACGCCGCGGTGCGAGAGATCAACCCGCGGATCGTCTACACCTCGATCAGCGGGTTCGGCGCCCAGGGCGGACCGGGCTCGGGTAAGGCGATGGACTCCATCGTGCAGGCCCTGTCCGGGGTCATGATGACCGCGGGCGAGCCCGGGGAGGGCCCGGTGCGCTTCGGGCTGCCGATCGGCGATCTGCTCGCCCCGCTGTTCGCCGTGATCGGCACCGTGTCCGCGCTGCTGCAGGCCGAGCAGACCGGCGAGGGGCAGCACGTCGACGTCTCCATGCTCGGCGCGCTCACCTCCCTGATGGCGTGCGAGCCCTTCGACGCGCTCGAGGCCGTCGGTCTCCCCCAGCGCACCGGGTCGATGGTGCCCAGGCTGGCCCCGTTCGGGATCCTGGAGGCGGCCGACGGGCACCTCGCGCTGTGCGCCCCCACCGACACGTTCGCCGCCGGTGTGTTCCGGGCGATCGGCCGGCCCGACCTCGGCGACGACGACCGCTTCCGCCAGCGCGATGCCCGCGTCCGGAACGCGGACGACCTGCACGCGCTCATCGGCGACTGGTGCCGGCACCGGACGGTCGAGGAGATCGTGGCCGCCTTCACCGCCGAAGGGGTGCCCGCGGCGCCCGTGCGGGAGCCGGCCGAGGCGGTCCGTGACCCCCTCGTGCAGCAGCGCGAGGAGGTCGTCCCGCTCGTCCACCCGCGGCTCGGCGCGATCACCGACATCGTGGCCACCGGCGTGCCGATCCGGTTCTCGGCCGCGCGCGCCACGCTGGACCGCCCGGCACCCGGGCTCGGGGAGCACAACGACCACGTCTACCGGGAACTGCTGGGCTACAGCCCCGAGGAGCTGGCGGAGCTGGCCGAGCAGGCCGTCATCTGATGGCGGCGCTCGCCGAGCTCACCGCGCTCGCCGCCGACCGCACGGCCGTCGCCCACGAGTGGTCGGCCGCCGGGCGGCCGGTCGCCGGGTACGTCGGGGCCGACGTCCCCGTGGAGGTCCTCACCGCCGCGGGCTTCCTGCCCGTCCGGCTGACCGGCGACCCCGACACGCCCCCCGTCGCCGGGGACCGCTACCTCGGCCGCGGCCTCGACCCGGTGGCCCGGTCCGTGCTCACCCGGCTGCTCGACGGGGCGTACGGGCCGCTTTCCGCCCTCGTCGTGTCGCACGACTGCGAGGCCTCGCTGCGGCTGTTCTACGCCGTGCGGGAGCTGCACCGCACCGAGCCCGGCATCGCACTGCCCCCGGTGCACCTCGTCGACGTGCTGCACCTGCCGCACCGCACCACCACCCGCTACGTGCTGGCGAAGATCCGGCAGCTGCGGACACAGGTCGAGCGCTGGAAAGGCAGCCCCGTCACCGCCGAGGACCTCGCCGGAGCCGTCGCCGCGCACGACCGGGTGCGGTCGCTGCTCGGGCGGGTCGCAGGCCTGCGGCGGACCCGGCCGGCGCGCCTCACGGGGATCGAGGCCCTCGCCGCCGTCGCCGCGACCACCGCGCTGCCCCCGGACCGCGCGGCCCTGCTGCTGGAGGCGCTGCTCGCCGAGGCCGACGCGCTGCCGGAGGCCGGCGGCACGCGGGTATTCCTCACCGGCAGCAGCCACGACCACCCCCGCGTCCACGCCGCCCTGGAGGAGGCCGGGCTGCTGGTCGTCGGCGAGGACCACGACTGGGGCGACCTGCTGCACCACCGGCTCGTCGACCCGCCGCCGGACCCGGCCCTGCTCGAGCTCGCGCTGGCCGAGCGGTACCAGCACAACGGACCCGCGGCCGCGGCCGCCTCGATCCGGCAGCGGGCCGCCCACACCGCGGCCGCGGCCCGGGCGTGCCGGGCCGACGCGCTGCTGTCCTACGTCCGCGTCCACGACGACGCCCCGCGCTGGGACTTCCCGGCCCAGCGGGCGGCCACCGGCCTCCCGGCCGTGCTCGTCGATCGCCAGCCCTACGGCCGGATCGACCTCGACGCGCTCACCGCGCTGCGGACGCCCGGGGTGGCGGCGTGACCCGCCTGGACAGCGCCCGCCGCGCCACCCGCCACCAGCGGCAGTGGTTCGAGGACCTGCGCGCCGAGGTCGAGGCCGGGGCCCCGCTCGCGCTCGTCAACGCCGACGCGCCCCAGGAGATCTTCCGGGCGATGGGCATCCCGTACGTCGTCAACCAGTGGTGGGCCTCGATCATCACCGCGAAACGGCAGGGCCAGGACCACCTCGGCAGGGTCCGCGCCCACGGCTACCCCGACGACAGCGAGCAGTACAACGCCCTGCCGCTGGGCGGGGTGCTCGACCCCGAGCCGGACACCGGCCCGTGGGGCGGGCTCCCCCGGCCGACGATCGTGCTCGGCGAGACCACCGGCGACGCGGCCCGCAAGGTCTTCGACGTCTGGGACGAGCAGCCCGGCACCACGTTCTACGCACTGGAGAGCGCCGCGGAGAACGCCGTGCCGCCGAACTGGTGGGAGCTGATGCCGCACCGCTGGGAGGAGGCCATCGGCTCCGACCGGCTCGACCTGCTCGTCGGGGAGCTGGAAGGGCTCATCCGCTTCCTGGAGACCACCACCGGGCTGGTGTTCTCCGAGACCCGGTTCCGCGACGTCATGGACCTGGTCAACGAGCAGGAGGAGTGGAACCGGCGCACCCGCGACCTCGTCGCGGCGGCGCGGCCGTGCCCGCTCGAGGTCACCGACAGCATCCCGAGCGTGATGGTGCCGCAGTGGCACCGCGGCACCGCGTGGGGCGTCGAGGCCGCGAAGGCGTTCCACGACGAGGTGGCGCAGCGCGTCGCGGCGGGCACGGGGGTGGGCGTCGACGAGCGGGCCCGGCTGATGTGGATCGGCCGCGGCCTGTGGTTCGACCTGGACTTCTACCGGCGGTTCCAGGACAGCCACGGCGCGGTGTTCGTCTGGTCCATGTACCTCGCGATCGCCGCCGACGGCTACCTCCGCTACGGCGACGACCCGCTGCGCGCCCTCGCGGCCCGGTTCGCCACGTTCTCCGACCAGCTCTACACCCCGCCCTGGTCGGTCGAGTGGTACGTCAAGGAGGCCCGCCACCACGGCGTGGACGGGGTCGTGCACCTCGTCTCCGACGACCCGCGGGGCAGCTGGTTCACCACCAGAGGGCTCGAGGCCGCCGGGTTCCCGGTGCTGGAGCTGCACGCCGACAACGTCGACGCGCGCACGGCCGACCCGGACACCCTCGATCGGAAGGTCCGCGACTGGCTCGACGCCGTGGTCCTGCCGCGCGCGGGGGCGCGCGGTGGCTGAGCTGCGCACGGAGCGCAGCCGGGCCGCGATCCGGCCGGCCGTCCTCGCAGGCGCGTTCGTCGCGCTCTTCACCGCCTCGGTGACCAACACGATCATCGGCATCGCCCTGCCGACGATCGCGGGCGACCTCGGCGGGCAGGACCAGGTCGCCTGGGTGGCGAGCGCCGCCCTGCTCACGATGACCGCGGCGACCCCGGTGTGGGGCAAGGCCGCCGACCGGCGCGGCCCGCGACCGCTGCTCCTCGGGGCGATCGCGGTGTTCGTCGCCGGATCGCTCGTGGCCGGTGCCGCCACCGCGATGGCCTGGCTGGTCATCGGTCGCGCGGTGCAGGGCATCGGCGCAGGCGGGATCCTGGCCCTGGTCAACGCGCTGATCGCGGTGCTCGTCCCCGCGCGCGAACGTGGCCGGTACACGGCCTGGTTCGGGGCCGCGTTCGGGGTGGCGTCGGTCGGCGGCCCGCTGTTCGGCGGGGTACTCGTCGCGGCACCGGGGCTGGGGTGGCGCTGGTGCTTCCTCGGTGTGGTCCCGGTCGCCGCCCTCGCGGCGGTGCTCGTGCGCCGCGCCCCCGCACCACCCGCCGCAGCGCCCGGCCGTCCCCGCCGACCACCTCGGCGCCGTGCTCGTCGCCGCCACCGTCGCCGGGCTGGTCCTGCTGCTGTCGGCGGCCGGGACGGCCTGGCCGTGGGCGAGCCCGGAGACGGCCGCGCTCGGGCTGGTCGTCGCGGCACTGGCCGCGGCGACGGTGCTGCGCGCCCGCCGGGCCGCCGACCCGGTGCTGCCGCCGCGCCTGCTGCGCGTGCGCACGTTCGCCCTCGCCTGCGTGACGAGCGTGCTGATGGGCGCGGTCATGTTCGGCGCCGTCGTCTACCTGCCGCAGTACCTGCAGGTCGTGCGCGGCCACGGGCCCGCGGTCGCCGGGCTGCTGATGCTCCCCCTGGTCGGCGCGATGATCGTGACCACCGCGCTCGTCGGCCGCGCGATCGTGCACACCGGGCGCTGGAAGGTCTTCCCGGCGGTGGGCTGCGGCCTGATGGTCGCCGGATCGGCGCTGCTCGCCGGGCTGGACCCGGCCACCCCACCGGCGCAGCTCGCCACCGCGATGGCGCTGCTCGGCACCGGGATCGGCATGACCCAGCAGGTCCTCGTGCTCATCGCCCAGGACAGCGCCGGCCCCGAAGACCTCGGCGTCGCCGGCTCGGCAGCCACCTCCACCCGGATGCTGGGGGGCGCACTCGGGGTCGCCGCGTTCGGCGCCCTCATCGCCGACCGGCTCCGGTCCGACCTGCCCGCGGTGCTCTCGGCGGCGAACCTGCCCTCGGACACGGGCGCGGTGCGCCGCCTGCTGGGCACGCCCGCGGAGATCGCGGCGCTGCCCACCGAGCTGGCCGACGCCGTCCGCACCTCGTTCGCCGCCGCCCTGCAGACCGTCTTCCTCGCCTGTGTCCCGATCGCCGCGCTCGCGCTCCTCGCGGTCCTGCTGACGCGCGAGACCGCGCTCGGCACCCGCTGAGCGGCGCCCGTCCCGTCGCACTTCCGTCCTGCACCAACGACCGTTGCACGGAGGACTCGATGGTCCGACCTGTCCACGTCGGCGCCGCCGCCGCGACACTCGCGGTCATCGCGGTGGCGGCCACGCTGCTCACCGCTTCGCAGAGCGAACCCGCCGGCCCCGCTGCGGTCGAGGCGTCGTTCGGGGACTACCGGCCCGCGCCGGAGTTCACCGAACGCGTCACCGAGACGTTATATCTGCCGATGCGCGACGGCACCCGGCTCGCGGTCCGGCTGGACCGACCGGCGGCCGACGGGAAGGCGGCGCCGGGCCCGTTCCCGGTGCTGTGGCACCACAGCCTCTCGATCGACAGCAAGCCCGAGGACGGCGCCGGCCCACGCTCGGGCGGCTTCTCCGCCATACCCGGTCTGACCGGGCACGGGTACGTCGTCGCCCAGGTCGCGCGGCGCGGCAACGGCCAGTCGTTCGGCGTGCGCCGCGGCTACAACGACCGCATCGAGGCCCACGACGCGTTCGAGGTCACCGAGTGGCTGGCCGCGCAGCCGTGGTCGACCGGGAAGGTCGGCATCTACGGCTGCTCGAACACCGGCGACGCCGCGATGCACGCCCTCACCGTGCGACCGCCGCACCTCGCCGCCGCCTTCGCGGGCTGCTTCTCCTGGGACAAGTACGACGCGTGGCGGGTCGGCGGGATCGCGGCGCAGTGGGGCGTGGGCCCGTCGCGGACGGTCGAGCAGGACATGCAGAACCAGCCGGTCACAGGCGACGAGGACAAGGAGCTGCTGCACCAGGCGGCGCTGGAGCACCAGGCCTCGCCCCCGCTCGCCGAGATGTGGCGCGGCATGCCGTTCCGGGACAGCATGTCGCCGCTGGTGCAGTCGCGGTTCTGGTCGGAGGGCAGCGCGGGCTCCTACGCCGCCCAGATCCGGGAGTCCGGGGTGCCGCTCTACGTCGTCGGCGGCTGGCGCGACGAGCTGCGCGGGCAGGGCGTCGCCACCCTGCTGAACGTCCCCGGCTCCCGGTTGCTCATCGGGCCGTGGCAGCACTGCGAGAACGCGGGGTTCGCGCTCGTGCAGGAGGCGCACCGGTTCTTCGACCGGCACCTGAAGGGCATCGACACCGGCATCGACGCGGAGCCACGGGTGCACTACGCGACCCCCGACTCCGACGTCCCCGACGCGACCGGCCTGCCGTGGCGCACCGCCGACTCCTGGCCCCCGGCGGGGGTGACCGCCACGCCCGTGCCACTCGGCGGGGACGGCGTGCTCGGCTCGGACGCGGCGGGCGCGCGCTCGTTCACCGTCGCCACCGACGTCACCTGCCCGGACTCCGGATCGGGGCCGTTCGCGCAGCCGTGCCACGTGCCGGGTGCGGGGGCGAGCTGGACCGGGCCGGTCCTCGCCGCCGACACCGAGCTGACCGGCTCACCCGTCGCCGACCTCCAGGTCCGCGTGGACCGCCCCGACGCCCAGTTGTTCGCCCACCTCGAGGACGTGGCCCCCGACGGCACCGTCACGGTGATCACCGAGGGCAGGCTGCAGGCGTCGCTGCGCGCCGAGCACCCGTCCCCCTACGCCCTGCCCGAGGGCGTCCCGTGGCACCGGGCGTACGCGCAGGACGCCGCCCCGCTCGCGGCGGGCGAGGTCGCGCGGCTGCGGTTCGGGATGCTCCCCACCTCCTACGTCGTGCGCGCCGGGCATCGCATCCAGCTCACCCTGACCGGCGCCGACCACCGCGGGAGCGGCCCGCTGCCGGATGCCCCGGCGCGCGGGTCGAGGTGCTCACCGACCCGGCGAGGCCCTCGCTCGTGCACCTCCCGTTCGCCCCGGCCTGACCGTCCACGAGAGGAACCGCCATGCTCTCCCGACCACACGCCCGCCTCGTGGCGATCGCCGCCGCGGCCGCGCTGGCCGCCCTCGCGGGGCCCGGCGCCGCCCACGCGGCGGCCGGGGCCGGCACCCGTACCGTGCTCGCCACCGTCCGGGAGGCGGCCGAGGGCCTCCCCGGGCACACGGTGTACCGGCCTGCCGATCTGCGGGCGCTGCCGAAGGACGGCGTGCCCGTGATCGCCTACGGCAACGGCGCCTGCGCCGCCAGCAACCTCTCCGCGATCACCTTCCTCACCGGCCTCGCCTCGCAGGGCTACATCGTGATCGCCCGCGGCGCGCCCGACGCCTTCCCCGTGCCCCAGCACCCCGGAGACCACCACCGCGCACCCGGAAGCGCTCGTCGCCGCGATCGACTGGGCCACCACGTCGCCGGAGGCGAAGCGCCGGCTGGACGGCCGCGTCGACCCCACGCGGATCGGCGTGCTCGGCCACTCCTGCGGCGGCATCGAGGCGCTCGCGGCCGGGACCGACCCGCGGGTCGCGCGGTGGCCGGCTTCAACACCGGCTACCTGCCCGAGCCGGCGTTCGGCGGCTACGGCCGCGACCGCCTCGCCCAGCTGCACAGCCCCACCCTGCTGGTCAACGGCGGCCCGGACGACGTCGCGTACCAGAACAGCATCGACAACCACGCGCTGCTCACCGTGCCCGCGGTGCTCGCCGGGCACGCGACCGTCGGGCACAGCGGGCTGGTCTCCGGCGAGCAGGCGACCATCGGCTGGCAGGTCGCCGCCGACTGGTTCGGCTACGTGCTGCGCAGCGACGTGCGGGCGGGCGCCCGCTTCGTCGGCCCGGACTGCGGCCTGTGCACCGAGCCGGAGTGGATCGTCGAGACGAAGGGGTTGCCGCTGTGATCCGCCGCGCCGTCCTGGGGGCTGCCGTCGCCCTGACCACGCTCGCCGGCACCGGGACCGCGGTTGCCGCACCTCCGGGAGGACAACCCTGCATGCCCGGCTCCCCGGCCCGGCCGACCTGCATCTCGGGCACCCTCGCCGACGGCACGCCGTACGCCTTCGCGGTGCCCGCGGACTGGAACGGCACGGTCGTGGTGGCGCTCGACTACGCCGACGGCGGCGAGTCCGAGGCCCTGACCGAGCGCCTGCTGGCGGACGGTGTGGCCCGCGGCGGCACCACCCGCACCGTCACCGGCTGGCGGATCCGCGACGCCATCGACAACCAGGCCGAGGCGCTCGCCCGCTTCGAGCAGGCCTACGGCCCGGCACGGCACGCGATCGCGTCGGGCGAATCGATGGGCGGGTTCGTCTCCGCAGGGGTGGCCCAGGTGCACCCGGACGTGTTCGACGCCGCCGTGCCGTTCTGCGGTGGGCTCGGCGGCTCCGTCGCGCAGTGGAACCAGAAGCTCGACACGGTCTTCACGCTCGAGCGGCTCGTCGCCCCCGGGCTCCCGGTGATCGACGTGCCGGAGGACGTGGAGGGGGCGCGGAAGGCCTGGTTCGATGCGCTGGGGCGCGCCCAGCAGACCCCCGAGGGACGCGCCCGGATCGCCCTGGCCGCCGCGATCGGGCAGGTGCCGGCGTGGGGCACGAACCCCGACGGATCCCCCACCCCGCGACCGGACGATCGCGACGCGGCGGCGCTGGAGGAGGGCACCTACCTCGCCCTCGCCGGTGGCAGCCTCCCCTACCTCGGGCAGGCCATGAGCAGCAGGCGGCGGCTCACCGAGGTCTCGGGCGGCAACCCGTCGTGGAACACCGAGGTCGACTACGCCGTGCAGCTGCGGGCCGCCGACCCCGCGCTGCTCCGGGCCGTGCACACCCTGTACCGCACGGCAGGCCTCGACCTGCAGGCCGATCTCGACGCCCTCGCCGCGGCGCCACGGATCGCCGCCGACCCGGCCGCCGTCGGCCGCTTCGCGCAGGGCATCGTCTTCGACGGCGACCTGCGCATCCCCGTGCTCACGGTCTCCAATGTCGGCGACCAGATCTCCACCGTGTCGCAGCAGCACTTCTACGGCGAGAACGTGCGCCGCAACGGGAAGAACGCGCTGCTGCGCCAGACCTACGTGGAGTCGGTCGGTCACTGCACCTTCTCCCCCGCCGAACAGCAGGCGGCCCTGCGCACGATGACGACGCGCCTGGACACCGGGCAGTGGCCCGCGACGGACCCGGCGGCGATGAACGACCGCGCCGTCGAGGCCGGAACGGACGAGACGCCCCCGTACCTGCCGTTCACGCCGCCGCGGTTCAACCGGCCCTACCCGGACTGAGGTGGTCGTGGGCTGTGGCTGGGCGGCATGGGTCAGAACGGCGGTGGTTCCTCGTCGCGTAGCTGCTCCGGCGCCGGAGGTGGGGGTGGCCGGGACGTCTCGGTGACGGGCGGTTCCAGGATCGATCGTTCCCAGCGGCGCAACCGCCGATCCAGCTGTGCGGCGCTCTCCTCGGACACCTCAGGCGCCGGGTCGGGGTCGGGGAGTTCCGGCCGGACCGGCTCACCGCGGGTGCGGTAGGTGCGTCCCAGCGGGCTGACCCACACGAACAGCCCCGGCTCGGGTTGGTCCAGTGTCCAGCCCCGGTCCTTGTCCGGGTGGTGGCGTTTGCAGCCCGGGCCGATGTTGGCCGCGAGGGTGCGACCACCGCGACTGTGCTCCCGCGTGTGGTCCAGGTCGGAGCGGCGGGCCGGGCGGGTGCATCCGGGACCGACGCAGTTCCGGTCGCGGATGCGGACGTGCTCGGCGAGCGGCCCGCGCGCGAACCGGGCCTCCGGGTCCGCGGCCAGCCGCCGGCGGGGGCGGTCGCGGCCGGCCCAGGCCGCGGCGATCTCGGCCAGCACGCCGGCCCATGCGGCGACGCGGGGGTCGGGGGTCGGTGCTGTAGCGCTCGAGTTCCTCGAGGGTCACGTGCAGCTCGACCACCCCGCCCCTGACCGCGGGCGGTCGGCTCGTGCTGTGCGGGCGGCGAAGCAGGGGCCCGGCGAGCAGCAGGTAGCCCGCCGTGTCGACGACGGCGAACTTCCAGGCCGCACCCCGCCGCTGCGCGGCGACCGCGGCGTGCGACGCCGCCGCAGACCGGGCCGAGCCCGGGGATCTCGCCGGGCCGGTCATCGAGACCGGCCAGAGTTGCCAGCCCGACGCGGATCTCGATGCCCTCACGCATGCCGACCCGACCAGCATCTGCACCGGTCCCCGGATCCAGGGGCCCGGTCACAGCAGCCCCGGATGCAGCAGACCCAGACGCGGCGGCTGCGGAGCTCCGGGAGTCGCGGTCGCGGAGGCAGCTGTCGCCGAAGCCGCGGTATCGGAGGCCGCACTCACGGCGGAGGCAGCGGCATCAGCGGCGGCGGAGGCCGCACCTATGTCGGAGGCGGAAGCGGCGGAGGCAGAGGTGGAGGCCTCGGTGTCGGCAGCAGAGGCGGCGTCCGCGGCCGAAGCGGCAGCAGCAGCCGCGGCGTCGGAGGCCGCAGCCCCGGACTCGGCAGCCCTGGACGCGGCAACCTCGGACTCGGCGATCGGCGTCTCGGGGTCGCGGTGGTCCTCGGGTCGTCGCATGCCCAGCAGGCGGGCGATGATCTGTTCCTCGTGGAGCCCGTGGAAGGCGCCGTTGAGCATGCCGAGGTAGAGGTCCGCGGAAATTTGCGGGCGCGTGCCCGAATGCCCGGCGCGTTTGGCGGTCTCGGCCAGCCGATCCAGCCGGGCGGCCGCGGCGGCGGCTTCGTCCGCAGGCAACCCGTTACCCACCAGGGTCGCGGTGCCGGTCCGCGGATCCAGGTACAAAGCCACGCCCGGGCCTGCACGGCGCGTTCGTAGCGACGCCGCCGCAGGTCCGGGTCGATGGCCTGCAGCGACCGCAGCAACCGGTCCGACAACTGCTTCGTGGTCAACCCGGGTGCCAACGGCACGAACTTCTCGCACAGCAGCCGGGCCTGCCGCTCGGTGACGTCGCCGGTCGCCGGGTCCAGGTACTCGACGAACACCCGCGCCTTGCTCCGGTCGATACAGCCGTGCAGCAGGGCTTCCTGCACCAGCGGCAGGCGTTCGACGAGGGCAGTGGCGAACCCGAGCTCCCGATCAGCAGCGGTGGGGGTCCACGTCAGGCCGGCGGCGATCTCGTGGGCGGCCCACTCGAACCGCTCCGCGGCCCGCGCCACGACCTCGTCCCGCTCGCCCTCGACGTCGGCCATGGCGACGGTGTGGGAAACCTCGACCATCTCCGCGAACAACAGGGCGTGGTCGTGCGCCAGCTGCCTCGAGCGCGCCTGCAAGACCTCGACCCGCCGCGCGTTCGGCACCGGCGCTCCCGTCAGCACTTCCAGGACGGCGGCCAGCTCCGCGCCGGGCGGCAGGTCCACCGCCCGGTCCACGAGTGCTGCCATCCCGGCCATGACTTACGTTCGACCCCCGACAGAACCGGGTGCCCCCGAGGACCACAGAGCGGGCCACCCGAAATGCCCAATGAGCGCCCCGGTCGCCGCGGTCGGCTGCGCAGATCTCCAACGCCAGGCAGTGCGGGTACGGGGTCGGTGGCCGCGGCGGGAGCGTGATCGTCACGTGCTCGGGCCCCTGCTCGAACGGCACCTCCCCCACCCCGAGCAGCCGGACCGACGAGACCCGCTCGTCGGGACCGATGCAGCAGGTTCCCGTTCTTCGCCACGATGTCGATCAGCAGCTCGATCACGTGGCCGGGGCTCTTGTACTCCGCGCGGTCGTCGCAGAACCACTCCCCGACGCAGGTGTCGGTCTGCCACACGACCGGCTGGACGTCACCGGGAAGTACACCGTGTAGGGCTCCTCACGGACCTCGTGCAGAGGCACGAACCTGATCGAGTGCGGCTGCCCCACCGTGCGGTAGCCGGGCAGCCACTGGGCCCACTGGCGTTCGTCGTCCGGCACCAGCAACGACGTCGGCTCCTCGACCTCTCCGATCAAGGTCGTCTCCCGATCACACAGCCCCGCCAGGACGACCGGCCCCTCGACGAAGGCGACGGTCGCCGGTTCGTCCGGCACGGGGTCGACGCGCAACCGGTGCGGAAGCGTCAGCTCGACGACCGACCGTCCGCCCGCGTGGTCGACCTGCAGGAAACCGCCCTCGGTCCGGGAGACGACGTCACCGTTGTGCGTGACCACCGGTGGCCCGTCGACCCAGACCGGGATCCGCAGGCGGAGCCGGAGTGGGACGTCGCGCTCGGAGGTCACGGTGATCCCCACACCCCACGAGTCGGGCCGGTGGCGGGCGCCGGACGCACCGGCATTCGCGTCCGGGCCGACCCGCTCCGCGGTCTCGCGTCGCTCGAGCACGATGCGTACCGCCGAACCGCCCCTGGTCGTCTCCAGGACGGCCGGGACGTACTGGGCGACGACGATGGCATCCGACGCGTCCTGGTAGAACACCAGGGAGCTGTGGCGGGTGTGGGCCTGGACGAGGGTCCCGTGGCAGCACCAGAAGTCCTCGGTGGGCGAGCCCCAGTTCTTCCTCGCGCCCCCGTTCAGCGGGAGGAAGTAGGACACCATCCCGGTGGCCGGATGTTGCTGGGCAAGGATGCCGTTGTACAGGTTCCGCTCGATGTAGTCGAGGTAGCCCTTCTCCCCCGTCCAGCAGAACAGCACGTCGGCCAGCCGGATCATGTTGTAGACGGTGCAGTGCTCCTGGTTCTTCGCACCGCGGCGCGCCGCGAGCTCGAAGGGCGGCGTCCAAATCTCGCCGGCCGTCTGGCCGCCGGTGCAGAACGTCCCGCGCTCGGTGACGGCGCAGCGCCAGTAGGCGTGCACCACATCCGCCCACCGTTTCTCCCCGGTGACCTCGAAGGCGCGGGCCGCGCCGAGTACCTCTGGGATCGTCGTGTTGGCGTGCATGTTCGTGAGGACGTCGACACCGGCGACGAGCGGATCGAAGAGCCGGCGGCGGTAGTAGCGGTCGAGCAGCTCGCGGAACACGTCCTCGCCGGTCAGGTCGAGCAGGTCCGCCCACACCTCGAGCATCCCACCGGTCTCGACGTCGAGGATGTCGTCGAACCGGTCCCGGTCGAACTGCGCCGACCAGCGGGCGAACCAGTGACCGGCCCGGCGGGCGATCTCGCGGGCGGCATCGTGATGCAGGTCGCGCGCGGTGTCGACCAGGCCCATCAAGGTCTTGTGGATCGAGTACTGCGGCGCCCAGACCGGTTTTCCCGCCGCGATCCGGTCCAGGAACGCCGGCGGCACCGCGAAGACCCATTCGCCGCCGTTCTCGCGCTGGCAGCGCTCCAGTCCCGCCACGACGTCGTCGACGCGTGCCCGGAGCAGACCGTCTCCCTCCGCGGCCGCTTCGCGGGCGGCCGCCGACAGCCAGTGCCCGACGAAGTGGCCGCGCAGCTGCCCGGCCGGCGTCTCCCAGCCCCAGTGGCGATCCTCCCCTCGCTTCCGGGCGTCGCTCGACGAGACCTGCAGGTGCCAGAGACGGTCGCCGATGCCGGCCTCGATGTAGTGGTTCTGGAGCAGGTTCTCGTCCCGCAGGGATGCGAGGTACTCGCGGTTGACCCGACGGCGCCGATCGAACGTCCCGGCGGCCAGGCGAACGGCACCGATCGGCAGCGGGCGCGCGGACGCGGGTGCCGGATGAGTGAGGGGGGTCATTTCTGCTCCTCCTGTCGGGACCAGGGACGAGCCGGTGTGGGCCCGTCACCTGGTGAGGTCCGTGCTCGTCGAGCCGGCTGCCGGAAGATCAGCCGCTGAACCCGTGCCGGGCATTGGCGCGCAGGTGGTCGGAGTCGAAGTCGAGCCCCAGCCCGGGCCCCGGGAAGGGGTCGAACTTGATGCCGGTGTGGCCGGATTCGACGATCTCGCGGATCTCCTCGACGACCCCGTCACGGGTGCCGAACCGGCGCTGGTTGGGGTGGGTGTAGAAACCGGTGCCATCGGAGCCGACCAGCCACGGCACCACTCCGGTGATCTTCATCGATACGGCTCCTACAACTCGAACTCGACACGAACCGGCTCGCCTGCGCCGACCGGAACCGGTTCGCCCGGACCGGCCGACCCGCGAGCCCTCTCACACCGGACCCTCACCACGACATCGACGTCGGATCGCAGGACGGCGTGCGCCTGCCCGCGATCCAGGTTCCAGGCCAGCTCGGCGACGGTGACCCGGTTCCGGCAGCGGACCCCGCTGATCCGTCCGCGCACCCACCCCCGGGGCACTGCCGGGAGCAGCTCGATCACCCCGGGGCGGGAGTAGACCAGCGATTCGAGGATCACCGCCGGGATCGCGTGCGCCGCGTCGGCGTTGTAGGTCTCCAGCCCGGGGTTGTGCGAGGTCATCAGCGAGCGGAAGACCATGTCGTTGCCGAGGATCTTGCCGAGGTTCTCCTCGACGAGTCCCGCGTCCTTCAGCCGGGCCGCGCAGAGGGCCCGGTGCAGGCTCCCGTGCGCCGAGAGGTTCTCGTCGCCGCGCAGCACGAGGGCGCGACGCGCGGCCGCCGCCAGCTCGGGAGTGCCGTCCGGGGTGATCTCGTGCAGCGGCCAGACCGGGTACAGGTGGCTGACGTGCCGGTGGTGGTCGGGGGTCTCCAGGCCGGGCCACGCCCACTCGGCCAGCGCACCGCGGGAGTCGACGCGGTAGGGAGGCAGCTGTTTCAGCAGGGTCTGCCAGCGCGCGACGGCGGCCTCCTCGAGGCCGAGACGCGTGCACACCTCGACGGCCGCGCCGAGCGCGTGCCGGGCGGCCGCGATGTCCATCGTGGCGTTCACGGCGGCCACCCCGGTCCGGCCTGCGGGGCCCACCTCCGGGGAGTAGGACGGGACGAACACCATGCAGCCGTGCTCGTCCTCGCGCGTCAGGAAGTCCTCGAAGAACATCGCGGCCTCGACCAGCCACGGCGCCAGCACCTCGGCGAGGAACTCCTCGTCGCCGGTCACCTGCCAGTGCTCCAGCAGCGGGAACAGCAGCCAGTCCGCGCCGGCGATCCACATCGCCCACGGCCAGTCGGCGTCGAGGTGGATCAGCGCCCGTGCTCGCCGTCGGTGCGGCTGGGTGCGAGCACGCCCCGCACCCCGAACACGGCACGGGCGTTCTCGCGCCAGTCGTCGATCTGGTCCGCGATCAGCGCCCGCAGGCTCTGCACCACCTCCGGGAGCGCACCGACGCCGGCGCCGGCCAGCTGCAGGTTCACGTTGGCGTCGGTGGTGAAGTCGCCCGACCACGCCGCGCCCCACTCCCCGAGCCACAGCCCGGTGAGCCGCGGCGGCAGCACCCCGCTGGAGCTGATCAGCAGGTACCGCCCGGCGTGGAACACGGCCTCGAGCAGCGCCGGGCTCGGGGACGGATCCCGGCGCTGCGCGGCGAGCAGCTCCCCGACCGGCTGCGCCCGCTCGGCCGGGGACACCCCGAGATCCAGCTCCACGCGCTCGTACATCGCGGAGTGGAGAGGGGCGTGCCGGGCCAGCAGCTGCTCGTACTCGGCCGGGAGCGCATCCAACCGTTGCCGCAGGAGCCCCTCGTCGGGCGGCGCGTCCCCCCGGTCCAGCACGGTGAGCAGCAGGAGCCCGGATGCCCCGCGGACGACGGCGCGATCACCGTCCACACGGACCGGCCCGTCGACCGCGACGAGCCGGGTGCCGCCGACGAACCCGTACGCCCCGAGGCCCGGTGGGTAGGTGCCCCGGATCGTGAGCAGCGCGTGCCGCGGGTCCTCTACCTCGGCGACCGATGCGTACCCGACACCGGCCGGCCGACCCGGGAGCTCGCCCGACAGCCGCACGTCCACGTCGAGAGCGGGCCCGACCAGCTCGAACACCAGCACCCGGTCGGGGCGTGAGACGAACGCACGGCTGCGCCACGCGCCGGCGACATCGGTCCAGGTCGCGCTCACCTCGCCGGTGCGGAAGTCGGTCTCCCGGCGGTAACCCGTCACCGGCGCCGGGTTGGCGCGGTCGAGCGCGACCGCGAAGCCGGGGTGGAACGGCTGGGTCCATGCCAGCCGCCTGCCGTCGGAGAAGGCGTGCTGCGCCGCCTCCGCCTCGCTCGCGAGGACGAGGTCGCGCACCTCGTCGAGCCGGTATGCGACCGCGGGCGGTCTCATCTCCCGCGTGCCGTTGGGCAGCACGAGCCGGTGGTGGGTGACGATCAGCTGCTCGGCGGCCGGGTCGCCGACCACCAGAACGCCGGTCTCCCCGTTGCCCGAGACGAACGCGTCCTCCCACCGCGCCGCGGGCGCGGTGTCGTGGATGCCGTGACGCGGGCCGCCGGTGATCACCCCTTGAAGGCCCCGTCCAGGATGCCCGCGACCATCCTGCGCCCGACGACGACGAACAGCACGAGCAGCGGGAGCGTCGCCAGGAACGAACCGGACATGGCCAGGCCCAGGTCGATCGTCCGCTCGTTCTGCAGGGCCTTGATGGCGATCTGCACGGTGAACCGCTCCGGTGACTTCAGCACGATGAACGGCCAGAGGAAGTCGTTCCAGGCGCTGACGAACCCGAACAGGCCGAGCACGAAGGCCGCGGGCCGCACGATCGGGAAGGCGATCCGCCAGAAGATCTGCACGTGCTCGCCCCGTCGATGCGGGCGGCCTGCATCAGCTCGTCGCTGACGGTCGCGCTGATGTGCTGGCGCATCCAGAAGATCCCGAACGCGCTCGCGAGCCCCGGGACGACCAGCGCCTGCAGGGTGTCGACCCAGCCCAGCCAAGAGATGATCATGTACTGCGGGATGATCGCGAGCTGCGTCGGCACCGTCATCGTGAGCACGACGATCAGGAACAGCGCGTTGTTGCCGCGAAATCGCAGCTTCGCGAACGCGAACCCGGCGAGCGCGCACAGCACCGCGTGCCCGACGCCGATGGACGTGGCGACGAACAGGCTGTTGAGGATCGACTGCAGGAACGGCACCGTGTCGAACACGAGCCCGGCCAGGTGGAAGAAGTTCCCACCGGGGACGATCTCCGGCGGCATCTGCGTGGCCGTCGCCGAGTCGGTGGAGGCGACGATGAACATCCAGTAGAGCGGGAAGAGGCAGAGGAACGTGGCGCCGGCCAGCAGCAGGTAGTTCCACCACCGCACGCGCCCGAGGCGCCCCCGGTGCCGGCGTCGTCCGGCGGGCGGTGCCCCGGTGACCACGGTCGGTTCCATCGTCGTCGGTTGCAACGTCATCGCTCCGCCCTGATCCGGCTCGACAGCAGGTAGTTGACGACGGCGGCGACGATCACCATCACGAACAGCGCGACGCCGATCGCCGAGCCGTAACCGAACTCGTACTGGCCGAAACCCTGCTCGTAGAGGAACAGCGACAGCGTCTGGCACTGGCGCACGGGGCCGCAGGTCAGGACGCCGGGCGAGACCAGCAGCGGTTCGGTGAAGATCTGCAGCCCGCCGATCGTCGACGTCACGACGGTGAAGATGATCACCGGTCGGAGCGACGGGATCGTGATGTGGACGAACTGCTTCCACCCCCCTGCCCCGTCGATCGACGCCGCCTCGTAGAGGTCGCGCGGCACCGCCTGCAGCGAGGCGAGGTACAGCAGCGTCGTGTAGCCGAACCAGCGCCATGCCACCATGACGGCGATCAGCAGGTGGCTCCCCCAGGTGGACTGCACGAAATCGATGGGTCCGACCCCGACGAAACCGAGCAGCCAGTTGAGCAACCCGTAGTTCCGGTCGAAGAGCTGCGCGAACACGATGGCGGTGGCCGCGACCGACGTGATGTAGGGCACCAGCATCGACATGCGGAAGAACAGCGCGAACCGCAACCGGGCGTGGTTGAGCACGTGGGCGAGCAGTAGAGCGAGCGCCAGTTGCGGAATCGTCGACAGCAACCAGATGCTGATCGTGTTGGCCGTGGCGTTCCAGAACCGCGGGTCGCCCAGCATGCGGGTGAAGTTGTCCAGCCCGATGAAGTCCTGGTCGCCGATCGGATTCCAGTCGAACAGCGCGACGTAGAAGGTGAACAGGAACGGCAGGAGCCCGAAGGCCGCGAAGAGCACGAAGAACGGGGCGATGTAGGCGTACGGGCTCAGCGCTTCGACGAAGGGGAGCCGCCACCGGCGCCCACCGGTGCCCGACGGCGCCGGGACCTGCCTTCGGGGCAGCGTGGGGGTGGCCGTCATTGGCCGATGGCCGTGCGAATGTTGCCCACCGCCCGGTCCCAGGCCGTGGCCGGGTCTCCGCCGGCCTGCTCGACGTCGACGAGCGCGTTGAGGAACTCCGCGCCGATCGTCCCCGTGTCCGGGCCCATGTGGAACGGCTCGAGCCCGAGCACCGCCTGGGTGTAGATCTGCCCGATGGGCGCCCCGGAGAAGAACGGCTCGGTCCGGCCGATGAGCTGCGGGTCCTCGTAGACCGCAGGCGTGGTCGGCAGCGTGCGACGTCGAGGAAGTGCGCGAGCTGCCGCTCCGGCGCCTGCATCTCCTTGATGTAGGCCCAGGCGGCCTCGGGGTTCTGCGCACGTCGCGGGATCGCGAGGTAGCTGCCGCCCCAGTTGCCCGCGCCACCCGGGATCGTGGCGATGTCCCACTTGCCCTCGGTGTCGGGTGCGATCCGGCGGAAGCTGTTCAGCATCCACGAGGGCGCCGAGACCACGGCGTAGTCACCCCGGGGCAGGGCGGCGTTCCACCCCTCCGACGCGTAGGAGAGCTTCGCCGAGATGTTCGCGTCGAGCGCGCGCAGCGCCAGGTCGAAGGCCTCTTTGACCTCCGGATTGTCGGCGTAGATGGGGTTGCCGGCGTCGTCGTAGTACTTCTGCGACACCTGGTTCACGGCCTGGTAGAAGACGCTGGTCGGCACGTTGTCGACGAACGGTTTCCCGGTGGCGGCGACATAGCGCTGCCCGGTGGCGATGAAGTCGTCCCACGTGGGCCACAGCGCCGAGACCGACTCCCGGTCGGTGGGCAGCCCGGCCGCGGCGAACAGGTCGGTGCGGTACGCGACCGCCAAGCCGCCGACGTCGGTGGGGATCCCGATGATCTCTCCGCCCTCGGCGGTGGCCTGGGCCATCACCCAGTCCAGGTAGTCACCCTTGATCTCGTCGGCGCCGAACTCGCGCAGGTCGTGGAAGTTCTGCGGCTGTTCGAGGAACTTGGGCAGCTCGTCGCCCTGGATCAGAACGAGGTCGGGCACCTGCCCGCCGGCCAGCGCGGTCGTCAGCCCCTGCGCGGTCTCCTGGGAGCTGCCGACCTCGGTGAGGCCCACCTGGATGTCGGGATGCTTCTGCGTGTACTGGTCGACGGACCGTTGCTGGTCGATCCCGGACATCGACCAGAACTCGAACGACTTCCCGTCGCCCCCTCCGCCCCCGCCTGCGGCGGAGCCGGGGCTGCAGGCGGCGGTCATGGCGAGCGCTGCGGCGGCCACGAGCGTGGCGGCGGTGCGGAGATTCACGGCGGTGTGCCTCCAGATCAGCGGTGGCAGCAGCGCTCCCACCACGTACATGTGCAGAACGATCGATCACGGGTGTCGAACCGAAAGTTTCGAAAACGGGCAGCTACACCGGTCCACCAGGCGTCTTGGTGTAACGCCGGGCACAGTATAACGTCAAACCTCGCTTGTGAAGCCCGTCCGATCGGCCTGCACGATCGAAAGTTTCGAATTCCGAGAAGGAGCCGCATGGCACGTCCGATGCACGTTTCGTCGTCGATCTCGACGTCGCAGGGCCGCCGATCAGCAAGCACCTCTACGGCCACTTCGCCGAGCACCTCGGCCGCTGCATCTACGGCGGGTTCTGGGTGGGCGAGGACTCACCGATCCCCAACGAGGGTGGAATCCGACTCGACGTCGTCGAGGCCCTTCGCGCGCTGGACGTGCCCAACCTGCGCTGGCCCGGCGGGTGCTTCGCGGACGCCTACCACTGGCGCGACGGCATCGGGCCGAAGCAGGACCGGCCGGTGATGGTCAACTCGCTGTGGGGTGACGTCGAGGAGAACAACCACTTCGGCACCCACGAGTTCATGGCGCTGTGCGAGCTCCTCGGCGCCGACCCCTACGTCAACGGCAACGTCGGTTCGGGGACCGTCCAGGAGATGAGCGAGTGGGTCGAGTACCTCACCCGTGACGGCGACTCGCCCATGGTCCGCATGCGCAAGGCGGGCGGCCGCGAGGCGCCGTGGAAGGTGCCGTTCTGGGGCATCGGCAACGAGGCGTGGGGCTGCGGCGGGCACATGCGCGCCGAGACCTACGCCGACCTGGCCTGCCGTTACGCCACGTTCCTGCACAACCACGACGGCAACACGCTGTACCGGATCGCCGCCGGCGCCTCGGACGACGACCTCACCTGGACCGAGGCGCTGATGAAGGCCATCAGCTGCCTGGGCTGCACGAGCCGGCCCCACGGCCTGTTCCAGGCGATCTCGTTCCACTACTACACCTTCGCCGGCGACGGGATCGCGAAGAGCCCGGCCACGGACTTCACCGACGAGCAGTACTACCGGACGATGGTCAAGGCGGCCGACATCGACCGCGTGATCGCCGCGCACAGCGCCGTGATGGACGCCTACGACCCGCTGCGGCAGGTCGGGCTCGTCTGCGACGAGTGGGGCACCTGGTGGGAGGCCGAACCGGGCACCAACCCGCGCTTCCTGTACCAGCAGAACACCCTGCGCGACGCGCTCGTCGCGAGCCTGCACTTCGACGTCTTCCACAAGCACGCCGCCCGGCTGCGGATGGCGAACATCGCCCAGACCGTCAACGTGCTGCAGGCGATGATCCTCACCGACGACGAGGACCGCCTGGTGCTCACCCCGACCTACCACGTGTTCGAGATGAACAAGGGACACCAGGACGCGGTCTCGGTGCCGGTCCACGTGGTCGAGGCCGCCGCCGCGGTGCCGGTCGGCGACCAGGAGCTCGACCCGCTGTCGGTCTCCGCCAGCACGAAGGACGGCAGGGCACTGGTCTCGCTGAGCAACCTCGCCCTCGACACCGGCACGACCGTGCGGCTCGACCTGCGCGGCCGGGCGATCACGGCCACCCGCGCCCGGATCCTCACGGCCGACAAGCCGCAGGGCCACAACACCCCGACCGATCCGGACGCGTGGCGCCGGCCACCTTCACCGTGACGACCGGGCCCGGCGCGCACGGTTCCACGGAGCTGACCGCGGTGCTCCCGCCGCACTCGTTCGCCACCGTCGAGCTCGACCTCGCCTGACGCGGCGCCCCGTGCGGTGCCGCCCGGCGCCGGCACCGCGCGGGCTCCCGTCACGAACCGCGGGTGCTCTCCCGCTCCACGATCCGCGCGGCGGGCATGACCACCCGAGCCGGGACGCCCGCGGGCCGGGACTCGATCCGCTCGACCAACAGCGTGCAGATCGCCTCCGCCATCTCGGCGTTCCCCGGCTCGACGCTCGTGAGCGACGGAACGGTGAACCGGCCCTCCTCCAGGTTGTCGAACCCGATCACCTGGACCTCGTCCGGGACCCGCCGCCCCGCCTCGGCCAGCGCGCGCAACGCACCGATCGCCGCCGAGTCGGTCAGGGCGAAGATCGCATCGAACCCGATGCCACGATCGATCAGCCCCCACGTGGCCGCGTAACCGTCGTCCGTCGCGAACTCACAGCCGACGATCAGTTCGCCCTCGACCGCGAGCCCGGCCGACTCGTACGCGCCCTGGTAGCCACGGGTCCGCAGCTGCGGCATGGACTCCTCGTCCCCGGGCGCCCCTCCGAGCAACGCGATCCGGCGCGCGCCGGAGCGGATCAGGAACTCGGTCGCCATCCGCGCGCCGGCGACGTTGGACATGAGCACGTGGTCGAACCGGGCGGGCACGGCGCGTTCACCGATCAGCACGACCGGCGTGTCGATGCTCAGCTTCTCCAGATCCGCCGCGTCCCCCGCCACGACGCTGAGCACGAACCCGTCGTAGCTGCTCAGCCGCGCCGCGGTCAGCGCATCCAGCTCCGCGGTCCGGCTCGCCCGGGTCCGCTCCACCACGAGCCGCAGCCCGTGGGCGTCGAAGCGTTCGGCCAGCCGGTCGGCGAGCTGGGAGTAGTACCCCGGCGCGAACGCGGGTACGGCCAGCCCGACCACCCCGGTCCGTCCCATCCTCAGGTTGCGGGCCGTCATGTTGACCTGGTAGCGAGCTCGGCGATGGTCGCGAGCACCCGCCGCCTGGTCGACTCGCCCACGCGCTGCGAGCGCCCGTTGATCACGTTGGACACGGTCATGGTCGACACGCCGGCCCGGCGGGCGACGTCGGTCATCGTGACCGCACCCCGCCGACGACCCTCGACCCCGTCCACGCCTTCACCTTCTCCGCCGCCCTGGCCGCAGACACTACGTACCGTCGCGCGATGCAGGAGAGCGGAGGCCGGGGCACCCGCGCGTTCAGGCCGGGGTGAACCGCATCGGGACCGAGCGGGTGCCCCACTCCGCCCACCGGGCCATGAGGATCTCGCCGGAGACCGCGAAATCGCGCGTGCGGGCGAGCAGCTCCTCCAGCGTCATCCGCAGCATCATGCGGGCGAGCGGGCCCCCGGACAGGCGTGGATGCCCGCACCGAACGGGATCGCGGCACGCGGTTCGGCCGGTCGAGCACGAACTCCTCGCCGTTCTCGAAGATCTCCTCGTCGCGGTTGGCCGAGGTGTAGACCAGCGCGATCGGCTCCCCCTCGCGGATCAACCGGCCCCCGATGACGACGTCGCGGCGCGCGGTACGCGACATGCCGCGGTACGGGGTGAAGAGCCGCAGGTACTCCTCGACCGCGGCCGGGATCCGGTCCGGTTCGGCCCGCAGCAGCGCCTGCAGGTCCTCGTGCTCGGCGAGGTGGGCGAGCATCGTCCCGATGAACACGCTGGGCGCCACCATGCCGGTCACCAGGAGCTGGCGGACGCAACCGAGCACCATGTCGTCCGGCAGCCCGGCGGCGAGCAACGCCGCGGTCAAGTCCTCGTCGGGGTCGGTGCCCTCGGCCCTGCGCGCCGCGATGACGTCGGCCGCGATGCCGTAGAGCAGCCTGCTGCCCCGCTTGACCTCGTCGTCGTCGACGAGCTGGATCGCGCGCACGTACTCGGCGCTGATCTGCTCGATCCGAGCGGTCAGCTCCAGCGGGAGGTGGAAGAACTCGGCGAAGACGTGCGCGGGCATGGTCTGGGCGTAGGCCGGGCCGACGTCCGCCTCGCCCGCAGCGACCAGCCCGGCGACCAGCCGCGCGACGTGCCCGCGGACCGCGGGCTCCAGGGCGGCCATCCGGCCCTTCGTGAAGAACCGGTTGATCACCCTGCGGTAGTCGGTGTGCTCCGGCGGGTCCAGGTGCAGCGGAGGGCGGCGGCCCGTGAAGGCGAACTTCGGCACCACGTTCTGCACGCTCGTGGTGAAGGTCTCGGCGTCCTGCAGTACCCCGACGACGTCGCGGTGGCGGAACAACGCCCAGAAGCCGCCGTACGTCTCGCTGTGCGCCACCGGGCACCGGCCGCGCAGCTCCTTGTAGAGCTCGTGGGAGCTGGTGAAGGACTCCTCCGCGAGCGGGTCGAAGTGGTGCTCCCCCGGCCGGGCGGGAATCGGGTCCGGCGGTGTCATGCAGTGGCCTCCACAGGTTCGGTGGCCGGGCGCCGGTGCGCTCGGCGAGCAGTCGCCGTCCCACGACGGACGCGGCCAGCGCGATCGCCACGAGCACCGTGACGTACAGCGCCACCGCCCAGCCCGAGCCGGTTGCCCGGACGAGCAGGCCCGCCAGCAGCGGGGTCGTGCCGCCGAGGATGGCGTCGGAGGTCTTGAAGCTGACGCCGGCGCCCGTCACCCGGTCCTCGGGCCGGAAGAGCAGGACGTAGATCGGCACCGACGACACCACCATCCCGTTGACGGCGATCTGGCCCAGGCACAGTGCGACGAGCACGACCGGCACGGCGGCGGTGTCCAGCGCGGCGAACAGCAACCACGCCATGAGCGCCAACCCGATCGCGCTCACCTGGTAGAGCCGGGGCAGGCCGATGCGGTCGATGCGGGTGAGCAGGCCGATCGCGGCCACGACCGCGACGATCTGCGCGATGGTCATGCAGGTGAGCATCGTCGTGCGGTCGAGCCCGGCCTGGTTCACCGCGTAGGACAGGGCGTAGGTGTTGAACAGGTAGATGCCCGTGACCGCCGCGCCGCCAGGAAGAACACCAGCGCCATCGACCCGCCGTTGGCGGTGAGCACGCGGCGCAGGTCGCCTCGGTGGCGGGTGCGCGTCGCGACCTCCTCGCGGAACACCGCCGACTCGGCCACCCCCATCCGCATCCAGAGGCCGACGGCGAGCAGCACCGCGCTGACCAGGAACGGCAACCGCCAGCCCCACGCGAGGAACTGCTCGTGGGACAGGAAGGCGGTCAGCGGCAGCACCGTCAACGCGCCGAGGATCGACCCGATCGGACCGCCGACGCCCACCGCGCCGCCCCACAGCCCCCTGCGGTGCCGGGGCGCGTGTTCGACGGCCAGCGTGGCCGCGCCGCCCCACTCGCCGCCGACGGCGAGCCCCTGCAGCATGCGCAACACCGTGAGCAGCACCGGAGCGGCCACCCCGATCGTCGCGTACGTCGGCAGCAACCCGATCCCGATCGTCGCGACGCCCATCAGCAGCAGGCCGCCGACCACGACGGCGCGGCGGCCGTAGCGGTCGCCGACCCGGCCGAACAGCAGCCCGCCGAGCGGCTTGGCCAGGAACCCGGCCGCGAACGTGGTGAAGGCCGCGAGCGTGCCCGCCGCCGGGTCGAGCGTCGGGAAGAACAGGTCGTTGATCACGAGCGCGGCCATCGTGCCGTACACACCGAACTCGTAGTTCGCGAGGCAGATGCCGACGGGCCCCGCGAGCAGCGCGCGGATGCCGGGGCGGGCAGGGGGTGCAGGTTCGGTCACTTCGTGCCTCCACGGTGAGACGGCGAGTGAGGACCGGAGCGACGGCGCGGCGCCCGGCAAGGCAACACGTTACTTGGTCAAGTCCGCTCGGACAATGAGATGTCGCCTATTCGCCGATGGGGCCGATCCACGGCCCGTCACCCGCCGGGATCTCGGCGGTGGTCTCGCCCCGCAGGATGTCGGCGCTGGTCCGATGGGCGGCCAGAGCGGCGAGCGCGGGGTCGTGCCTGCCGACGAGCTGCGCGAAGCGCTGCTCGGCCGCGGCCCGAGCCCGTCGTAGACCTCGACGAACAGGGATCGAGCCGCCGGCAACGGCCAGTCGCCGGGCAGCAGCGCGGCGGGCAGCTCCGGATCGACGTCGGGGAACTCCCGCCACGCCGTCATCAGGTGGGTGCGGGCGACCAGCGCCTCGGCCGGGCCGACCCGCCCCGCGCGGACCCGCTCGCACAGTGCGGAGTGCTCGGCGAGGAACGCGACGTAGCGGTTCCGGAGCTCGACCAGGTCCCACGCGGCCACCGGTTCGCCGACAGGACCCGTGGCCACCACCTCGGCCCGGACGACGGTCGCGGCCTCCACCCCCAGGCCCGCCAACACCGCGGCGACGCGGTCCCCGACCTCCCACGGCGACACCCACACGCCGTCGTACAGGGGCGCGAGTCCGAGCCAGCGCAGCCGGGTGCGCACGGTGCGCCGGGTCTCCCGCTCCTCCTCGGGCACGGTGAACAGGGCCATCGTCCACCGGCCGTCCCACTGCCGGTCCCCGGCGCCGAAGCGCATGAGCCGGGTCAGGTGCGCCACGATCGTCTCGCGGGTGCGCGCGGGCACCCCGTAGGAGGTGGTGCGGCCGGATCGGGTCGCCACCACCGCCCCGCGCGCCGCGGCCCGCCGCATCGCCGCGCGCGCCGCCTGCTCGGCGAGCCCGAACTCCCCCATGATCTCGACCAGGGCGGCCGACGGCAGGGGTTCGGGCCGCCAGAACCAGTAGTCGCCCAGCAACGTGGCGAGCAGCCGCTGGCTGTGCCGGGGCACCGACGTCGACTCGTTCCGCGCGACGGCCACCATGGTCGGCATCCTCCCCGGTCGGCCCTTGCCGCGTCCTGCTGATCCCCGGCGTGGCGCCGCGGGTGCGGTCAGGGGCTGACCCGCCGCATCGAGCGGACGCGGTCCTCGCGGGTGGCGCGTTCGAACTCGGACTCCTCCGCCCGGCACTCCGCGGCGCCGTCCGGCAGCAGGCGGATGGAGTCGCAGGTGTGGAAAGTCGCCAGCTCGGAGAGGGCCGGGGCGACCTGCTCGAGCAGCTCGCGGAACCGTCGCGTGGCCGGCTCGCCGAGCGTGTCGTAGATGTCCGTGTAGCACTCCCACGCGCTCGCGCGCGGCCAGTCCGCCGGCAGGAGCTGCGCAGGCAGCCGGGGATCGGAGAGCTCGGCGTGCCGCCACTCGGCGGTCAGCTCGGTCCGCACGCGCAGCGCGTCCCGCGGTTCCACGTCCCCCGCGCGGACCCGGCGGCGCACCGGCTCGTAGCGCTCGGCGAAACCCCGGTAGCGCTGCGCCGCATCTCGCAGGTCGAAGGCACGCGCGACGATCGCCGCGGCGGGCAGGCCGTCCAGCTCGGCCCGGAAGACGGTCGCCGCGTCGACGGCGTGCCGCCGGAGGGCGGAGTGGGCCTGCACCCGCCGCTCCCACGGCGAGACCCACAGGCCGTCGAAGAGGGGACCGAAACCTTGCAGACGCAGGTCGTCGCGCAGGTTGCGGCGGGCCTCGCGGTCCTCCTCGGGGACGGAGAAGGCGACCCCGGTCCAGCGCCCGTCCCAGGGTTCTGCGCCGCCGACGTCGAAGAGCGCCTTCAACCTGGCCACGATGACCTCTGTCGGTCTCGGCGGGATCCCGTACGACGTGGTCCGGCCGATCTTGGTGCGGCGCACCAGGCCACGCTGGGTGAGGCGGCGCACCGCGGCCCGAGCGCTCGCGGGGGTGATCCCGAACTCCCCGAGCACGGCGACCAGCGCCCGGGAGGGGATCGGTTCGCGCGCCAGTACCAGTAGTCACCCAGCACGATGATCAGCAGTCGCTGGGGTTCGGGGCCGAGCCGGGGTCGCGGCAGACCACCCGCGGCCGCCTCAGCACCCATCGCGATGGCCCGCCGGTCGCAGGAACCCGTGCCGCGGCGCGCGCCCCCACAGGTCCGGTGCGCTCACCCGCCAGGCCCCGGTGGCGAGCCGGTGTTCGAGTTCGGCGATGCTCCCGAGCAGCTCGGCAGGCGTCTCCCGGCAGTGTCCCGGCCGGTCGATGAAGCGCTGGGCGAGCATGCCACTGCTGCCGGCCGCGGCGACCGCGTCCCGATGGGCGATCGCCTGCGTCACCACCGGCGCGGCGTCGCCGTTCTGGTGCACCGCGAGGGTCGGCACGAGCAGCCGGCCGGTGGGCGTGATCATGGTGTGCATCCTGGCCACCGCCTCCGCGTCGGCCGCGATCCGCGGGGCCGCGGCGAGCCGGTCCAGGTCGGCGGACGGATCGGCACGGCAGGAAGCGTAGAGCGACTCGACCAGCTCGGCGTACCCGCTGCGGGCCAGCTGGACGGCGTAGTCGACGCCGGTGTTCCAGGAGAACGTGCCCCCGGCGCGGGCCGCATGTCGTTGCGGGGCGAGAACACGGCCCACTCGAAGACCGCCGCTTGCTGCCGGAGCTGTGCGGTCGGTGTCGCGGGCCGCGGCGTACCCGGCCGGGACCAGGTCGGCAGCTGTCCGACGGCGCAGGCGAGCGCGATCCGGGCCCGGCCGAGCGGCGTGCCCCGGCTCTCCCGGAGCAGGGCACCCGCCCGCGCCGCGCGCTCCGCGTCCGGCGCGGCCCCGACCAGGTCGACACCGTCCCACCCACCGAGCACGGCGGCCACCCACGCCGCGTCGAGGGCCTGGTTCATCATCGCCACCGGGCCGGCGACGGACCCGCACAGCGAGATCACGCCGTCGACCCCGGCGCCCGGGATCTCGGCGATCGCGGCGGCGACCAGCCCGCCCATGGACTGCCCCCACACGATGCACCGGTCGACGTCTCCGCGTCGCCGTAGCGCGTCCACCGTGGACAGAGTGGCGCGGATGCCCTCGGTCACCGACCAGCCCGCGCTCGCGGTGCTCGTGGTGGCCACCAGGTAGCCGCGATCGGTCAGCACGCTCGGGTGCAGGGCCTTCGGGGCGAGCAGCGCCGGCGTGTCGGTGCCGGCGCGGTACCCGGGGCAGTAGACCAGGGCCGTCCCGTTGGGCCGCTCCGACGCGGCCGGCAGGTGACAGCCGCCCGGCCGGCGCTCAGCCGCCATCGGCGGGGAGGACGAAACGCAGGTGGGAGGAGACGATCCCGAGCTCCGGCATCCGGGCCCCTTCGCGGCTGCCGACCGCGGTGAAGGATGCGGTGCGCGCGAGCAGTTCCTCCAGCGCGACCCGCAGCATCAACCGTGCCATCGGAGCGCCGGGGCACCGGTGGCGGCCGCGCCCGAATGCGAGGTGGTCGGCGACGTTGGGCCGGTCGAGGCGGAAGTCGTCCGGATCGTCGAAGACGCCGCGTCCCGGTTGGCCGAGGCGTAGGTCAGGGTCACCGGCTCACCAGGCAGGATCTCCCGGCCGAGCACGACGGTCGGCTCGACCACGGTGCGCGCGAAGCCCCGGTAGGGCGCGTAGAGGCGCAGGAACTCCTCCAGCGCCGCGGGGACGAGGTGCGGTTCGACACGCAGCTGCTGCTGCAGCTCGTGGTCGGTCCCCAGGTGGGTCGCGATCGAGCCGATGACGATCGGGGGCGCGACCATGCCGACCACGAGCGACTGGCGCAGCGCGCCGACGATGTGCTCCTCGTCGAGGGGTTCGCCGTCGACCCGTTGGGCGAGCAGCGAGCTGGCCGGGTCCTCCTCGACGGGGCGCGGGCGCTCCCGGCGATCCGCGACGAGCGCACGCGCCATGTCGTACATGCGGCCGCTCATGGTGTTGACCACCTCGGCGTCCCGCGACCGCCACGCGCGCACCCACCGCGCGGCCGTCTCCGCGAGCGCCGGGGCGAGCTCGGGATCCAGGTTCAGCCACTCGGTCGTCACCCAGGCCGGGAAGAGCGCGCCGAACTCCTGCGCGATGTCGCCGGAGCCCCGCTCCAGCATCGGGGTGAGCACGCGGACGGCGTGCTCGCGCAGCACCGGCTCCAGCCCGGCGAGCCTGCGGCGGGACAGGGTGGCATCCAGCGCCCTGCGGTAAGGGGTGTGGCGAGGGGCGTCGAAGTTGAGCGGTGGCCGTCGCAGCCCGCGCGGGTCGCTGGGCACCACCGCCTTCACCGAGGAGATGAACCGGGAGTCGTCGAGCGCTGCGGCGCGCACCTCCTGGTAGGTCGTCAGCGCCCAGAAGCCCCCGTACGAGTCGGTGTGGGCCACCGGGCAGCGCGATCGCAGGTCCCGGTACAACGCGTGCACCTCGACGGGGTCGTCCGTCGATGCCGGGTCGAAGTCCTCGGGGATGTGCCGGGCGTTCACGATGGTCCCGTTCCTCCAGGTTGCCGCGAGCTCGGCGGACGTCTCGGTGAGCCAGCGCCGCGCGTCGGCCCTCAGGTAGTGGCGGCGTTCGACGAGCCGGTCCAGGAGGCCGCGGGCAGCGGTCAGGTGTGCGCCGGCGCTGCCGTACCGGGCCCCCAGCTCGCCTGCCCCCAGTGGGAGCTCGTGCCCGCGTGACCACCGCGCGCCTTCGGAGATCACCCGGATCCGGGCGAGCGGCAGCTCGACCGCGGGCAGCCGGAGCCCGCCGAGCGGGTGCCCCGCCTCGTCCCGGAGGAGCCGGCCCCGGGGGTCGGTCCGCAGCCACGGAGCGCGGACCGGTTCCCGTCCGTCGCGGATCCAGCCGACGAGTGCCTCGAGAGCCGCGTGGACGACGTGCGCGTTCGGGAAGCGGCTCCAGCGAGAACCGGCCGGCGGCGCGCCTGCGGGCACGCGGTCGCGGGAGTCGACGTGGGCCATGCCGGGCACCTCGAAGCAGCGGTAGGACGGGCTGGTGCAGTCCCGGTGCGCCAGGTCGCGGCCCTGACCGGGCAGCCCGGCCGCGGCCCGGACCGACTCGATCTCCGACTCGGCCAACAGCTCGACGGTGGGCAGGTCGAGGTTCGCCGGGAGCGCGGTGCCCCCGCTGTGCAGGGGCAGCAGGCCGTCGGGCCGCACCGCCCCGGCGAGCGGGCCCCCGGGGGCGGCGAGCCGGGCGTACCGGCGCACGACCCCGCCGGTCTGCGACGCGCCCGCGAGCACGATCGTCTGCGCGCGCACGCCCGGGAGCCCGCCGTCGCGGAGCACCGTGAACACCGCCGTGAGGATCTCGAACAGCTGCGGGCTGCTCCCCCACCACTCCCGGGCGAACGCGTCGGACGCCCTGCGGAGGTCGGTATCCGCGCCGATCCGCGGCCCCTGGTCCGACGGTGTGCCGGCGAGCCGGACGTCGGCGTACCGCTGCCGGTCGCCCGGGATCATCAGCCGGCGCACCGGCGTGGTCTGGCAGGCCACCTCCACCCAGGTGTGGCCACCGCGCAGCAGCTGGGCGTGGGCGTGGTCCCAGACGGGACGGCCGCCGCCGAAGTGCATCGGCTCGACGACGACCGCGCCGCTGTCCCGCCCGGTCCCGGCGGGACGGCGGAGCAGGATCCGGCTCCGGAACGGCTCCCCGCGGGCCGTCCCCGACAGGACGAACTCCTCCTGGAGGTAGCCGGCGTCGGCGAGCCGGTCGGCAGCGACGTCGTCGGCCCCGAACGCCTGCTCGGCACCCGGGAGCGCCACGACAGCCGGCTGCCTCGTCATCCGGCCGCCCGGGCGGCGTCCGACACCGTCGCGAACGCCAGCCCCCACGGGTCGGTCCGCGCCGACGTCGACACCCCGCGCCACCACCCGATGCGCTCGTCGACGAACCGGGTCGTCGCCTCGAACCCGTCGTCGCCGAACCGCAGCTGGGTGCGGGCGGTGTTCTCGTACGCGGGCCAGTCGACCCCCGCGGCCCGGCGGTCGTTCGGGTCGCCGGTGCGGGCGAAGGCGGCCAGTGCGCTGCCCATCACGTCCGCGGCGGGGCCGAAGGCGGGCCCGGAGGCGGGGATCGGGCCGATGCCGACGTTGCGGAAGAAGAGGGGGACCTCGATCCCGTGGAACGCCCCCAGCGGCGCGGAGCGGTCGAGGTCGCACAGGTAGCTGTGGACCCGACCGCCGCCCGCGAGGTGGGCGTCGGCGAGGCGCGCGGTGCGCACGGTGAACTGGTCGCTGAGCACGTCCATCACCAGGTCGACGTTGCGGGACCCGCCGCGGGCGCCCCGGGCCCGGTAACCGGCGACGATGCCCTCGGCCGCCGAGGCGTCGTCGACGCCCGTCGCGACGATCCGGAGCACCTCGCGTCGTCGATGTCGAGTCCCGCATCCAGCCACCGCGGATGTCCGGCGAGCATGAAGCGCGCCTCGTCGAGCGCGGTGCCGGTGAGCAGCGGGATGTCGGCGCCGACGCCGGCGGCGAGCGCCTCGGCCGGGTAGGCGGGCACCGAAGGGGTGCCCACGACCGGTGCGAACAGCATGCCGTTCTCGGTCGGCCCCCGACCGACGCCCAGGCGGCCCTGCACCTCGAGCAGCCGCTCCAGCGGCAGGTCCTGCAGCGCGGTGGGATCGGCGCGGTCCATGTCGAGCATGCGCAGGGCCCGCTCGGCGACCAGGGTGGCGCGGCCGGTGTCCTTCAGGCCGAACGGCGGACCACCGAGGACGACGGCCCGGTGGAACAGGTCGCGCGCGGCCGGTGAGGTGAGCAGCGAGGTGACCTTGCCGCCCCCACCGGAGTGGCCGAAGATCGTCACGCTGCTCGGGTCGCCGCCGAAGCCCGCGATGTTGTCGCGCACCCACTCCAGTGCGGCCACGAGGTCGAGGAGGCTGGGGTTCGCCTCGAAGCCCCAGTCCGCTCCGCCCAGCTCGGCGAGGTGGAGGAACCCCAGCAGTCCCAGCCGGTGGTTCAGCGACACCACGACCACGTCCTCGCCGCTCGCGAGGGCCGCCCCGGCGGTGTGCGGGGCGTAGCCGGTGCCCGCGATGAACCCCCCACCGTGGATCCACACGAGCACGGGCCGGTTGCCGGTGAGTGCCGGCGTCCACACGTTGAGGACCAGGCAGTCCTCGCCCGGTTCGGCGAGCGCCGGGCGCCCCGGCACGGAGAACTGCGGCGCGACCGGGCCGGGGGCGACCGCCTGCCGCACGCCGGTCCACGGCGTCGCGGGCGTCGGCGGCAGGAACCGGCCCCGGCCGCTGACCGGGGCGGCGTACGGGATCCCCAGGAAGCGGTGCACGCCGTGCTCGGCCGTGCCCTCGACCTTTCCCCGTGTCGTGTCTGCGATCGTCGAGTCTGCGATCGTCATGGTGCGGGCCTCCAGGTGGACGTGCCGGTGGGGTCGATCACCGAGTAGTAGGCCGGAAACTCGTCGGTCACGGTGACGTTGTCGATCCCCGTGGAGAACACCACCGTGTGCGGGCGCTCCACGGGCGCGAACCAGCCCTTCTCGGCCAGCAGCCGCACCAGTGCCTGCCACGCGGGCCCGGCCTCCCCGTCCCCGGCCGCCGCGAGCTGCCGGAACGCCGCCTCGACCTCGGCGTCCTCGGTGTCGAAGGGGTTGGCGAGCACGTCGGTCCTGGTGAGGCCCCGGGCCGTGCGGAACGCCGGACCGCTGGACTGGAACATCACAGCGGGTGCCGCGCCGCTCGCGAACTTCTGGTTGAACGCGGAGACCTCCGACTCCTCGTTGATCGTCATCGTGATCCCGGCGCTCGCCAGGGACGTCGCGATCGCCTGGGCGTAGGGGCAGAGGTTGAGCACCGAGGCGCAGGTCACCTCGAACGAGACCCCGCCTCCGTAGCCGGCCTCGGCGAGAAGCTGCCGGGCCTTCGCCGGGTCGTAGGGGTAGACCGCGTCCAGCGCCGGGTCGAACCCCTCCTGCTGGGGGACGCCCATCTGGGAGGTGGGGTCGGCGAAGCCGTCGGGGTTGAGCGCGGCGGAGATCGACTCTCGGTCGATGGCGTAGTTGATCGCCTGCCGGACCTTCTCGTCGCCGAGCGGTGGCGCGAGGGTGCCGGCGCGGTCGAGCAGGTAGAGCCCGACGACCCGGCCCGGCACGGACTGCACGTCGATCCCGGCGCCCTCGGCCGCCTTCGCCGTGCTCGGCGAGCCGAGGGCGATGTCGAGCTGTCCCGACGACAGCGCCGACACGACCGTGTTCGGGTCCGAGATCACGTGGACCACGACCTTGTCGTAGACGCGCCCGTTCGGGTTCCAGTAGTGCGGGTTCGGGACGTAGGTGTAGTGGTCGCCCGCCACGGTGTCGGCCGGGTCGAGCATGTACGGACCGGTCCCGTTCGTCGCGGCGTCCAGCGATCCCGGGGTGTTCATGCCGGCCGGGGCGGCGACGAGCCCGGTGGCGTACTGCTGCGACAGCAGCGCCGGGAGATCGGGGTCCGGCTCGCTCAGCGTCATCCGCACGGTCGTCGCGTCCACCGCCCGGGCGTCGGTCATCGTCGCCAGGTTGGAGCTCTGGGTGGACTTGCCGTCCTTGAAGTAGCGCAGCCACTGGGCGACGCCCTCGGCGGTCATCTCGGTGCCGTCGCTGAACTTGACCCCTCGGCGCAACGTCAGCTCGAATTCGGTGTACGTGTCGTCGACCCACCGCCACGACTCGGCCAGGTCCGGCACCAGCGTGCCGTCGGGCTGCATGAAGATCAGCGGGTCGTACGCGGGGGTGTTGTAGATCAGCGATCCGCCGCCGCCGGACTTCGCCGGGTCCAGGCCGGTGATCGGGGGACCCGCGAACTGGACGTCCAGGGTCGGGTCGCCGCCCCCTGCGGACGCTCCGCCGCAGCCGGTGAGCGAGGCGACGGCCAGAACGAGTGCGGCCAGTGCCGGCACGGGCCTGCGGACCGGGCTGCGCGTCAACAACTTCATCGTTGCAACTCCACCTGTGATGCGGCGGCCAGAGCTCGCCGTCGACGTTGTGCCGCTGGGTCGGGGAGGGGGACCGCATCGATGAGCGCCCTCGTGTAGGGGTCCCGCGGCGACCGGTAGACCTCGGCAGCGGGCCCCGTCTCCACGATGCGGCCGCGGTGCATCACGTACATGCGCGACGCGAGGTGGTGCACCAGCGCGAGGTCGTGACTGATGATCAGGTAGCTCATCCCGTGGGCCTGCTGCAGGTCCATCAGGAGGTTGGCGACCTGCGCCTGCACCGAGAGGTCGAGCGCGCTGGTCGGTTCGTCGCAGATGAGCAGGCGGGGGCGGACCATCATCGCCCGCGCGATCGAGATGCGCTGGCGCTGCCCGCCGGAGAACTCCCGCGGGTAGCGCTCGGCGGTGCGCGGGTCGAGCCCGACCTCCTCCAGCACCGCGTGGGCGCGGGCGTCGACCTCACGGCGGGGCAGCCGCAGGTGGGAGACCGCTTCGGCCAGGATCGCCCGGATCGGCATCGCCGGGTCCAGCGAGCTGTAGGGGCTCTGGAAGACCGCCTGCGCGCCCGCGGCGACCACGCTCCCGCGCTGCCGGAGATCGATGGCCCGGCCGTTCACGAGGATGGTGCCGGCGCTGATCGGGACCAGCCCCAGGGTGGCCATGGCGACCGAGGTCTTCCCCGAACCGGACTCCCCCACCAGGCCGACGGTCTCGCCCGCGGCCACGGTGAGCGAGACGTCCTCCACGGCGCGGACCCTCCGTTTCCCCCGGCCGTAGTCGATGCAGACGCCCTGGACGTCGAGGGCCAGGTCAGATGTCGGCACGGGCGACCTCCTCCCAGCGGATGCAACGGACATGACGACCGTCGGCGCTGGTGGTGAGGGGGATCGGCGCGCGACCGCACTCGTCGCTCGCCCACAGGCAGCGGGCCTGGAAGCGGCAGCCGGTCGGCCACTCCGACGGGTCGGGCACGCGACCGGGGAGGGCGGTGAGGCGGTCCCCCGGCCGGCCGGCGGCCGGGTTGGCGGCCATCAGACCGCGCGAGTAGGGGTGCCGCGCGTCGGCGAACAGGTCGTCCACCGGGGCGACCTCGACGACCTGCCCCGCGTACATCACGACGCACCGCGTGGCGATGTCCGCGACGACCCCCCAGTCGTGGGTGACGAACAGGATGCCCAGCCCGGACTCGGCCTGGCGCTCGCGCAGCAGGTCCAGCACGCCTTCCTGCACGGTGACGTCGAGCGCCGTCGTCGGCTCGTCCGCGACGAGGACCTTCGGGCTCCCGGCGAGCGCCCGGGCGATGCAGACGCGCTGCGCCATGCCCCCGGAGAGCTCGTGGGGGTAGCGGCGCAGCACCGACGCCGGGTCGCGGATGCCGACCTGCTCCAACAGCTCGGCCGCCCGGGCCGTGGCCGTCCGGCGATCGGCACCGGTGTGGCGGCGGACCGAACCGGCCAGGACGGCCTCGACGGTCAGCGAGGGGTCCAGCGCCGCGATCGGCTCCTGGAAGATCATCGCGATGCCGGCGCCGCGCGGCAGGCCGTCGCTCTCCTCCGCCAGGTCGTACCGGACGCCCTCCAGGACCACCGATCCCGCGTCGACGTGCGCGGCGCCCGGTAACAGGCCCGCTGCCGCGCGGGCGGTGACGCTCTTGCCGCACCCCGACTCCCCGAGCAACGCCACCGTCTCCCCGGCCGCGATGCTCAACGCGACGCCCTGGACGACCGGGTGGCGGTCCGCGCCGTCGCCGAAGCTCACCGTCAGGTCGTTCAGCACGAGGACGCCTGCGTCGGCCGGCAGGGGCTCCGAGCCGCTCGCCGTCGACGCCGCCCCTCCCGGGCGGCTCCCGCGGCGGGGCCGCCGCCGGTGCGCCGGCGCGTGGTGGGCGCGCCCTGCCACCGCTCCGCGAGCGCGTCGCGCAGACCGTCGCCGACGAACCACAGCGCGAGCACGACGAGCGCGATCAGCCCACCGGTCGGCACCAGCAGCCACGGCTGCTGGTGGATGGCGTCAGCGGCGGTGCTGACCAGGTTGCCCCAGGTCGGCGTCGGTGGCTGCGGGCCGAGGCCGAGGAACTCGAGGCCGCTCTGGGCGAGGATCGAGACGCCCGCCACCAGCGTCGCCTGGACCACGACGACACCGGCGAGCTTGGAGCGCACGTGCCGCCACATGATCCCCACGTCGCTGATGCCGCTCACCCGGGCGACGTCGATGTACTGCTCGGAGCGCACGCCGAGCACCACCGACCGCACGACCTTGGCCACCGGCGGCGAGACCAGCAGGCCGAAGAACGCCATCGCCACCGTGAGGTCGTGCGGGAAGACGGCGAGGACCGCGAGCAGGAAGATCGTCGCCGGGATGGACATGACCCCGTCGAGCACCCACCCGACGACCCGGTCCAGCCGACCTCCCTTGAAGCCGGACACCATCCCGACCGGAACGCCGACCAGGCACGCGATGGCCAGGGACAGGGCTGCCGGGCCAAGGGTGTGGGCGCCGCCGTGCAGCAGCCTGCTGAGGATGTCGTAGCCGAGCTTGTCGGTGCCCAGCAGGTGGGCGGCCGACGGGCCGGAGGACGCGTCGGCGAGGACGGCCTCGCTCTCCCCGTACGGAGCGACGAGCGGGGCCGCGACGCACGCAAGGGTCACCAGGAGGAGGAACGCCGCCGCGACGACCGCGCTCGGCCTGCGGAGAAACCGCTTCAGCAGGCCCGGGCGCCGGGCGGGCGCGGCGAGCGCGGCCTCGCCGCCGGGTGCGCTCACTTCCGTCGAGATGCTCACCGGACCGCCACCCTCGGGTTGATGCGGCGGTAGGTCAGGTCCAGGACCAGGTTGACCAGGACGACGAGGATCGCGAAGTAGACGACGACCCCCTGGATCGTCGGGATGTCGTGGGTGGCGGTGGAGCTCACCGCGAGGCCACCGAGCCCCGGCAGCCCGAAGATGCTCTCCACCAGCACGGTCCCGCCGAGGGAACCGACGAAGTGGAGCCCGACGATCGCGATGATCGGCGCGGCCGAGTTGCGCAGCACGTGCCGGTAGACGATGGCGCGTTCGCTCACCCCGTCCGCCCGGTGCGCGAGCGTGTACTCGGCGGACAGGCCGGTGAGCATCGCGTCGCGGGTCTGCTTCGCGGTACCGGCGAGGCCACCGACGACCATGCTGAGCACCGGGAGCGTGATCGATCGCGCCCAGCCCGACGGCGACTCGGTGAGCTCGACGTAGCCGATCGCGGGGAAGATCGGGAACGTCACCGCGAACAGCGTCACGACGATCAGCGCGACCCAGAAGTTCGGCAGCGCGTTGCCGACCACCGCCGTGAGGTCGACCAGGCGGGCGAGCCACCCGCCCCGGTGGGCGCTGACGCAGCCGATCAGGATGCCGAGCAGCGACGCGATCACCACCGCCGGGATCACGATCGACAGCGTGACCCCGAGGCGCTGGTTGAGCGCCTGCGCGACGTCCTGGCCGTTGACGATGGACCGGCCGAGGTCGCCCTGGACGGCGTCGGACAGCCAGTGCCAGTACTGCACGACGAACGGATCGTCGAGGCCGAGCTCCTGGCGCAGCGCCTGGTACTCGGCCGGTGTCGCCTCGGGTCCGGCGAGCACCCGCGCCGCGTCGCCCGGCGCGATCGCGATCAGCGTGAACGTCACCAGGGAGACCGCGAACAGGAGCGGGATCGCGAACACCAACCGCCGCAGCACGATCATGCCCATGTGCGCTCCCGGTCGAGGAACGTGACGTGGCCGGCGCGCCGGACGAACTCCGCTGACAGCCCGGCGTCCCTGGTGATGCGCTCGACGTAGTCGACCGTGGCGTCCGCGTCCGCGCCGCTGCGCGGCACCGGGATCGCGTCGGTGTCCAGCAGGCAGGGGACGAAACCCGCCTCGACGACGCCGTCGCGGTCGACGGTGACCCGCGCGATCATCGTGTGCCGGGAGTCCCGGGGGAACGGGAACGGCGCCCGCCCGGGGTCCGGGGTGAAGAAGTCCAGGCTGGGGGCGTTGCGGGGCCGCGGGCGCGTGCCGTGGCGGCCGAGCGGATCGGTCTCGGCGGTGTACGCGGGCACGAAGTGGCTGATCCCGTGGAAGATCGGGCGACCTCGGTACACCTCGACGCCGCGCAGGATGTGGGCGTGGTGCCCGATCACGACGTCGGCGCCCGCGTCGACGGCGGCGCGGGCGAGCGGCCGCTCGTAGGTCGCCAGCTTCGCGTGGACGAAGCCCATCCCCTTGTGGACCGACACGCAGACGACGTCGACGACCGCCGCGAGCGCCGCGATGTCGGCCCGCATCGCCGCCTCGGTCTCCTGGTCCAGGCTGGTGAACTCCGCCGGCGCGCTGCCCGGCGAGGCGACGTCGAGCTCGTAGTGGTTGATCACGCGGACCGGGGCGACCCCAGCCTTGACCGGCGTGGCCCACGATTCCCGTGGCCCGACCGCGTTGTAGCTGAGGAACCCGAAGGTGAGCCCGTCCCGGCTCACGACGGCCGGGCGCCGCGCCTCCTCGACCGTCATGCCGGCGCCGACCGGCTCCATGCCCCGAGCACGCACCGCGGCGATCGAGTCGGCCACTCCGTACGGGCCCTGGTCGAACATGTGGTTGCCCGCCATGGTGACGACGTCGAACCCGGCGTCGGCGACGGCGTCGAGGTGGCCCGGCGGGTTCGCCGGGGCGGGGATGTCGACCACGCAGACCTGGCCCCGCTCGGTGTGCGGCCACTCCAGGTGGCCGACGGCGATGTCGGCGCCGGCGAGGATCTCCCGCGACGGCGCGAAGAACCTCGCCGGGTCGGGCGCGGACAGCATCAGTCTCCGACGAACAGCACGTCGACGGGCATGGTCACCAGCTCTCGGTCTCTCGGGCCGCGGCGGCCGGTTCGGGGAAGAGGTGCGCGAACAGGCCGCGCACCGACGGTGCCGAGCCGATTCCCAGCAGCTGCCCGGCGAGTTGCTCGGGCTCGGGCGGCTCGTGCGCGGCGTGCGCCACGCAGTCGAGGAACTTCGCCACCAACGCCTCGGTCGTCATCGGGGCGTCCGGGCCGCCCGGGGGCCGGGCCACCTCGAGCACCTGCTGACGTCCACCGCCGTAGCGCAAGGTGAGCCGCCCGGACGTCATGCGCGCCGGCGTGCCCCACGCCTGCTCGGGACGGAACGTCACCTTCCGTGCCACGGCGAGCAGGTCGGGCCTGCCCAACTGGTCGGGAGCGAAGGAGCCGAGCCCGACGCCGCCGTCGACGAGCGCGAGCGCCACCGTGAACGGCAGGCTGAACTTCGCGTCGATCGCCGTGCACGGGGCCCGCTTGGCCGCGAGCGGCTCGGCGAGCATCCGGTTGACGGGCGCACCGACGAGCTCGACCGCCTCCAGCGCATCGAGGTCCGCCTCCGCCCGCAGCCGCAGCCCGGCGTCGATGAACGCGTGGGTGCCCCGGCAGCTCGGCCAGGCCTTGAAGCTGACCTCGGTGCCCCGGAAGTCCTCGCCCAGGCCGTCGAGCAGCCTGCTCGGATCGACGTCGGCACCCGCGAAGGTGGCGAGGAAGCCGGCCGCGCCTTCCAGCGGGGCGGCGAACCCACGGACCCCGCGGCTCGCCAGCTGCACCGCGCGGACCGCCGCGTGTGCGGCGAACGCGTCCCGGATCCCGCGGATCAGGCTGTCGGGGCTGTTCTTGACCTCGCCGCTCGCCGTGCTCTGCGAGATCACCAGCGACAGCGCGTCGACCACCTGCTCGGCGGTCAGCCGCGCGAGGAAGGCCCCCGCGACGGTGGCACCGATCGCGCCGGCGATGGGCGGCGGGTACCACCCCCGCTCCGCCATCCGCTCGCCCGCGAGATCGGCCACGCGGCAGGTGACATCGCAGCCGAGGGCCACGCTCGCGAGCAGCTCGGCGCCGCCGGCGTCGTACTCCTCGGCGAGCGCGAGCGCCGCCGGGACCACCTGCGCGTTCGGGTGCGCCGGTAGGCCGTCCACGGCGTCCTCGAAATCCAGTGCGTGGGCGAGCGCCCCGTTGGCCCACGCCGCGGCGGCAGCGGGCAGCCGGGACGCGTCCCACAACAGCGTGCTCACGCCGTGGCCGGACTCCGCGCGGACCAGGTCGCTGAAGGCCGCGGTGCCCTCACCGAGGCCGGTCGCCGCCAGCGAGACCCCCACGGCGTCGAGCAACGAGCGCGCGGCGGCCGCCTTCGCGGCGTCGGGAACGTGCCGCTCGGAACGGCCCGCGACGAATCCGGCGAGGCGGCGCGAGACGCCCTGTGCGCTGCGCACGTCCATGTGCACCTCCGGGACGAGCCACCATCAGGAAGCCTGATGAAGGCTGGCAGGACCGAAAGGTGGTTGTCAACGGTTCGACCGGACGAACTTCTGTCGCCTATTGACGGCCCAGGCCGCCCCGAGCACCTCCCGTGTGGGGTCGGCGGCGATGATGTCGGGGCCGAGAACGAGGAGATGGACCGATGAGTGAGTCGAACCGCCAGGACGTCTGGCGGCCCGGTCAGGAC
>MKJV01000070.1 GCA_001942185.1 Pseudonocardia sp. CNS-004
TTGCCGGCACGACCGGGTACGTCCAGTACAACGGCTCGTGCCGCGCCTTGCCAGGGACGATCTCGATCACGAAGCCCGCGGCCCGGGGCCTACAGGACAGGCCCTATCCGGGAGCGCCCGCTCGCGGGTCACGGTCTCCTGCACCAGGTGGGCGATGGTCGTGCGGCCGAGCCGCTCCTCCATGGCCTGCTCCGCGTCGCGGAACTCGCTCTCGAGCAGGGCCTGCATGTGCCGCCCGACCTCGCACGCCTCGCTGGGCGGATGGGCGTGCCGGGCCAGTACCGGACCGTCCTCCACGGCGACGTACGCGTCGTGGAGGGTGATCTCCCGTGCGGGGAGGGCGAGGGTCCAGCCGCCGCCGCGCCCTTCGGTGGACCACACCAGGCCCGCGTCGCGCAGGCTGCCGAGGATGCGGCGCACCAGAACCGGGTTGCTCGCCAGGCTGTCGGCGATCTCGGCGGACGTGAGCGAGCGGTCGTCCCAGCGGCCGAGCATCGTGAGCGCGTGGATCGCGACCGCGCTCCTGCTGCTGAGACCCACGTGCCCTCCTTCAACTGCAACCAAGCTAGTTATAGTTTTGATCGGGTGTCAACCCGCCGCGGCGAGGACTGGACCGATCCCGGTATCCATTCATCTAAGGTCTGCAGGGTGAAGGCGCTTCGCAGGTTCACCGTCCGGGCCCAGCTGCCCTCCGCGCTGGCCCCGCTGCAGACCCTGGCCACCAATCTGCGGTGGACCTGGCACACCCCCACCCAGGACCTCTTCGCCACGCTCGACCCCGACGCGTGGGAGCGCGCGGGGCACGACCCGGTGCGGCTGCTCGGCGAGATCTCGTCGGCCCGCTTCGGGGAGCTGGCCAAGGACGCCGAGACCGTCGTCACGATCCAGGAGCTGGCCGAGGACCTCGCCCGCTACCTGCAGGAGCCGCGCTGGTACCAGCAGGAGCGCGAGGACGACCCGACGCTCCCGGCGGCGGTGGGCTACTTCTCGATGGAGTTCGGCGTCAGCGAGGTGCTGCCGAACTACTCCGGTGGGCTGGGCGTCCTCGCGGGCGACCACCTCAAGGCCGCCTCCGACCTCGGCGTACCGCTGATCGGCGTCGGGCTGCTCTACCGCTCCGGCTACTTCCGCCAGTCGCTCTCGCTCGACGGCTGGCAGCTCGAGCACTACCCGGTGCTCGACCCGCAGGGCCTCCCGCTCCAGCTCCTCCTCGACGCCGCGGGCGAGCCGGTGCTCGTCGAGGTGGCCATGCCGGGCGGGCGCACGCTCAAGTCCCGCGTCTGGCAGGCCACCGCCGGGCGGGTGCCGCTGCTCCTGCTCGACTCCGACATCGAGGAGAACGAGCCCGACCTGCGCGGCGTCACCGACCGCCTCTACGGCGGCGACCAGGACCACCGGATCAAGCAGGAGATCCTCGTCGGCATCGGCGGAGTGCGTGCCGTGCGCGCGTTCTGCGCGGCCACCGGGCACCCGGCCCCCGAGGTGTTCCACACCAACGAGGGACACGCGGGCTACCTCGGGCTGGAGCGCATCCGCGAACTCCAGGAGCACGACGGCCTGTCGTTCGACGAGGCCGTGGCCGCGGTCCGCGCCGGCACCGTCTTCACCACGCACACCCCGGTGCCCGCCGGCATCGACCGGTTCCCGATCGACCTCGTGCGGCACTACTTCTCCGACCAGATGCTCCCCGGTGTCCCCGTCGACCGGGTGCTCGCGCTCGGCGCGGAGGACAACCCCAACATGTTCAACATGGCGCACATGGGCCTGCGGCTCGCCCAGCGCGCCAACGGCGTCTCGCAGCTGCACGGCGCCGTCTCGCGGGGCATGTTCGGGAAGCTGTGGGAGGGCTTCGACACCGACGAGGTGCCGATCGGCTCGGTCACCAACGGCGTGCACGGGGCCACCTGGGAGGCCCGCGAGGTCACCGCGCTCCTCGGCGACGCGGGGCACGTCACGCACACACCGCCCGACTCGGTCACCGACGAGATGCTGTGGGACCTGCGCGGGGCGCTGCGGGCCCGGCTGGTGTCCGAGGTGCGCCGCCGGGTGCGGGAGGCCTGGCTGCAGCGCGGCGCGTCCACGCCGGAGCTGTCCTGGACCGACCACGTCTTCGACCCCGAGGTGCTGACCGTCGGTTCGCCCGTCGCGTGCCCACCTACAAGCGGCTCACGCTGATGCTGCGCGACAAGGACCGGCTGCGCGACCTGCTGCTCGACCCGCACCGGCCGGTGCAGCTCGTCGTCGCGGGCAAGAGCCACCCCGCCGACGACGGTGGCAAGGCGCTGATCCAGGAGATCGTCCGGTTCGCCGACGACCCCGCGGTGCGCCACCGCATCGTGTTCCTGCCCGACTACGACATGTCGATGGCGCGCTACCTGTACTGGGGCTGCGACGTCTGGCTCAACAACCCGCTCCGCCCGTTGGAGGCGTGCGGCACGTCGGGCATGAAGTCGGCGCTGAACGGCGGGCTCAACCTGTCGATCCGTGACGGCTGGTGGGACGAGTTCTACGACGGCGCCAACGGCTGGGCCATCCCCACCGCCGACGGCATCGAGGACCCGGTGCGGCGCGACGACCTCGAGGCCAACGCGCTCTACGAGCTGCTCGCCACCCAGGTCGCGCCCGCGTTCTACGAGCGGGCGGGCGGCGTGCCGCCGCGTTGGGTCGAGCTCGTGCGCCACACGCTCACCACGCTCCGCCCGCAGGTGCAGGCCACCCGGATGGTCCGCGAGTACGTCGAGGACTGGTACGCCCCGGCGGCCCGGGCGGCGGGCCGGATCTCGGCCGACGAGTTCCGCCCCGCCCGGGAGCTGGCCGCCTACCGGTCGCGGCTCAACGCGTCGTGGTCGCAGGTGGAGATCACCGGCGTCGACGCGTCCGGGCTGCCGGACACGCCGGAGGTCGGCGTGCCGATGACGGTGCGCGCGTCGGTGCAGCTGGCCGGGCTCGCCCCGGACGACGTCACCGTGGAGGCCGTGATCGGGCGGGTCGGCGAGTCCGACGACCTCGCCGACGCAGTCACCGTCGCCATGGAGCACGTCGGTGCCGCGGACGGGATGGGCGAGCGGTTCGAGTCGGTGGTCAAGCTGCCGCACGCCGGGCTCACCGGCTACACCGTGCGGGTGCTGCCGGCCCACCCGCAGCTGGCGTCGTCCGCCGAGCTGGCCAAGATCGTCCTGCCGGGCTGACTCGCGTCGGGTGGGCTGAACACGGTCAACCGCAGCGCGGGATCGTCGGTGGGCCGCAGGGTCACGTACTCGTACGCCACCGGGCCGCCGGGCAGGTGGAGCACCTTGCGGCCCGATCCCGCGACGGCGACCCGGTGCTCGTCCCACCACCCGGCGAGTTCGGGACAGCCCGTGCGGAGACGCTCGGACAGGGCGGTGAACGCCGGATCCGGCCCGGCCAGGTCGTGGGCCGCCCGGAACTGGGCGACGGCGTGCCGCGCCACCTCGGCCCACCCGGCGCCGAACAGCGAGCGTGCGGCGGGGTCGAGGAGCAGGTACACGAGGATGTTGCGGTCCTCCACGGGCGCCGCATCGAAGTCGGTCACCAGCTCGGCGGCCGCGGCGTTCCAGACGAGGACGTCCCACCGCCGCCCGGTGACGTACGCGGGCCGGTCGAGCGTCTCCACCAGCATCTTCAGGCCGTCGGGCACGGTCTCCCGGTGGAAGGCGGGCGGCGTCCCGGCGTCGGCCAGCGCCCGCAGGTGACGCCGGTCGGTGTCGTCGAGCCGCAGCGCTCCGGCCAGCGCATCGACGGTCTGCGGCGAGGGGTGGACGGGCCGCCCCTGCTCCAGGCGGATGTACCAGTCGACGCCGATCCCGGCGAGCTCGGCGACCTCCTCGCGGCGCAGGCCCGGTGTGCGGCGCCGCCGGCGCAGCGGCAGCCCGACCGCCTCCGGGGAGAGCCGCTCGCGGCGCGACCGCAGGAACTCGCCGAGCTGCTCGGGCACCCCACCAGGGTAGGACCGCGCCGTCCCAGGCTCGTGCCGGTCCTTCATCCGATCCGCGGCGGAATCGAGCATCGAGATCATGAGAGCCGCCGTCCTCGAGTCCTTCGGAAGCCCGCTCACCGTGCGCGAGGTGCCCGATCCGGTACCCGGCACCGGGGAGGTGGTGGTCGACGTCGCGGCGGCGGGCGTGTTGCCCTACGCCGCCGAGGTGTTCAGCGGCGAGCGGAACTACCTGCTCAGCCTGCCCGCGGTCCCGGGGGTGGGCGCGGTCGGCAGGGTCCGGTCCGTCGGGCCGGACGCCACCCGGCTGAGCCCCGGCGACTGGGTGCTCTGCGATCCGGCGATCCGTTCGCGCGACGACGCGCTCACCCCGGACATCGTGCTGCAGGGGTGGAGCGCCCGCGGCGAGGGCGGGCTGGCGCTGGAGCGCTACTACGGGCGTGGCTCGTTCGCGGAGCGGCTGCTCGTGCCGACCGAGAACGCGGCACCACTCGGGCCGATCGACCCCGCCGACGCGGGCCGGTGGTGCGCGCTGCACGTGTGCACGGTGCCGTACGGCGGGCTGCACGCCGTCGGGCTGCAGCCGGGGGAGACCGTCCTGGTCAGCGGGGCGACCGGCAACTTCGGAAGCGTCGGCGTGGCGACGGCGCTCGCGATGGGGGCCGGTGTCGTCGTCGCACCGGGGCGCAACGCCACGATGCTCGCCGAGCTGGAGAAGCGGTTCGGCCCCCGGGTGCGGACCGTCGAGCTCACCGGGGAGGAGGACACCGAGCGGATGCGGGCGGCCGCGGGACCGGTCGACGTCGTGCTGGACCTGCTGCCGCCGTCGGCCCCGGCGTCCGCGGTGCGGTCTGCGGTGATGGCGGTCCGCGAGTACGGCCGGGTCGTGCTGATGGGCGGGGTCGGCATGCTCGGGGGCGCCGACCTCGCGCTGCCGTACCCGTGGCTGATGCGCAACTCGGTGACCGTGCGCGGGCAGTGGATGCACCGGCGCGAGGCCGTCGGCCGGGTGATCGCGCTGGCCAGGGCGGGCCTGCTCGACCTGGCCGGGTTCGCGGTGACCGAGTTCGCGCTCGACGACGTGGAGGCGGCGGTGCGGGTCGCCGCGGATCGCGGCGGCCGCTTCCGGCTCACCGTGCTCCGCCCCTGATCCGCGTCACGGCCGCGGCATCTGCAACAGCGGGATCACCACCTCGTCCGCGATCTCGACCAGCACCTCGTCCGCGATCGGGACGCCGCGGGTGATGAAGTGGTGGCGCACCATCGCGTGGCCGGCCTCCAGGCGGCGCTCGGTCAGCGCGGCGGGGTCGGCCTCGCCGCGCGCAACCGCGCGCCGGGCGATCTCGCGCATGCCGATCTGGCTGGCGCCACGGGCGTAGGTGCGCACGCGGCGCGCCAGCTCGGGGTCGCCGAGCGCGTCGCTCAGCACGCCGCCCAGCGCCAGGCCGGCAGGCCCGGCCAGCTGCTCGGCCACCGCGCGCATCATGGCGAGCAGGTCGCCGCGCAGGCTGCCCGTGTCCGGAGGGGACGCCGCGTTCGGGAAGACGTGGTACACGGCGTCCATCACCAGCTCGACCTTGCTCGGCCAGCGCCGGTACACCGACGCCTTGCTCGCCCCCGCGCGCTCGGCCACCCGCTCCATCGACAGCCGCCCGTAACCCGCCTCGGTGAGCTCCGCGAGCACCGCCTCGAGAATGGCGGACTCCAGGGCCGCCCCGCGCCTGCGTGGCCGCTTCCGATGATCTGTGTCCGATCGCCTCCGCTGCGCTACGGCGGGCTCGCGGGCCTTCGAGGCACCGACCTGCTCCCCCGGTGCTCGGTCGCTCGTTCCTCGCTCCCTGTGCGCCTCCTCCGCAGGTCGGCGCCGGCCCGCGAGCGCGTCTGATTGCCTCGATCCCGCTCCAGCGGGTTCCGGGGCCTTCGAGGAGCCTGGGCGGGCTGTCGTGGTCACGATGCGGGACCGCCCGCGGTCGTGACCCGGCCGGTGTCGCCGTCGACCGTGACGGCCTGGCCGTCGGTCAGCGTGGCCGTACCGGTCGCGGTGGCCATGACGGCCGGGATGCCGTACTCGCGGGCGACGATCGCGGCATGCGACCCGATGCCCCCGGTGTCCACGACCACGGCGCACGCGCGCTGGAAGAGCGGTGTCCACGACGGGTTCGTGTTCGGGCAGACCAGCACGTCACCGCCCTGCAGGCGGCCGAACTCGGAGGTGTCGCGGATCACCCGGACCGGCCCGGTCGCCTGCCCACCGCTGGCCGGGACACCGCGGACCAGTGCGGTGCCGTCGTCCGCCCGGCCCGCGTAGAGCGTCGACGGCGCGATGAGCGGCACCCCGGCCAGCTCGGCCCGTCGCGCCGAGCGGCGGCGTGCCGTGGCCCGCACGCGCTCGGCGTCGGCCGGGGCGAGCGTGGCCGGGTCGTCGAGGGTTTCCAGCTCCGGGAGTCGCAGGTGCATGACGTCGTCCGCGTCGCCCAGCACCCCGGCGACGGCGAGCCGCCTGCCCGCTTCCAGCACGGCGCGCCGTACGACCGGCAGGGTCCGCGTGCCGTGGAAGTGGGTGTCCTCGCGGAACGCGATGCCGGCGCGGGCGCCGGCCACGAGCCGCCGCACCCGTGCCGCCGATCGGGTCAGGCGCACGAGGGGGTGGGTGAGCAGCCGCTGTTCGGCCCGTTCGGCGCGGTCCGCGAGCGGCGCCTGCGGTGCGTCGGCCACCAGCACCTTCACCATGCCGAGCACCGTAGCCGGGGACTCCCCCCACGTCGGCGCGGACATCAGCAGCGCGCTCGCCGTCTCGCGGTGGCCGTACTCCTCGGCGAACCGCGCCAGCGCGCCCCGGAAGTCGGCGAACGCGGGGTCGTGGGCGATCCGGTCGGCGAGCGCCTGCGGTTCGAGCCCGAACACCGCGCGCAACGCCCCGTCGGCGCGCACGTGCTCGGCGAGGTCCGCGAGCGCGCGGTTGGCGTCCTCCGTGCGGGTGCCGGTGCCGGTGGTCAGACCAGTGAGGTTGTGGCGGCCCAGCAGCGTCTGCAGCAGCCGCAGCCGGACCAGGTCGGCCCCGCACCGGGGCAGGTAGTCCACCCGCAGGTCGGTGATGGCGTCCATCACCTCGAACGCGCGGCCGGGCAGGGCGATCAGCTCGGCCCAGGCCAGCGGGCGGACGTCGAGCGCGGCGAGCTCGCGCGCCTCCCGGTCGAAGCGGCGGAACCGGGGGTCGCCGGTCCACTCCGCGGGCCGGAAGCGCCGGATCCGCGGCAGGTTCCGGGCGGGCGCGGTGAGCACCGCCCGCGTGGGGCGCGGCTGCGGCGGGACGAACCGGTCCACGACGCCGTCGGTCTCGGGGAGGACGTCGGCGAGGTCGACGTGCAGGCCGCCGATCTCGGCCACCATGCGCCGGACCATCCGGCCAACCCCGCGTTCCAGCCAACCGCTCGTGTCCATCGGGTAGGGCCGGACCGGGAGCATCTCGAGGAACTGCGGACCGGTGAAGCGCTGGATCCGGGAGAGATGGACGGGTGGTGGCGGTAGCGCCGTCATCGGGCGGGCCTGCACCAACCGGACCTCGCCGTCGGCCCACGCCCACTCCACGTCCTGCGGACGGCCGAAGTGGGCGGCCACCTTCCTCGCGAGGGCGGCCAGCTCGGCGAGCACCGCGTCCGGGAGCTCCTCGTGCACCTCGCCGGTGCACTGCTCGACGCCGCCGCCCGCGACCCCGCGCACCACGACCTCCCGCCGCCCGCGCCGCCGCTCCCGCACGTTCCCGTCGGCGTCGAGGACGTAGTGGTCGGGCGTGACCAGACCGGACACCACGGCCTCGCCGAGCCCGCTGCTCGCGTCGACCACGACCTCGTCCCGGGCCCCGCTCACCGGGTTGGCCGTGAACAGCACGCCCGCGAACGCGGCAGGCACCATCCGCTGCACCACGACCGCGATCCGGACGCCTGCCGGGTCGATGTCGCGGCGCGCCCGGTAGGCGATCGCGCGCTCGGTCCACAGCGACCCCCAGCAGCGGCGGACCGCGTCGATCAGCGCGTCCGGGCCGACGATGTTGAGGTAGGTGTCCTGCTGGCCGGCGAAGGCGGCGCCCGGCAGGTCCTCCGCGGTGGCGCTGGACCTGACGGCCACGGGTCCGCTCCCGAGCAGCGCGTAGGCGTCGAGGATCGCCGTGCGCAGCGCGTCGGGGACGTCGACGGTGGCGAATGCGGCCCGCAGGGCGGCACCGCCGTCCTCCGCCGCGGTGGCGAGGGCCGGGCCCAGGCGGGCGTGCGCCGCGACGGCCGCGTAGGCGTCGGTGGTGATCACGACGCCGTCGGGCACCGGGAGCCCGGCGCGGACCAGCTCGCCGAGGTTGGCGCCCTTGCCGCCCGCGGCCGCGAGGTCGTCGCGGCCGATGGCGGACAGCGGGAGCACGAACCCCGTGGCGGGGCGGGTGGGGGCGTGGGTCATCAGGCCCTCCTTTCCTCAGGATCTGACGTGCGCGGTCTCGCGCAGGGGGTGAGCCGGGAGTGCGATGGCCAGCACGCAGGCCAGCGCGAGCAGCGGAGCGACGTAGCCGAACACGGGCGCGGCGGCCGTGGCGAAGGCCTCGCGCACGGTGTCGGGCAGGTGGGCGAGCTGCTCCGGGGAGAGCGTGGTGGCGACGCGCGGGTCGGTGCCCGCGGGGAGCGCCGCGGCGAAGCGGGACGTGATCAGGGCGCCGACCACGGCGACTCCGACGCTCGCGCCGATCTGGCGCACGAACGTCACCGCGGAGGTGGCAGCCCCGAGGTCTCGGTGCTCGGCCCCGTTCTGCGCCACGAGCACCATCACCTGCATCACCAACCCGACGCCCACGCCGACGAGCAGCAGCGCGGCGAGCACCAGGGGGATCGGTGTCTCCCGTCCGACGGTGCCCAGCAGGGCCAGCCCGAGCGTCGCCACGGCCGTGCCGGCGACGGGGAACGCCTTGTAGCGGCCGGTGCGTGTGATGATCCGGCCGGACGCGACCGTGGCGGTGAGGACGCCCACCATCAGCACCGTGACCACGAGGGCGGCCTGCGTGGCCGAGATGCCCCTCGCCACCTGGAGGAACGCCGGCAGGTAGCTGACCGTGCCGAACAGGGCGAAGCCGACGAGCACGCTGATGGCCGTCGGGATCGCGATCGAGCGGGTGCGGAACAGCCGCAGCGGCAGCACCGGATCGGCGGCCCGGCGGGCCGTCAGGAGCCAGCAGGCGGCGGCGAGCACGGTGGCCGCCCCGACCAGCGGGGCGAGGTCGCCGGGACCGCTGCCGAGCAGGACGACACCCGTGACGGTGAGCGCGAGCAGCAGCGCGCCGAGCACGTCGAACGGTGGGCGCCGCGCCGGCGCGGGCAGCTGCAACGTACGGATCACGACGACCAGCGCGACCACGCCGAGCGGCGGGTGGATCGCGAAGATCCAGCGCCACGTGAGGTGGTCGACGGCGAGGCCACCCAGCACCGGCCCACCCACGGCCGCGACGGCGTACACGCCGCCGAGCAGGCCGAGGTAACGCCCGCGTTCGCGCGGGCTCACCACCTCGCCGAGCACCGCCTGGGCGCCGATCATGAGCCCGCCGCCGCCCGCGCCCTGCAGCACCCGCCAGGCCACGAGCTGGGGCATCGACGTCGCCGTGGCGCACAGGACGGCGCCGAGCACGAAGACACCGATCGCGCCGAGCAGCACCGGTTTGCGCCCGAACCGGTCTCCGAGCTTGCCGTGCAGCGGCATCGAGACGGTGGCGGCCGCCAGGTACGCCGTGAGGACCGCGGGCATGAGGTCGAGCCGGCCCAGGTCGGCGGCCACGGCGGGCAGCGCGGGCGCCATCGCGGTCTGGTCGAGGGCACCGAGCAGCATCACGAGCGTGAGCCCCGGCAGCACGCGGCGCGCCATCCCCGATCCCTCCATAGAGTACGGTCCGTGCTCTATGGAGACTACGGTTCGCGCTTAAGAAACGCAACGTTCACTTGATGGCCATGTCGGCACCCGGAGCACCGCGACTCGTGCACACGCAGACCCCGACTCGCGCAGGTGTGGGCCCACCCCTTCCGCGAGTCGGGGTCCGGATGCGTGCGAGTCGCGGTGCCGGGCGGCGTTCAGTCGTGGGTGGGCACCACGAGCACCGGGCGGTGCTGGCGCTGGATCACGCCGTGGGAGATCGACGGGTCCATCAGGCGGCCGATCGCACGGCGCAGCCCTTCCCCGCGGGAGCCGACGACGATCAGGAGGGCGTCGTGCTCGGACGCCACGTCGCAGAGCACCGTGGCGGGGTCGCCGTGGCGGGCCTCGTAGGTCCACGGCACCGGCGCGCCCGCGAGCAGTCCCTCGACATCGCGCTGTTCGGCCTGCACCGCCTCGGCGCCCCGTTGCTCCCAGTCGGCGCGTCGACGTTGAGCGGGTAGTCGTTCAGGTCGATCACGTGCACGACGTGCAGCCGCCCGCCGAGCCTGCGGCCGAGGTCGACCGCGGCGCGCAGGGCCTGGTCGCTGGACGGGTCGCGGCCGTGGCCGACGACCAGCGCCGGCTCGGTCGGGTCGAAGGAGCTGCTCACCGCCGTCCTCCCGGGGTCTTGCCCAGTGTCCCGGATCACGGCTCAGCCGGCCACGGCGAGCGCCGCCCACCATCCGATCGCGGCCACCAGCAGTCCGGAGGCGACGCTGCCCACGACGTAGGCGAGCGCGGTGCGGCGGGCCGCGCCCTCGAGTGCCGTGCCCTCGAGGAGCGTGAACGCCTCGTAGCCGAACGTGCTGTAGGTGGTCAACGCTCCGCAGAACCCGGTGCCGACGATCGCGGAGACGGCCGGTGGCAGGGCGGTCGACGCACCGGCGATGGCGCCGAGGACGAACGAGCCCACCATGTTGACCGTGAACGTGCCCCACGGGAACCGGGTCCCGTTCCGGGCCTGCACGAGGCGGTCGAGCACGTACCGCAGCGGTGCGCCGACCGCGGCGCCGAGCGCGACCCAGAGCACGGTGAGGGCGTCCATCAGGCCGCCGCCGGGGGTCCGGCCGGACGGCCCGCGAGCAGCCGGGCGGTGACGACGCCCGCACCGCACCCGAGTACGGCGAGCACAGGAGAGGCCACGAGGTAGCCGATCGCGAGGCCCGGGTGTGCGCCGGTCAGCAGCGTCAGCGCCTCCACCGTGGCCGTCGAGAAGGTGGTGTAGCCGCCGAGCACGCCGACGCCGAGGAACGGGCGGACGAGCCGGTGGGCGTCCCGCAGTTCGGTGATCACGACCATGAGTACACCGATCAGGAGGCACCCCGAGAAGTTGATCAGCTGGGTGGCCCACGGCCACGTGCCCGGCGCGTGCGGGAGGAGGACACCGACGGCAAAGCGGGCCTCCGCGCCGAGCACGCCGCCCGCCGCGATCACGCCCAGCACGTCGACCCGGTACCCGGGCGGCGACGTGGTCATGGCGCGCGGAGCAGGAGCAGCGAGCGGGGCGGCAGCGTGATGGTGGATCCACCGTTCAGCGGTCGCGTGCCGGACGGGACGCCGTCGGAGCGGGTGCTGTCCAGCTCGGGGGTGAACGGGCCACCGGGCGGCAACGTGGCGGCCACCGCGTCGGTCCCGGCGTGCAGGAGCAGCAGCCACTCCCCGCGCAGCAGTCCGAGGGTGTGCAGCCCCGGGCCGTGCCAGTCGGCGCCGCCGAGCCTGCGGCCCTCCGGGTGCCACCAGAGCACCTCGCCGTCGCGGTAGAACCGGTCGCGGTGCAGGGCGGGGGAGCCGCGGCGGATCGCCGCAGCCCTCGCGGTGAACGCCGCCAGCGCTCCGTCGCGCAGCGACCAGTCCACCCAGGACGTCTCGTCGTCGAGGCAGTACGCGTTGTTGTTGCCCCGCTGGGTGCGCCACAGCTCGTCGCCGCCCAGCAGCATGGGCGTGCCGGTCGACAGGAGGAGGGTGCCGAGCATCGCCCGCGCGGTGGCGAGCCTGGCGGCGGCCCGCACCGGTGAGGTCGTCTCGCCCTCCTCGCCGAAGTTCTGCGAGCGGTTGTCGTCGGTGCCGTCGCGGTTGTCCTCGCCGTTGGCCTCGTTGTGCTTGCGCTCGTACGACAGCAGGTCGCGCAGCGTGAAGCCGTCGTGGGCCGTCACGAAGTTGATCGACGCCCACGGCCGCCGCCCGGAGATCCGGTACAGGTCGGAGCTTCCTGCGAGCCGGGACGCCACCTCGCCGATGCCGCCGTGGCCGCGCCAGAAGTCGCGCACGGCGTCGCGGTAGCGCCCGTTCCACTCCGACCACGCCACGCCGAACCCGCCGACCTGGTAGCCCTCGCCGGTGGCGTCCCACGGTTCCGCGATGAGCTTGACGGTCGACAGCACCGGGTCGACGGCGATCGCCGTGAGCAGCGGCGCGTGCGGGTCGAACGGGCCGGAGCCGGGCCTGCCCAGCACGCTCGCCAGGTCGATCCGGAACCCGTCGACGCCCAGCGCCGTGACCCAGTACCGCATGGCGTCGCAGACCAGCCGGATGACGGTGGGCGAGCCTGCGTCGAGGGTGTTGCCGGTGCCGGTGATGTCGGCGTCGTGGCCGTCGCTGCGCAGCGCGTAGTAGGCCGGGGCGTCCAACCCCCGGTAGGACAGCGTGGTGCCGCCCACCCCGCCCTCCGCGGTGTGGTTCGGGACGATGTCGAGGATCACCTCGATGCCCGCGGCGTGCAGTGCCGCCACCATCGCGGCGAACTCCTCGACCTCCTCTCCCGGCGCTCGCGTAGCGGGGTGGGGGGCGAGAAAGCCGAGCGTGGCGTAGCCCAGTAGTTCGGCGCCCGCGCTCCAACAACGGCGGCTCGTCGGCGATCGCCGCCACCGGCAGCAGCTCCACCGCGGTGACGCCGAGGCGGCACAGGTGCTCGATCACGGCGGGGTGGGCGAGGCCCAGGTACGTGCCGCGCTGCTCGGGGGGCACGTCCGGGTGCAGCCGCGTGTAGCCGCGCACGTGCAGCTCGGCGATCACCGTCTCCGACCACGGCACGTCGGGGCGTGGGCCGGGAGCTGCCCCGTCGGGCCCGGTGACCACCGAGAGCGGCACGTGGCCGAGCGAGTCGACCGTGCTGGCCGGGCCGGTCATCGGGTCGTCCACCCAGCCCCGGGCGGCGATCGGATCCGTGACCCGGCCGATGATGCGCCGCGCGTACGGGTCGACGAGGATCTTCGCCGGATTGCGCGCACGCCGTCCCACGGCCGGTACGGACCGTGCACGCGATAGCCGTAGCGCTGCCCGGGCCGCACCCCTTCGACGTATCCGTGCCACACCCCGAACGTGCGCTCCGTGAGCGCCACCCGCTTCTCGGACAGGGCGTCGTCCACCCCGTCGACGAGGCAGACGTCGACGGCATCTGCGCTGGTCGAGGCCACGGCGAAGCGCACGCCGCCCTCGTCGGCATGGGCACCCAATGGGAAGACCGGCACGATCGGCGAGGATATGCCCCGTGGCTGCGCCCGGATCAAGCTCTGAGCCCCCGCCCGTCGTGGACGACCTCGAGGACACCGTCGTCAGGATGACCGGTGTCACCGTCCGCCGCGGGGCGTCCACCCTGTTGCGCGACGTCGACTGGACGGTCGAACTCGACGAGCGCTGGGTCGTCCTCGGCCCGAACGGCGCCGGGAAGACGACCCTGCTGCGCATCGCCGCGGCCGAGCTGCACCCGACGGCCGGCACGGTGCACGTGCTCGGCGAGCGGCTCGGCGGGGTCAACGTCTTCGAGCTGCGGACCCGGATCGGTCTGACGTCCGCAGCTCTGGGTCTGCGCGTGCCGGGCGACGAGGTCGTGCGTGACGTCGTCGTCAGCGCCGGGTGGGGGGTGCTCGGGCGCTGGCGGGAGGCCTACGACGCCTTCGACACCGACCGCGCCGACCACCTGCTCGCCGCGCTGGGTATGGGTGCGTTGGCCGGCCGCGAGTACGGCACCCTGTCCGAGGGCGAGCGCAAGCGCACCCTGATCGCCCGCGCGCTCATGACCGACCCGGAGCTCATCCTCTTCGACGAGCCGGCCGCGGGGCTCGACCTGGGCGGGCGCGAGGACCTCGTCGCGCGCCTCGCGGAGCTCGCCGCCGACCCGGACGCCCCGGCGTCGGTGCTGGTCACCCACCACGTCGAGGAGATCCCGGTGGGCTACAGCCACGCGCTGCTGCTGCGCGACGGCGCGGTGGTGGCCGCCGGGCTCCTGGACGACGTGCTGACCGACGAGAACCTGAGCACGACGTTCGGCCTGCCGCTCTCGGTGCAGAAGCGGAGGGGCCGCTACACCGCCTGGCGCAGGTAGGCCGCCGACGAAGTCCGCTGTTCCCCTTTCCGCCTGCGCACCGTATGTTTGTCAGACAGACCGACAAACAGACCGACCGACCATCCGGAAGGCGGCAACGCAACGATGCAGACGCAGAGCAGTCCGGTTCACGGCAGTCCGGCCCAGGCGGAGTCCACGCGGCGGGTGGCGCTGGCCAGCATGGTCGGGACGTCCATCGAGTGGTACGACTTCTTCATCTTCGGCACCGCATCCGCGCTGGTGTTCGGGCAGCTGTTCTTCCCCAACTTCTCCGAGCTCGCCGGCACGCTGGCCGCCTTCGCCTCGTTCGCGGTCGGCTTCGTGGCCCGGCCGGTGGGTGGGCTGCTGTTCGGCCACATCGGCGACCGTGTCGGGCGCAAGACCACGCTGATCGTGACGCTCACGATGATGGGCCTGGCCACGTTCGTGATGGGCCTGCTGCCCACGTTCGCGACCATCGGGATCTGGGCGCCGATCCTCATGGTCGTGCTCCGGTTCGTGCAGGGCATGGCCGTCGGCGGCGAGTGGGGCGGCGCCGTGCTGATGGCCGTGGAGCACTCGGACAAGAAGCGGCGGGGCTTCTTCGGCAGCTTCGCGCAGGTCGGCAGCGCCGTGGGTGGCCTGCTGTCGACGGGCATGTTCCTGCTGATGCAGCAGCTGCCCGAGGAGGACTTCCTGGCGTGGGGCTGGCGGGTGCCATTCCTGGTCAGCATCGTGCTGGTGGGGATCGGTCTGTTCATCCGGCTGCGCATCACCGAGTCGCCCGAGTTCACGAAGGTCCAGCAGACCCGCGGTGTCGCGAAGGTGCCGGTGGTCGAGCTGCTGCGGGGCGATGCGCGCAACGTGCTGCTGGCCGCCGGGCTCTACCTGTCGCACGGCGTGCTGTTCTACGCGATGACCGTCTACACGATCTCGTACACCACGAGGGCGTACGGCCTCGAGCAGAACCTCTACCTGGTGGGTGTCACCGCGGCCGGAGCGGTGCAGATCCTCACGATCCCCCTGATGGGCATCCTGTCCGACCGGCTGGGCAGGCGCCCGGTGATCATCTTCGGAACCGTCTTCATCGCGCTGTTCGCGATCCCGCTGAACTTCATGATCACCGCGCAGGTTCCGGTGCTGGCCTGGCTCGCGGTGGTCATCTCCATCTGCATCGGCCACAACGCGGTGTACTCCCCGACGGCCGCGCTGTACTCGGAGATGTTCCCCGCGCGGGTCCGCTACAGCGGCGCGTCCATCGGCTACCAGTTCGGCGGTGCGATCGCCGGGTTCGTCCCGCTCGTCGCCGCATCGCTCGTGGGTGCCGCGGGCGGCGCCTACTGGCCCATCCCGGCGATGATCGCGCTCGCCGCGCTGATCGGCCTCGGGTGCATCCTGCTGGTGCGCCCGGCGGTGGAGGACGAGGACCCGGCGCCCGCGGACCTTCCTCGAGAACCGGTCCCGCCGGACCCGGCCTGACGACCCGGACGAGTGAGCCCGAGGACCGTCGCCGGTCGGGCAGGCCACGGCGAGCAGCACGCCACGGTCGCGGTCACCACGATGGCGTACTGCTCGAACCGATCACGCCGCGCGAGCAGCACCTCGGTGTGGTCGCGGCCGCACTGCGGTGCTGCTCAGATCGATCACGGGTCGCGCCGCTCCGCGCCCCCTGCGAGACCGCGGGTGCGTTCCCCGGAGCCCACCGGGGCCGGGCGCGGGAAGCGAGCCACGAAGCGGGTCGCCTTCTCCGCATCGCCCCGGACCTCGGCGTCGCCCGCCGCGACGGCCTCGGCCAGCCGGCGCCCGGCGAACACCACCGAGCGCAACCCGGCCGCGGTGGTGCGGATCTCCGCATCCGCCCACACGGCCTCGCCACGGACGATCTCGAGCCGCCCGCCGGTGACCTCCGCGGCGAACCGGTCGTCGCCGAGCACCAGCGCGACCCGGACGTCCTCGGCGCCGTCCGGGTCGAACGTGGTGAGCAGCGCGAGGACCAGCGCGTCGGGGGAGAGGCCCGCGCGTGACGACGTGGGGATCCGGCTGCCCCACCGGGCGAGCTCGACCACCACCGGTCGCAGCGCGGACCCACGCTCGGTGAGCTCGTAGACCTGCCCGCTCACCGGTGGTCCGAGCCGGCGCCGCTCGACGAGCCCGGCGCCCGCCAGCTCGCGGAGTCGCTGCGACAGCACGTTCTGACTCATCCCGGGCAGCCCGCGCACCAGGTCGGAGAAGCGCTTCGGCCCGAACAGCAGCTCGCGCACGACGAGCAGCGTCCACCGCTCGCCGACCACGTCCAGGGCGCGGGCGACACCACAGGGGTCGTCGTAGTTCCGAGCTCCAGCCATGAGGGAACTGTAGCAACTACTTGTGTTCTAGTCGGGATTACTCCTAAATTAGGAGTATGACGATCTCGACGCTCCCGCAGGGGCATCCGGACCTGATCCACAGCGACACCGCGCGCAGGCTGCTCGCCTCGCCCGAGCCGGCCCGGCTCGCCTACACGGCCGCCGACGGCACGCCGCGCGTGTTCCCGATGCTCTTCCACTGGACGGGCGAGGAGATCGTCTTCGGGACGTTCGCGGGCCCCGCAAGATCACCGCCCTCCGGGCGCGGCCGGACGTGGCGGTCACGATCGACACGGCGTCGATGCCGCCGGAGGTGCTGCTGCTGCGCGGGCGTGCCGAGGTCACCGATGTCGACGGCATCGTGCCCGAGTACGCGCTCGCCCACATCCGCTGCGGCGGGGAGGAAGCCGGCCGGGCCGCGGTGGCCGAGGCCGACCGTCCCGGCGTGCGGATGGCCCGGATCGCGGTACGCCCGACCTGGGTCGGCGTGCTGGACTTCGCCACCCGCTTCCCCGGCGGCGGCACCGCCGACGACTTCGCGCAGCGAGGCCGGGGATGACGACGTCGTGCTGGTCCCCGGTGCGGGCGGGCAGGCGTGGTACTGGCATCGGGTGGTGCCCGAGCTGCGGGCGAGGAGCCACGAGGCGATCGCGGTCGACCTCCCCGCCGCCGACGACGGCGCCGGGTTCGTGGAGTACGCCGACGCGGTGGTCGCGGCGATCGGTGACCGGCGCGGCGACCTCGTCCTCGTCGGCAGTCGCTGGGCGGGTTCACCGTGCCGCTGGTGGCCGAGCGGGTGCCGGTCGAGCAGATCGTGCTGCTCAACGCGATGGTGCCGAAACCGGGCGAGTCCGGGGGCGAGTGGTGGGAGGCCACCGGGCAGGCCGCGGCGCGTGCCGCGTACGCCGCGCGGGACGGCCGGTCCGCCGACTCCTTCGACCCGCTCGTCGACTTCTTCCACGACGTCCCGCCGGACGTCACCGCGGTGGCGGTGGCCGGCGGCGTGGACCAGTCCGGCACTCCCTTCGAGGAGCCGTGGCCGCTCGCGGCGTGGCCGGACGTCCCCACCCGGTTCCTGCAGGGCCGGGAGGACCGGTTGTTCCCGCTGGGGTTCCAGCGCCGGGTGGCGGCCGAGCGGCTGCCCGGCGTCGAGGTCGAGGAGCTCCCCGGCGGGCACCTCCTGGCGCTCAGCCGGCCTGTCGAGCTGGCGACGGCACTAATGTCACCGGCGTGACGGAATTCGTGAGGCTCGACGTCGAAGGCGGAATCGGCACGATCCGGCTGGACCGGCCGCCATGAACGCGTTCAACCGCCAACTGCAGGAGGAGCTCAAGGCCTGCGCGGAGGAAGCCACCCGGCGCGCGGACGTGCACGCCGTGGTCGTGTACGGCGGCGAGAAGGTGTTCGCGGCGGGAGCCGACATCAAGGAGATGGTCGGGCTCTCCTACGCCGAGATGGCGCCGGTCGCGCGCAGGCTGTCGGCGTGTTTCGGGGCGTTGTCGGAGGTGCCCAAGCCCACGGTCGCGGCGATCACCGGGTACGCGCTCGGCGGCGGCATGGAGGTGGCGCTGGGCTGTGACCGGCGCGTCTGCGGCGACAACGCGAAGCTCGGGCAGCCGGAGATCCTGCTCGGCATCATCCCCGGTGGGGGTGGCACGCAGCGGATGTCGCGCCTGATCGGCCCGTCGCGCGCCAAGGACCTGATCTACACGGGCCGCATGGTGGGGGCACAGGAGGCACTCGAGATCGGGCTGGTGGACGAGGTCGTCCCGGCCGACGAGGTCCACGCCGCCGCCCGACGGTGGGCCGAGAAGTTCGTGAACGGCCCCGCGGTGGCGCTGGCCGCCGCCAAGAAGGCGATCGACGGCGGCCTCGAGACCGACCTGCGCACGGGCCTGGACATCGAGGCCGACCTGTTCGCGGCGCTGTTCGCGACGGACGACCGCCGCATCGGCATGGAGTCGTTCGTCGAGAACGGTCCCGGCAAGGCGAAGTTCACCGGCCGCTGAGCGCCACCCACAACCGATAGCCGCGGTGTCACGCCGCGTTCGGCCGGCTGACGGTCGAGCTCAGCGTGGCGCCAGCGCGCCCCACGCCCCGCGGGCCACGACCACCCGCGGCGTGATCGCCGGGAATGGTCGGAGAGCGCCGGACGTGACGCGCCGGCACCACTTCCGGCGATCACGAGCCACCGGTCGGCTCATCACCCCGGTCCTGATCGCCGACGGCCATTGGCCGAGCTCAGCCCGCCGAGGGGAAGGTGACCGTCGGCAGCACCTCGACGATGCGCACCACGGCCCACACGAGCAGCACCAGGCACACGACGCCCGCCGCGGCGAACAGCGCCCGGGTGCGGGGCTCGGCGCGCGCCCAGAGCGTGACCACGAGCGCGACCGGCACGACGAGTGCGCCGACGGCGAGCAGCAGCACGAGCAGGCCGATCAGGCCCCCGCCGATGGCCGGGCTGACCGCGACGAGGCCCGCGGAGAGCGCGATCGTGACCCCGACGACCACGCCGTGGCCCGTGGTCGGCACGAGCGGCTCGTGGCCCCCGCTCCAGGCACCGTGCGGAACGGCCGCGCGCGGGTGGGGGTGACCCGGCGTACGGGGCGGTCGGGGCGGCTCGCTCATCGACCACGATCTTAACCGGCGTGCGGGATAGGTCCCGACCCATGAGCACGCCCGACCCGGCCCCGAACCCCCACGCCACCGCCGAGCAGGTGGCGGCCGCGCGGCACGACCGGAAGCTGGCCAACGTGCTCTACCACGACTGGGAGGCCGGCACCTACGACGAGAAGTGGTCGATCTCCTACGACGAGCGCTGCATCGACTACGCCGCCGACCGTTTCCGGTACGCCGCGGGCGAGCTGGGGTGGCCGTACGGGCGGGCGCTGGAGCTGGGTTCGGGCACCGGGTTCTTCCTGCTGAACCTGATGCAGGCGGGGGTCGCCACCCGTGGCTCGGTCACCGACCTCTCGCCGGGCATGGTGACGGCCGCGCTGCGCAACGCGGAGCACCTCGGCCTCGACGTCGACGGCCGGGTCGCCGACGCCGAGCGCATCCCGTACGACGACGAGACGTTCGACCTGGTCGTCGGGCACGCGGTCCTGCACCACATCCCGGACGTGGAGCTGGCGCTGCGCGAGGTGCTGCGCGTCCTGAAGCCGGGCGGGCGGTTCGTGTTCGCGGGGGAGCCGACGCGCATCGGCGACCGGTACGCCCGCAGGCTCGGCTCGCTGACCTGGAAGGCCGTCACCACCGTCACCCGGCTGCCGCGCTGCGGGGATGGCGGCGGCCGCAGGAGGAGCTCGACGAGTCCTCGCGGGCCGCGGCGCTGGAGGCGGTGGTGGACATCCACGTCTTCGACCCCGCCCAGCTCGAGGCCACGGCGCGCCGGGCCGGTTCGCGGGACGCACGGGTCGTCACCGAGGAGCTCACGGCGGCGATGCTCGGCTGGCCGGTCCGCACGTTCGAGGCCGCGGTGCCGCCGGGGAAGCTCGGGTGGAGCTGGGCGATGTTCGCGTACCGGTCGTGGCAGCGGCTGTCCTGGCTGGACGCCACCGTGCTCGCGCCGGTCCTGCCCCGCTCGTGGTTCTACAACGCGCTCCTGACCGGGACGAGATGACCCGTCCCGGCTCCGACGTCGAGCACCCGTTCGAGCCGCTGTGGCGGGGGATGCTCGTCTACCGGGTGCTCACGCTGGTCAGCGCCGCGGCCGGGGTGCTGCTGTCGCTGGACGACTACGCGTCCCGCGCGGGCGCGCTCGCCGTGCTCGCGGCGATGGTCGCGTGGACGGCCGCATCGGGCTACCTCTACCTGCGCCGCCCGGTCGGCCCGGACCGGCGGGGGCGGGTGGCCGCCGCGGACGTCGTCGTCACGTTCGCGGTCATGGCGTCCACGCCGCTCGTGCAGACCCCGGAGCAGCTCGCGGCCGATGCAGCCGTGATGGGCTCGATCTGGACGTCCGGCCCGGTGCTGGCCTGCGCGATCGCGTTCGGGATCCCCGGTGGCATCGTCGCCGCCGCCGTCATCTCCGCCGCGCTCGCCGGGTTCCAGGCACAGCTGGAGGCCGAGCTGCCGGACATCCAGCTCCTCGCGCTCGCCGGGCTGACCATCGGGTTCGCCTCCACCGTGCTGCGCCGCTCCGCCGAGCGCGTGCGCCGGGCCGTCGCCTCCGAGGCCGCGATGGCCGAGCGGGAGCGGCTGGCCCGCGCCGTGCACGACGGGGTGCTGCAGGTGCTCGGGTACGTGCGGCGGCGAGGCGCGGAGCTCGGCGGCCCGGCGGGCGAGCTCGGCACGCTGGCGGGGGAGCAGGAGGTGGCGCTGCGGACGATGCTCACGAGCGGCCCCGCCGCCGTCGACGAGCGCGGCCGTCGGGACCTGGCCGCCGCGCTGCGGGGGCTCGGGTCGTCCCGGATCACGGTGTCGGCGCCCGCACATCCGGTCGAGCTGCCGGCACACACCGTCGACGAGTTGATGGCCGTGGTCGGTGCCGCGCTCGCCAACGTCGCGCTGCACGTCGGCCCGGACGCGCCGGCCTGGGTGCTGCTCGACGACGTCGGGCCCGGCGTCGAGATCAGCGTGCGCGACGAGGGGCCGGGCATCCCCGACGGCAGGCTCGCCGCGGCGGAGGCCGAGGGGCGGCTCGGGGTGGCCCGGTCGATGCGCGGCCGCGTGCATGACCTGGGTGGCACGATCACCTGCGACACCGGCCCCGGCCGGGGCACCGAGTGGATCATCGAGTTGGCGCGGGAGGACCCGTCGTGGCGGACGCGATCACGGTGATGGTGGTCGACGACCACCCGATCTGGCGCGAGGGTGTGGCCCGCGACCTGACCGAGCGCGGCCTCGACGTCGTGGCCACCGCCCCCGACGCGGGTGCGGCCGTCCGGATCGCCCGCGCCGTCCGCCCGCGCGTCGTGCTGATGGACCTCAACCTCGGCGAGACGTCCGGGGTGCAGGCGATCGAGGGGATCCTCGAGGCGCTGCCAGAGACCCGGATCCTGGTGCTCTCGGCGAGCGGCGAGCACGCCGACGTCCTGGAGGCGGTGAAGGCGGGCGCCGCCGGGTACCTCGTGAAGTCGGCGAGCGCGGAGGAGCTCCTCGCCGCCGTGCGACGCACGGCCGACGGGTTCCCGGTGTTCACCCCGGGCCTCGCCGGGCTGGTGCTGGGCGAGTACCGCAGGCTCGCGGGCACCGACCACACCGGCCCGGAGGTGCCCGCGCTCACCGCGCGGGAGACCGACGTGCTGCGCCTCGTCGCGAAGGGCCTCACGGCGCGTCAGATCGGCGAGCGGCTCGGGGTCTCGCACCGCACCGTCGAGACCCACGTGCAGAGCACGCTGCGCAAACTCCAGCTCCACAACCGCGTGCAGCTGGCCCGGTACGCGATCGAGAAGGGCATCGTCGAGGAGTGAGCACGGCCCGTGACGGCCTGCGCCGTACGGGTGATCAGCTCGGAACCGGCTCCGCACAGCCTCCCACTTTGGGAGGATCCGGACATGATCGTGCGGCGGTGGGCGGCGTCAGCGGAATGAACACCCGGGCTTCCGCCGTCCTCGTCGCCACCGGGCGCAGCGTGCCGCACGTCGCGGCGGCGCTGGCACGGGGCGGCGTCGACGTCGCAGGCAGCACCGACCCGTCGGGGGCCGTCCCGCTCGTCGAGGCGCACCGCCCCCAGGTCGTCGTCGTCGACCTCGACGGCGACGACACGGCCCTCGACACCGTGGCCGCACTCGCCGCCACCGTGCCCCAGGTGCCCGTGCTCACCCTCTACGGCGAGCCCGACCACGCCGTCGCGCTCGCCGCCGTACGCGCCGGGGCCACCAGCCACCTCGCGGGCCCGGTGCCGCCCACCGAGCTCGCAGGCGCGGTCCGGCGCACCGCGGCGGGGGAGGTGGTGTTCAGCCCCGGCCTCGCCGACGTGCTCCTCGAGGAGTTCGGGCGTCCCGCCGCCGAACGCGAGCGCCACCTCACCGAGCGGGAGTCCGACGTCGTGCGGCTCGTCGTCGAGGGCCTCACCGCCCGCCAGATCGCCAACCGCCTGGTGCTCTCCCCCCGCACCGTCGAGAACCACGTGCAGAACGTGCTGCGCAAGCTGCGGCTGCACAGCAGGGCCTCCCTGGTCCGCTACGCGATAGAACGCGGCCTGGCCTGAGGTCCGGCGTACGGGTGGGGGCCTCAGCCCGGCGTGCGCAGGCGGGTCAGGATCTCCGCCAGCACCTTCTCCGTGTCGGCGTCCAGGGCCACCTGCACCGAGGGGCCCGAGTCCACGGGCATCCCGACCGTGGCGCCGCGGGCCGGTCCGAGGTCGCAGGCCACCGCCATCGGTGTGGGCGTGGTGCGCAGCGTCCCGGGGAGCACGGCCTCCAGCACCGCCACCGCGTCGTGCACGGCCACCGCGTCGACGCCGTACCGCTCCCGGTACGCCGCCCGGTAGTGCGTGATCACGCCGGCGAGGGCGGCGCCGCGGGCTCCGGACGCTCCGAGCGCCTCGATCCACCCGGGGCTCGCCGCGCAGCGCAGGGTGAGGTCCAGCGGCACCATCGTGACCGGCACCTCGGCCTGGGTGAGCACGCGGTGGGCGGCCTCCGGGTCGCAGTGCGCGTTGAACTCGGCGGCTCCTGTGGTGTTCCCGCCGGCGAGCGCCCCACCCATCCAGACGATCCGCTCGATCCGCGACACCAGCTCCGGGTGTGCGGCCAGCAGGAGCGCGACGTTCGTCAGCGGCCCGATCGGCACGAGCGTCACCGGGCGGTCGGACGCGCGCAGCACCGACGCGAGCAGCTCCAGCGCGGGCTGCGACTGCGGGGCGACCGGCTCGGGGAGCTCGGTCGCGCGCCCGCCGAGCCCGTCCCACCCGTGCACCTCCCCGGCCCGCAGCGCCTGCGGGTGCACGAGCGGCCGGGCGGCGCCCACCGCGAGCGGGACGTCCGCGCGATCGCAGAGCGCGAGGACGCGGCCCGCGTCGCGGTGGTGAGATCCAGCGCGACGTTGCCGAAGACCGTGGTCACGGCCTTCAGCTCCACCTCGGGCGACGCGAGCGCCAGCATGATCGCAACGGCGTCGTCGACGCCCGGATCGGTGTCGATCACGATCGGCGTACTCACAGCGCTCACAACACGGCCTCCAGTTCGGCCGCGGTCGGCAGCGACGGCTGCGCGCCCGGCTTCGTGACGGCCAGCGCCCCGGCGGCGCAGGCCCGGCGCAACGCCTCGGCGTCGGGAGCGCCGTCGAGCAGCGCGACGGCGAGCGCCGCGGTGAACGTGTCGCCCGCCGCGGTGCCGTCGACGACCGTCACGGGCGGCGGCTCCGCACGGGCCACCTCGCGCCCGCCGCGGCGCAGCACGGCCCCCTTCCCGCCGTACGTCACGGCGACCGCGCCCGCGGCGTCGAGCCCGTCGATCGCGGCGTACTCGGCGGCGTTGACGACCGCCAGGTCGACGCGGCGGACCAGGTCGGGGTCCAGTGCCCGGGCCGGGGCGGCGTTGAGCACGACCATGCCGGACGCGAGCCGCACGGCGTCGCTGACGGCGGCGTCGGGAATCTCCAGGACGGTCAGCACGGCGTCGGCGTCGCGGACGTCGTCCGGGGTGACGGACAGGGTGGCGTTGGCCCCGGCGATCACGACGATCGTGGTCTCGCCCGCGTCGTCCACCGTGATGAGCGCGTGTCCGGTGGGCTCCCCGGGCTCCCGGCGCAGCCGGTCGAGCCGCACCCCGTCGGCGGCGAGCAGGGCGAGCGCCTCGCCCGCCGCGGCGTCCTCGCCCACCGCGGCCACCATCGTGACGTCGGCCCCGAGCCGTCGCGCGGCGAGCGCCTGGTTCGCGCCCTTGCCGCCGGGCACCCGCCGCAACCCGCTCGCGGCGAGCGTCTCACCCGGCCCGGGCAGGCGCGGCACCCTGGCCACGAGGTCGAGGTTGACGCTGCCGATCACGGCGATCCGGGACACACCGACGACGTTCGCCGATCACCGCCGCCTCCGCAAGCGGCGCAGCCGCGCGTCATAGGGTCGCCGCCATGAAGAGCACGTGGGGTGCGCCGCCACACCACCGGTGGGGGCGCGACCCGCGGCAGGCGCGCTTCCTCACGCTCGCGTCGCTGCGCTGGGTGCTGCGCCACCGCGCCTACACCCCCTGGTACCTCGTGCGCTACTGGCGGCTGCTGCGGTTCCGGCTCGCGAACCCGCACGTGGTGCTGCGCGGCATGGTCTTCCTCGGCAAGCGCGTGGAACTGCGCGCGCGGCCCGGCTACGGACGGCTGGAGATCGGCCGGTGGGTCCACATCGGCGACGGCAACGCGATCCGCTGCCACGAAGGCTCGCTGCGCATCGGCGACAAGGTCGTGCTGGGGCGAGAGAACACGATCAACTGCTACCTCGACGTCGAGATCGGCGCCGCCACGATCGTCGCCGACTGGGTGTACGTCACCGACTTCGACCACCGCACCGACGACATCCACATGCCGATCAAGGACCAGGGGATCGTCAAGACGCCGGTGCGGATCGGTCCCGACTGCTGGCTCGGCGTGAAGGCCACAGTGCTGCGCGGCTCCCGCGTGGGCCGCGGGTCGGTGCTCGGCGCACACGCGTGGTGCGGGGCGACGTGCCGGAGTACGCGATCGCGGTGGGGACACCCGCCCGCGTCGTGCGTGACCGGAAGGCCGACTACGAGGCCGCGGCGCAGCGGCGCGCGGACCTCGCCGACGTCGCCCGCAAGACCGCCGCGGCGGTCCAGGAGAGGCTCGCGCGTTCTGAATCGATGTGAGCGTGGGTGCGAGCCCCGGTGTCGGATTCGGTGTGAGCCTCGGCATGTCGAGATCCTTCCGGGAACGAAGCGGGACCTCACCCCGTTGGTCACGGTGGAATCACACACCGTTCCGAGAGGAAGCGTTCCGACCATGAAGGACGCCACCGTCCGTCGCCTGCAGGCACTCGAGGAGGAGTACACCTTCGCGGTGAACGCAGCGATCGGCGAGAACCGCGACGACCTCGTGGAGCAGCTCGCCAACGATTACCCCGACGCGGCACTCGACGTGCTGCGCAGCGACGCGGCCTGAGCTCAGGAACGCCCGAAGACGTTCCCGGTAGGGATCTTCGGGCGGCCCGGCTCGGCCGCGCCGCCGCGGGTGGCCCTCGCGTACACCGACGCGGTGTCGCCGGCGATCCGCCCCCAGTCGAACGCGCTCCCCAGACGCTTCCGCGCCGCGCGCGCCCTCCGGGCGGCCGCCGCGGGCCCGGCGAGCAGCGCGCCCACCGCCCCGGCCAGACCGGCCACGTCACCCGGCGCGAACGACAGGCCCGTCTCCCCGTCCAGCACCACCTCGCCGAGACCCCCCGCCGTCGAGGCCACCAGCGGAGCACCCGCGGCCGCCGCCTCCAGCGCGACGATCCCGAACGGCTCGTAGCGGCTCGGCAGCACGACGGCGTCCACGGCGTGCAGCAGTGCCGGGAGGTCGCCGTCCGGGAGGTGGCCGGTGAAGGTGACGCTGCGGCGCACGCGGTGCTTCCCGACCGCGGCCACGAGCTGGTCGTGCGCCGTCCCGGTGCCGGTCACCAGCAGGCGGGTGCCCGGGTGGGCGCGGCGGATGCGGGGCAGGGCCGCGATCAGGTCCTGCACCCCCTTCTCGTACTCCAGCCGGCCGAAGTACAGCAGCACCGGCGCCGCACCCGGCGCGTACCGCTCGCGCACGGCCCGCACCCGCGCCGCCGTCGCGCGCCAGCGCCGCGGCGCGATGCCGTTGTGCAGCACCTCGATCGGGCCGGCATCGACGTCGAACAGCTCGGCCACCTCGGCGCGCATGGCAGCCGAGCAGGTGATCAACGTGTCGGCTCGCCGCGCGAGCCACCACTCCACGGAGTGCACCTGGCGCGACAGCGCCGACGACAGCCAGCCGGCGTGCCTACCGGCCTCGGTGGCGTGGATCGTGGCGACGAGCGGGACCGCGAGCACGTCCGCCAGCGCGATCGCCGGGTGCGCCACCAGCCAGTCGTGGGCGTGCACGACGTCCGGGCGCCACTCCGGCACCAGCCGGGTCAGCGCGGCGCGCAGCATCCCGTGACCCATCGCGAGCGTCCACGCCACCATGTCCCGCTCGAACTCCAGGTGCGGCGGATCCTCGGCCACCCGCAGCACCCGCACACCGTCCAGGGCCTCGACGGACGTCGGGTGCGTGGTGGCGTCGCTGCCCGCGGGCTGACGCGAGAGCACGACGACGTCGTGGCCTGCGGCGGCCAGCTCGGTGGCGAGGGCGTGCACGTGCCGGCCGAGGCCACCGACGACGACGGGCGGGTACTCCCACGAGACCATCAGCACGCGCACGCGTGGAACCTACCCGCCGGTAGTGGATCGCAGGACGCGCACGCCCGGGGCGCGACTCGCGTGCACTCAGAGCGCGACTCGCGGGAGTGGGGTTACCAACCACCCGCGAGTCGCGCTCTCCATGCACGCGAGTCGCGCTCTCGGTGCGTGCGAGTCGCTCTGTCGGTGCGTGCGAGTCGCTCTGTCGGTGCGCGGTCGGCTGATCACGGGCGGCGCGGAGCGACCAGGGTGCGGGCGTCGAGGTGGCCGAAGGGCGCGGCGTCGCCGCCCCAGCTCGCGGCGCGGCGTTCGGCCGCGCGGCGCCGGCCCGCGGTGAGCAGGCCGGCGAGCTCCGTGACACGCGTGGCGTGCCCGGACGCGCGTTGCCGCGCGTAGTCGGCCGCCGAGTTCTTGCTGACCATGAACGCCCAGTCGCTCGACAGGGCGAGCAGCGCCTCGGTGGCGAGCGTGTCGCGGAGCGGGTCGCGCGCGAACCCCGGAGCCACCGCGCCGAGCAGCGCCTTCTGCACCTCGTCCTGCTGCGCCACCAGATCGGCGACCTGCGGGCCTGCCCAGACGCGCCAGTCCTTGCCCGACCCCCACGACGACGGCGGCAGCGCCACCGGCGGGCCGACCAGCCCGGCGGCCGCGGCGCCCTGCAGCGTCGTGACCCGCACGCCGGCATCGGGGAGGCGCGCAGCACCGCCTCCAGCCACGCCGGGCCTTCGTGCCACCAGTGCCCGAACAGCTCCGTGTCGAACGCCGCGACGGTGAGGGCGGGCCGGCCCAGCCGCTGCCGGCGCGCGACGAGGCGCTCGCGCACCACGCGCACGAAGTCCGCGGCGTCCCTGGCGACGGCCGCGGCGGCGCGCTCGGGGTCGTAGGGCCGTTTGGCCTCGGGCGGCACCCGCCGCCCCGTCACCCGCGCCGGCTTGAGCCCGGACGCGTGGTCGTAGGTGTGGAAATCGCGGTAGTCGCGGCCGCCCGGGTAGCCCGACCGCGGCGACCAGACCCGGTAGGTCACCTCGAGGTCGCGGCCGAACGCGAGCACGTCCGATGCGCCGACGGGGCGGGCGAGCGCGGTGTCGCCGTGCAGCGCCGGGCCGTCCACGAGGAAGCGCTGCACCCCGGCCGCGGCGTACCCGCGTTCCATGCCGGGCGCGTAGCCGCACTCGGGCGCCAGATCCCGGCCGGCCGGGCCCCGAGCCGGACGGTCGTGTCGGTGAGCCCCGCCTCCAGCGCGAACGTGCGGACGTCGGGCTGCAGTAGCGGGCCGAACGCGTGCGTCGCCGGCCCGCCGAGCAGCTCGAGCGCCCCGATGCCGGACAGCGAGCGCAGCAGGGGTGACGCGCCGTGGCGCCAGTCGCGCTCGAACAGCCCGATCGCGGCCGTCGCGGCCCGGTGTTCCCGCGCGGCGAGCTCGGGTTGCCGGGGAGCGGCAGCGTGTGCGCGCAGCAGCCAGCCGCCGAGCCAGTCGTGCACGCCGCGCAGGCAGTGCGGGTCGTCGAGCTGGGCGGCCAGCACCGGTGTGACGCCGAGCGTGAGCAGCTCCCGCCCGCCCTCCTCGGCGAGCCGCTGCACGAGGTCGAGGACGGGCAGGTACGCCTGCGCCCAGGACTGGTAGAGCCACTCCTCCCCGACGGGCCACCGCCCGTGGTGCGCGAGCCAGGGCAGGTGGCTGTGCAGCACGAGGCAGAACGTGCCTACGGGTGCGGTGGCCGCGGATGTCAGCAAAGCCACTTTCCTGTCACCTCGCGTCCTGAAAGTGGCCTTGCTGACATCGGGGAGCGGGCGAACACCAGCAGATCCAGGCTCGCGTCCACCCCCTCGTGGCGGAGCTCGAAGTCCGCCGCCGCCACCGACTCGACGTCCGCCCTCAGCCCGGCGGGCCACTCGCCGCCGCGGAGGGCCACCGCCACCTGGGCGTCGACGAGCGAGCCGCCGTGCAGAGCGTCGAGCTCGCGCAGCCGGGGCCCGTGGTGCAGCCCGTGGACCTCGACGTCGGCGAAGCCCGCGTCCCGGACGATGCCGCCGAGCTCCGCGGCGGACAGCTCCCGGGTGTGGAACGGGTTGAGCGGGGTGTCGCGGCCGGGGGAGAACGTGAGGCGGTTGGGCGTGGACAGCATCAGCTCCCCACCGGGGCGCAGCACCCGCAGGCATTCGCGCAGGAACCGCTCCTGGTCCCACAGGTGTTCGAGCACCTGCAGCGACACGACGGCGTCACAGCCGCCGTCGCGCACCGGCAGCGCGACGAGGTTCGCCCGTGCGACGCCGGCGCGCGGGTAGCGGCGTGCGACGTGGGCCGCCGTGAGCGGGTCGAGCTCCAGCGCGAGAACCGCGGCGGCCACCTGCGCCAGCATCCCCGCGCCGTACCCCTCGCCACAGCCGGCCTCCAGCACCCGCGCGCCGGTGCACCGATCCCGCAGCGCGGTGTAGACGGCCTCGTGCCGCCGGAACCAGTAGTTCTCCTCCGGGACGCCCGGCACCGTGCGTTCGCCGGTGAGGGGCAGCGCCGCGTCGGGGCTCATGCGGGGCGCGGGGCGTACATGATCACGGCGACGCCCGCGAGGCAGATCACCGCGCCGACGAGGTCGAAGCGGTCGGGCCGGAACCCGTCGAGCAGCACGCCCCACAGCAGCGAGCCAGCCACGAAGACGCCCCCGTACGCGGCGAGGATCCGCCCGAAGTGCGGGTCCGGTTGCAGGGTCGCGACGAATCCGTACGCGCCGAGTGCGAGCACACCGGCCCCGATCCAGAGGAGGCCGCGGTGTTCCCGCACACCCTGCCAGATCAGCCACGCCCCGCCGATCTCGGCGAGCGCGGCCAGGACGAACAGGGCGACGGAGCGTGCAACGGTCACGCCGGAAACATAGGCGGCCTACCGCCCGCCGAGAGCGGGGAACCGGGCCAGCTCGACGCGCGAGCTGATGCCGAGCTTCTGGAACACCTTCCGCAGGTGGTAGTCGATGGTGCGGGTGCTGAGGAACAGCTGGGCGGCGATCTCGCGGTTGGTGGCGCCGTTCCCCGCGGCCTCGGCGATGCGCAGTTCCTGGGGGGTGAGCGCGGCGAGCGCGTCGGCGGCGCCGTCGCTGGTGGTCTCGCCGGTGGCGCGAAGCTCGTCGCGGGCGCGGTCGGCCCACGCCGTGGCCCCGAGGCCGGTGAACGTCTCACACGCGGCCCGCAGGAGGGTGCGAGCGTCGGAACGGCGGCGGAGCCTGCGCAGGTGCTCGCCGAACAGCAGCTGGGTGCGGGCGAGCTCCAGCGGTTCCTCGCCCGCGGGGTGCAGCCCCAGTGCGCGACGGAACGCGGCCTCGGCGTCGCCGGTGCCACTCAGCGCCGCGCAGCGGGCGGCGACCGCGCGCAGCTCGGGCGAGCCGCTCGCCTCGGCCCACGCGGTGAACTGCCGGAGCGGTTCGGCCGCGAGCGCGGGACGGTCGATGCGGTGCGCCGCCTCCACGAGATCGGGCACGCTCTGGAGCACGATCCCCGGGTGCGGCGTGCCGGGGGCGTCCACCGGGCGGAGGTGCACGAGCGCCTGTTCGGCCCGCCCGGCGGCCAGGTCGAGCAGGCCGAGTGCGCGGCGGGCCTGCGCGGTGGTGGCGACGAGGCCACGACCCGCGGTCGCGGCGAGCACGTGCTCAGCGAGCTGCCGCGCGTCCGCGTCGCGCCCCTCCAGCGCCGCGAGCACGGCGAGCGTGCTTCGGTACCAGTGGCCGAGATTGGGCTGCGCGGTCTCGACGGCGTGCAGGTCGCCTTCGTCGGCGTACGCCCGGGCCGCGCGGAACCGCCCGGCGGCCATCTCGTCGACGACGACGTACTCGAGCACCCAGGCCAGGGTGCCGGTGGCGCCGGTCGCCCTCGCGCGGGCCATCGCCCTGCGCCGGAGCCAGCGTCCGCGCGGGCGGTCGCCGAGGCCGAAGAACATCCCGCCGGCCCAGCAGAGCCTGCCCGGATCGGTCAGCCCCTCGATCGTGGCGGCGTCGTCGTCGGTGAGCCCGCTCGGGGCGCCGCGGCGGACCCGGGTGACGGCGCGGGCGAGGCGCAGGAGCGCCGGTGCGGGTCCGTCGCCGGTGAGCGGGAGGCGTTCGACGAGCTCGGACATGTCCCGCCACGCCGTGGTGTCGCCTGCGTGGTAGCCGGCGTCGCCGAGGAGCATCAGCAGCTCGATCGCCGCGGCCGGGCCGCCGTCCACGGTGTGCGGCAGCACCGGCCGCAGCAGCCGCAGCGCATCGGCCGGGCTGCCCGTGCGGAGCTCGATCAGCGCCCGGAGCACGGCGAGGTCGGTGCGGACGCGGGGCGACGGTGTCGTCGCCTCGGCGCGTTCGGCGAGGTCGAGGCGCTCGACGGCGCGCGCTGCGTCGCCGCCCCGCCAGTACGCCGACGCCGCGGCGACGAGCCTGCGGGCCTGGTCGGCGCCCGGACGGCTCAGCCGGGCCGCCTTGTCGAGCGCCGCGGCCGCCGCGGGGCCCGCGCGGCGGAGGGTGCGTTCGGCGAGCGTTCGAGCTCGGCGGCCACCGTGTCGTCCGGTCCGTCGGCCGCCTGGCGAGGTGCCACACCCTGCGGTCCTGCTCGCCGGGCTCGTGCGCGAGCGAGGTGCCACACCCTGCGGTCCTGCTCGCCGGGCTCGTGCGCGAGCGCGGCGGCGAGTGCCCGGTGGGCGGCGCGCCGTTCGGCGGGTGCCGCGGCGTGGTAGACGGCCGACCGGACGAGCGGATGCCGGAACGCGATGGTCGGGCCGTCCACGACGAGCTGGGCGGGCAGGTCCTCGGGCGCCGGCTGGCCGAGCGCCCGGTTCAGGACGTCGCGACGCCCGGTGCCGTCGGACGCGGCCAGCAGGAGCAGCCGCCGGGCGGCGCCCACGGGTGGCAGGTGGGAGAGGAACGCGTCCTGCAGCCGCTCGACGAGGGGTAGCGGCTCGCCCGCCGGCAGGCCGGCCGGGAGTTCCCTGAGCGCGAGCGGGTTGCCGGCGGCGGTGCGCAGGAGGAGCTCGTCGTCGGCGGGTGCGCTGCCGCGTTCCCGCAGCACCAGCCGCGCGGCCGCCCGGTCGAGCCCGGTGAGCGGGAGCTCCGGGAGCCCGGCGAAGACGCCGTCCGCCGACTCGTCCGAGCGGGCCGCGACGACGAGCGCGATCGGTTCGGCCGCCAGCCTGCGTGCGGTGAAGGCGAGCGCGTCGAGCGACGGCCGGTCGGCCCAGTGCGCGTCGTCCACCAGGCACAGCAGCGGCCCGTGCCGGGCGGCGTCGCCGAGGAGCGTGAGGGTGGCCAGCGCGACGAGGAACCGGTCCGGCACGGCGGTGCGGGAGCGTCCGAACACGGCGTCGAGCGCGTCGGCCTGCGCAGGGGGCAGCTCGTGCACCGCGTGCAGGAGAGGCAGCAGCAGGCGGTGCAGCGTGGCGTGGCCCAGGTCCTGCTCGGGCTGGACCCCGGCCGTGCGCAGGACCTGCATCCCGGCCGCCTGCCCGGCGGCGTACTCGAGCAACGCGGACTTGCCGATGCCCGGCTCACCGCGCAGCACCACGGCCGCGCCCGTGCCCTCCCGGGCCTGCGCGAGGAGCGCGTCGATGCGGGCCCGCTCGCCCTCCCGCCCGTGCAGCACGTCCGGAGGCTATCGGCCCGGTGACGGGACTGGCGACTTCGCCGATTCGGCGGGGTGCGTTCGTCCCTAGCGTCGTCACCAGCGAAAACGGCATCCCAAGGAGGTAGCCATGATCACCGAGAGTTCCCGGGGCCGCAAGGGGTACCGCGCCGACGCCGGTCCGCCGCTCGTCGTCCTCGCCGCCGTGTCGACCGGCCTGCTGCTGGCCGGGTTGATCACGAGCACCGTGCTCGCCGGAACGACGTTCCCCTCGCCGTTCGACGCGGCAGGCACCGTGGAGGCCTATTTCCGCGAGCAGTCGGCGGCCGTCGCCGTCACCGCGTTCGCCACCTTCGCGTCCGCCGTGCCGCTGGCGATCTACGCCGCCACCGTGTCGGCCCGCCTGCACAACCTGGGCATCCGCAACCCGGGCGCCACGATCGCGCTGGTCGGCGGGGTGGTGGCCGCCGCGTTCCTCGGCCTCTCGGGGATGCTCAGCTGGACCCTGTCCCGCCCGGCGACCGCGGGCGATCCCGCGGTCGTGCACGCGCTGCAGGCCCTCACGTTCATGACCGGCGGTCCCGGGCACGTCGTGATGCTGGGACTGCTGGTGGCGGGCATCGCGGTGCCCGGGTTGCTGGCCGGCCTGCTGCCCCGCCGGTTCGCGCTCGCGGGCCTGGTCATCGCCGCCGTGTCTGAGCTGGCGACGTTCTCGCTGCTGTTCGACGCCGCCATCCCGCTCGTGCCGGTCGGCCGGTTCGGCGGGCTGATCTGGTTGATCGCCGCCGCGGTGCTGCTGCCCCGGCGTCGTGGCCGGGCGGGAGCGCGGTCGTGAACGGGATGCTGGACGGGCGGGTGGCCGTCGTCACCGGGGCCACCAGCGGGATCGGCGCCGCCATCTCGCACGCGCTGAGCGCCGCCGGGGCCAGGGTCGTGCTGGCCGCTCGTGACGAGCACGCGTTGCAGGCGCTCGCCGCGGACATCACCGGGAGGGGCGGCAGTGCTGTGGCCGTACCCACCGACGTCGGCTACCCCGAGTCGGTGTGCCGGCTGGTCGAGCAGACGCTGGGTGCGCACGGCAGGCTCGACATCGCCGTCAACAACGCCGCGGACGGCGGGCACCGCCCGGCACCGCTCGCCGACGTCCCGATCGGCGACTTCGACCGCGCGATCGCGATCAGCCTCCGCGGGGTGTTCCTGGCGATGAAGTACGAGATCCCCGCGATGCTGCGCGGGGGAGGCGGTGCGATCGTCAACACGGCGTCGACGGCGGCGGGCCGTCCCGTCGGCGGGCTCGCGGGCTACGTCGCCGCCAAGTCCGCGGTGATCGGCCTGACCCGGACGGCCGCACTGGACTACGCCGCGGACGGGGTCCGGATCAACGCCCTCGCGCCCGGACCGGTCCTGAGCGGGGGGCTGCAGGACGCCGGGCCGCAGGCGCAGCGCGCCGTCGCCGCGTCACTGCCCGTGCGGCGGCTCGGGCGCCCCGAGGACGTCGCGGCGGCCGCGGTCTGGCTCTGCGGGCCGGACGCGTCGTTCGTCACCGGGACGACCCTCACCGTGGACGGCGGCCTGCTCGCCGGCATGCCGACGTTCGCCCGGCCCGCATGACATCGCGCGGGCGAGCACCGGCCGCTCAGCCCGCCGGGGGGCGCGGCGCGCCGCGGACGGACAGCACGCCACCCACGTCGTGCATGAGCCACGCCAGGATCGTGGTGTCGTCGAGCGTGAGCGGGACCCGTGGGCCCTGCCAGCCCAGCAGCGCGGTCGGGCGGGTCCGCAGCGCGTCCCGCAGCGTCGCCGCGAGCTCGGGGGTGGCCCGCACGGTGATGCCGGCGTGGCTGACCTCCTCGCCCACCGGGACGCCGTCCGTGGCGTCCGGGCCCGTGCGCAGGACGTACCCGCAACCCTGGCGGTCGTCGTAACCCGTGACGATCATCCGCGCCGCCGGGGAAGGTCCGGGGCGACCGTCGAGGTGCAGCGTGACCGTCCACGATCCCCACAGTGCCACCGCCGGCCGTGATCGGGTCGGCGGGGCGGGGGCGCGCGGGTCGGGCCGGTACTGACATGCGCGCTCCGCGGGTCGGGGTGGCAGGACAGTACCCGCAGGGCGCCGCGTGCGTGAGTGGTGCCTGCCGTGTTTCGCCCGTCGGCGCTCCTTCCCGCGGCCGGACGGGTCAGCGGCGCGCGTCAGCGGCGCACGGCGCAGGGATCAGCGGCGGCGCAGGCGCGCCAGGAAGCCGCGGGCGCGTTCGCGGTTGCGCGGGTCGGCGGCCATCCGCCGGCCCTGGTCGGTGAGGCGTCGCCCCTGCGGGCTGTTGAGGAATGTGCGGATTCGTCGCAGAAGTGACATACCTCCCTGCTACCCGCTGATGCGCCTGCTCACGCAAGCGGGTGAGGAGTCTCACCTGCGGGACGTTTGCCGCTCCGCTACCCGCTGGTAACAATGGCCCGAACCGGGCATCCGTCGCGCCGGAACCATCCGGTGGTGGCATTGTCGGCATGGCATTGTCGGCGGGGATGCCGAGCGCCCCACAGGCCAATCGCGGCTCGTCCGCACCGGCAGGAGGTCGAAGAGGTCCGATGAACATCGTCGTGCTGGTCAAGCAGGTGCCCGATTCGAACTCGGAGCGGAAACTCCGGGCCGACGGCACGTTGGACCGTGACGCCGCCGATGTCGTGCTGGACGAGAGCAGCCAGCAGGCGGTGGAGGCGGCGTTGCGGTTGAAGGAGGCCCAGGCCGGTGGGGATGCCGTGGTCACGGTGTTGACCATGGGCCCGGATCAGGCCACGGACTCGATCCGCAAGGCGCTCGCGATGGGTGCCGACGCCGCGGTCCACCTGTCGGACGAGGCGATCGCCGGGTCCGACGCGGTGCAGACCGCGCGGGCGCTGGCGACGGCGATCGGCACGGTCGAGGGTGTCGACCTGGTGGTGGCCGGCAACGAGGCGTCCGACGGGCGGGTCGGTGCGGTGCCGGCGATGGTGGCCGAGGTGCTCGGGCTGCCGGCGTTGACGCACGCCCGGGAGGTCACCGTGGAGGGTTCGACGGTGACCGTCACGCGGCAGACCGACGACGGGGTCACCACGCTGACCGCTCAGCTGCCTGCGGTGGTGTCGGTGGGCGAGAAGATCGGCGAGCCGCGGTACCCGTCGTTCAAGGGGATCATGGCGGCGAAGAAGAAGCCGGTCTCCACGCTGTCGGTGGCGGACGCGGGGATCGACGCGTCCGAGGTCGGGCTGGCGGCCGCGCTGACCACGGTGACCTCGGCGCAGGCGAAGCCGCCGAGGAGCGCCGGCGAGAAGGTCACCGACGAGGGTGACGGCGGTCAGAAGATCGCCGCGTACCTGGTGTCGCAGAAGCTCATCTGAGTCCGGTCCGACGAGAAGGAGTGAGGCAAGCTCATGGCTGAGGTGCTGGTCCTCGTCGACCACGTCGAGGGTGAGATCAAGAAGAGCACGTTCGAGCTGCTGACGGCGGCGCGCACGCTGGGCGAGCCGTCCGCGGTGGTGGTCGGCCCGGCCGGTACGGCGGGGAAGCTGGCCGACGGGCTGAAGGAGTACGGCGCGGCGAAGATCTACGTCGCGGAGACCGATTCGGACGAGTTCCTCTCGCCCGAGGTCGGGGTGCTGTCGGCGTTGGTGGGGTCGACCGACCCGGCGGCGGTGTTGATCTCGCTGTCGGCGGACGGCAGGGAGATCGCGGGCCGGGTGGCGGTGCGCACCGGCTCCGGTCTGCTGGCCGACGTGGTCGCCGTGTCGACCGACGGCGTCACGCACGCGGTGTTCGGCGGGGCCTACATCGCGGAGGCGAGGTCCACCGGCCCCCACCCGGTGATCACGTTGCGGCCCAGCTCGGTGGAGCCGGAGCCGCTCCCGGCGCGGGCGCGAGGAGACCGTCGAGGTGCCCGCGGTCGGCCGGTCGGCCACCGTGGTGTCGCGGGAGCCGGTCGTCGGCGGTGACCGTCCGGAGCTGACCGAGGCGTCGGTGGTGGTCTCCGGTGGCCGTGGTGTGGGGTCCGCGGAGGACTTCGCGCTGGTCGAGGCGCTGGCCGACTCGCTGGGTGCCGCGGTGGGCGCGTCGCGGGCCGCGGTCGACTCGGGGTACTACCCGCACCAGTTCCAGGTGGGGCAGACCGGTAAGACGGTGGCGCCGCAGCTGTACATCGCGCTCGGCATCTCGGGGGCGATCCAGCACCGGGCGGGCATGCAGTCCTCGAAGACGATCATCGCGGTGAACAAGGACCCGGAGGCCCCGATCTTCGAGATCGCGGACTACGGCGTGGTGGGCGACCTGTTCAAGGTCGCGCCCCAGCTGAAGGACGAGGTCGCCAAGCGCAAGGGCTGACCCGCGCACGACCCGCGTGCCCCGGGCGGTGTTCCGCCCGGGCACGCGTATGTCCACCGATCGCAGCGCTGTTCATCCCCCTGCCACTCGATCGTTCATGCATTCGGGGGGCTGCTGTTGCTTGCGGCCCGTACCAAGACCCGCGTGACCTCGACGCAGGTACTCGCCCGTACACCGCAGTCGGATACCGCCCCCCGCTACTCCCTGCTGCTCTCGACGGAGCCCGACGAGGTACGCGCGGCCCAGCGGCTGCGGCACCGCGTCTTCGCCGACGAGCTGGGCGCCGTGCTGCACACCTCCGAGCCCGGTCTCGACGTCGACCGCTTCGACGCCTTCTGCGACCACCTGCTGGTCCGGGAGGAGAACACCGGCGAGATCGTCGGGAACTACCGGATGCTCCCGCCCGCGGCGGCCACGCGCGCCGGAGGGCTGTACTCGGAGGGCGAGTTCGTCCTCGACGAGCTCGCCCCGATGCGCTCGTCCCTGGTGGAGACCGGACGCTCGTGCGTGCACCCCGACCACCGCAGCGGGGCCGTCGTCGGCCTGGTCTGGGCGGCATCGCGCGGTACATGCTGCTCACCGGCAACCGCTGGCTCGCGGGCTGCGCGAGCGTGCCGCTCGGCGACGGCGGTGCGGCCGCATCGGCCGTGTGGGACCGCGCGCTCGCCCGGCACCTGTCGCCCGACGAGTACCGCGTCCGGCCCCTGCGGCCGTGGCAGCCGCCGGTGCTGCGCAGGCCCCGCCGGGTCACGATCCCGCCGCTGCTGCAGGGTTACCTGCGGCTGGGCGCGTGGGTGTGCGGGCCGCCCGCGCTGGACCCGGACTTCGACTGCGCCGACTTCTTCGTCCTCCTCGGCCTCGACCACATGGACGAGCGCTACGCCCGGTTCTTCCTCGGCGAGTCCTGATGCGCGGGCATCCTGCTGCGCAGGCGACCGGCTGGCTGCCGGTGTCGCCGTGCGGGGCCGGCTGCACCCGCCCCACGACGGCGTGGGCCGGCCGGCGCTGGTCGCGGTCCGGCTCTGCGTGCTCGCGGCCGTGCTGGTGGTCACGGTCGTCGGCGTCGCGCTGCTGCCCGGCGGTGCGCGGGCCCGCTGGCTCCGCACGTGCAACCGGGTGGTGCTGCGCTGCTGCGGCGTGCGGCTGCGGATCGTGGGTGAGCTCGGCGCCGGCGGCGAGCTCCTCTCCGTCAACCACCTGTCGTGGATCGAGGTGCTCGCGGTCGGGACGCTGCGCCCGGTGCGCATGGTGGCGAAGCGGGAGATGGGCGACTGGCCCGTGATCGGTGGGATCGCCCGCCGCAGCGGTGCGCTGTTCGTCGACCGCGCCGGGCTGCGTGGGCTGCGCACCACGGTCGCGGACACCGCTGACGCGCTGCGGGACGGCGGCGACGTGGCCGTGTTCCCCGAGGGCACGACATGGTGCGGCGCCGCGGCAGGGCCGTTCCGGCGTGCGGTGTTCCAGGCGGCGATCGACGCCGCGGCACCCGTGCGTCCGATCGCCGCCGTGCTGCGGCTGCCGAGCGGGGAGCGGGCGACGGCGGCGGCGTTCATCGGCGAGCAGACGCTGTGGGACTCCCTGATGCGGGTGCTGCGGCTGCCCGGTCTCGAGTGCGAGCTCACGATCCTGCCTGCGCTGCCGCCGTCGGCCGACCGCCGGGAGCTGGCCGCACGGGCGGGCGACGCGATCGCGGCGGTGACGCAGGTGCCCCACCCGGCGGTGCGCCGCCGGGCACGCACGTCGATGGCGGCGTAGCGGAGCTCCCGCTCGTACGAGCGGCACTCCTGTCCGGTGGAGCGGTTCGACGGGCCGCTCGTGCGGTGGCCGGAACGGGACCGGCCGGCCGGCGACTATTCTGGACCCGATCGATCCGACCGGGGAGGTGGCCGCCACGAGCGCGACCTACCTCGACCACGCCGCCACCACGCCGATGCTTCCCGAGGCCGTGGCGGCGATGGCTGAGGCACTCACCCACACCGGCAACGCGTCCTCGCTGCACACGGCGGGCCGCCGCGCCCGCCGCGACGTCGAGGAGGCCCGCGAGCGGATCGCCGCCTCCGTCGGTGCCCGGCCGTCGGAGGTCGTGTTCACCACCGGCGGCACGGAGAGCGACAACCTCGCCGTCAAGGGCCTGTTCTGGGCCCGCCGCGACGCCGACCCGCGCCGTGTCCGGGTGCTGGTCTCGGCGATCGAGCACCACGCCGTGCTCGACGCGGCCCACTGGCTCGGCACGCACGAGGCGCCGAGGTCGAGCTGCTCGACGTCGACCACGTCGGCCGGGTGCGCCCGGAGACGCTGCGCGCCGCGCTCGCCCGGGAACCCGAGCGGGTCGCGCTGGTCTCGGTGATGTGGGCCAACAACGAGGTCGGCACGGTCAACCCGGTGCGCGAGCTCGCCGCGATCGCCCACGAGTTCGGCGTGCCGATGCACACCGACGCGGTCCAGGCCGTCGGTGTGCTCCCCGTCGACTTCGCCGCGTCGGGGGTCGACGCGCTGTCGCTCACCGGCCACAAGCTCGGCGGTCCCATCGGTGCCGGGGTGCTGCTGCTGGGACGCGAGGTGGTGCTCACCCCGCTGCTGCACGGCGGCGGGCAGGAGCGCGACGTGCGGTCCGGCACCCTCGACACGCCCGCGGTGGTGGGCCTGGCCGCGGCCGTGGAGCTCGCGGTGGCCGACGCGCCGCGGCGCGCTCCCGCGCTCGCCGCCCTGCGCGACGACCTCGTCGCCCGGATCACCGCCGTGGCGCCGGACGCCACCGTGAACGGCGACCCGGGCACCGGGGTCGTCGAGGGCGGGCCGTCGCGGCTGCCCGGCAACGCCCACCTGTCGTTCCCCGGGTGCGAGGGCGACAGCCTGCTCATGCTGCTCGACGCCCAGGGCATCGAGTGCTCCACCGGATCGGCGTGCACCGCCGGGGTGGCCCAGCCCAGCCACGTGCTCCTCGCGATGGGTGCGGGCGAAGCCACCGCCCGCGGCTCCCTGCGGTTCTCCCTCGGCCACACGTCCACCGCCGCCGACGTCGACGCGGTCGCCGCCGCGATCGGCCCGGTCCTCGAGCGGGCGCGGCGTGCGGGGAAGGCGGTGGCGCGATGAGCGAGCTTGCGAGCGAATCATGTTGCAGTGCTTGCGCGAAGCGCCGGCCGAGCCTCGGCGAGGCCGAGCGATGAGGGTGCTCGCGGCGATGAGCGGTGGTGTCGACTCCGCGGTGGCGGCCGCGCGCGCGGTCGATGCGGGGCACGACGTCGTCGGCGTGCACCTGGCGCTGTCGGAGACCCCGGACGCCCTGCGCAGCGGGTCTCGTGGCTGCTGCTCCCGGGAGGACGCCGCCGATGCCCGCCGGGCGGCGGACGTGCTCGACATCCCGTTCTACGTCTGGGACTTCGCGGCGCGGTTCCGCGAGGACGTGGTGGACGACTTCGTCGCGGCGTACGCGGCGGGGCAGACCCCGAACCCCTGCCTGCGGTGCAACGAGAAGATCAAGTTCGCCGCGTTGCTGGACAAGGCGCTCGCGCTGGGCTTCGACGCCGTCTGCACGGGCCACTACGCCCGGCTGGTCGGGGGCGAGCTGCGGCGGGCCGCCGACGCCGACAAGGACCAGTCCTACGTGCTCGCGGTGCTCGACCGCCACCAGCTCGCGCACGCGATGTTCCCGATCGGCGACACGCCGAAGCCCGCCGTGCGTGTCGAGGCCGCGGCGCGTGGCCTGCGGGTGGCCGACAAGCCCGACAGCCACGACATCTGCTTCATCCCGTCCGGCGACACCCGGGTGTTCCTCGGCAGCCGCCTCGGGGTGCGGCCGGGTGCCGTGGTCGACGCCGCCTCGGGCGAGGTGCTGGCCCGCCACGAGGGCGTGCACGGCTTCACGGTGGGGCAGCGCAAGGGGCTCGGGATCGCCGCCCCGGCCGCCGACGGCCGCCCGCGCTACGTGCTCGGGATCGAGCCGGCCACCGGCACCGTCACGGTCGGGCCGGCCGACAAGCTGGACGTCCGCATGATCGAGGGTGCCCGTCCGGTCTGGAGCGCCGGGGTCGCGCCGGGAGCCCGCTTCGACTGCATCGCACAGGTCAGGGCGCACGGGGGCCTGTCCGGCGCCGTCGCCGAGCCCACGGCCGACGGCCTGCGCGTCGAGCTGGTGGAGCCGCTGCGGGGCGTGGCCCCCGGCCAGGCGGTGGCGCTCTACCGTCCCGACGCCGGGGGCGATGTCGTGCTGGGCAGCGCCACGATCACCGCCGCCGCGTAGGCGGGTACCGCCGCAGCGGGCAGCGCTCGCACAGGTCGGGCGATCGGTTGCGCAGCACGTCGACCTCCTCCGTCAGGCGCAGGCGCTCCTGCCGCAGCCGCTCCCGCTCCTGGTGGAGCGCCGTCAGCTCCTCCCGGTGTTCCTTCCGCTCGTGGGCGACCTTCCGCCATGCGGACCGCTGCGCCTCGGTGTCCATCGACATGCCGATGAGCAGGCTCAGCCCGATGAGGACGGTGATCCCCACGGCGACGACCAGCGTGTTCACAGCAGTGACCTCGGCTCGAACCGGTCCGGTCGTAGCGGTCTGTCGGGAACGGGGCGTAAGGTCGACATCGCTCTCGAACTCCTGAGGCATCGGGTGAGAGGAGCACATCCCGCCGCCAGGTGTCGTCAGCACCTGGCTGCGGCCCGCGAGGCGCCGTCACGCGTCTCGCAGTGAAGGGCGTCGGCCATCTCGTCGGCGCCCTTTCTGCGGGCAGGGCGTACCCGCCCGTCGTCGGGATTCGTTGGCGTATCACCTGCCTCGATCGGGTCACGTTCGCCGGGGCCGCCGTCACACGGTCGCCGGGCTCTTGTACGCTACGGTGCAACCATGGTAACTGGCATATCCCTGATCGGCTAGGGCTGCGTAACAGTCGTGGTGCCGGACCCGAGGAGACCTGAGTGACGGTGGCGACCGATGCCAACCCGACGCTTGCTCGTCGGGAGCTGTCCGTGTACTTCCGCACACTGCGTGAGCAGCACGGATTCAGCGTCGGTCGGCTCGCCGAGGTGCTCGGGGTGGCGCAGAGCCAGGCCTCCCGGCTCGACACCGGGGCCCGGAACTTCCGCGACCAGGACGTGCGCGAGCTCTGCGAGCTCTACGGCCTGGGGCCGGATGAGCGCAGCCGCCTCCTGGCAATTGCCGAAGAGAGCCGGATGCGCGCGTGGTGGCAGCAGGTCGAGCTGCTCGACTCGTACCGCACCCTGATCGGCCTCGAGCAGGGTGCGCTCGCGATCCACGAGTTCTGCGCGGGGGCCATCCCCGGCCTCCTGCAGACCCGGTCGTACGCCGAGGCGGCGGCGCGCGACAGCCAGATGGGGGCCAAGGAGGCCGACATCCGGCGCGGGGTCGACGTCCGCATCCGTCGGCAACGACTCCTGGAACGGCCCGAACCGCCGGAGATGTCGTTCATCGTCGACGAGGCGGCGCTGGCACGGGGCGCCGGCACCGCCGACACGATGCGCGAGCAGTTCCAGCACCTCATCGACCTCTCCCGGCGACCCGAGATCACGATCCAGATCATCGGATTCGAGGAGGGGGTCTACCCCGGGCACGTCGGGCAGTTCATCCTCCTGCGGATGAGCCGCGGCCTCCCCGACGTGTACTACACGGAGGACCAGCTCAACACGTCCGACACGACCGACGTCGACGCCGTGGAGGCCGCTCGACACCTCTGGGGTCTGTTGCGGGCGCGCGCCCTCTCACCACGGAAGTCGGTGGAGCGGATCACGGAGTACCGCGACCGCCTCGACCGGTGACCACGACACCCCACCACCCACCCTCGAGAACGGAGCGGACCGAACGGTGCGCACGACGAACCCGGGTCTCCACTGGATCAAGGCGAGCAGCAGCGTGGGCACCGGTGCCTGCGTCGAGCTCGCCCGGGACGGCGACATGATCGCCCTGCGGGACTCGAAGAACCCGGACACCGCCCCGCTCCGGTACACCGCCCGCGAGATCTCGGCCTTCCTGAACGGTGCGAAGAGCGGCGAGTTCGATCACCTCGTCGAGCCGCTCGCGGAGCCAGGAGGCGGACGGACCGCGATTCCGGCGACATGACCGTCACCGCGCTCGACTGGTGATCTGCCGACGCGGAATGGCACCGTGATCCCACGACACGACGAACGGGCGATCTCGTCCTTCGGAGGGGAGCATCGGTGTCGGAGCGCACGCTGTCATGGATCAAGGCTCGGGCCAGTGTCGGGAACAACGCCTGCGTCGAGCTCGCCGAACACGACGGGATGGTCGTCCTGCGCAACTCGCGGGAACCGGAGATCGTGCTGGTGTTCACCCGCGAGGAGATGAGGGCGTTCGTGCACGGCGCCGCCGCTGGCGAGTTCGACCGCTTGCTCGGCTAGATCCCGACGGTGGTAGACACCGGCCGTGAGTACCGATCCGCTCGAGGACGCCCTCGCCGCCGCCGGCCTCGCCGGCCCCACTCCGGGGGAGACGGTGGGGGGTGGCGGCTTCGTCGTGCCCGGGCCCGCCGGGGACGACGAGCAGGCCGTCGAGCCGGCGCGCTGGGCCGACGGCGCCGCGACCGGGGTGGGATCGCTGCCCGGCACCGACCCGCGGGAAGCCGCCGCGACCGTGGTGGGGGAGCTGCCGCTGCTGCCGCACCTGCCGGAGCTGCCGGCCCGCGGGGTCGGGGCGGACATGATCGGGCGGACGGCGGGGTTGCTCGTCGATCTCGCCGTGGAGGTCGTGCCCACCGGTTACCGGGTCTCGGCGCGGCCCGGCCGGGACCACCGCCGGGCCGTCGACCTGCTCCGTGGTGATCTCGACGCGTTCGACGAGGCCTGCGAGCCCGCGCGGCCGGCCTGGGTGAAGGTGCAGGCCGCAGGCCCGTGGACGCTGGCGGCGGCGGTGGAGCTGCACAGCGGCCACCGGGTGCTGACCGACGCGGGCGCGGTCCGCGAGTTCACCGCGAGCCTGCAGGAGGGGCTGCGCGCGCACGTGGCGGAGGTGGCCACCCGCACCGGCGCCCACGTCCTCGTCCAGCTCGACGAGCCGACGTTGCCCGCCGTGCTCGCGGGCATGCTGCCCACGGCGTCCGGTTACGGCACGGTGCGGGCGGTGGGGCGCGTGGAGGCCCAGGACGCGCTGCGGGACCTCGTCGCCGGGCTCGGGGTGCCGGTGGTCGTGCACTGCTGCGCCGACCGGCCGCCGGTCCGGCTGCTCGCCGGCATCGGAGCGGCGGGCGTCGGGATCGACGCGACGCTGCCGGTGTTCCGCGGGGAGACGGCGTTGCCGGCAGCTCTCGACGCGCTCGGCGAGACCTGGGACGCCGGCACGCCCTTGCTGCTCGGCATCGTGCCCGCGCGCGAGCCCGCGACCCGGCCGCAGCTGCGCGACCTCGCCCGCACCGCGTTCGACCTGGCCGACCGGCTCGGGTTCGACCGGGCCCGGCTCGGCTCGCTCGCCGTGCCCACCCCCACCTGCGGGCTCGCCGGGGCCACGCCGGAGTGGGCGCTGCGGGCGATGGCGCTGGTCCGCGACCTCGGCCAGGCGTTCGTGGACCCGCCCGAGGACTGGTAGCCGCTTCTGGCACGGTTGGTGAGGTGAGTCCGCAGAGCAAGGGACGGAAGCGCGGCAAGTCGGGGGCGCGCGGAAGCCGGAACCGGGCACCGCGGCCCGCCGAGGTGGTCGCCCGCGTCGCGCAGGATGCCTTCCGGCAGTTGGAGAGCACCTCCGACGTGCTCGACGCGGAGCAGTACGTGTCCGGCCTGCTGGGCACGTGGTGGGGCCGGCCGGAGTCACCCGCCGACCCCGAGGTGCTGCTGGGCGAGGGCATCGTGGCCTACGCGGCCAGGCGGCCACGGGCAGGCGCCGTCGGCCTGCTGCGGGCGATCGCGGTGCTCGGCACCGCACAGCAGCGGGAGCAGGCCGCTGCGGCGGCCGACGCGCTGACCGCGGGCGGCACCGACGGCCCCGCCTGGGTGCAGGACCTCGGCACGGAGCGGGTGACCGCGGCATGGGAGTACGGCGACGTCTTCGGCGACGCCACCGGCGTGCTGCTCGTCGTCGAGCGTGCCGGCGCCCGCCACGGGGTGGTCGTGCTGGTGGACCACACGCTCGGCGGCATGGTGACCGACGCGCTGATCACCGACGAACCGGACGAGGTGCTCGACGACCTGCGCGGCGACACCGGCACCCCGGACCCGCGGGCGATCACCACCGATGCGGCCGCCGCGCTGCTGGTGCCGGCGTTCGAGGCCACGGACACCACGGCGCGTGCCGGTGCCGGACCGGAGGTGGACGAGGAGTTCGCGGCGTCCCGTGCGCTGGTCCTCGCCCGGGTGCAGCTGCTCCCGGCGCCGCCGCCCGCGCCGCGCGTCGTCGGGCTCGACGCCGCCGCGCGCACGGCGGCCGTGGACGACTTCCTCGGTTCGGCGGAGGCACGCGACCTCCCGCCGGGGGCGCGCGGATGCGCGGAGCTGCTCGTCGAGTTCGGGGAGGTGGTGGATCCCGCCCGCCCGCTCCGCGTCGGGCCCGGCCTGATCGACCGGTTCCTCGACGCGATCCTGAACGACGAGACGCCGAACGACGGGACGCTGGACGAGGGCCCGGAGCTCTCCGACGAGGAGCTCGACGCGCTGCCCGCGACGCTGCGCGCGTGGGCCGAATGGGCGGGGCGCCGCTCCGGGTTGCCCGAGGAGGCGATGGCGGAGCTGCGCGAGGCCGTGGACGACATGGCGTGCGCGATCGGGCGGCCCGGTGACCCCGAGCCGCTGGCGGGTGACGTCGCCGACGCCTTCCTCGCCGGTCTGGACCTCGACGAGCTGGGGCCGCAGGACCTCGTCGAGGTGCTGGAGCGCCGGATGTTCGCGATCCCCGCCGTGGGCGCTCGCATCGGGGAGGAGGAGTTCCCGTTCCTCGACCCGAGCGACCCCGACGACCGCGGCATGTTCATCGAGGGGGAGCACCCGGAGTTCCACGAGGCGCTCGCCGACCCGGACCCCGAGCCCGTCGACGGGGTGAACCCCCGCCTGCACATCACGATGCACGAGATCATCGCCAACCAGCTGTGGGACGACGAGCCCAAGGAGGTCTGGCAGGCGGCCCGCCGCCTGTCCGCCGCCGGGCACGACCGGCACGACGTGCTGCACGCGATCGGCGAGGTGCTGGCGAGGCACCTGCACGGCGCGCTCACCGGGAGCGGCGCGTTCGATGCCGCCCGCTACGCGGAGGAGATCGACGGGTTGGGTCGGGCGGAGGACGCCCGCGTCGTCGTCCCGATGCGCCGGAAGCGGTGACCCCTGGTTGCGGCGGGATGTCGGGCCCGCTCGCTAACCTTCGCCCGTGAGCACTGACACTGACGTGCGCGAACGGCACGCGCGGCTGGCCGCGGAGGTGGCCGACCACCAGTTCCGCTACTACGTGCTCGACGCGCCCGTCGTGTCCGACGGGCAGTTCGACGCGCTGTGGCGCGAGCTGGTCGAGCTGGAGAGCGCGCACCCCGAGCTGGTCACGCCGGATTCGCCCACGCAGAAGGTGGTCGGGAAGTTCGCCACCGACTTCACGGCGTACGACCACCTCGAGCGCATGCTCAGCCTCGACAACACTTTCAACGAGGACGAGCTGCGCGCGTGGGCCGAGCGGATCACGCGCGACGTCGGCGAGGGCAAGCTCCACTACCTGTGCGAGCTGAAGATCGACGGGCTCGCCGTCAACCTGCTGTACGAGAACGGCAACCTCACCCGCGCCCTCACCCGCGGCGACGGCCGCACCGGTGAGGACATCACGCTCAACATGCGCACCCTCGACGAGGTGCCCGACCGCCTCACCGGCACCGACGAGTTCCCGGTGCCCGCGGTGGTGGAAGTGCGGGGCGAGGTCTACTTCCGGCTGGAGGATTTCCAGGCGCTCAACGCCTCCCTCGTCGAGGCGGGCAAACCGCCGTTCGCCAACCCGCGCAACACCGCGGCGGGCTCGCTGCGGCAGAAGGACCCCAAGGTCACCGCCTCGCGCAAGCTGCGGCTCATCTGCCACGGCTTCGGCAAGCGGGAAGGCTTCGCGTTCGACCGCCAGTCCCAGTGCTACGACGCGTTCCGCGCGTGGGGCCTGCCGGTGTCCGAGCGCAGCGTCGTCCTCACCGGTATCGACGAGGTGCTCGCCCACGTCGAGTACTGGGGCGAGCACCGCCACGACATCGAGCACGAGATCGACGGCATCGTCATCAAGGTCGACGAGGTCGCGCTGCAGCGCAGGATGGGTTCCACGTCCCGGGCGCCGCGCTGGGCGATCGCGTACAAGTACCCGCCGGAGGAGGCCACAACCAGGCTGCTCGACATCCAGGTCAACGTCGGGCGCACCGGCCGGGTCACCCCGTTCGCGCAGATGGAGCCGGTCGTCGTCGCCGGGTCCACGGTCGCGCTCGCCACCCTGCACAACGCGCAGGAGGTCAAGCGCAAGGGCGTGCTCATCGGCGACCGCGTGGTCATCCGCAAAGCGGGTGACGTCATCCCCGAGGTGCTGGGCCCGGTGGTCGACCTGCGCGACGGCACCGAGCGCGAGTTCGTGATGCCTACCCACTGCCCGGAGTGCGGCACCGAGCTGGCCCAGCAGAAGGCGGGCGACGTCGACCTGCGCTGCCCCAACGCCCGGTCCTGCCCGGCGCAGCTGCGGGAGCGGCTGTTCCACATGGCGGGGCGCGGCGCGTTCGACATCGAGGGGCTCGGCTACGAGGCCGCCACGGCGCTGCTCACGTCCGGGGTGGTGCAGGACGAGGGCGACGTCTTCGGGCTCACCGAGGCCGACCTGCTGCGGGTCGAGCTCTTCCGCAAGAAGGACGGCGAGCTGTCCGCCAACGGCCACCGGCTGCTGGCCAACCTGGACGCGGTGAAGGACCGGCCGCTGTGGCGGGTGCTCGTGGGCCTGTCCATCCGCCACGTCGGCCCCACCGCCGCGCAGGCGCTGGCCCGCGAGTTCCGGTCGATGGACGCGATCGAGGCCGCAGCGGAGGAGGCCGCGCGGGCCACGGCCGAGGCCGGGCTCGTGATCACCTCCGACGGCACGGCCGACGACCCGGGTGACGAGGTGACGGGCGACGAGGTATCAGACGGGTCGCCGGCCGCCACCGGTGCCGAGGCGGTGGCCGCTGCCGAGTCGGCTCCGGCGGCCGACGCGCCGGCAGATGCCGCCACCGATGCCGCCACCGATGCCGAGGTCGATGCCGAGGAGCGCGCCGCGGCTGAGGCCCGAGCGGCTCGCGACGCCGCACGTGCGCAGGCCAAGGCGCTCGCCGCCGCGCTGGCGCCGATCGCGGGCGTGGAGGGCGTCGGGCCCACCATCGCGGCGGCCCTGCGCGACTGGTTCTCGGTCGAGTGGCACCGCGACGTCGTGCGCAAGTGGCGGGCCGCCGGGGTGCGGATGGTCGACGAGGTCGACTCCTCGGTGCAACGCACCCTCGAGGGGATGTCGATCGTGATCACGGGCTCGATGGAGGGCTTCTCCCGCGACGAGGCCAAGGAGGCCATCACCGCTCGTGGCGGCCGGGCGGCCGGCTCGGTGTCGAAGAAGACGGCTTTCGTCGTGGCGGGCGACGCGCCGGGATCGAAGTACGACAAGGCGCTCGAAATCGGCGTCCCGATCCTCGACGAGGCGGGGTTCCAGGTGCTCCTGGATCGAGGGCCGGACGCGCGCGGGGGGTGGCCACGCTGTCCGAATGACCGGGGTGATCATGTCGGGTGGCGACCCGTACGATCCCGTCGTCCGACGGCTAGGATTCGCGGGGATGGGGGTGCCAGTGTGCTGCAGGCGGTGCTGAACGGGTCGTGGCCGGCAGACGCCCACCCGCTGCTCCCGGTCACCGCCCGCCACCTCGCCCGGGACGCCCGCGCCGTCTCGGAGCTGAACGTCACCGCGGTGCACGTGCACCCCCGCGACCCGTCCGGGCTGGAGACGCTCGACCCGGTTTTCGTCGGCGACACGGTGGCGGCGATCCGGGCCCAGGCACACTCGATGGAGATCGGCGTCACCACCGGCCGCTGGATCGAGCGTGATCCGCGGAAGCGGATCGAGGCCGTCCTCGCCTGGGGCCACCTCGGTGTCGGCAAGCCGGACGTGTGCTCGGTCAACGTGCACGAGCACGGCTGGGTCGACGTCTGCGCCGCCGCCCGCTCGGTGGGCATCGGCATCGAGCTCGGCGTGTGGACCAGCGGCGACGCCGTCACGCTGCGCACCAACGGCGTGCCGCCCGGCACGGTGCGGGTGCTCGCGGAGTCCACCGTCACCGATCCCAGCACCGCCGTCGCCGAGGGCCTGCGCATCCTGCGCGCGCTCGGTTCGATGCCGGTGCCGATCCTGCTGCACGGTGAGGACACCGGCGCGTGGCCGGTGCTGGAGCAGGCGATGCTGCTGGGCGTCGACACCCGGATCGGGTTCGAGGACGTGCTCGTCACCCGCAAGGGGCTCCTCGCCGCGGGCAACAACCACCTCGTGTCGGAGGTGTTGGAGCTCCGCCAGAAGCTCCAACTCAGCGGCTACCGCATCTGAGGAGCGCGCCGAAGGGCCCCGGCCTACTGCGCGACGCCCAGGCGGCCACCTCGCTGCGTTGTCGTCGTCGCAGATACGACCCGGTATCGGCCTCCTCCTCCGCCTTGCGATGCGGCCACCTGGCCGCCGCTCGCTACGGCCGGGGCCCTTCGGCACACTCCTAGGCTTTGGCTTTTGCCACAGAACTGAGGTCATCACCGTGGCCGGAGCCGTGGCATCGTGTGGGATGCGCGCAATAGCGTCGCCTACATGGGAGTGCTCGGCGAGATCGGTAGGCGAGCGCGGGGGGCTGCGTCCTGGTTCACCCAGCCGCTGCTGCCCGACGACCTGCTCGGCACGCTGAACCCGCTGTGGTCCACCAGCGAGCCACATGCGCGTGTGGTGGGGCTGCGCCGCGAGACAGCTGACACGACCACGCTGCTGCTGCACACCGGCCGGATGCGCATCCCGCACCGGCCGGGTCAGTTCGTCGGGATCGGGACCCGGCTCGACGGCGTGTGGCAGTGGCGCACCTACTCGGTCACGTCCTGCCCGGGCGACCCGCGGCTGGCCGTCACGGTCACCGCGGTGCCGGGTGGCACCGTGTCCGGCGCGCTGGCCCACCGCACGCCGGTGGGTGCGCTGCTGCGGATCGGGCCGCCCGCGGGCGACTTCGTGCTGCCGGACCCGGTGCCGGAGAAGCTCCTGTTCGTCACGGCGGGCAGCGGGATCACCCCGGTCATGGGGATACTGCGCGACCTCGCGGCCACCCGGCGCAGCGCGCTGGGCGGGGCCGTGGTGGTGCACTGCGACCGCACCCCGGCCGACGTGGTGTTCCGCGGCGAGCTGCGCGCGCTGGCCGCGACCACCGGGTTGCAGCTGGTCGAACGGCACACCGCCACGGCGGGCAGGCTCACCCCCGACGAGCTCACCGACACCGTTCCCGACTGGCGGCGCGCCAGGCGTGGGCCTGCGGTCCGGCGGGGCTGCTGGACGCGTTGGACGAGCACTGGTCGCGTTACGGCGACCCCGAGACGCTGCACGTCGAGCGTTTCGTCGCACCCACACCGGTCGCCGACCCCGGCACGGGCGGCCGCGTCACGTTCACCACCAGCCGGATCACCGCCGACGCCGGTCCCGGTGTCGCGTTGATGGCCGCGGGGGAGGCGGCGGGCGCGCTGCTGCCCAACGGCTGCCGCATGGGCATCTGCCACACCTGCGTCGGGAAGCTCCGCTCCGGCGGAGTGTGCGACCTGCGCACCGGTGAGGTGCACGACACCCCAGGACAGAGCGTCCGCACGTGCGTCTCCGGCGCCGCGGGCGACGTCGAGATCGAGCTGTAGGAGCGACATGCCTGACACCCCCAGCGCCGTCGGCACGACCGCGGATGCACACCTGACCGACGAGCAGGTCGAGGCCATCGGTGCCGAGCTCGACGCGATCCGCGCCGAGGTCGTCGGCAGCCTCGGCGAGCGCGACGCCCGCTACATCCAGAAGGTCGTCGCCGTGCAGCGGGCGCTGGAGATCGGCGGCCGCGCCACCCTGCTGTTCTCCCGGTTCCCCCCGGCGTGGATCGCGGGCACGGCGGCCCTGTCCGTCGCCAAGATCCTCGAGAACATGGAGCTCGGCCACAACATCCTGCACGGCCAGTGGGACTGGATGCGCGACCCGCGGATCCACTCCACGACGTGGGAGTGGGACCACGCCTCGCCCGCCGAGTCGTGGAAGAAGTCGCACAACTACGAGCACCACACGTTCACCAACATCCGCGGCAAGGACCGCGACCTCGGCTACGCGATCATGCGCGTCACGCCGGAGCAGGAGGTGGAAGCCGTCTACCTGCGCAGCGATCTACACGTCGGCCTCTCCATGATCTTCAGGTGGGGCACCGCCTGTACGACCTCGAGATCGAGAAGGCGCAGGAGGGCACCAAGTCGTGGGCGCAGGTCCGCAAGGAGGCCCGCGGTCTGTGGCGCAAGGCGCGCAAGCAGCTCGCCAAGGACTACGTGCTGTTCCCGCTGCTGTCCGGCCCCGGCTTCCTCTCCACGATGGCGGCGAACGCCACCGCCAGCGTCGTGCGCAACATGTGGTCGCACGCCGTGATCTTCTGCGGCCACTTCCCGGACGGCACCGAGACGTTCGAGGAGGAGCGGCTCGAGGGTGAGACGAAGGGCCAGTGGTACGTCCGGCAGATGCTCGGCTCGGCCAACCTCTCCGGCGGCCCGCTGTTCCACATCATGACCGGGAACCTGTCGCACCAGATCGAGCACCACCTGTTCCCGGACATCCCGAGCAACCGCTACGCCGAGATCGCCCCGCGCGTGCGGGAGATCTGCGAGCGGTACGGCCTGCCCTACACCACGGGTTCGCTCCCGAAGCAGTACGGCACGGTCGTGCGCAAGCTCGCCCGCCTGGCCTTCCCCGGCGGTGGCCCGAAGGCGGAGGTCACCCCGCTCCCGACCCGCCGGACGCCGTCCGGGACCCCCGTCCGCCTCGCCGGCTGACGCCCGAACGCGGCCGGCCGCGCTCGTCGCCTCGTGGTGAGGGACCGACCTGGTGGCGGGCTGCGGTGACCACGCTGGTGTGCTGCTCGGGCTGATCAACCGCGCTTGGTCGGTCCGAGCCGTACGTCATTGCTGTGGCGTCGACCGTGGCGTGCTGTTCGGACTGATCAACCGCGCTTGGTCGGTCTGAGCCGCACGTCCCTGCTGTGAGGGCGGCCGTGACGTGCTGGTCGGACCGATCATGCCGACGCCGTCGGTGCCGGGTTCGAGATCGAACCCCTGGTGTCGACCCGACCATGAAACGCTGCGGTGGGCGCGCCGTACCCGACCGATCACAGGCCCGTCTTTCGCCCCTTCGACCCGGCCCGGCGTTGCGTTCACCCCCGTTGGTCGCAGACCACCGGTCGGCCCGTGGCTGGGTGGGGTGCACTACCGGACCCTGGGGTTGCGTGGACGGCGGTCCCCGGCTTGGGGGCACGCCCGTTCTGGACGAGACCGTCACCGCAGGGCAGCTACGCGACTGTCCGGTGGTCCCGTTCCCCGCCAGCACAGTTCTCGACGACAGTCCGGTGCGTTCCGCGGAACACGCCCCGGGGGGAAGTGGTCCACCGGCTCGGCGTCGACGTCACTGCTCCCGGTCGGTGATCCATCAACGGTGAGGTCCTACGCCGTCCCGGTGGACGACTTTCCTCCCGTTCCCGGCGGCACGAACAGCTCGCGGGCCGGGCGGCACGTGCTCCGTGCGAGGGCCGCAGGCGCGCGGTACTGGCGGCGCAGCCAGAGTGATCTCCCGGCGGGCTGCAGGTCGCACGCGATCGGCACCACCGGACGTCGCGCGGGCACCCGGCAGCGACGGTCTCGTCGGAAACGGGCGTGCCCCCGAGCCGGGGACGGCCGCACACGCAACCCCAGGGCCCGGTAGTGAACCCACCCGACCACGTCGACCAGGCGCGGGCCAGAGCCGACGCGGGTGCCCACACCCGAATCCCGGACGGGGATGGATGAGATCAGGTCCCGACGGTGACCGGGCGCGCCCACCGCAGCCCGAACCGCTCCGCGCCCGGGCGGCAGCACGACCGATCCCGGCCCGGGCGGCGTTGACCAAGGGCCGATGGTCGCTGCAGGAGATCGACTGGCGACCATCTCCCCTTGATCACCGAACACCGGCAGGGAGAGACGGTGATCACCGCGGATCGCCTGCCGGTCGGACGAGACCGTGGTCCTCGGCGTAGACCTTCCGGCACGACGGGGCGCAGAAGGCGTGGTCGACGCCGTTGTGCGAGATCGTGTAGCGGGCCGTGGACCATTCGACCGGCATGCCGCAGACCGGGTCGACGGTGCTGCCCTCCGGGGCATCCGGCAGCTCGCCCGAGTCGCGGAAGCCCCGGGTCATCAGCCGAGTGATCTCGGTGCTGGTGGTGGCCCGGCCGAGCGTGCCGAGGCAGTGTTCGCGCAGGCCGACGATCTGCACGACGCAGTGGGGTTCGCGGCGTAGCCGGGTCGGGTCGGGCTCCGTCGCGGCGATGGCCTCGGTGATCCGGGGCACGACGTAGTTCCCGAACTCCCGGTCGTTGCTCCAGGACCGGGGGACCGTGAGCCGCACCAGGTAGCGGGGTGCCGTGCCCGTCGGCGGACCGCCGGTGGCCCATGCCCGCGGCTGCGTGACCAGGACGTGGGTGAACTCGCGCGCCGACTCCAGCACCGATTCGGGCGCCGACTCCTCGGTGGTCAGTGCTCGCAGCAGGTTGTCGGCGAGATCGCGTTCCTCCTCGCCGGTCAGCGTGCGGCCGGAGACGTTCACCTCGATGGTCATCATGCCCGGTGCTCCCCTCCGACCGGGACGAGTGCGAGCAGCTCGTCCACCGACCACTGGTCGTCGACGTGCGCGCCGTGCTTGGCGGCGAGCACCCGGCCGTCGGGGGCGATCAGGAAGTCGGCGGGTAGGCCGAGCCTGCCGCCCTCCGGGACGGTGGGTGGGGCCGGCCGCACGCCGCGCCGCACGGCCCGGAGCTCGTGCCGGACGGCGCGGGCGATCGCGGGCCAGCCGCGCGGGTCGAGCAGGGCCCGCGGCCCGTGCTCCACGCCGAACTCGCGGTAGAGGACGCGGCCGGGATCGGCGATCACGTCGAGTGGCAGGTCCGCCGTGTAGGTGCGCAGCGTTTCGGCGGTCGAGTGGAAGACCACGACCTCGTGGATGCCGGCGGCCTCGACGTCGGCGAGCCGGTCGACGAACGAGCGCAGGTGCAGGTTGCAGACCGGGCACCCGGCGAACCGGCGGAACTGCAGGTGGACCAGGTGCTCGGGGTGGGGAACGGGCACGCGCGAACGGGCGACGGTGTCCAGCGTGCGGGCGGCGACGTGGGTGGGGGCCACGGACCCTCCTTAGGAGTACGAAGTACGCTTACGTCCAGTATGCGCGTACCTTGTACGCTGTCAAGTCGTGCCCCGCCCCCGCTCGCTCACCGACGACCAGCTGGTCGCCGCCGCACTCGCCGTCGTCGACCGCGAAGGGCTCGCGGCGCTCACGATGCGCGCGGTCGCGCGCGAGCTGGGCGTGGCCACGATGGGCCTCTACCGGTACGTGGCCGACCGGCAGGCCCTCGAGCTGCTGGTCGTCGACCACGTGTTCCGCGCGGTGGACACGTCGCTTCCCGAGGCCGGCTGGCAGGAGCGCATCCGGGTGCTGCTGGACCGGATGCGGGTGGCCGTCGCCCGCCACCCGGCGGTGGTGCCGCTCGTGCTGCGGCACCGGCAGGCCGCACCCGGTTCGCTGCGCCTGATCGAGACCATGTTGTCGGTGCTCACCGACGGTGGTCTCGACGGCACCGACCGCGTGCTCGCGCAGCGCACCCTGATCGGCCACCTGCTCGGCTTCCTGCAGAACGAGCACTCCGCCGCGCTGTCCGGGCCGGGCACGATCGTGATGTCGGAGCTGGCCCCCGACGACTACCCGCTGCTCGCGCGCACGGCCGCCGACGCCCGCTCGGTGCCGCCCGACGAGGAGTTCCGGCGGGGCCTCGACATCGTCCTGCGCGGGCTGTCGACGACCTGAGCGCGGCGCGTGGCGGGAGGGTCAGAGCTGGGACGCGCCGCCGTCGACGGTGAGCTCGGCACCGGTGGTGCAGGTGGCCTCGAAAGCGAGGAACACGAACGCCCTGACGACCTCGTCCGATGTTCCGGGTCGCACCATCGGATGTGGGCGGTCATTCCCGGGCTGATCGCGTTGACGCGGATCTTGTTCGGCAGCAGCTCGCGGGCCATGCTGCGGGTCATCGAGCGCAGATCGCCGTGGTGCCCGCCGGCGATCGGCGCGCCACGCTCCGCGACGACCTCGCCACCGTCCCCATCGACGGGATCGAACCCTGCCAGGTGGTCGTCGTCACCCGCCCCGGCGATCGCAACCCGCTCGTCGCCCACTTCCGGGAGTCCGCGATGAAGTGCCTCGTCCGCGACGACGAGCGGGTCCGCTCATGACGTGGAGTTCTCACAGGTAGCACCGGCCCGCAACGCCACGGCCAACTCCAGGCGGGCCGTGGGGTCGTCGAGCACCCCGCCGAACGTCTCGCGGAGGGAGGCGAGGCGGTAGCGCACGGTCTGCGGGTGCACGTGCAGTGCGGTGGCGGTGGCGGTGACGTCGCCGTGGGCGTCGAGCCATGCGCGCAGGGTCTCCTCGGAGCGTGCACCGGCACCCGGTGGGAGTGCACGCAGCGGGGCCAGTGCACGTTCGGCGAGCGCAGCGGCGAGGTCGGGGGCGGCCGCGAGCAGCAGGGGGAGCAGGTGTTCGTCGGCCCGGACGAGCGGAGCGTCGCCGTCGAGGCGCCTGCGGCGTGCAGCGGCCACGCGGCCTGGGCGAGCGCGGCCGAGCGGTGTGCCTGCGCGGGCTCGACCACCGGGCCGAGCACGGCGCGGCGCTCCCCGGTGGCGCCGCGGACGCGGTCCAGCCAGCCGCCGTCCGCCTCCCCCCGTGCGGAGACGATGACCATCCCCACCGGGTCCAGGTCGGCGCCGACCGCGCCGGGCAGGCGGGCCGCGACGGCCACGGCATCGTCCACGACGAGCGCGGCGACCCGGGCGGGCACGGTCCAGCCGGCCGCCGCGGCGGCCGCTTCGAGCTCGGCGGGCGGCGTCGGCCTGGCGAGCAGCTCCACCAGCGCGTGCCGGCGGGCCTGCAGCGAGCCTGCCTGGCTGGCCTCCTCGTCGGCCCACCCGACCACGGATGCCGCGCTGATCTGTTCGATGTAGCCGAAGAGCGCCTCGGCCAGGTTGAAGATCACTTCAGGGGGGAGCTGGCGCGCGGTCCTGCTGGCGGCGAGGCGCTGCCACAACGTGCGCGTCCCCACCTGGTAGGCCGTCTGCAGCGCCGCGAGCGTGCGGCCCTCGCGGTGTTCCAGCTGGCCGAGCGCGCGGTACACGGTGGAGTCGCCGAGGGGGTCGTCGCGGCCCAGCAGGTCGAGGAACTGGCCGAGCGCCACCGAGACGCCCTCGGTGATCCGGGCGCCGAACCGGCCGGTGAGCGGGCGCGCGTACTCGGGCACCTCGGCGCGCACGGCGGCGATGATGCCGTCGATCGTGCCGGCGAGCTCGGGCCGCAGCGCGGCGCCGACCCAGCTCGGAACGCGGGACCAGGGGCGATCCATCACACCTGCGGACCCGTCACACCTATGGACCCAGCACCGTGACGACGATGCCGGCGAGGTGGGTGAGGCGCGCGAGCTCCGACGGCCGGAACGCAGGCCCACCCGGCCGCCCGACGACGAGGGCGCGCGCTTCGGGCCGAACGGCGCGGCGGCGAGCTCGGTGTCGAGCGCACTCCACGGCTCCGGCATCCAGTGCACCGCGGGGTCGAGCACCGCGGCCTTCTCGAGTGGCAGCCACGGCAGGTCGCCGCGCGGGTCTCCGGGGCAGCGGTGCTCTCGGCGAGCCGGTAGGACGATCCGTTCTCGCGGACGGCGATGATCGCCCAGCCGGCGCGGAAGATCCGGGGTACGCCCTCGGCGAGCAGCTGGAACCCGTTGGCCGGGTCACCCGCGATCCGGTCGACCAGCTCCAGCTCGTGGTGGGTCTCGAGCTTGCCCGAGTGGGGCCGGACCGACTCGACCTCGACGTCGGGCACCGACTCGGCCGCCGTGATCAGCACGTCCGGTGGTCTGCCGGACGCAGCTCCACCGCGAGGTCGTCGATGGCATGGCCGTTGCTGCGCTCCACGACGTCGACGCCCAATATGTCGGCTCCCGCGTTGCCCAACGCGGTGGCCACGGCGCCCAGGCTGCCCGGCTTGTCCGGAAGAACGACCCGGAGCAGGAACGACACACCACACGTCCTCTCGCGTACGCGCCCCCCACCGCGGACTCGGCCCGCGTCGGAGCGGGGCGGTGCACGCGGCGGCGCTGCTCCCAGGATTGTGTCAGCACCGGGCCGCATCGGCACAACATCCGGTGCGGCCGAGAACCGGTATCCGCCCCGCCACTAGAATCGCGGGATCGATGCCGGCGCCCGGCGCGGCACCGGATCGTCATCGTCCGCAGCCTGTTGCGGGCTCCGATGAGCACACCAGTCCTGGAGGGACATGTCCGCCGAACCCGCGGCAGCGCACATCAGCCGGGAGGAGGTTGCGCACCTCGCCCGGCTCTCCCGGCTCGCCGTCACCGACGGTGAGCTGGATGTCTTCGCCGGCCAGCTCGAGGTGATCCTCGGTGCGGTCGCCCGCGTCGGCGAGGTCGCCGCCGACGACATCCCGCCCACCTCGCACGCGGTGCCGTTGCAGAACGTGTTCCGCCCCGACGAGCTGCGGCCCGGCCTCACCCAGGAGCAGGCGCTGGCCGGTGCGCCCGCCGCGGAGGACGGCCGCTTCCGCGTGCCGCGGATCCTGGGGGAGGAAGCATGAGCGACCTCACCCGGATGACCGCGGCCGGCCTCGCCGAGAAGATCCACTCCCGCGAGGTGTCGGCCGTCGAGGTCGCGCAGGCCCACCTCGACCGCATCGCGGCGGTCGACGGCGACGTGCACGCGTTCCTGCACGTCGCCACGGACGCCGCGCTCGCGTCGGCGGCCATGGTGGACGAGCGCATCGCCGCAGGCGCCGCGCCCGCGTCGCCGCTGGCCGGTGTCCCGCTGGCGCTCAAGGACGTGTTCACCACGAGCGACATGCCCACCACCGCGGGCTCGAAGATCCTCGACGGGTGGCGCCCGCCGTACGACGCCACGGTCACGGCGCGGCTGCGTGCCGCCGGTGTCACGATCCTCGGCAAGACCAACATGGATGAGTTCGCGATGGGCTCCTCCACCGAGTACTCGGCATTCGGCCCCACCCACAACCCGTGGGACACCACGCGGGTACCGGGCGGCTCGGGTGGCGGCTCGGCCGCCGCGCTCGCCGCGTTCGAGGCGCCGCTCGCGATCGGCACCGACACCGGTGGATCGATCCGCCAGCCCGCCGCGTTCACCGGCACCGTCGGCGCCAAGCCGACCTACGGCGGCGTGTCCCGCTACGGACTGATCGCGTGCGCGTCGTCGCTCGACCAGGCCGGGCCGTGCGCCCGCACCGTGCTCGACGCCGCGATGCTGCACGAGGTGATCGCCGGGTACGACCCGATGGACTCCACCTCGATCGACCAGCCGGTGCCCGCCGTCGTCGAGGCCGCCCGCCACGGCGCGGGCGGTGACCTGTCCGGCCTGCGTGTCGGCGTGGTGCGCGAGCTGTCCGGCGAGGGCTACCAGCCCGGCGTCCGCGCCTCCTACGAGGACGCGCTGCGGCAGCTGGAGAAGCTCGGCGCCGAGCTGGTGGAGGTGTCCTGCCCGCACTTCGAGTACGGGCTGGCGGCCTACTACCTGATCCTGCCCAGCGAGGTGTCGTCGAACCTCGCCCGGTTCGACGCCATGCGCTACGGGCTGCGGGTCGACGGCGGTGCGTCGGCCGAGGAGGTCATGGCCGCCACGCGCGAGGCCGGGTTCGGCCCCGAGGTGAAGCGCCGGGTCATCCTCGGCACGTACGCGCTGTCGTCGGGCTACTGGGACGCCTACTACGGGCAGGCCCAGAAGGTGCGCACGCTCATCAGCCGCGACTTCGCCGCGGCGTTCGAGCAGGCCGACGTGCTGGTCTCCCCGACGACGCCCACCACGGCGTTCCCGATCGGCGACAAGGTCGACGACCCGCTGGCCATGTACCTCAACGACCTGGCCACGATCCCCACCAACCTGGCGGGCACCGCCGCGATGTCGGTGCCGTCCGGGCTCGCCGACGGGCTGCCGGTCGGGCTGCAGGTGATGGCGCCCGCGCTCGGCGAGGCCGTCATGTACCGGGTGGCCGCCGCGTACGAGGCGGCCCGCAACTCGGAGGACGGCGTCGTGATCGATCGCGTCCCGTCGCTGGAGGTGTCGTCATGACCGCGCCGACGCTGGTGGACTACGCGGAGGTGCTGGAGCGCTTCGACCCGGTGCTCGGGCTCGAGGTGCACGTCGAGCTGAACACGCAGACCAAGATGTTCTGCGGCTGCCCCACCACGTTCGGGGCCGAGCCGAACACCCAGGTGTGCCCCGTGTGCCTCGGCCTGCCCGGAGCGCTGCCGGTGGTCAACCGCATCGGAGTGGAGTCGGCGATCCGGATCGGCCTGGCGCTGAACTGCACCATCGCGCCGTGGGGCCGGTTCGCGCGGAAGAACTACTTCTACCCGGACATGCCGAAGAACTTCCAGACCTCCCAGTACGACGAGCCGATCGCCACGGGCGGGTACCTGGACGTCCCGCTCGACGACGGCTCGGTGTTCCGCGTGGAGATCGAGCGCGCACACATGGAGGAGGACACCGGCAAGTCGCTGCACGTCGGCGGCGCCACCGGCCGGATCCACGGCGCCGAGTACTCGCTGCTCGACTACAACCGGGCAGGCGTGCCGCTGATCGAGATCGTCACGAAGCCGGTCGTCGGCACGGGGGAGCGGGCGCCGAGGTCGCACGTGCGTACGTCACGGCGCTGCGCGACCTGCTGCGCGCACTCGGGGTCTCCGACGTGCGCATGGACCAGGGCTCGCTGCGCTGCGACGCCAACATCTCGCTGATGCCCAAGGGCGCCACCGAGTTCGGCACCCGCACCGAGACGAAGAACGTCAACTCGCTGCGGTCGGTGGAGCGCGCCGTCCGCTACGAGATGACGCGCCAGGCGGGTGTGCTCATCGGCGGCGGGCGCGTGACCCAGGAGACGCGGCACTTCGACGAGGCCGGCGGCACCACGTCGGCCGGCCGCACGAAGGAGACCGCCGAGGACTACCGGTACTTCCCGGAGCCGGACCTGGTGCCGATCGCGCCGTCCGCGGAGTGGGTCGAGGAACTGCGGGCCACGCTGCCGGAGCTGCCATGGGAGCGGCGCCGCCGGATCCAGCAGGACTGGGGCCTCACCGACGCCGAGCTGCGGGACCTCGTCAACGCCGGCGCACTCGAGCTGATCGAGGCCACGGTCGCCGCGGGCGCCCCGGCGGGCGAGGCACGCTCGTGGTGGGTCTCCTACCTCACGCAGCAGGCGAACACCCGCGGCGTCGAGCTGGCCGGGTTGCCGATCACGCCGGCCCAGGTGGCCAGGGTGATCGAGCTCGTGGCGTCCGGCGAGCTGTCCAACAAGCTGGCCCGCCAGGCCGTCGACGGCGTGCTCGCCGGCGAGGGAGAGCCCGACGAGGTCGTCGCCGCGCGCGGGCTGGTCGTCGTCTCGGACGACACGGCGCTGCTCGCCGCCGTCGACGAGGCACTCGCGGCCCAGCCGGACGTCGCCGAGAAGATCCGCGGCGGCAAGGTCCAGGCCGCCGGTGCGATCGTCGGGGCCGTCATGAAGGCGACCAAGGGGCAGGCCGACGCCAAGCGCGTGCGGGAACTCGTGATCGAGCGAGTCGCCCAGTAGCCCTCGTGAGTGGATACGAGTGCTCCAGCACTCGTATCCACTCACGGATGGGGGCTGCTACTGGCGGTTGTCGCCGCCCGCCGCGAGCGGCTGGATCCGGATCACCCGGTCGTCGGAGGACACCGGCGCGCCGCCTGCCTTGTTGACGGTGCCCAGCCACAGCAGCCCGTCCGGGGCGAGGGTGGCGGCGGAGAGCCGGCCGTAGGTCTCCTGCAGCAGGGTCTCGGGTGCCCGACGAACAGGTTCTTGGCGTCGGTGCGGATGACGAACAACGACTGCGGCCGCACCTGGGCCACTGCGACGGCGCCGTCCTGGGCCGTGCAGCCCGCCACCCCCGGGCGGTCGGGCCAGCGCCATGCCGGCGAGGGGAGCGGGCCGGGCACGACCAGGTGCAGCACGTCCTCGCTCGCGCGCCGGTCGGTGACCCACGCGGCGCCGCGGCGGGGGTCGATGCAGATCCCGCCGGGGGACTGCAGCCCGGTGCTCAGCGTGGGGGACAGGCGTCCGGGTTGCCCTTCGCCGGACGTCCTTGCAGGTCGACGCGCAGCAGCTTGCCCGCGAGGGAATCGGGGGCCGGGGCGGCCTGGCCTGCGTTGCCGGTGGCCACGAGCAGCGATCCGTCGTCGTCGACGGCGAGCGCTCCGCCGTTGTTCGCCGGGCCGCGGGGGATGCCGGTGAGCACGGGCTTGGCGGCCTCGCCTGCCGCGATGCGCACGACCCGGTTGTCCTCCGGAGTGGTGACGTAGGCGTACACGAGCTGGTCCTCGACGTAGGAGGGCGACAGCACCAGCCCGGTGAGGCCGCCTCCGCCGGTGGCGTCCACCGGGATGGTGGTCACGAGCTCCGGCTCGCTGCCGTGCTCGACCCGCAGCACCCGCCCGGTCTGCCGTTCCCCGACGAGGGCCGAGGTCGTGTCGGGGAGCACCGCGATGGCACCAATCGGCTCCAGGCAGGTGGCGACGACCTGGGGATCGGGATCCTGGCAGCCGGACGGTGCCAGCTCGGGACCCTCCTGCCCCTCCTGACCCGGCGGCTGCTGCGGTTGCGGCTGGGGTGTCTGCTCCGGGACGACCGGCGGGCCGCCGAGCTCGCCCGCGCCCTCCAGCTGCTCGTGCCACTCGCGGGGCCCCTGCTCGGGGAACGTGGCACATCCGCCGAACGCCAGCACGAGCAGCGCCGCCGCGGCCGCGCGCCGCACCCGTCCTCCCACGTGGCCCAGGTTAGGTCGCGTCGAGTGAGCGGCCGGTGAGTAGCGTCGCTCTCCATGGGGCAGATCACGGTGCTCGTACCGGAGGACGAGGGGGAGGCAGCGCTCGCCGACGTGGAGGGCGTGGAGGTCGTACGGTACGACCCCGACGGCGCGCTCCCGGAGGCGGCGGCGCGGGCCCAGGTCCTCGTCCCGCCGTTCCTCCCGCAGACCTCCTCGGTGGAGGTGGTGGAGCGGCTGCCGGAGCTCCGGCTGGTGCAGCTGCTCACCGCCGGCGCCGAGGCGTGGGTCGGGAGACTACCGGCGGGCGTCACGCTCTCCGACTGCCGCGGCGCGCACAGCGGGGCCACCGCGGAGTGGATCGTCGGCGCGCTGATCAGCGTCTACCGGCACTTCCCGCAGTTCGTCCGCGCCCAGGACGCCGGGCGCTGGGACTACCACGTCACCGACACGCTCGCCGGCAAGCGCGTGCTCATCGTCGCGCCGGGGACGTCGCGGAGCACACCGTGCGCAGGCTCGCCCCGTTCGAGGTGACCACCACGCTCGTCGCCCGCCGGGCCCGTGCCGGCGTCCACGGGATCGACGAGGTGCACGACCTGCTGGGCCGCCACGACGCGTGCGTCGTGATCGTCCCGCTGACCGACGCCACCCGCGGCCTCGTCGACGCCCGGTTCCTCGCCGCCATGCCGGACGGGGCGCTGCTGGTCAACGCCGCGCGCGGACCCGTCGCCGACACCGCCGCGCTCACCGCCGAGCTGGTCAGCGGCCGGTTGCGGGCCGCGTTGGACGTCACAGAACCCGAGCCGCTGCCCGCGGGCCACCCGCTGTGGGCCGCGCCGGGGCTCTTCCTGTGCCCGCACGTCGGCGGCAGTGTGCCGGGCAGGCTGGAGCGGGCCTACCGGGTCGCGGCAGCGCAGATCGCGGCCTTCGCCCGCGGCGAGCAGCCCTCCAACGTGGTGGCGAACGGCTACTGAACGGCGCCCGTGCGCGTCGGTGGGGCCGCTCTGCGACATGTGGTTGCAGCAATGTGGCGTTGCCGGCATCGGGGACGGCTACGCTCCGGTGCCATGAGCGACCAGCCCACGTCGATCCTGCCTGGCGGGGGCGGTTTCGGGTCCCCGGAGCCCGCCACGACGCGGCCGAACCGCAGGCCGCTGACGTGGAACCCCGGCACCGACGTGGGGTTGCTGCTGTTGCGCCTCGCGGTCGGCGGCACGTTCTTCGCGCACGGGATGCAGATCGTCACCGGGATGTGGGGCGGGCAGGGCGTCGCGGAGTTCACCCGCGTCCTGGAGGGTCTCGGCTACCAGCAGCCGCAGGTGCTGGCCTGGGTCGCGGGGCTCACGGCGCTGGTGGGCGGCGGCCTGGTGGTGCTGGGGTTCCTCACCCCGATCGCGGCGGCGGGCCTGCTGGCCCTGATGATCAACTCGGTGGCGTTGAGGTTCGGCAACGGGTTCTTCATCGCCTCGCCCGCGGGCGCGAACGCGGTCGAGCTGGACGTGGTGCTCGGCACGGCCGCTGCGGCGCTCGCGCTCACCGGGGCGGGCCGGATCGCCATCGACAAGGGACGCACCTGGAACCTCCGCCCGGCTCCGTGGGGGGTGCTGGCCCTGGTCGTCGGCGTGACCGCGGCCGTGCTGGTGCTCCTGCTGCTGCGGCGGTGACCTCCCCTCCGCCGGACACCGCGTGGCTGGAGGCCGCGGCGCGCTGGGCGGGAGCGCCGGTGGCGGTCACCGGGCGGGCGCCGCTCGCGGGAGGGTACGTCGCCGACGCCGTGGAGCGCGTCGACCTGGAGGTGCGCGGGCACGGCCCCACCGCGGTCGTGCTCAAGCGGGCCCGGCCGAGCGAGGTGGCCGCGATGCGCGCGCTCGCCGTGGTGCCCGGCGTGGACCGCCCGCGCCTGCTCGCCGCAGGCCAGGACCCGCACGGGACCTGGCTGCTCGTGCCCTTCTACACCGGCCCCGCCCTCGACGGCGGCGACGTACCCGGCGCGGTGTGGGACGTCCTCGCCAGGGTGCACACCCACTGGCACCGCAAGCGCCCGCGCGGTCTCCCGGTCGTCGATGCGCGGTGGTGGCGGGAGATGCTCGCCGGGCACACACTGCCCGCGGTCCGCGGCGCACACGACCGCACCGGTGACCCGCGGCTCACCCGGATCGCCGAACTGCTCGAGGCGTGGGCGACCGATGCCCGCCTGCGCGCCGCGCTCGCCGTGCTCCCGCGCACGCTGACCCACGGCGACGCGCACCGCGGCAACGTGCTGCTGGACCCGGGCGGCGCCGTCCTGATCGACTGGGGCAACGCCCGCGTCGCCCCGGCCGCTCTGGACGTCGCCACGCTGGCCGCGCAGGGCGCCGCCGCCCCTCCCACGTACGCCGCCCCGGAGCTCCCGCCCGACGTGCGCGAGGTGGAGCGGCTCTGGGCCCAGGTCCACGTGCACGTCCAGTACCTGGCTTCGCCGCCGACCACCTGGGCACCGAGCGCGTCGTCGAGATGGTCGACACCGCCGCTCGTGCCCTCGACGCGCTCGGCCCCGCGCTGGCCGCGACGTCACACCGCTGAGCCGGCGACCTCGGTGCTCAGGCTGAGGTGCTCCCATTCGGTGAAGGTGCGCTGCAGCGCGTCGAGCTTGCCGCGGGCCACCTGCAGCGCGGCCGTGCCGAGGACGAGCCGCAGCGGGGGTGCGTCGGCCTCGAGCGCGGCGACGATCGCCTCGGCGGCACGGGCGGGGTCACCGGGCTGGCTGCCGTACGTGGCCAGCGTCGCCTCGCGTCGCCTGCCCGCGGTCTCGGCGTAGTCGTCGATCCGGATGGCGGACTGCTCCATCGACGGCCCGGACCAGTTCGTCCGGAACGCACCGGGCTCCACGATCGTGACCCCGATGCCCAGCGGGCCCACCTCGGCGGCGAGGGACTCCGACAACCCTTCCAGGGCGAACTTGGTGGCGTGGTAGTAGCCGGTGGCCCCGAACGCGGCGAGCCCACCGAGCGAGGAGATGGCGACGACGTGGCCGGAGCGGCGGGCACGCATGCCCGGGAGCAGGGCCTTCGTCACCGAGACGGCGCCGAAGACGTTCGCCTCGAACAGTGCCCGCACCTGCGCGTCCTCGCCCTCCTCGATGGCGGCCAGGTAGCCGTACCCGGCGTTGTTGACCAGCACGTCGATCCGGCCGAACACCTCCTCGGCACACGTGACGGCGGCCGAGACCTGCTCGGGGTCCGTCACGTCCAGCGGCAGGGCGATCGCGCGGTCGCCGTGGGCGTTCACGAGGTCGGCGACGGTCTGCGGGTCCCGGGCGGTGACGGCCGCCCGCCATCCGCGCCGGAGGACGTGGCCGGCCAGCGCCCTGCCGAGGCCGGTGGAGCAGCCGGTGATGAACCAGACGGGGGACGGGGTGAGCGACATGCCTCCACGGTCGGGCGGGGCCGCCCGGGCCGCCAGAGTCCCGTCTTCCTGGGACGGCCGGTACCAGGCAGGGCTCTCGGGTGGCATGCAGACTTGCGGGCATGGCGAACTCCGGGTTCGGGCGGGCCGTGCGCCGCTGGCGGGAACGGGTCCCGCCGGAGGCCGCGGGGCTGCCGGCCGGTGGGCAGCGGCGGACCGCCGGGCTCCGCCGGGAGGAGCTGGCCATGCTCGCCGGGATCTCGGTGGACTACATCACGCGCCTCGAACAGGGCCGCGCGTCCCACCCGTCGGGCCAGATCATCGAGGCACTGGCCAGGGCACTGCGGTTGACGGCGGCCGAACGCGACCACCTGTTCCACCTGGCGGGCCTCACGCCCCCCGGCCCGGACAGCGTGCCCGCCCACATCACGCCGAGCGTCCAGCACCTGCTCGACCGGATGCCCGCCACACCCGTCGCCGTCTTCGACGCGGCCTGGACGCAGCTGGTGGCCAACCCGCCGTACGCGGCGCTGATGGGCGACCCCAGCGGGTGGCGCGGCCGCGAGCGCAACGCCGTGTGGCGCAACCTGGTCGGCCCCGGCACGCGGGTCCGGCAGACGCCGGAGTCCCGGCGGGAGCTCGAGGCCACCCTGGTCGCCGACCTGCGCGCCGCCGCCGGTCGCTATCCCGCCGACCAACAGCTGCAGCGGTTGGTCGCCGACCTGCGCGCCGCGAGCGACCGGTTCACCGAGCTGTGGGACTCCGGCGACGTCGGCCGCCACGAGACCGCGCGCAAGATCGTCGACCACCCGCACGTCGGGCCCGTGGAGCTGGACTGCGACATGCTCACGGTCGCCGGCAGCGACCTGCGCATCATGATCTACACCGCGGTGCCGGGCACCGAGGACGCCGAACGCCTCGCCCTGATCACCGTGCTGGGCACCCAGACGCTCACCGGGTAGCCCGGCGAGCACGCGCCTGGACGAGATGCAGAACTCAGCCGGCGGTCGTGGCCATGAGGGTCGGGCTGGGCCGGCCGGTGGCTCGTGATCGGTCCGAGACGGCGTTGGGCGCCCTGCCGAGGGCGATCCCGTGCGAGTCGGACCGATCACGGTGGTCCGTGACGCGCTGAGCCCGACACAGCTGCGTCGTCCGCACCGCCGGAGCGCAGCGCCGCGAGGTGCTCCCGGACCGGGCCGAAGGTCAGCATGCCGCTGCCCGCTCCGGCGATCTCCTCGGCGGCAGGGGCCAGTGCGCGCTCGGCGCGGCCCGCGGTCTCCGGGACCCCGGCCGCGAGCGCCGCCCGTCCGGCCAGGCACCAGAGGACCTCGAGCAGGTGGTCCGGCGGCGGTTCGGGAAGGGCGCGCACGGCGTCGACGGCCTCGGCCGTCCGCCCGTCGGCGAGCAACAGGTGGGGTCGGATCCACGGCTCGTACGGTCCGGGATCGTCCACCGGCCCGGGGGGCGTGCCTCGCCTCAGCCGCAGGCACACGAGGGCGAGGTCGAGCAGTCCGTGCTCGACGCCGGGCATGTCGGCGCCCGCGAGCAGCCGGGCGGCCTCGCGGTAGCGGGCGTCGGCGTCGGCGGCGCCGGTCTCGGCGGCACGCATGGCGCCGAACCAGGTGACGAACACGGGCACCAGCGGGCTGTCGAAGCGTTCTCCGGCGTCGCCGAGCGCCTCGGCCGCGGTGGCCGCGCCGTCGAGGTCGCCGAGCGCGGCGCGGCACTGCATCTGCACGAGGTGGGCGAGGATCGTGTAGGTCGGGAGGTCGTGCTCGACGGCGAGCGTGCCGATCTCCCCGGCGAGGTGTCGCCGCTCGGGGGCGAGCCCGGCGCGGTGGAACGTCTGCACGACGCGTGCCGACAGCGCGAACGCCAGCAGGGCGGGGTCGCCCGCGCGCCGGGCCAGCCGCTCCGCCTCGCGGGCGGCCTCCGGTCCCCGGTCACCCCGCAGCCCGCGGGTCTCGAAGCGCGATCGCGGCGAGCAGGCGGGCCCGGTCCGCGGGCGGCTTCGGTGCCGTGCAGCGCCCGCTCGGCCGCCGCGACGATCGCCGCCGACGACCGCGGGTCGTCCGACCGGGCCCACACGCTGGGCACGTCGTAGCCGCCGATGACCCGCGCGGTGAGCCGGGGGTCGCCGAGCTGCTCGGCCACGGCGACGGTCGCCGCGTGCCGGGCCACGGCCGTGCCGGGGCCACCGCCGTGGAGCGCGAGGCTGCGCAGCAACGAGGTCGTCGACTCGAGCTTCGCGCGCGCCCCCAGCACGGGGTTGCGCTCCCACTCCGCGGCCGCGCCGGCCCACACCCGGTCCGCGCCGTCGGAGGGCAGCAGGAGACCGGGCGAGCGGCGCAGGATGTCGGTCTCCAGCGCGGCGAGCCGCGGACCCGGGTCGATGCCGAGCTCCTCGACGAGCCGGGTGCGGGCGCGGCGCAGGACGGCGAGCGCGTCGCCGGGCCGGGCGCTGCGGTAGAGCGCGAGGGCGAGCAGCCACCACCCGTCCTCGCGCCACGGGTGATCGGTGACGTGGGCGTCGAGGTCGGGCACGGCAGGCTCCGGTCGCCCGGCCGCCAACCGGGCCCGAGCCAGCTGCTCGACCGCCTGCAGGCGCAGCTCGGTGAGCCGTCCGCGTTCCGCGCGGGCCCACGCCGCGTCGGGGAAGTCGGCGAAGGCCGGACCCTGCCACCACCCCAGTGCCCGCTCCAGCGGGCCGACGGCACCGGGGTGGGGACCGGACCGGGCGACCACGGCCTCGAACCGCCATGCGTCCACGGAATCCGGCAGGCCCCGGAAGGCGTAGCCGGGTCCGGCGGTGGCGATCGGGTGCTCCCTGCCGAGCGCCGCGCGCAGGGCCGAGACGAACGTCCGAACCGAACCGGCCGCGCGGCGTGGTGGATCGCCCGGCCAGAGGTCCTCGATCAACGCAGGCAGGGGGACCACACGGCCGCGCGCCACGATCAGCCGGGCGAGCACCTCCCGGTGACGCGGACCCCCGAGGTTCAGCCGCCCGTCCTGGCCGTCGAACGCCGCGACGGGGCCGAGCACCTGGAACGTGGTCATCAGCGCTGACCGGATGCTGATCGGCCGCCCGCAGACTCGGGGTCATGAACTCGATCCCCGGCTTCAGCACCCGTCGGCTGCCCGGCGCCGACGGGACGCGGATCAACGTGGCCGTCGCGGGCGACGGCAGCCCCGTGGTGCTCCTGCACGGCTTCCCCCAGACCCATCTCATGTGGCGCCACGTCGCGGCCGACCTCGCCGCCGACCACCTCGTGATCTGCCCCGACCTGCGCGGCTACGGGGCCAGCGACAAGCCCTCCGACGACGGGACGACGTACTCCAAGCGTGCGATGGCCGCCGACGTCGTGGCCGTGGCCCGTCATCTCGGAGCGGACCGGTTCGCGCTGGCCGGGCACGACCGGGGCGCGCTGGTCGCGATCCGGGCGGGCCTGGACCACCCCGATGCGGTCACCCACCTCGCATCGCTGGACGTGCTGCCCACGCTCGACATGTGGGACATCCTGCACGGCGTGGACGCCGCGGTGGCGTTCCACCTCTACCTCATGGCGCAGCCTCCCGGCCTGCCCGAAGAGCTGATCCGCAGCAGCGCGGACGCCTTCTTCGGGTACTTCCTCGACATCTGGGCCCGCAACCCGGACGCGATACCCGGGGAGGTGCGCGCCGAGTACCTGAGGGCCTCGCGCGACGCGGTCCCCTCGATCGTGGCCGACTACCGCGCGTCGGCCCGGATCGACGTCGAGCACGACCGCGCCGACCGCGCCGCCGGGCGCAGGCTCACCATGCCGGTCACCGTCGTCCAGCAGGACTGGGGCGCCGCCCTCGGCTTCGACGCCGCGGGCCGCTGGAAGGAGTGGGCCACGGACCTCGAACACCTGACTCTCGACGCCGGGCACTTCATGGCGGAGGAGGCGCCGGCCGACGTCGTCCGGATCATCCGGACCCTGCTGGCCCGTTGATCAGGTGAATTCCCTGGCAGGCCGCGGCCCTTGACGGCTGGTACGGACCTGAGGACGATTCCTAACCATGTTAGGCGAAGCTACTGCTGATTGGCAGAGCAAACGGCGTGAGGCGGCTCGGCGGGAGATCCTCGCCGCGGCGTGGGCGGTGGCGCGCGAGAACGGGCTGGGAGCGCTGACCCTGCGCGAGGTCGCCGCGCGCGTCGGGATGCGGGCGCCGTCGCTGTACTCGCACTTCGCCTCCAAGCACGCGATCTACGACGCGATGTACGGCCAGGCATGGGCCGAGTACGACCGAGCCGCCGAGGCGGCGGTCCGGCACCTCCCCGCCGAGCCGCGCCGCGTGCTCCGGGAGATCGCCCGGCAGTACTTCGAGTTCGCGACTGCCGACATGCCCCGCCACCAGCTGATGGACCTGCGCACCATCCCCGACTTCACGCCCAGCGACGAGAGCTACGCCTGCGCGGTGCGGGTGTACGACCGCTTCCGCACGGTCATGGCGTCGATCGGCATCACCGCCGACGAGGATCTCGACCTCTTCGTCGCGCTCATCGGCGGGCTCGCCGACTCCCAGTGGGCCAACGACCCGGGTGGGGACCGCTACGCCCGCCTCCTCGACCGCGCCGTCGACATGTACGCCGACGCCCTCCACCTGCCACCGGAGGAACCATGACCGCCACCGACACCAGGCCGACGGCTCCACCCCGCCGCTCGTCACTCGACAGGGAGACGGCGATGCGGCTCGCCTCCACCGAGTACGGCCGCTACCTCGACCAGCTGCGCTCGCTGGACGCGGCCGAGTGGGAGCGGCCTACCGACTGCCCGCTCTGGGACGTGCGCGCCATGGCCGGGCACTGCCTCGGGATGGCCGAGTTCGCCGCCTCCCTGCCGACGTGCGTGCGGCAGAACGCGGTGGCCGGACGGCGCGGCGGCGTGTTCATCGACGCGCTGACCGGCCTGCAGGTGGAGGAGCGGGCCGCCCTGAGCCCGGCGCAGCTGGTCGCGCGCTACGCCACGGTGGTGCCGCACGCGGTGCGCGGCCGCCGTCGCCGGTCGGTCCTCGCCGGCAGGCTCCCGATGCCGGGCGACCAGACGATCAACGGGGCGCCGGAGCGGTGGACGCTCGGGTACCTGGTCGAGACGATCCTCACCCGCGACACCTGGATGCACCGCGTCGACACGGCCCGCGCCACCGGCCGCGACCTGGTGCTCACCCCCCAGCACGACGGCGTGCTCGTCGCCGACGTCGTGGCCGAGTGGGCCGGCCGGCACGCACAGCCCTACGCGCTCGTGCTCACCGGTCCGGCCGGCGGGCGGTGGAGCGCCGGTAGTGGTGGGTCCGCACTGGAGTCGGACGCGGTGGAGTTCTGCCGGCTGCTCTCCGGCCGCGGCCACGGGGAAGGGCTGCTCGGCGTGGAGGTTCCGTTCTGATCCGGGTTCATCCGCTCGTCGACGGGTCCGGGAGGCGGCCACCGCTCACCGCGGACAGCCGGGGCAGGTCACGGACGTGCACGGCGGGGAGCGGGAGCTCCGAGCCGTCGCTCAGCACCGCGCTGACCCGGGCCGCGGCCGGGGTGCGGGCGCGGCCGAGGCGCACGGACGTGATCTCGTTCCACGGCACCCGCCGCCCGCCGACGATCCGGCGCACGGCGAGCGAATCGGGGTCGGCAACCGTGCGCACGCGCAGCGTCCACACGACGATCCCGATCGGGACGAGGTAGATCAACCACAGGAACGGCGCGGCGAACGCCACCGGCGTGGCGCAGATGGCGAAGGCCGGCGCCACCAGCACGACGAGCGGGGAGACGCGGAAGACCGCGCGTGGCGGTGGCTCGGGTGGGGCGCTCACCCCGCCATCGTCGCACCGCGTCACGTCCAGCCGGTGACCACCAGTGCGAGCCCCACGGTGAACAGCGCGGCGCCGGTCGCGACGACCGGCACGTAGCGGTGCGGCCACCGGCCCAGGACGACGCCGAGCAGGGCGCACGCCGTGCCGACCGTGGCGATGCGCAGCCCGCGGTGGCCGATCGCGGTCCCGAGGAACGGCAGCGGTGCGACGCCGGCCCGTCCGGCCTCGGCCGCGTAGACCTTGAACGGGATCCCGGACAGCGGCTGGTGCCGCACGGCGTGCGGGCCTTCCGCCGCGGTCTGCTCCGCCACCGCCACCCGCATCCGTTCGGTCACGAGCGGTGCCGCGGGCGCGGCCCCCACCGTCGCGAGGGCGAGCGTGCAGAGCCCGCCCGCCATGCTCGCGAGCACCGCCGCCGGGATCAGCCGGACCCCGGCCCGCGGTGCGGCGAGCAGCAGCGCGAACAGCACGAGCTCCGGCACCAGCGGCCACACGATGGCCTCGGCGACGCTCCACGCAGCGACGAGCGCCGACCCGGCGGCCGAGCAGGCGACTGCGGCGACCCGCCGCCGGAAACCGGATGTGGCGCGCTCGCACACGGACTCCGGCGGCGGCACACCGACTGCAGTCGGTGTGCGAGCGCTGCACTCCGTGTGCGAGGTCCGGCGGGGTAGGGCCGCGAGGCGGATCACCTCGGCCCGCGCGACGTCCGGGTCCGCTTCGACAGGGCGCCGATGCCGACCACCACGCGCCTCCGGTGCAGCCGTCCGTGCTTGGGTAGCAGCGCGCCGGTGCCGGCGATGCCGACCGGCACCACGGGGACGCCCGCTGCCGCGGCCAGCCGGAAGGCCCCCGCGTGGAAACGGGCGGGGGTGCCCCGCCCGCGAGTCCCCTCCGGGAAGACGACCACGGCCCGGCCGGCGCGCAGCAGTGCCACGGCGGCGGCCATGTCGGCGCTCCCGCCGCCGGTGCGGCGCACCGGGAACGCGCCGGCCAACGCCCGGCAGATCGCGGGCCGCCAGCCACCGGCGAACCAATAGTCGGCAGCGGCGGCGACGCGGGGCGCGTGCCGGGTGTCGAGCGCGGCGAGCAGTGCCGCCGTGTCGGCGTGCGAGCTGTGGTTCGCGACCACCACGCACCCGCCGCGCGGCAGCGCCCCCTCGACGGTGAGCCCGCCGGTGAGCGCCAGCACGAGCCGCCACAGCCAGTGCCGTGCCGCGGCTGCCGCCCTGGCCCTCATGACAGCCCCGTGACCAGCACCGCGAGCGGCAGCGCCACCAGCAGCGAGTCGATCCGGTCGAGGAGGCCGCCGAACCCGGGGAGCCAGCCGCCGGCGTCCTTGCAGCCCGCCTCCCGCTTCACCATGGACTCCAGCAGGTCGCCGAGCACGCCTCCGGCGACGACCGCGACCAGCAACCCGGCCGACGGCACGCCCAGCGCGAGCAGCACCGCACCGGCCCCGAGCACGGCTCCGGCGACGCCGCCCCACGTCTTCGCGGGCGAGAGCGGCGACAGCGGCCGCGCGCCCGGGCCGCGGCGCCCCAGGAGCCGGCCACCGCACCACGCCCCGACGTCCGCCACCGCGACGGCCAGGCAGACGGCGACGGACACGGCGGGGTCGAGCACGGCGAGACCGGCCAGGCCGGCCCCGATCCACACGGTGCCGAACGCCCCGTAGGCCGCCCGCCGCCCACCGGTCTCGACGTCCCCGCCGAGCAGCGCGGGCAGCGCCGCGGCGACGGCGAGCAGCGGCAGCAGCGTCCCGAGGAGGTCCGGCCGGACCAGCGCCACCGCCGGCACGATCACCACCCGCAGCACGAGCGCCGCCGTGTCGAGGCGGGGGAGGCCGGCCAGCCGCGCGAACTCGACGGCCGCGACGGCAGCGAGCACCGCCGCCAGCACCGCCCCGCCGACCCGGCCGCCGCCCAGCAGCGGCCCGAGCACCAACGGGGCGGCCACGAGCCAGGTCCGCCAGCGGGCCGCGAGCTCGGCTCGCCGGGAGGCACCGACCGCCGCGCCGCCGATGCCGAGAGCGCCGAGGGTGAGGGTCACCGGATCCATGGGGAAAGGGTGACGCCGATCACGCCCGCACCTCATCCGTGCAGATACGTGACGCGGGTACGTAGTACTACGCGCCCCGCCCCCGCCCAGTTTGCCGGCATTCAGGACAGGGCCTTGCGGACGGTGCGCAGGCGCAGGGCCGATGTCAGGAGCGAGCCTGCTGTCAGCGCCGTCAGGAGGGGGACCGCGTACGCCGGTGCCGCGGCGATCAGCACCAGCAGCAGGCAGCGCTCCGTCTTGCCGACCGGCCCGCCGTTGATCCGCGTCGCACCTGCGGCCGCGCCGGCGAGGGCCACCCAGGACGGGGCGGTCGCGGCGAGCATCGCGAGCAGCACCAGCCACGGTGGTGCCAGCGCGAAGCAGCCGGCGAGCGCCGCCAGGTCGGCGCCTCGGTCACCCAGCTCGTTGACGACCGCGCCGAACCGGGTGCCGCGCCCGGTGTCGCGGGCGAGCGCGCCGTCGAGGTTCGCGGCGGCCAGCCGCAGCGCGAGCAGGGCGGCGACGAGCACGGCGGCCGGGAGCGGGTGGTGCACGGTCGCCAGCGCGACGCCCGCGAGCGCGCCGAACCCGACCCCTGCCCCGGTCAGCGCGTCCGGGGCGACGTCGTGGGCGGCGAGCCACCGGCGCGTGCCGGCGAGTCGGTCGGCGTACCAGGGCTTGAGGGCGTACAGGCCACGGCTCACCGGGCCAGCGTCGTCGCGGGTGGCGGCCCCGGCATCCGGGGAACTACGTGCTCGGCCCGCGCCCGTCGACCGGAGGCCTCGCGTCCCACGATCTGGTATGTGCGTCTCACGGAATTGACGCGCCGTCCTTTCGGCGGCTAGCGTCGCCGACATGTCCGTCACCCGGGTGCTCGTACTTCGCAGGCGCGTCCACGCCTGAGCGAGCCCTCGGTCGTCGACGCGCCACCCTCGTTCCGTCAGCCCGACGGTCGGGGGTTTTTTTCTGTCCGGATCCCGAACCCATGCGGAGCGATCAGCCGATGACCACCGCAACTCCCCGATCCGGCCCGGTCCCCGGGCCGTCGGCCCCGAAACCGGGGCCGCCTCCCGGCCGCCAGGGCCAGGCTTCGACCGCGGGCCAGTCCGTGCCTGTACGGCGCGTCGAGGAAGTGCCGATGACCGGCGCCCAGTCCCTCGTGCGTTCACTCGAGGAGGTGGGCTGCGAGGTCGTCTTCGGCATCCCCGGCGGCACGATCCTCCCGGCGTACGACCCGCTGCTCGACTCCACGAAGGTCCGGCACGTCCTGGTGCGCCACGAGCAGGCGCGGGCCACGCCGCCACCGGGTACGCGCAGGCCACCGGCAAGGTCGGGGTGTGCATGGCGACGTCGGGCCCGGGCGCGACCAACCTGGTCACGCCGATCGCCGACGCGCACATGGACTCGATCCCGGTCGTCGCGATCACCGGCCAGCAGAGCCGCCCGCTGATCGGCACCGACGCGTTCCAGGAAGCGGACATCACCGGCATCACCATGCCGATCACCAAGCACAACATGCTCGTGACCGACGCGACGGAGATCCCGCGCGCGATCATGGAGGCGTTCCACCTGGCGTCCACGGGCCGACCCGGCCCGGTGCTGGTGGACATCCCGAAGGACGTGCTGCAGGAGAAGACCACGTTCTCCTGGCCGCCGGAGATGAAGCTGCCCGGCTACCGGCCGACGACCCGGCCGCACGGCAAGCAGATCCGCGAGGCGGCCAAGCTCATGTGCTCGGCGAAGCAGCCGGTGCTCTACGTCGGCGGCGGCGTGCTCAAGGCCGAGGCCACGGCGGAGCTGCTCGAGCTGGCGGAGCTCACGAACATCCCGGTGGTCACCACGCTGATGGCGCGCGGGGCGTTCCCGGACAGCCACCCGCAGCACGTCGGCATGCCGGGCATGCACGGCACGGTGGCCGCCGTGGCCGCGATGCAGAAGGCCGACCTGCTGGTGGCGCTCGGTTCCCGGTTCGACGACCGGGTCACCGGCCAGCTGTCGACCTTCGCGACGCACGCCACGATCGTGCACGCCGACATCGACCCGGCCGAGATCTCCAAGAACCGCCGCGCCGACGTCCCGATCGTCGGTGACTGCAAGGAGGTCATCACCGAGCTGATCGACGCGGTGCGGGCCGAGCGCGCGTCCGGTGCGGCCGACCTCGCGCCGTGGTGGGAGCAGCTGGACGAGCTCCGCGCGACCTACCCGCTCGGGTACGACTGGCCTGCCGACGGCTCGCTGTCGCCGCAGTACGTGATCGAGCGGATCGGGGAGATCGCCGGCCCGGATGCGGTCTACACCGCGGGCGTCGGGCAGCACCAGATGTGGGCCGCCCAGTTCGTCAAGTACGAGAAGCCGCGGTCGTGGCTGAACTCCGGTGGTCTCGGCACGATGGGCTTCGCCGTCCCGGCGGCGATGGGCGCCAAGATGGCCCGGCCGGACGCGTGGTCTGGTGCATCGATGGTGACGGCTGCTTCCAGATGACCAACCAGGAGCTCGCCACCTGCGCGATCGAGAACATCCCGATCAAGGTCGCCGTCATCAACAACGGCAACCTGGGCATGGTCCGGCAGTGGCAGAACCTCTTCTACGAGGAGCGCTACTCCAACACCGACCTCGGCACCCACAAGCACCGGATCCCGGACTTCAAGCTCCTCGCCGAGGCCATGGGCTGCGTGGGCCTGCGGGCGGAGTCCAAGGACGAGGTCGACAAGGTGATCCACCAGGCCATGGAGATCAACGACCGGCCGGTCGTGATCGACTTCGTGGTCGGCGCCGACGCCAGGTGTGGCCGATGGTCGCGGCAGGCACCGGCAACGACCAGATCATGGCCGCCCGCGACATCCGGCCGCTGTTCGACACCGACGAGATCGTCGCCGACGACGCCACGGCGAGCTCGCAGATGACGAGGGAAGCATGACCCAGAGGCACACCCTGTCGGTGCTGGTCGAGGACAAGCCCGGCGTGCTCGCCCGGGTGTCGGGCCTGTTCTCGCGCCGCGGGTTCAACATCGAGTCGCTCGCCGTCGGGCCCACGGAACACCCCGACGTCTCACGGATGACGATCGTGGTCGCCGTCGACGACTTCCCGCTCGAGCAGGTCACCAAGCAGCTCAACAAGCTCGTGCACGTCATCAAGATCGTCGAGCTGGAGCCGGCCGCCTCGGTGCAGCGCGAGCTCCTGCTGGTGAAGGTGCGCGCCGACCCGGGCGTCCGCAGCCAGGTCCTGGAGATCGTGGAACTGTTCCGCGCCAAGGCCGTCGACGTGACGCCCGAGGCCCTCACCATCGAGGCCACCGGCACCGCCGAGAAGCTCGGCGCGCTGCTCAAGAACCTCGAGCCCTTCGGGATCCGGGAGATGGTGCAATCCGGGATGGTGGCCGTCGGCCGCGGTTCCCGCTCCATCACCGCCACAGCTGTTCGCTGAGCGCGGCTACGCCGCCAGAACGAAATAACGACCCTTCGGAAGGACGATCCCACCCGTCATGAGCGTGAACATCTACTACGACGACGACGCCGACCTGTCGATCATCCAGAGCCGCAAGGTCGCGGTGATCGGCTACGGCAGCCAGGGCCACGCCCACTCGCTGTCGCTGCGCGACTCCGGCGTCGACGTCCGCATCGGCCTGCCCGAGGGCTCGAAGTCCCGGCAGAAGGCACAGGACGAGGGGCTGCAGGTGGGCACGCCCGCCGAGGTTTCCGCCTGGGCGGACCTGATCATGATCCTGGCGCCGGACACCAAGCAGCGCTTCATCTACTCCGACGACATCGCGCCGAACCTCAAGGACGGCGACGCGATCTTCTTCGGCCACGGCTTCAACATCCGCTACGAGCTGATCAAGCCGCCGGCCAGCGTGGACGTCGCGATGGTCGCCCCGAAGGGCCCCGGCCACCTCGTGCGCCGCCAGTTCGTCGACGGCAAGGGCGTTCCCGCGCTCATCGCCGTCGAGCAGGACGCCAGCGGCAACGCGAAGGCGCTCGCCCTCTCCTACGCCGCGGCCATCGGCGGCGCCGCGCGGGCGTCATCGAGACCACGTTCACGGAGGAGACCGAGACCGACCTGTTCGGTGAGCAGGCGGTGCTCTGCGGCGGCGCGGCCGCGCTCGTGCAGACCGGGTTCGAGGTGCTCACCGAGGCCGGCTACGCCCCGGAGATCGCCTACTTCGAGTGCCTGCACGAGCTCAAGCTGATCGTCGACCTCATGTACGAGGGCGGCATCGCCAACGAGCGCTTCTCCATCTCCGACACCGCCGAGTACGGCGACCTCACCCGAGGCCCGCGCGTGATCACGCCCGCGGTCAAGGAGGAGATGAAGAAGATCCTGGGCGAGATCCAGGACGGCACGTTCGCCCGCGAGTGGGTGGCCGAGGACGACAACGGTCGCCCCACGTTCACCAAGCTGCAGGCCGAGGGCCAGCAGCACCCGATCGAGCAGGTCGGGGAGAAGCTGCGCGGCCTGATGAGCTGGGTGGGCACCAAGGCCACCTGAGCCCTGCGCCGACGCCACGAACGGCACGTTCGTCCGAACCTGTCGGACGAACGTGCCGTTCGTGCATGATCGGACCTGTGCATCCACCCACCGACTCGGGTGAGGGGAGCGCTCCAGGGGAACGGGGGGACCGTGGGGACGGACGACGCGAGGATCCGGGCCGCGGTCGAGGCGACCGTCGACGCCGGCACGGTGCGCTTCGAGATGGAGCTCGAGACCGAGCCCGCCGACGTGAACCGGTCTCGCAGCCACGGGGTCTGCGACTTCACGCAGCGGCGCGCGGAGTGCCGCACGGTGACGGACGTGCCGGCGAACGTCCCCGACACCGTCCAGATCACCGACGGCGGCGTCGTCTACACCCAGGAGTCCGGCGGCCACTGGCACGCGCTGGACATGGGCGGCTGGGCCGCGGCGAGCCTGATGTCGGACCTCGGCTGGTTCTACGGCGTGGTGGAGGCCCGGGAGCTCGCCCCGTCGGAGCACGCTGTCACGACGAGTGCCCGGCACGCGGTCGACGCATGTCCGGCCCCGTTGCGCGACGAGCTCCGGACCGCCTTCGAGCAGTCCGGTCATCTCGACGCGATCGCGACCGGGTGGGTCCGCACCGATGCCTCGAACCGCATCACCGGGTGCCGGCTCAGCATCCCGCCTGGTGGAGCCGGACTGTTCGGTCCCGTCGACCTGACCTGTCGCATCGCGCTCGACCTCTCCCGATTCGGCGAGCCCGCGGCCATCCGGGTTCCCGACGCCGGCCCCGCCCAGCCCGTTCGGGAGGGCATCGCGCAGCACTTCGGGCGCGTGGACGGGCCGCAGTAGCCGGCCGGGCGGCTGTCTCCCGCGGGTCGCGGGAAGACGTGGCGCGACTCGACGGTTGACCAAGGCGTCCCGCAACGAAAGGTCGCCGCCGTGTCCCTCCCGCTCCCCTTGTCGATCCTCGACCTCGCCACCGTCGGCGACGGTGAGTCGGTCCGCGAAGGCCTCGAGGCGAGCGTCGGGCTCGCGCAGCGCGCGGAGGAGTGGGGATTCCGGCGCATCTGGTACGCCGAGCACCACAACATGCGTGCGGTCGCATCGTCGGCCACCAGCGTGCTGATCGCGCACGTCGCGGCCAACACCGAACGGATCACGCTCGGCTCCGGGGGTGTCATGCTGCCCAACCACTCCCCGCTGGTGATCGCCGAGCAGTTCGGCACCCTCGCCACGCTGCACCCCGGCCGCATCGAGCTCGGGCTGGGGCGGGCCCCGGGCACCGACCAGACCACAGTGGCCGCGCTGCGCCGTGACCCGATGGCCTCCGATCGCTTCCCGCAGGACGTTCAGGAGCTGCAGGCGTTCCTGTCCGACGAGACGCTCGTGCCGGGCGTGCACGCCTATCCCGGCCGCGGCACGGCCGTGCCGCTCACGATCCTGGGCTCGTCGCTGTACGGCGCCAGGGTGGCCGCAGCGCTCGGGCTGCCCTACGGGTTCGCCTCGCACTTCGCCCCCGACGCGCTCGAGCAGGCCGTGGCCATCTACCGCAAGGAGTTCCGGCCGTCGGCGCAGCTGGCGCAGCCGCGCGTGCTGGCGGCGGTGAACGTCGTCGCCGCCGACTCGGCGGACGAGGCCGCCGAGCGGCTGCACGCCGTGCAGCGCGACAGGGTGAAGCGTTTCCTCTCCCGCGGCGGCAACGACCTCACCGACGAGGAGGCCGAGGTCATCCTCGACGCCCCCGCGGGCCAGCAGGTCCGGTCGATGACGCGCTACACCGCGGCGGGTACCCCCGACGTCGTCGTGGCCTACCTGGAGGAGTTCGCGCGCCGCGCCGACGCCGACGAGCTGATCGTGACGTTCCCGGTGGTCGATCGGGTGGCCTGGATGCGGTCGGCCGAGCTGCTCGCGGAGCAGGTGCGCCCGGCCACCGTCTGACGGCACCGGCGGAATTTCGTCCCGTTCGCGTGTCGGCAGTCCCACGCCACGGGTTCCACGCCGGTCCTGCGGCCCTACGATCGGGATGGTTCACACCTGACCTCGATCCAGGAGCCCTGCATCCGCCGTGAGCACAGCTGCCCGTCCTGTCGTCCTGCTCGCCGAGAAGCTCGCGCCGTCCGCGGTCGCCATGCTCGGTGACGACGTCGAGATCCGCCACGTGGACGGCACCGACCGCCCCGCGCTGCTGGCTGCGATCGCCGACGCCGACGCCCTGCTCGTCCGGTCGGCCACGAAGGTCGATGCGGAGGCCCTCGCCGCCTCCACCCGGTTGAAGGTCGTGGCCCGGGCCGGTGTCGGCCTCGACAACGTCGACGTGCCCGCCGCCACCGCGCGCGGGGTGATGGTGGTCAACGCGCCCACCTCGAACATCGTCTCGGCCGCCGAGCACGCCCTCGCGCTCCTGCTCGCCACCGCCCGGCACGTCCCGGCCGCCGACGCGAGCCTGCGCCAGGGGCAGTGGAAGCGCAGCTCCTACACCGGTGTCGAGCTGTGCGGGAAGACCGTCGGCATCGTCGGCCTCGGCAAGATCGGCCAGCTGGTGGCCCAGCGGCTCGCCGCGTTCGGCGTCGACCTGATCGCCTACGACCCCTACGTCGCGCCCGCCCGCGCCGCTCAGCTGGGCATCGAGCTGCTCGACCTCGACGAGCTGCTGCGCCGCGCCGACGCGATCTCGATCCACCTGCCGAAGACCCCGGAGACGCTCGGCCTGATCGGCAAGGACCAGCTCGCCCTCACCAAGAAGGGCGTGCTCATCGTCAACGCGGCGCGCGGTGGCCTCGTCGACGAGGACGCGCTGGCCGAGGCCGTCCGCAGCGGCCACGTCGGCGGCGCGGGCATCGACGTCTACGTCACCGAGCCCACCACCTCCAGCCCGCTGTTCGAGCTGCCCCAGGTGGTCGTCACCCCGCACCTCGGCGCCTCCACCGACGAGGCGCAGGACCGCGCGGGCACCGACGTCGCGAGGTCGGTGCAGCTGGCGCTCGCCGGCGAGTTCGTGCCCGACGCGGTGAACGTGCAGGTCGGCGGCGCGGTGGGGGAGGAGGTCCGGCCCTGGCTGCCGCTGGTGCAGAAGCTCGGCACCGTGCTCTACGCGCTCACCGGCCGGGTGCCCACCACCGTCACGGTCGACGTCGCGGGGGAGCTGGCCTCGGAGGACGTCTCGGTGCTGCAGCTCGCGGCGCTGCGCGGGCTGTTCACGAAGGTCGTCGAGGACCAGGTCACGTTCGTCAACACGCCGGCGCTCGCCGCCGAGCGCGGGGTCGACGTCGAGCTGACCACCGCGCCGGAGAGCGAGAACCACCGCAGCGTCGTGCAGCTGCGCGCGGCGATGCCGGACGGCGAGTCGATCACCGTGTCCGGCACCCTCACCGGCCGCGCCCAGGTGGAGAAGCTGGTGGAGGTCAACGGCAGGCACTTCGACCTGCGCGCCGAGGGGGAGGTGCTCCTGCTGGAGTACGCCGACCGGCCCGGCGTCATGGGCCGCGTCGGCTCGCTGCTCGGCGAGGCCGCCGTCAACATCGAGGCCGCGCAGATCAGCCAGACCACCGACCACAAGGACGCGATCATGCTGCTGCGGGTGGACCGGCCGATCGACCCGGCGGTGCTCGAGCCGATCGGCGCATCGGTGGGGGCCAGGACCACGCGTCTCATCTCGTTCGAGTAAGCGGCAGGCGTGTCGGGCCGTGAGCTCGTCGTGCTGGGCACCGCCAGCCAGGCGCCGACCCGCACCCGCAACCACAACGGCTACCTGCTCCGCTTCGACGGCGAGGGCTTCCTCTTCGACCCGGGGGAGGGCACGCAGCGCCAGATGCTGCTCGCCGGGGTGCCGAGCAGTGCGGTCACGCGGATCTGCGTCACCCACTTCCACGGCGACCACTGCCTGGGCGTGCCCGGCGTCGTCCAGCGGCTGTCGCTCGACGGCGTCGCACATCCGGTCATCGCCCACTTCCCCGCCTCCGGCCGGGAGTACTTCGCGCGGCTGCGGCACGCCAGTTCCTTCCACGAGATCGCGGACGTGCGCGAGGAGCCGGTCGAACGCGACGGTGTGCTCGCGTCCGGCCCGGCGGGCGTGCTCGAGGCCCGGCGGCTCGACCACCCGGTGGAGGCGTTCGGCTACCGCTTCACCGAGCCCGACGGGCGCCGCATGCTGCCCGGGCGGCTGGCCGAGCACGGGATCGCCGGCCCCGACGTGGGACGCCTGCAGCGCGAGGGCGCGGTCGTGGTGGACGGGCGCACCGTTCGGCTGGCCGACGTGAGCCGTCCGCGCCGGGGTCAGCGGTTCGCGTTCGTCATGGACACCCGGCTCTGCGACGGGGTGTACGCGCTGGCCGACGGCGTGGACATGCTCGTGATCGAGTCCACCTTCCTCACCGAGGACGAGTCGCTCGCGCGGAAGTACGGGCACCTCACCGCCCGCCAGGCCGGATCGGTCGCCGCGGAATGCGGTGTGCGGAAGCTCGTGCTGGCCCACTTCTCCCAGCGCTACGCCGACCCGGTCCGCTTCGCCGCCGAGGCCGCCCAGGTGTACGGCGGCGAGATCGTCGTGGCGGCCGACCTCACCCGCGTGCCGCTGCCACACCGGCGCGGATGAGCGAGCTTGCGAGCGAACAGTGTCACAGCGCCTGTGCGGAGCGCCGGCCGAGCGCAGCGAGGTCGAGCAGTGAGCGAGCTTGCGAGCGAATCGGTGTTGCAGCGCCTGTGCGGAGCGCCGGCCGAGCGCAGCGAGGTCGAGCAGTGAGCGAGCTTGCGAGCGAATCGGTGTTGCAGCGCCTGCGCGAAGCGCCGGCCGAGCGCAGCGAGTCGAGCGATGATGCGCCTCTTCGTCGCGGTGTCGCCGCCGCCGGACGTGCTGGCCGAGCTGCGGTCGGCCATGGCCGTGGTGCGCCGCGCACACCCGGAGCTGCGGTGGAGCCGGCCCACGCAGTGGCACCTCACGCTCGTGTTCCTCGGCGAGGTCGACGACGACACGCGCGCCGACCTCGTCGCCCGGCTGGGCCGTGTCGCCACCCGGCACCCGCCGATGCGGCTCGCGCTGCACGGGGCGGGCCGGTTCGGCGATCGGGTGCTCTGGACCCGGGTGCGCGGTGACCTCGCCCCGCTGCGCGGGCTCGCCGCGTCCGTACGGGCGGCGGCCGGCCGGGCCGGGATCCCCGTCGAGGAGCGGCCCTACCGTCCGCACCTCACGCTCGCCCGCGGCCGGGACGGCACCGACCTGCGGCCCGCCGTCGACGCGCTCGCCGCGTTCGTGGGGAGTACCTGGACCGCGAGCGAGCTGCACCTCGTGTGCAGCCACCTCGGTGCCGGCCCCGACCGGACCTCCCGGTACGAGACGTTGACGTCATGGCCGCTCACCGGAAGTTGATCACTTACCGTTCCCGTTCCGGCGTTCGGAGTGATCACAATCCGCCGTACGGGTGCTGGCCGAGAGCGGGGGCGCCGGACGCCGCGTTCTGGCGGAGGGGCAGAATGGCCCACTCGGGGGTGTATCCCGGGCCGGGTAGGCGGCGCGGCGATCCGCTTCCGCACCAGTTCCACACGACGGGGTGACCGCGATCGGGTGGCTGACGGCGGACCAGCGCCGTCGCGGCCGGTAACGTGCGCCCGGCTGCTTCGGGGCCACACGGAGAGAGGACATCGGCAATGCGCCTTGCGGTCATCCCGGGGGACGGCATCGGACCGGAGGTCATCGACGAGGCGCTCAAGGTCCTCAACGAGGTCTCCCCGGGTGCCGAGACCACCACCTACGACCTCGGCGCCGCGCGCTGGCACTCCACGGGAGAACTGCTCCCCGAGTCGGTGCTCACGGAGCTGCAGCAGCACGACGCCATCCTGCTCGGAGCCGTCGGCGACCCGTCGGTGCCCAGCGGCATCCTCGAGCGCGGGCTGCTGCTGCGCCTGCGGTTCGAGCTCGACCACCACGTCAACCTGCGCCCCGCCCGCCTCTACCCGGGGGTCCGCGGGCCGCTCGCGTCCTCGAGCGAGATCGACCTCCTCGTCGTGCGCGAAGGCACCGAGGGCCCGTACGTCGGCACCGGCGGCATCCTGCGCAAGGACACCCCGCACGAGATCGCCACCGAGGTGAGCACCAACACCGCGTTCGGCGTGGAGCGGGTGGTCCGCGACGCGTTCGACCGCGCCGCCCGCAGGCCCCGCAAGCACATCACGCTCGTGCACAAGACGAACGTGCTCAGCTACTCGGGCCGGCTGTGGTCGCGCATCGTCGAAGAGGTCTCCCTCGAACACCCCGAGGTGTCGGTGGCCTACCAGCACATCGACGCCACCACGATCCACCTCGTCACCGACCCCGGCCGGTTCGACGTCATCGTCACCGACAACCTGTTCGGCGACATCCTCACCGACCTCGCCGCAGCCGTCACCGGAGGCATCGGCCTCGCCGCCAGCGGCAACCTCGACGTGAGCCGCCGCAACCCGAGCATGTTCGAGCCGGTGCACGGCAGCGCCCCCGACATCGCGGGCCAGGGCATCGCCGACCCGACCGCCGCCGTCCTCTCGGTCGCCCTCATGCTCGACCACCTCGCGTCCGCGACGCCGCCCGCCGCATCGAGGCCGCGGTCGAGTTCGACCTCGCCCAGCGCGACCACAGCGCCACCGGCCACACCCAGTCCATCGGTGACCGCCTTGCGGCGCTGGTGAGCTCCCACAAGTCGGCGTCCCCGGCGTCGTAGCAAACGTCAGTAAAGCCACTTTCATGACGTCTCGCGTCGTGAAAGTGGCTTTACTGACATTGCGGTGGAGCGGGCCGCAACCAGCGGTGGGCGCGGGCGTGCTGCTGCTTGCGCGTAGGTGGCTCGCAGGATGCGCACCACCTCAGCAGGGTCCGTGCGGATCTTCCTCGGCTTCGACGCCGTGTAGACCGCACCTGCCGCAGTGAAGCGAGCGGCGCGCTCCACCGTCCGATCGTGCTGCGCGGGACTCAGGTGCCACTCCGTCGATTCGATCTCCCAGACCATCGCCACGTCGTCGAGCCAGCAGTCCGCGACACCGAGGAAGCCCCCGTCGCCCGTGTAGATCTCGACGTTCCACATCGGGGCGGGCAACTTGGTGCTCGGCCACATCCGTTTGGCCGCGAGCTCGGCCGCCGAGCGTGCGCCATCGGCGACGGCACGCAGCACCCGCCGCGGGAGTGCCGTGTGACGCCTCGACCCGGACTCCAGTTCCAGGGAGAGATCGGCCACGGTGCAGAGCCGTTGCTGGACGGCGTCGGACAGCAGTTCGGCGATCTCTCCATCTGTCCGCAGTCGTCGTGCGGCGTCCATGCAGGCCCGGGGGAGCGGCGCGAGCGCGATCCCCGACCGGACAACGGGCTCCGGCACCGTCCGAGTCCGCACGACGTGCACGTAGTCGACTGATCGCAGTTGCCGGCGGTCAGGGACCAGCAGGTCGACCTCTTCGATCGATTCGCGGTCATCTCGTCGGCGCACGAGCCCGCGTCGCAGACCGTGTCTGCGGCAGGCCTCCGCCCCGGTCACGAGCGACTTCGGGCCGCCGAGGAGCAGCGCCGCGACGACCAGCTGGCGTCGCGTCGGCCGACCGGAGAACAGGAAGACGATCCCTGGAAGCGGGTTCTGCCACGGACCACCGTCGAGACAACGCCGATAGACGGTCCGTTCCCGGATGCCGGCCTCGACCAGCTGCTTGGCCGTGGCGACACCGTCGGGGAACCGGGTGCGCAACCGCGAGACGTCCACCGCCCGATGCTGGCCGCTGGCAAGGGTGTCGCGTGGCGTTTCGGGGATATGGATGTCAGCAAAGCCACTTTCATGACGTGAGGTGTCGTGAAAGTGGCTTTGCTGACACCGGCCCTCCCGTCCCAGGATGTGGGCAGGCGGTGTGACAGCGTGGGACCGCCCGTGCCAGACTCACCGGCGTGCAGCACCTCTGCGTGATCATTATCGACGAGCGCGTCGGCTAACCAGCACCACGGCCGACGCGCAGACCTCTCGCATTCGCGGGGGGTCTTTTTTGTTGCCCCGATCGCGCCCAACCGTCCAGGAGCCCTTCGAAATGTCCCGTACCGAACCGGCCGGAACCCCGCTCGGCGATGCTTTCCACGTCTTCGACACGACGCTGCGGGACGGGGCCCAGCGTGAGGGCATCAGCTACTCGGTGGCCGACAAGCTGGCGGTCGCGCGTCATCTGGATGCGCTGGGTGTCGGGTTCATCGAGGGTGGCTGGCCGGGTGCGATGCCGAAGGACACCGAGTTCTTCGCCCGCGCGGCGGCGGGGGAGCTGGAGCTGAGGCACGCGGTGCTCGTCGCGTTCGGCTCGACCCGCCGCGCCGGGGCGAGCGCCGCTGCGGACCCGCAGGTGCGGGCCCTGCTGGACTCCGAGGCCCCGGTCGTGACGCTGGTCGCGAAGTCCGACCGCCGCCACATCGAGCGGGCGCTGCGCACCGATGCCGCCGAGAACTGCGCGATGGTCGCCGACACGGTCTCGTTCCTGCGCGGCGAGGGACGGCGGGTGTTCCTCGACGCGGAGCACTTCTTCGACGGCTACTCCTACGACGCCGACACGGCGCTGCGGGTGCTGGACGCCGCGATGACGGCCGGTGCGGACGTCGCGGTGCTGTGCGACACGAACGGCGGCATGCTCCCGCTGGGCATCGCCGAGGTGGTGACCGAGGTGGCCGCGCGCACCGGCTTCCGCCTCGGCATCCACTGCCAGGAGACACGGGCTCCGCGGTGGCCAACTCGGTCACCGCGGTACAGGCGGGTGCAACGCACGTGCAGTGCACCGCCAACGGCTACGGCGAGCGGGCCGGCAACGCCGACCTGTTCGCCGTCGTCGGGAACCTGGTGACGAAGCTGGGCATGCCCGTCCTACCGGACGGCGCGCTCGGCGAGCTGACCCGCACCTCGCACGCGTTGGCGGAGATCGCCAACATCGCTCCCGACACCCACCAGGCCTATGTCGGGACGTCGGCGTTCGCCCACAAGGCGGGCCTGCACGCGAGTGCGATCAAGGTGGACCCGGAGCTCTACAACCACATGGATCCGGCGGATGTGGGCAACGGGCAGCGGGTGCTCGTCACCGAGATGGCCGGCCGGGCCAGCGTCGAGCTCAAGGGCTCTGAGCTCGGCCTGGACCTGGCCGGCCATCCCGATGCGGTGTCGTCGGTGGCGCGCACGGTGAAGGACCGCGAGGCGGCGGGCTGGTCGTTCGAGGCCGCGGACGCCTCCCTCGAGCTGCTCATGCGCTCGGCGATGGGCCAGTACGCGCCCGCTCCGTTCACGCTCGAGTCCTACCGCGTGATCATCGAGCACGGCGTCGACGGCGGGGTCGTGGCGGAGGCGACGGTCCGCCTGGTGGTGGACGGTGAGCGCCTGATCGCGACGCAGGAGGGCAACGGCCCGGTCAACGCGCTGGACGCCGCGTTGCGGGCCGCGCTCGCTCCGCACCACTCGTGGCTGGCGAAGGTGGAGCTGTCGGACTACAAGGTCCGCATCCTCAGCCACGGCACCGACGCGGTGACGCGGGTGCTGGTGGAGTCCACCGACCACGCCGGGTCCTGGACGACGGTGGGCGTGCACGGCAACGTCGTCGAGGCGTCCTGGTTGGCGCTGGTCGACGCCCTCGCCTACGCGGCGCTGCGGGAGCGCGGGCCGGTGGGGGTCAGCGCCCGGTAGGCGGCCCGGGGCGGGGGCGCGCCGGCATGATCGCGGCGTCAGAGCGGGACCACACGCCAGCTCACCCCGCGGCCGGTGAGGAACCCCAGGAAGGACTCCGGGTCGAAGGCCTGCGACGGCGCCAGCACCCCGGCCTTCGCCCCGTCCACCACGAGCCGGCGCGCCGCCTCCACGGCGATCGCGGCGGTGGTGCCGTAGCTGTCGGTGCCGTCGACCTCGCCGAGGACGCGGCGCCCGCCGAGCCCGGTCGCCTCCACGGCGATCGTCCACTTCCCCTGCTGCCGCTCCTCGCGCCGGGGCCGTCCGGCAGCGCCTCGACGACCGCCGGGTCGATGCCGGCCTTCAGCTCGTCGAACTCGCCGCCGAGCAGCCCTTCCATGCGCCGGACGGGGACGTGTCGTGGGACCGTCGCCACCGGCGGGAGCGCCGCCTTGCTCACGCCGACGGGTGCGTCCGCACCCGGGAAGAGCCACGTCGTGCGAGCGGGTTCCCCGTACGTCGTCCAGGCGCCGTTCTCGAACCGCAGCGCTCCGTCGAAGAGCAGGCCGGCGTCGAGGGACCGGATCGTCCCCCGGCTGAAGCCGCCGTCGCGGTACCAGAGGGCGACGGTCATGGTGTCCACCGCCGTGGTGGCCTCCCCGACGAGATGACCGATGAAGTCGCTCGGCCCGCCGTCGTCGGCGGTCGCCGGCACGACCGTCACCCCTGCGTCCCCGGCGGCATCGGCGAAGGTCTCGAAGATCTCGTTGACGTACTGCTGCTCGCCCGTGGTGTCGACGTAGTGCGCGCCCGCGGCGATCGCGGCGCGCACGACCGGCGCACCGAGCCGGGCGAACGGCCCGGCCGTGTTGACGACGGCGTCGACGTCCGCGAAGGCCGTCTCCAGCGCGTCGGGGTCGGTGACGTCGGCGATGCGGATCTCGAAGTCGGTGCCGGCCACGGCCGTGCGCAGCCGTTCGCGGTCGCGGCCGACGAGGACGGCGTCGATGTCCCGGCGGGCGAGCTCGGCGACGGCGAGGCGGCCGGTGTAGCCGCTCGCGCCGTTGAGGGCGATCTTCATGATGGTGGCTCCGGAGGTCGGCGGGATGGCGCGATCGCGACCGTACGGCCGGCCGACGGGACGATCCATGGTTCAGGATCCGGCATTCATGTCTGATCGTTCGGATCCTGAGGGGATAACGTGTGTCTCATGGACGTGCTGAGCGACGCCGTGACGACGATGCGCACCGGCCGTCCGCACTCGAACCGCAACCGGCTGCGCGCACCGTGGGGTCAGCGGTTCCCGCCGACCGACGGCGCCGGGTTCCACATCGTGCTCAGCGGCAGCTGCTGGCTGCTGCCGACGGGCGCCGAGCCCCTGCGCCTGGCCGCAGGCGACATCGTGTTGCTGCCCCGCGAACCCGGGCACTCCCTCGCCGACGACCCCGACAGCCCGCTCGTCGAATTCCGGGTGGGCGACGGCGACCGCGACGACGCGCCCGGCAGCGGCGACGGCGCGGTCACCGAGCTGCTCTGCGGCGCGTACGTGCTGGACCGCTCCCGCCCGCACCCGCTGCTGGCGGATCTGCCCGACGTGATCCACCTCCCTGCCCACGTCGGCCGGCACCCGCGCCTGCGCGCCGCGGTGGACCTGCTCGGCGCCGAACTGGCCGAGCCGCGGGCGGGAGCGGGCGCGAGCGTGTCGGCGCTGCTGGACCTGCTGCTGCTGTACATGCTGCGAGCCTGGTTCGACGAACGGGCGGCCGCCTCGCCTGCGGGCTGGCCGGCGGCGCTCGCGGACCCGCCGGTCAGTGCGGCGCTGCACGCGATGCACTCCGAACCCTCGGGCCGTGACGGTCCGCAGCTGGCGCGCGGGCCGGGCTCTCGCGCACGCTCTTCGCGCAGCGGTTCACCGCGCTCGTCGGGCGACCGCCGCTGACCTACTTGACGTGGTGGCGGATGACGGTCGCGGCGCGGCTGCTCCGGGAGACCAGTGCCCCGCTGACCGAGGTGGCGAGGTCCTGCGGGTACTCGTCGGAGTTCGCCTTCGCGAAGGCTTTCAAGCGGCAGTTCGGCGTGGCGCCGGGTTCGTTCCGCTCCGCGGGTTTCAGCGCTTCAGCAGTTCCAGCAGTTCCGCGTTGAGCTGCTCCGCGTGCGTGACGAACAGGCCGTGGCCCGCCGTCGGGTACTCGACGTAGCGGCAGCCCGGCACCAGGTGCGCGGTGCGCCGTCCGGTGAGCTCGACCGGGGCCGACGTGTCCGCCGCGCCGTGCACGACGAGCGACGGCACGGTGATCTCGCGCAGCCCGGCCCGGTGGTCGGCGTGGAACATGGATCGGAACAGCTGGGTGGTCGCCCAAGGTGACGCCGACAGGCACTTGCCGAGCGTCCAGTCGATGAGCGCGGGCGAGACCTCGTTGCCCAGGTGCGTGGCGTACCAGACCTGCGCCTGCTGGGCGAACCACTTCGGCCGGTCGGTGCGGAACTGCGCGATCGTGGCCTCGAGCGCGGCCTCCGGGAGCCCGTCCGGATTGTCGTCGGTCTGCTTCAGGAACGGGACCACGGCGGAGACGAACGCGACCCGCGCGACCCGGTCCTCGCCGTGGCGGGCCAGGTAGCGTGCCACCTCGGCGCCACCGAACGAGTGGCCCACCAGCGTGACGCCGGTCAGGTCGAGGTGTTCCAGCAGCGCGGCGAGGTCGTCCGCGGTCGTGTCGATGTCGTAGCCCGTCGGCGGGCGGTCGGAGCGGCCGTGGCCGCGGCGGTCCAGAGCGATGCAGCGGTAGCCGCGCTCGGCGAAGAACGGGATCTGGTACTCCCACATGTCGGCGTCCAGCACCCAGCTGGCGACGAAGACGATCGGCTCGCCGCTGCCCCCGCCCGTTCCGTAGTCCTCGTAGGCCAGGCGGGTTCCGTCGGTCGTGGTGAAGTGCGGCATCGTGGTCTCCTCGGGTCGTGGTGCCGGAGACCACGGTGACGGCCGAGGGGTAGCCGGGTCGATGACCTCACAGGTAAGGCCGCTCACCGGCGGGCGCGGCGCACGGCATCCAGGTAGGCGGCGACGGCGTCCCGGTTGCGGGTCAGGCACCGGATGCGCTCGGTCATGCGGTCGAGCTCGCCCTCCAGCGTCGCGATCGTCTCGGGTGTGGCATCCGCGACGTGGATGACCCGCGTCTCGAGGCAGGGGAGGATCTGCTTGATGACCCGCGTCGGCAGCCCGGCGTCGAGCAGGCCTCTGACCTGCAGAACCCGGTCCACGATGGCGTCGCCGTACTCGCGGTAGCCGTTGGGGCGGCGGTCGGACTCGATCAGGCCCTGCTCCTCGTAGTAGCGCAGCAGCCTGCGCGAGGCGCCTGTGCGCTCCGACAGCTCCCCGATGCGCATGTGACCCACCTCATGACGGGGATCGGCTTGACCCTCACACCTGTGTGATCGTTGAACCCTCGGGTGCATGAACGGAATTCCCGCCACCATGCGCGCCCTGCGGCAGCCTGCCACGACCGGCCCCCGTGACATGCACCTGATCACCGACGCGCCGGTTCCGGCGCCGGGGCCGGGAGAGGTGCTGATCCGGGTCTCGGCAGCCGGCGTCAACTTCGCCGACGTGATGCGCGCCCACGGCACCTACGTCGACGGCCCCCGGGTGCCCTACATCGCCGGGTTCGAGGCCGCGGGCGAGGTCGTCGCCCGAGGTCAGGGCGTTGCACTGGAGGTGGGTCGGCACGTGATCGGTGCCGGAGCGGGTGCCTTCGCCGAGTACGCGGTGCTGCCCGCGGCGGGCGCGGTGCCGGTCCCCGCGGGCTGGACCGAGGAGCAGGCCGTCGGCCTGGTCCTGAACTGGGCCACCGCGCTCGCCGCGCTCGGCCCGATGGGCCGCGTCGCCGCGGGCGAGACCGTCCTGATCCACGCGGCGGCGGGCGGGGTCGGGCAGGCCGCGGTGCGCCTCGCCCGGCACCGCGGCGCCACCGTGATCGCCGCGGCCTCGCCCGGCAAGCACGACGTCGTGCGGGACCTGGGCGCCGACCACGTCATCGACGCCCGTGGCTGCGACGTCGCGAGCGAGGTGCTCGGGCTGACCGGAGGCCAGGGCGCCGACCTCGTGCTGGAGTCCGTCGGTGGCGAGGCGTTCCGGGCAGGCCTCGCGGCGGTCCGGCGGATCACCGGCCGGATGGTCGTGTACGGCATGGCGGGCGGCGAGGCCGTGATCAGCAACCGGGATCTGAACTTCACCCACCCGGTCCAGGTGATCGGCCTGCACATCGGCGTGCTCGCCGATGCCGAGCCGCAGCTCTTCGCCGAGCTCGTGGACGAGCTGTCCACCCTCGTCACCGCGGGCGTCCTGCCGCCCGGACGGCCGACCGTGTACGACCTGGCCGACGGCCCGCGGGCTCTCGTCGCGCTCGAGGCGCGGGCCACGGTCGGCAAGCTGGCGCTGCGACCGTGAGCCTTTCCCGGCAACGGCCTGCTGTGCGACGCTCGGGGTTGATCGCCGTGAGGGGGCGTTGATGACCGTTCACGAGGAACCGGGGGCGCCGGGCGCTTTCCGGGCCATCGACGGCATGGGCTGGGTCCGCGAGCCGCTGGACGACGCGGTGGCCGGCAGGCGGCAGGTGATCGCCCCACCCGCCGCGGCCACGCTCGGCACCCCGGCCCACCGCGACGCGAAGGCTGCGCAGCGGGCCGAGATGGACACGCCCGGCACCGTGTACATGATGGGCGACAACCCGGCACTGCCGAAGATGCCCGAGCAGCCCACGCTCGAGGACTTCTACCGGCTGCGCTTCGACGACTTCTCCGTCTCGCACATGCTGCAGAGCGCCCGCCTGGCCAGGCAGAAGGGCCTCGACGAGAAGGTCGTACTGGCCTGCCTGCTGCACGACATCGCCGTGCCCGGCCTGCTGCGCAGCGACCACGGCTACTGGGGTGCGCAGCTGGTGGCGCCCTACGTGGACGAGGAGGTGGCCTGGGCGATCGAGAAGCACGAGGCGCTGCGGTACTTCGCGGACGAGTCCGTCGGCTACTCCTACCCGCAGGAGTACATCGCCTTCTTCGGGGCCGACTACGACCCGCCGGAGTACATCCACCGCGAGCACGAGTCCGCGCGCAACCACCGCTGGTACATGACGTCGCGGCTCATCACGCTGAACGACATGTACTCCTTCGACCCGGACACCCGCGTCGACTTCGAGGAGTTCGGCGACATCGTCGGCCGGCACTTCCGGCAGCCGGCAGAGGGGCTGGGGTTCGACGGGTCACCGGTCGCGCACATGTGGCGCACGATGATCTGGCCGAACAACTTCCTCTGAGGGGGCCCTGAACATCTCCGACCGTACGAGCGGCGGCCGGGCGGTGTCATCGCAAGGCGGACGATGCGGCCCGAGACCGCTGTGGTGTCCGCCCGATCGTCCGACGTAGCGGGGCGCCGAACGCGGCCTCGGTCGGTCGAGACCGCATGATCGGTCCGACTGCTGCGGGATCGCCCCCGGTGGGGCGTCCGCGCCAATTTCGGACCGATCAAGAGCGCATTGATCGGTCCGACATGGGCCGCAGCGCCCTCGCCGCGGCGGGAGACGTGAGCTCGCGATGATCACGACGTTGCCGGGGGCGCCGGCCAGGCCGGCAGCGCTTCCGGGGGCCAGCTGGGCGCGGCCGCACCGGGAAGTGATCACCGGAAGTGGTTGGAGAGCGCCGGATGTGACGCTCCGGCGCCACTTCTGCCGATCATGTGCGCGTCGATCGGCAGCGGTGTGGCGAGGCGACAGATTTGTCGTCCGGGCACCATTTCCGGCGATCATGGGCCGCCGGCCGGCTCGTCGCCCCGGCCCGGCCGCGGACGGCCACCGGTCGAGATCGGCATCACCGGTCCAGCTCTGAGCGTGGCGACGGGGCGCGCCGGGCCCACTCGGGAGCGTGTTCGGGCAGCGGGCCGATCGCGATGAGGCGCCCGGGCAGGCCACGCAGCATCGGGACCCTGCGGACCAGGCGCAGCACCAGCGGCAGGGTCGCGGTGGGCGCGGGAGCCAGCGAGTCGTCGGCGAGCCCGGTGGGGGCGGTGGTCGGCACCGGTGTGTCGGCGGAGGTGGCGCGCCCGCTCAGCACGGCCCGGTGGGCGATGCGCTGGCCGCCTTGGACGAGGGCGGTGGGCCACCACCTGCGCAGCTGCACCCGCCGCAGCAGCGAGCGCGGCACGATGCCGCCCGCGCGCAGTGCCGGTGCGAGCAGCCGTGCCGCGGCCACCGCGTCGGCGACCGCGAGGTTGATGCCCACGCCGCCCACCGGCGACATCGCGTGCGCGGCGTCGCCGATCAGCAGCAGGCCGTCGCGGTGCCAGGTGCGCAGCCGCTCCAGCTTGACGTCCAGCAGCTTCACGTCGTCGAGGGACCCCAGCGCGTCGAGCCGGTCGGCCAGCCAGGGCAGGAGGCCCGCGATCCGTTCGCGGAAGCGCTCGACACCCGCCGCGCGCATGGCGGCGTCGCTGCCCTTGGCGATGAGGAACGCGCACTGCCAGTAGTCGCCACGGTCGATCATCACGGCGAACTGGCCGCCGGAGATCCGGCCGACCCCGCCCACGGGGTCCGTGTCGTACCGCGGCAGCCGGAACCACCAGACGTCGATCGGCACCCCGAACGAGCGAGGGGTGAGACCGGCGGCCGCGCGCACCGCGGAGCCGCGGCCGTCGCAGGCGACCGTGAGGCTCGCCCGCACCTCGTGCTGGGAACCATCGGTGCGGTCGCGGTAGCGGATCCCCGCGACGCGCGCGCCGTCCCGCAGCAGCTCGACGGCCTCGGCGTTGCGGCGCAGCGTGAACGTGGGTTCCTCCTCGGCCGCGTCCGCGACGAGGTCGAGGAAGTCCCACTGCGGTACGAGCGCGATGTGCTGGTGGGCGCCGGGTAGCCGGCTGAGGTCACCGACCTGCACGGTGCGGGTGTCGAGCTGCACCTGCACGCGGTCGATCTCCCGGTGCGGCAGCGCGGCGAACCGCTCTCCGAGCCCGAGCTCGTCGAGCAGGGTGAGCGTGGAGGCGTGCACGGTGTCGCCGCGGAAGTCGCGCAGGAAGTCGGCGTGCTTCTCCAGGACCGTGGTCTCGACGCCGGCCCGCGCCATGAGCAGGCCGAGGATCAGACCCGCTGGTCCGCCGCCGACGACGAGGCAGGTCGTGCGCTCGTTGCTCAACATACGTTGAGTTCTACGCCGCTCGATACCCGCTGACCAGGCCTCGATAGGCTGGCCACACCATGACTGCAGGAAAAGACGTCCGGGTGCGCTTCTGCCCGTCGCCGACGGGCACCCCGCACGTCGGACTGGTCCGCACCGCCCTCTTCAACTGGGCCCACGCCCGCCACCACGGCGGCACCTTCGTGTTCCGCATCGAGGACACCGACGCCCAGCGCGACTCCGTCGAGTCCTACGAGGCGCTGCTCGACGCGCTGCGCTGGCTCGGCCTCGACTGGGACGAAGGTCCGGTGGTCGGGGGCCCGCACGGCCCGTACCGGCAGAGCGAGCGCCGCGACTCCTACCGCAACGCGCTCGGGCTCCTCGTGCAGGCGGGCGAGGTGTACGAGTCGTACTCGACGCCGGAGGAGACCGAGGCGCGCCACCGGGCCGCCGGCCGGGACCCCAAACTCGGCTACGACAACGCCGACCGCGACCTCACCGAGGACCAGAAGGCGGCGTTCCGGGCGGAGGGCGCTCGCCGGTGTTCCGGCTGCGGATGCCCGACCGCGACATCTCGTTCGACGACCTCGTCCGCGGCCCCGTCACCTTCAAGGCCGGCACGGTGTCCGACTTCGTGCTCGCCCGCGGCGACGGCACCCCGCTCTACCCGCTCACCAACCCGCTCGACGACGCCTCATGGGGATCACGGACGTCCTGCGCGGCGAGGACCTCCTCCCGTCCACGCCGCGCCAGATCGCGCTGCTCGAGGCGCTGCAGCGGGTCGGCATCGGCAACGGCCCCTTCCGCTACGGGCATCTCCCGCTCGTCACCGGCGAGGGCAACCGCAAGCTTTCCAAGCGAGACCCCCAGTCGAACCTCTTCCTCTATCGCGAGCGCGGATTCGTGCCCGAGGGTCTCCTGAACTACCTCGCACTGCTCGGCTGGTCGATCGCCGAGGATCGCGATGTGTTCACGATGGCCGAGATGGTCGAGGCATTCGACATCACACGGGTATCGAGCAATGCCGCACGCTTCGATCTCAAGAAGGCCGAGGCGATCAACGCGGCGCACCTGCGGGCACTGCCCGTCGAGGAGTTCGCCCGCCGTGTCGAGCCGTACCTCGAGGCCGAGGGTGTGATCACCGGCACCCCGACGGAGGACCAGCGGGCGCTACTGGCCGCCGCGGCCCCGCTCGTGCAGGAGCGTAGCGTCGTGCTGTCCGACGCCGCGCGCATGCTGCGCTTCCTGTTCGTGCCCGAAGAGGGCTTCGCGCCCGACGACGACGCGGCGGAGAAGAACCTCGGCGCCGACGCCGCCCCGGTGCTCGAAGCCGCCCTGACCGGCCTCGACGCCCTTCCCGAGTGGTCCGGCGAACAGATCGAGGGCGCCCTCAAGGCCGCGCTCGTCGACGGGCTGGGCCTCAAGCCGCGCAAGGCGTTCGCGCCCGTCCGCGTCGCCGTCAGCGGACGCACGGTGTCCCCGCCGCTCTACGAGTCCATGGAACTGCTCGGCCGCGAGCGCTCCCTTGCCCGACTGAGGGCCGGTTTGGAGCGCGCTGCGCGCCTCGGCTAGAGTGGTCGGCACAGGGCACGGGCACCCGGCGGGTGAACGTGAGCCTTGGGGTATGGTGTAATTGGCAGCACGACTGATTCTGGTTCAGTTAGTCTAGGTTCGAGTCCTGGTACCCCAGCGGAACGCTCCAGAAGCGGTCTGATAAACTCAACACCGGAGCGATTCCTAGGGCCCCGTCGTCTAGCGGCCTAGGACGCCGCCCTCTCAAGGCGGTAGCGCGGGTTCAAATCCCGTCGGGGCTACGCGAGGGGCGAGGTGTGCCTACGGAGAACGTAGGCCGCCTCGCTCCGCTTTTATTTCTGGGGGCGAAGCCCCCAGACCCCACCCGGAGGGGCTTCGCCCCCCGGACCCCCCGCCGCTGGTTCCTTTGGTTGTTTGGCTTCCTGGGCTCGGCTTCGCCTTCGCGGGTCGCGTTTGCGTTCGCCTTCGGCTCCGCGTTCGGCTTCGCGGGTCGCGTTCGCCTTCGGCTCCGCGTTCGGCTTCGCGGGTCGCGTTCGCCTTCGGCTCCGCGTTCGGCTTCGCGTTTCCGCGTTCCGCTTCGCCTTCGTGTTCTGTGGTGCTGTGCTGGCTTGCTCGATCGTGCTTCTGTTGCGCTCGCTGCCTGTGGGTGGGAGTGATCGTGTGGGTCGTGGGGTCTCCTGCTCGTCGCGCGGCGGAGGTGGGCGGTTGCGATTCGAATGTTTGGGCAGGTTCTCGATGATCGGATGCTTCGTCCTTCTCTTTGTGCATGAGGTCGAGCGGATGCCCGGGCGAACGATTGGTGTCCGGGATGGCGGTCGGCATGTTTCGGGGGTCAGCGGTAGGCGCGGAGGAAGGCGTCCACGCCGTCGGTGATGATCTCCTCGATCTCTGATCTGCTCACCGAGCCGGGCGGGGCGTGGTCGATCTCGGCCAGGACCAGACGTATGGTCAGGGCGACGAAATGTTGCACGGCGCGGCGGGGGTTGCTCAGCTTCAGCTCGCCCTTGGCTGCGAGCTGCGCGAACCGCTCCTCCAGGATCCGTTCGGGCTCCTCGCTCGGCCTGTCCGGCCGCCTCGGCGTCGACGCTGATCGAGCGTTCAGAAGCCGAAAGGTCGCGTAGGTCGACGACGGGACGACATCCGTCGTCACCCGCCGCACGAAGGCGAGCAGGGCGTCGCCCAGGTCCCGCCCCTCGGTGAGCTCTTCCCGGACTGCCGTGCGCGTGAGCGCGAGCAAGGCGTCGTCGACACGTTCGACCACTCTCCGGAAGAGGGACAGTTTGTCGCCGAAGTGGTCGTAGACCGTGCGCTTCGACACCGTCGCCCGCGCCGCGATCGCGTCGACGCTGGTGAGTTCGTACCCGGACGAGACGAACAGCTCCTCGGCGGCGTCGAGGATGGCCGCCCGCTTCGTCTCGGACTGTCGCCGCCGGCCCGGTGTCTGCCAGGACGTTCTCGGGGTCACCACGGTCTCATCGTATTCTCAATCTTTCCACACTGCACGGTGTAGTTTCGGTTCAGCAACACCGGCGCAGCGAGGGAGAGCTTCATGCAGGAGAGCAGTACCGGGCCGCGCGCGGGATGGAGCAGCCGTCTCGTCGGCCTCGTCGCCGTACTGGCCCTCGTGAACTTCATGGTCGACTCGGCGATCACCGCTCCGCTGCTCGTGCTCCCCGAGATGCTCGACCACTTCGACACCGACCAGGCGGCGTGGCTCAACGCCAGCGCGATGCTGGCGGGGGTGATGTGGGCGCCGCTGCTGGCGAAGAGCGCCGATGTCCACGGCAAGCGCAAGGTGCTCGTGCTGACGCTGCTCCTCAGCGGCGTGGGCGCCGTCGTGTGCGCCGTTGCCCCCACCATCTGGGTCTTCGTGCCCGGGCGGCTGCTCCAGGGCGCGGCGGTCGCCGCCATGTTCCTCGCCGTCGCCATCGTGCGGGAGGTCTTCGCGACGCGCACGGCGATGGTCGTCGTGGGCATCGTGACGTCTGGTTCCGCCGTGCTCAACATCGCTTCCCGGTTCCTCGTCGAGCGACTGGCCGTGGAGTTCGGCTTCCGGGTCCTGTTCGTGGTCGCGGCCGTGGTCGCGGCCGTGATGACGATCTGCGTGGTCCTTGTCATCCCCGAATCCCGGGTCAGGACACCGGGCCGGATCGATGTCGCGGGTGCACTGCTGCTCGGCAGCGGTCTGGCCGGGGTCCTCAGCTACATCAGCCTCGGGTCGGAGTTCGGCTGGCTCGCGGTGGTTCCGCTGGCGCTCCTCGTCGCCGGCGCCGCGGCGCTGGCGCGGTGGTTCCTGGTGTCGAGCCGCAAACCCGAACCGCTGATCGACATCAGGAACCTCGGCCTGCCGCTGGTGCTCACGCTCCTCGTGCTCTTCCTCGCCGCCGGTTCGTACCAGAGCGTGCTGCAGCTCATCCCGCTGGTCGCTGACGTCTCGGCGAGCCAGCAGCTCGGCTACGGGCTCGCGACCAGGGATCGGTGGCGCTGCTGCTCGCCCTGCCCGCGATCGGCGTCACGCTCGGTGGCCCGCTGTCCGGTCTGCTCGCGGCGCGCATCGGGCCGGCCATGACGCTGGCCGGGGCGGTGCTGCTCGGCCTGGTGGGCATCCTCGGGATGTTCCTCGGCGTCTCGCAGCTGGCCGCAGCGCTCGGGTTCGCGCTCCTGCTGGGGCTCACCGTCGGAGCGCTCGGGACGGCCGGCTTCAACATGGCGGGCAGCCTGGCGCCCGCCGATCGGCAGAGCGTCGTGGCCGGCCTCGTCATGGTCGTGGTCGCGATCGGCTCTGTGGTCCTGAACTTCGTGGGTGCGGCGGTGCTGACGTCCACGGCCGTGGTCGTCGACGGCCAGACGGTGAACTCGGCCTCGGGGGTGTTCGGCTGCATCGGCATCGCCGCCGCGGCGTTCGCGGCCGCCGCGGTGCTGGCAGTCAAGTTGGTGCGCGGATCGCGACCGGTCCGCGTGGAGTCGAGGAGTTGACGAGGAACATGACGACAGCGAAGAAGGGCACCGTCCTGGTCTCCGGCGCGAGCATTGCCGGGCCTGCCGTGGCGTACTGGCTGCACCGGTACGGGTACGCGGTGACGGTGGTGGAGAAGGCCCCCGAAGTGCGCGGCGGCGGGTACCCGATCGACGTGCGGGGCACCGCGCTGGAGGCCGTGCGCCGGATGGGGATCCTTCCGCAGCTGCGGGAGGCGCACATCGACACCCAGCGGTTGACCTTCGTCGACGCCGACGGCAGCACCGTGGCGTCGGTACACCCGCAGACGGTGATCGGCGGCGTCGAGGGGAGCGACCTGGAGGTGCGACGCGGAGACCTGACCCGGATCCTGTACGCGAGGGTGGCCGACGACGTCGAGTTCGTGTTCGGCGACTCCATCGACACCCTCGCCGAGCACGCGCACGGTGTGGACGTCACCTTCGCAGTGGCACGCAGCGCAGCGTCGACCTGGTGGTCGGTGCCGACGGCCTGCACTCCCGGACCCGGGAGCTCGTGTTCGGCCCCGAGGAGCAGTTCCACCGCTACCTGGGGTACTGCTTCGCCGGGTTCACCATGCCCAACACGTTCGGTCTCTCCCACGAGGGGGTGCTCTGGAGCGCCCCCGGACGCGGCGCGGCGCTCTACGCGGTCCGCGACAGCGACGAGCTGCACGGCTTCCTCGCCTTCGCGCGCCCGGAACCGCCCTACGACGCCTTCCGCGATCCGGCAGCCCAGCGCGACCTCGTCGCCGCCACCTTCGCGGGCGACGGCTGGAAGATCCCGGCCATGGTCGCCGCCATGCGCGATGCGGACGACCTGTTCTTCGACGTCGTCAGCCAGATCCGCCAGCCGCGCTGGGCCAGCGGACGCGTGGCGCTCGTGGGCGATGCCGCCTCCGCTCCGTCGTTCCTGACCGGGCAGGGTTCCAGCCTCGCGCTCGTGGGGGCCTACATGCTCGCCGGCTCGCTCGCCACCCGTCCCGACCACGTCGCCGCGTTCGCCGCCTACGAGCGGGACACGCGAGCGTTCGTCGAGCTGAACCAGGCGCAGGTCGGCGTGGGCAGCGCGGCGCTCTTCCCCGTCACCGCCGAGGCGCTCGCACAGCGCAACGAGCGGCTCCGCGGCCTCAGCACCGTGCCGCCGGAGACCGGACGGCCGGCGCACACCGCTCTCACACTGCCGGCCATCCCGGCCTAATGGCGCGTCGGGACAGGTCCATGATCAGCGCAGATGGTGTCAGGGCGACAGATCTGTCGCTCTGACACCGATTCTGGCGATCACTCCACCGTAGGCCGGGCAGGATCTTCTAAGCCGGGGCAGGCTGTCCCCCGGGTGCCACCCTGTCCGTCTCGACCGGCCGGGACTCGACGCTGCTCGGCGGCGGCTCGGACGACTGGGGCGGGTCCGACGAGACCGGTGGCTCCGTCGTGTCCGGCGGCGGCTCCGTGGTCGTGACTGGCGGCGGCTCCGTGGTCGTGACCGGCGGCCGCTCCGTGGTGACGGGTGGCCGCGGCGGCGGTGGTTCCGGGACCGGTCGGGTGAGCGGGGGCTCCTCCGGAACGGTGGTGGGCTGCTCCGTCGTCGTGGTCGGGGCCGGCTGCGTGGCCTCCTGCGTCGGAGCGGGGAGGGGGGAGTTGGCGGATGTGCGGGTGTCGGGGCGGGGCCACAGGAACACCGCGGCCACCACCGCGATCGCCGCGCCGATGGCGCCGACGGTGACGAGCCAGGACGGGGTACGCCCACGTCGCTCGGGGGCGTAGTCGTAGCGCGGCTCGTAGTAGCGCGGCTCGTAGTAGTCGGGTTCGACGTCGTACTCGGGCTGGTAGGCCGCGACCGCGGGGCGCGGCGGGGGTGCCACGGGCGGGCGTGGTGGTGCCGGGCGGTGCGGCGGGAGGCTCGAGCTCGCGCCTCCGCCGTACGGGCCCGGGCCGCCACGCCCCGGCGGCGGGCCGTACGGGCCTTGCGGCGGAGCGCCGGCGCCGAGCGGCGGCGCACCGGCGGCGGCCATCGGGAACCGTGCCGAGCCGCCTGCGCGTGGGGCCGGGACCCGGGGCGGCATCGCGCCGGTGGCGGACGGGGCAGGCTGCAGTGACAGCACGGCACCCATCGAGATGGCGTTCTTCGGGTCGACGTCGACGGTGACGGGCCGGCCGAGCATCTCCGAGACGAGCTGCCCGACGAGCGGGATGCGGGACGAGCCGCCGACCAGCAGGATCGCCGACAGCTGCTGGGGTGTCAGGCCCGCCGAGGCGACCGCGCGCTGCAGGGCGTCGACGGTGTCCTCGACCTGCGGGCGGATGGCCGCCTCGAACTCGCTGCGGTGCATCCGCACCGAGCCCTGGGCCTTGGGCGTCAGCACCGGGATCGACACCTCGGTGTCGCTGCTGAGCGCCTCCTTCGCCTCGACGCACTCTCGCCGGATCGCCGCGATCGCCGACAGGACGGCGGGATCGTTCTCGTCGAGCCCGTCGAACGCCTCCGGCATGCCGGCCGTGACGTGCTCGAAGATGATCTCGTCGAAGTCGATGCCGCCGAGCCGGTCGACGCCTTCGGGTCGGCCGAGCAGCTTGAAGGTGTTGCCGTCCTTGTGCACGACGCGGCGTCGAACGTGCCGCCGCCGAAGTCGTAAACGGCGATCGTGGAGCCGGGCTCCACCCGTTCGGCCGACGCGTAGTGCAGCGCCGCGGCCTGCGGCTCGGCGATGTAGGAGACCTGCAGGCCCTGCGCGGCGAGCGCACCGCCGAGCCGTTCGGACTTGTGGGGCCCCCAGGACGCGGGGAGCGTGACGGCGATGCGGGTGGCCGGGCCCGCCTCGCGTTGCGCGACGCGGTCGACGACCCAGCGCACGAGCCGGGCCGAGAGGTCCTCCGGCGCCCACGGCCTGCCGCCGACGATCAGCGGGGTGGGGTCGCCGATGCGGCGCTTGAACTCGCGGACGACGTGGTCGGGTGAGCTCAACGCGCGCCGGTCGGCTGCCTCGCCGACGACGACGCTGCCGTCGTCACCCAGGTAGAGCACCGACGGGACGGCGCTGGCCCGGTCGCCGAGGTTGACGATCTCGGTCTCGCCGGGACGCGCGTCGAGCCTGCCGATCGCGGCAGCCGTCCGCGTGGTACCCAGATCGATGCCGAGCAGGTAGCTCATCGTCCTCCGTCTTCACCGCCGGCGACTCTCCGTGGCGGTCGAGTCGCTTGAGATCAACGTTAGCGGCCCGGCCGGATGAAGGCGGGCTGGGTCGCGCGATCGATACCTGCGCGAGGTGACGGAGCGGCTCACGGCGGTGAGCGGTAGCCGCCGGCGGTGGGGGCGGTCAGAGCCGGTGTTGCAGCGCCTCGGCGGCGGCGAGCAGATCGGCGGCCCAGCGCACACCGGGGCGCCTGCCGATGCGGTCGACCGGCCCGGACACCGAGACGGCGGCGACGACCTGGCCGGTGCCGTCGCGGACCGGCGCCGACACGCTCGCGACGCCGGTCTCGCGCTCGGCGACGCTCTGCGCCCATCCGCGCCGGCGTACGTCGACCAGTACCCGGTCGCCGAAGGTGGCCTCCGCCAGCACGGCGCGCTGGATCGTGGGCTCGGCCCACGCGGCCAGCACCTTCGCGCCGAGCCCGCGGTCATCGGGAGGCGGGTGCCGACCGGGACGGTGTCGCGCAGCCCGCTCGTGGGTTCGGCGGCGGCGATGCAGATGCGGTGGACGCCGTCGCGGCGGTAGAGCTGCACGCTCTCCCCGGTGATGTCGCGCAGCCGCGGCAGCACGGCACCCGCCGCCTCCAGCAGCGGGTCGACGCCTCCCGCGGCGAGCTCGGCGAGCGCCGGGCCGGGCCGCCACCGGCCGTCGGCGCCGCGGTGCAGCAGCCCGTGCACCTCCAGCCCGACGGCGAGCCGGTGTGCGGTAGCCCGGGGCAGCCCGGTGCGCTCGCACAGTTCGGCCAGGCCGCAGGGCTCGGCCGCGGTGGCCCGCAGCACCCCCACGGCCTTGTCGAGCACGCCGATGCCGCTATGCTGTCTCACGAGCCGATACTAACTTCCCGAAATGTGAGACGTCCAGCGAGGAGGCTGCAGCTGTGGGACGCACGCTGGCCGAGAAGGTCTGGGACCAGCACCTGGTCCGCGAGGGCGAGGGGCAGGAGCCCGATCTCCTCTACATCGACCTGCACCTGGTGCACGAGGTCACCAGCCCGCAGGCGTTCGACGGGCTGCGGCTCGCCGGCCGCCGCGTACGCAGGACCGACCTCACCGTCGCCACCGAGGACCACAACGTCCCCACCACCGACGTCGAGCTGCCGATCGCCGATCCGGTGTCGCGCACGCAGGTGGAGACGCTGCGCAAGAACTGCGCCGAGTTCGGCGTGCCGCTCTACCCGATGAACCACGCCGAGCAGGGCATCGTGCACGTCGTCGGCCCGCAGCTGGGGCTCACCCAGCCGGGCCTCACCGTCGTGTGCGGCGACAGCCACACCTCCACGCACGGCGCGTTCGGCGCGATGGCCTTCGGCATCGGCACGTCCGAGGTGGAGCACGTGCTCGCCACGCAGACGCTGCCGCTCAAGCGGTTCAAGACGATGGCCATCAACGTGAACTCGAAGGACGGGACGCTTCGTCCGGGCGTCACGAGCAAGGACGTCGTGCTGGCGATCATCGCCCAGATCGGCACCGGCGGCGGCCAGGGCTACGTGCTGGAGTACCGCGGCAACGTCATCGAGAACCTCTCGATGGAGGCCCGGATGACGATCTGCAACATGTCGATCGAGGCGGGCGCCCGCGCCGGCATGATCGCGCCGGACGACACGACGTTCGAGTACCTGAAGGGCCGCGACCGCGCGCCGAAGGGCGTCGAGTGGGACGAGGCCGTGGCAGCGTGGCGCGAGCTGCGCACCGACGACGACGCCGTGTTCGACGCGGAGGTCGACATCGACGCCGACGCGCTCACGCCGTTCGTCACCTGGGGCACCAACCCCGGACAAGGCCTGCCGCTCGGGGACCGGGTTCCCGACCCGGCGAAGATCGTCGACGAGAACGAGCGCGTCTCCGCCGAGAAGGCCCTGACCTACATGGGTCTGGAGGCCGGCATGCCGCTGCGGGACATCCACGTCGACACCGTGTTCGTCGGCTCCTGCACCAACGGGCGCATGGAGGACCTGCGCGCCGCGGCCGAGGTGATCAAGGGCCGCAAGGTGGCCGACGGTGTCCGCATGCTGGTGGTGCCGGGTTCGATGCGGGTGCGGTTCCAGGCCGAGGCCGAGGGGCTCGACGAGGTGTTCCGCGAAGCGGGCGCCGAGTGGCGCTCCGCGGGCTGCTCGATGTGCCTGGGCATGAACCCCGACCAGCTCGCGCCCGGTGAGCGCAGCGCGTCCACGTCGAACCGCAACTTCGAGGGCCGCCAGGGCAAGGGCGGCCGAACACACCTGGTGTCGCCGCTGGTGGCGGCCGCGACCGCGGTCCGCGGCACCCTGTCGAGCCCGGAGGACCTGAACTGATGGAACCGTTCAAGACCCACACCGGTATCGGCGTTCCGCTGCGCCGCTCCAACGTCGACACCGACCAGATCATCCCGGCCGTCTACCTCAAGCGCGTCACGCGCACCGGCTTCCAGGACGGCCTGTTCTCCGCATGGCGGGGCGACGAGTCGTTCATCCTGAACCAGGAGCCGTTCTCCCGCGGCTCGGTGCTCGTCGCCGGGCCCGACTTCGGCACCGGCTCCTCCCGGGAGCACGCGGTCTGGGCGCTGATGGACTACGGCTTCCGCGTCGTCATCTCCTCCCGGTTCGCCGACATCTTCCGCGGCAACTCCGCCAAGCAGGGCCTGGTGGCGGCGCAGGTCGCCCAGCCCGACGTCGAGCTGCTGTGGAAGCTGCTCGAGAACGAGCCGGGCGTCGAGGTCACGGTCGACCTCGAGGAGAAGACGGTGCAGGCACGTGACCTCACGGTGCCGTTCGAGATCGACGACTACACCCGGTGGCGGCTGCTGGAGGGCCTGGACGACATCGGCCTGACGATGCGTCACGTCGACGAGATCACCGCTTTCGAGGCCACCCGACCGGGGCGCCTGCCCACCACCGCGCAGGTCTGACCGGCGTGCCGCCTGCGGCGGAGACCCATCCGGGTTCTACCGTGCTCCTATGAACAAGACGCAGCTCGTGGACGCGCTCGCCGAGCGCCTCGGAGACCGGCGCACCGCCGCGGCAGCCGTCGAGGGGCTGCTCGAGACGATCGTCGACACGGTCCGCTCCGGCCAGACGGTCACGATCACCGGCTTCGGGGTGTTCGAGGGCCGCGCCCGCGCCGCCCGCACCGCGCGCAACCCGCGCACCGGTGCGACGGTCGCGGTGCCCGCCACCACGGTCCCCGCCTTCCGGCCCGGTATGGGCTTCCGCTCCGCCGTCGCCACCGCGGCGGGCGCAACGGCTCGGCTGCGGCAGCCGCGCCCGCGACGCCCGCCGCCGAGGCACCCGCCAAGGCGACGAAGCGCGCGAAGGCGACCAAGCCCGCCGCCAAGTCGGCCGCCAAGTCCGACGCCAAGCCGAAGGCGGCCAGGGGCGGGAAGAAGAACCAGGACAAGCCGGCCAAGGACAAGAAGCCGAAGTCGAAGAAGTAACAACCACTGCCAGCTGATCGTCCCGAGATGGTGTTCAGTGCCCGGGTCTGGGCGCTCCGGCGCATCTCGGATGGATCATGCGCCCTCTGCGCGCCAGGCCCTCCGCCCTGACCGCCGTCAGCCTGTGGGGCGCTCGTAGTAGTCGGCTGCACGGAGCTCGGCGCCGGGGCCGAAGGTGAGCAGCCAGGTGCTGGCCTTCTTCGCCGGCACGTCGTCGGGGTCGACCTCCGTTAGGCCGGCGTCCGCCGCCAGCGCACCGACGAGGCCGGGGATCACGCCGCCCTGGCTGCACGCGACGGTGACCCCGGGTACGCCGGCGAGCTCCCGCAGCCGGGCGAGCGCGGCGGCGGGGTCGTCGAGGTAGGCGGACTCGCCGAGCAAGGGTTCCTCGTCCACCGCGAGGCCCAGCCGATCGACCAGCGGAACGACGGTGTCGCGGCAGCGGGCCGGCGGCGCGGTGACCACGCGGTCGGGGCCGAACAGCCCCAGCAGCACGTCGAGGTGCCGGGCCTGCTCCCGGCCGGACCCGGACAGCGGGCGCAGCGCGTCGTCGCCGTCCCACCGGCTGCGGCTGCCCGCCTTCCCGTGCCGCACGAGCGCGACCACCGAGGTGGGCGGGCCGAGCTCGGTGAACCGGGCCAGTATCTCGACGTCGTGCGGGTACGAGAGGAGCTCGACGGCGTCAGCGACGGCCAGCCAGCGCAGCTCGTCGGTCTCGTCGCCCGGCGTGAACTCGCCACCGCGCGCCTCCGCGGCCCAGTAGCGCACCAGCTTCCCGCCATCGGCCACGGGATAGCGGACGTCGCCGACCAGCGGGCCGAGCCGCGCCATCTGGCCGGTCTCCTCGGCGATCTCGCGGACGGCCGCGAACGGCATCGTCTCGCCCGGGTCGAGCTTGCCCTTCGGGAAGGACCAGTCGTCGTAGCGGGGCCGGTGCACGAGCGCGATCTCGACCCCGTGCGGTGCGGGGCGCCAGAGGACGGCTCCTGCGGCGAGCACATCCGCCGCGGTCGGCTCCACCACCCGGGAAACCGTCACTCGGACTCCGCCGCCGCGACGACGGAGTGGCGGATCATCATCTCGGCCTGGTGGTCGCGCACGTGGGAGATGCCGGCGCCGGGCGGCGGCGACGGCTCCCACGGGCCGTCGGCGTGCAGGGTCCAGCAGCGGGTGGCCGGGTCGAGGCAGGAGTCGAACATCTCGCCGAGCTTGCCCGCGAGGCGCGGGTCGGCCACCCGCAACAGCACCTCGACCCGCCGGTCGAGATTGCGGTGCATCATGTCGGCGCTGCCGATCCAGTACTCGTCGGCCGCGCCGAAGTGGAAGACGCGGGAGTGCTCGAGGAACCGGCCGAGGATCGAGCGGACGTGGATGTTCTCCGACAGCCCCGGCCTGCCGGGCCGCAGCGCGCAGATGCCGCGGACCACGACGTCGACCGGCACCCCGGCCTGGGACGCCCGGTACAGCGCGTCGATGACCTGTTCGTCCACCAGCGAGTTGACCTTGATGCGGATCCGGGCGTCCCGGCCCTCGCGCTTGGCCTCGATCTCGTCCTCGATGCGCCGCACGATCCCGCGGCGCACGCCGTAGGGCGCCACGAGCAGGCTGCGGTAGGAGGTCTGGTGCGAGTAGCCGGTGAGCGAGTTGAACAGGTCGGTGAGGTCGGCGCCGATCGTCGGGTCGGCGGTGAGCACGCCGAGGTCCTCGTAGAGCCGGGCGGTCTTGGGGTTGTAGTTTCCGGTGCCGACGTGGCAGTAGCGGCGGATCGTGGACCCCTCCTGGCGCACCACGAGCGACGTCTTGCAGTGGGTCTTCAAGCCCACCAGACCGTAGACGACGTGCACGCCCGCCTTCTCCAGCTCGCGTGCCCAGCGGATGTTGGCCTGCTCGTCGAACCGCGCCTTGATCTCCACGAGCGCGACGACCTGCTTGCCGGCCGCGGCGGCCTCGATGAGCGCGTCGACGATCGGCGAGTCGCCGGACGTGCGGTAGAGCGTCTGCTTGATCGCGAGCACGTTCGGGTCGGCGGCGGCCTGCTCGATGAACCGCTGCACGCTCGTGGAGAACGAGTCGTACGGGTGGTGCACGAGCACGTCGCCCTCGCGGAGGGTGGCGAACACGCTGCGCGGCGTCTCCCGGTCGGCGAAGGCCGGGTGGGTGGCGGGCACCCACGCGTCGTCCTTGAGCTCGGGCCGGTCCACCCCGTGCACGGCCCACAGCGCCGTGAGGTCGAGCAGGCCCGGCACCGTGATGACGTCGTGCGGGTCGACGTCGAGCTCGCGCAGCAGCAGCTCCAGCACGTGCTCGCTCATCGTGTCGGTGACCTCGAGCCGCACCGGCGGGCCGAACCGGCGGCGGGCGAGCTCGCGTTCGAGGGACTGCAGGAGGTCCTCGTCGCGGTCCTCCTCCACCTCGAGGTCGGCGTTGCGGGTGACCCGGAACGCGTGCACCTCGGCGACCTCGACCCCGGTGAACAGCTCGCCCAGGTGGGCGGAGATGAGGTCCTCTATCGGCAGGAAGGTGATCGTGTCGTCCTCGGTGTCGACGCGCACGAGCCGCGGCACGTTGTTGGGCACCTTGACGCGCGCGAACCGCTCGGTGCGCCCATCGGGGTCGCGGACGGTGACGGCGAGGTTCAGCGACAGGCCCGAGATGTAGGGGAACGGGTGTGCCGGGTCGACCGCGAGCGGGGTGAGCACGGGGAACACCTGCGCCGAGAAGTACGCCGACAGGCGCGTGTGCTGCTCGTCGGACAGGTCGGCCCAGCGCAGGATGCTGATCCCCTGCTCGCGCAGCCCCGGCCGGACGTGGTCGAGGAACAGGCGCGCGTGCGCCTCCTGGAGCGCCTGCGTGCGCGTCGAGATGCGCGCCAGCTGCTCGCGTGGGGTGAGGCCGTCGGCGCTGCGGACGGCGAGCCCGGTCTCGTCGCGGCGCTTCAGGCCGGCGACGCGGACCATGTAGAACTCGTCGAGGTTCGACGCGAAGATCGCCAGGAACTTGGCGCGTTCCAGCAGCGGCTGGCTCTCGTCCTCGGCGAGCGCGAGCACCCTCGCGTTGAAGTCGAGCCACGACAGCTCGCGGTTGAGGTAGCGGTCGTCGGGGAGCTCCGAGACCGGCACCCGGGTGCGTGCGGGCGGGCTCACCGGGACGGCGGCCGCGGGCGAGCTCGACGTGCGCGCGCCGGTGGCCGGCGCGCCGGGCCTGGCTGCTCGCGGGTGGCAGTGGCGGTGACGCCGCTGTTCGTGCTGGTGCCGGCCGAGCTGACCCGCCGCGTGGACGGTCTGGGCGCGCGGCCGGCGCGTGCGCCGGGGGGTGGTCGCCTTGCCCGAGCCGTTCTCCTGCGTCTTGCGCACGTCGTCACCCACATGGCGATTGTTCCCCACAGCGAGGGTTCCGTGTTCGACGCACCGGCCGACATCAGGGTGAACGGTTGGTGGCGAGCTGCCGCGGCCCTCCGGACGAGCGGGCGCGGGGCGCTCAGCAGCAGCGCGGCACCGGCGTGAGCACGGCGGCGGTGTGGCCGCCGAGCCCGAGCCCGGTGGCGGCGCGCAGGTCGTCGGCGGTGTCGACGTCGCGGCGCAGGCCCGGCCACGCCCCGGTGAGCGGGCGGGCACCCGACTCCTCGTGCCGCTGCGCCGAGCCCGCCCCGAACCTCGGGTCGAGGGCAGCGCCTGCCGCGGCGACCAACAGCGTGGTTCCGGTGCCCTCCGCGTCGGCGACGAACGCCCGCCGCGCCCCGGACGCGAACTGTGCGAGCGCGGCGGTGAGCGCCTCGTCGAGCTCCGCGGGGCGCAGCGCGGGCAGGTCGGCCTGCAGCGCTCCGACGGGCGCGGCGGGGTCGGTGGCGCGCAGCAGCGCCGCCCCGCGCTCGTACGCGGGGTTGAGGCCGGTCACCGGGCCGTCCGGTGCCACGTCGATGCCGAAGACACCCAGCTCGGCCGCCACGACCGGGTCCGAGCTGACCACCAGCAGCCGACGGACGGACGGGGTGGCGCGCACGGCGTCGATCGTGTCGCGCAGCAGGGCCATCGCCAGCCGGGCGTGGGCCCGCGGCGCGCCGATGCCGCCGTCGGCGGCACCGCGCAGCCGGGACTTGGCCTTGGTCAGCGGCTTGACGGGGACGACGAGATCCACGGTCGCCGGTCGTTCGCCAGGCCGTCGGTCGAGGTCACCCCTCCATCGTGCCTGACCCGGTGGTGGACCTCCGGGGTCGAGCCAGGAACACTCTGGGTCGTGGTCAAGCGAGAGAAGGGCGGCTTCTGGATCGCCTTCGCGGCGGTGTTCGTCTACCCGCTCGGCCGGCTGTTCGGGCGCGCCCGGTACGAGGGCCGCGAGCACATGCCGGCCACCGGCGGCGTGTTGTTCGTGGCCAACCACATCTCGCACCTCGACCCGATCTACAGCGCGCTGTTCGTGCACACCGCGCGGCGGGCCCCGCGGTTCCTGGCGAAGCACAGCCTGTGGAAGATCCCGGTGCTGCGCACGGTGCTGCGGGGCAGCGAGCAGATCCCGGTCTACCGCGACTCCGCCGACGCCCAGCAGAGCCTGCGTGAGGGCACCCGCGCGCTGCAGGCGGGCAAGGCGGTCGTGATCTACCCGGAGCACGATCACCCGCGACCCGGACGGCTGGCCGATGGCCGCGCGCACCGGTGTCGCGCGGCTCGCGCTCACCGCCGACGTCCCGGTGCTGCCCGCGGTGCACTGGGGCACCCGTGACGTGCTCGACAAGTACAACCGCAAGTTCCGGCCGCTGCCCCGCAAGGACGTCGTGGTGCGGTGCGGGCCGCCCGTCGACCTGTCGGCCTACCGGGGCCGTCCGGTGGACGCGGCACTGTTGCGCGAGGTCACCGACCTGCTGATGGTGCGGGTCAGGGACCTGCTCGCGGAGGTGCGGGGCGAGCCCGCCCCCGAGGAGTTCTTCCGGAGGACCGCGTCGTGACCGACGTGCGGCGCGTCGCCGTCCTGGGTGCCGGATCGTGGGGCACCACGTTCGCGAAGGTGATGGCCGACGCGGGGCGCGAGGTGCGGCTGTGGGCGCGCCGCCCCGAGGTGGCCGCTGCGGTGAACGAGCGGCACGCCAACCCCGGCTACCTGCCGGGGGTCGTGCTGCCGATGCTGCTGACGGCCACCGCCGACGCCGCCGAGGCCCTCGACGGCGCCGACGCGGTCGTGCTCGCCGTGCCGTCGCAGACGCTGCGGGCCAACCTCGCGGGCTGGCGCGACCTGCTGCCGCCGGGGCGCACGCTGGTGAGCCTCGCGAAGGGCGTGGAGCTGGGCACGCTGCTGCGGATGAGCGAGGTGATCCGCGAGGTCGCGGCGTGCCCGCAGACCAGGTGGCGGTGGTGTCGGGGCCGAACCTCGCCCGGGAGATCGCCGCGGAGGAACCGACCGCCACCGTGATCGCCTGCGCCACACCGACGGCGCGGTGGGCGCTGCAGCAGGCCTGCACCACCGGCTACTTCCGCTCCTACACCAACACCGACGTGATCGGCTGCGAGCTGGGCGGCGCCGGCAAGAACGTCATCGCGCTGGCCTGCGGGATCGCCGCGGGGATGGGCTTCGGCGACAACACCAGGCGTCGCTGATCACGCGCGGGCTCGCCGAGACCGCACGGCTGGGCGCGGCGCTGGGCGCCGACCCGCTGACGTTCGCGGGCCTCGCCGGGCTCGGCGACCTGGTGGCCACCTGCTCCTCCCCGCTCTCCCGCAACCGGACCTTCGGCGAGCACCTGGGCCGCGGCGAGTCACTGGCCCAGGCGGAAGCGGCCAACCACGGGCAGGTGGCGGAGGGCGTCAAGTCGTGCAAGTCGATCTGCGCACTGGGCGACCGCCTGGGTGTGGAGCTGCCCATCGCCGACGCGGTGCGGCGGGTCTGCCACGAGAACCTCTCCGCGGCGGAGATGGGCAAGGAGCTGATCAGCCGGGCCCCGCGCCCCGAATAGGGCGACTTCACACACCCAGCCTGGGTTTCACACAAGGCCCGCTTTGTGTGAAGTCGGTGGCCGGTGTGTGAAGTCGGGCCGGGGCCGGACGTAGGGTCGGCGGCGTGATCGGGGACGGCACGCGGTGCGTGCACGGGGGGCATGGCGAGACCGCGGTCGGTGCGCCGATGCACCCGGGGCCGGTGCTCTCCTCCACCTTCCAGCTCGGCCTCCCGAGCGACCCCACCCCGGCCGACTTCTACGGGCGCTCCGACAACCCCACCTGGCGGGCGCTGGAGACCGCGATCGGGGAGCTCGACGGCGGCGAGTGCGTGGTCTTCGCGTCCGGGATGGCCGCCATCTCCGCTGTACTGCGCCTGACAACCCGCGAGGGTGCGCTCGTGCTGCCGTCCGACGGCTACTACCTCGCCCGGTCCCTCGCGCACGGGGAGCTGGCGCCGTTGGGCGTCGAGGTGCGGGAGACGCCGACGGCCGCGCCGCTCCCGCCGCTCGACGGCGCGGCGCTCGTGCTCCTCGAGACGCCGTCGAACCCCGGCCTCGACGTCACCGACATCGCCGCGGCCGCCGCGGCGCCCACGCGGTCGGCGCGCTGCTGGCCGTCGACAACACGACTGCGACGCCGCTCGGGCAGCGCCCCCTCGACCTCGGTGCCGACCTGGTGATCGCCTCCGACACGAAGGCGCTCGCCGGGCACGGCGACGTGGTGCTCGGCCACGTCAGCGCGCGTGACCCCGGCCTGGTGGCGCGCCTGCGCGAGGCCCGTTCCCGCGGCGGCGCGGTGCCCGGACCGATGGAGGTGTGGCTCGCCCACCGTGGGCTGGCCACCCTCGACCTGCGGCTGGACCGGCAGGCCCGCAACGCCGCCGCGCTCGTCCCCGTTCTGCGGGCCCACCCCGCGGTGGCCGACGTGCGGTGGCCCGGAGACCCGGACGATCCCGCCCATGCCGTGGCGGCCGGCCAGATGCGCCGCTGGAACGGCGTGCTGCGGTTCACGCTCGCGTCCGAGGCGGCCGTGGGCGAGTTCCTCGCCGCGTCCCGGTTGGTCGGTTCGGCCACGAGCTTCGGTGGCCTGCGCACCACCGCCGACCGCAGGCAGCGTTGGGGCGATGACGTGGCGCCCGGCCTGCTGCGCTTCTCGGCGGGCTGCGAGGACACCGAGGACCTGGTGGCCGACGTGAGCACGGCTCTGGACGCGATCACGCGCTGACGGCGCACGCTGCGGTGTTACCGCTCACACGAGGGCGTGATCGTCGTGTGAAGCGTGTCTCTATCACGAGCTGATTTCGAAGAATTTTATCGATCTTCGGCTCTGATCGATTTCGGGTGTGCGCTGCTGATCTGCCGTGATTATTTTCGATGGGGAAGCTTTTCGTGATTTGTCTCACCGGGTAGTTGTGTTTGACGCACGCCGCTGACCTGCACGTACGGTCGTCGGCGGTCGACTGATGAGTGAGTCGACGATGCCCCCCCGAGGCATTCGCCCCCCATCGAGGAGAACCCCGAAGAAATGGCTTTGCGCTCTCGCACGTCCACGTCCAAGCACCTTCTCCGGCTCGCCGTGGCCGGAGCGATCGCCGTCGGCGCCCCGCTCGCCATGGCCGGTACCGCGGGCGCGCCCCGTCCGGCGTCTGGGACAAGCTCGCCCACTGCGAGAGCAGTGGCAACTGGTCGGCGAACACCGGAAACGGCTTCTCCGGCGGCCTGCAGTTCACGCCGTCCACCTGGAAGCCTTCGGCGGCAAGGGCCAGGCGCACAACGCCAGCCGTGCCGAGCAGATCGCGGTCGCCGAGCGCGTTCTGGACGGCCAGGGCTGGGGCGCGTGGCCGGCCTGCTCGTCGAAGCTCGGCCTCCGCTGAGCGCCTGCGACGACGTACTGGCGGCGCTTCCGTCCGAAACGATCGGACGGAAGCGCCGCTCGTTCGTTCAGTGCCTCCCCGGCGCCTCCGGGCCCAGCCACATCCGTGCCTGGTGGCGAGTGCCGTAGTCCGGGTGCGGGAACACGTCGTGCAGGTAGGGCGCGTAGATGGACAGGCCGTCGTAGACGTAGAGCGGGACCGGGTTCGAGACGTTCTCGATGATGTGGCGCTGGATGTCGTGCAGCTGCCGCTCGCGGGTGGCGCGGTCGAGCTCGCCGCGTTGCTCGACGATCATCTGGTCGAGTGCCGGGTCGGCGATGCCGTACCAGTTGCGGGGGCCGTCGGAGGTCCACTCGCCGGTGAGGTACTCGTCGGCCGAGAGCATGGGGGTCTGCAGGCCGTAACCCATGTCGTAGTTCTTGCCGGCGAAGCTCTCGGTGAAGTACGTGGCGTAGTCCTGTACGACGAGCTCGACCTGGATACCGACCTCGGCGAGGTCCTGCTGCACCCACTGCGCCTCGCGCACGACGTTGTCGCCGTAGCCGTCCGTGATGATCATTTTGGTGGAGAAGCCTGCGGGAGGCCTGCCTCGGCGAGCAGCCGGCGTGCCTGCTCCGGGTCGTGCGGCTGCAGCCGTGCCGCCTCCTCGGACGGGAGCCCGCCGTGAAGCGTCGGGGTGACGGCCGCGGTGGGGCTGCCGCCCGCGCGGATCGAGTCGATCATCCCCTGGCGGTCGATCGCGAGTGCGACGGCGCGGCGCACGCGCACGTCGTCGAACGGTTCGCGTTCCTGGTTCATGTACACCCGCGTCTGGGTGAGGCCCTGTTCGCGGAACAGGACGGCCTCGGGTTCCTCGGCGAGCAGCCTCTCGGCCTGCGCGACGTCGAGGGTCAGCGCGCTGAGGAAATCGGTCTGGCCGGTGCGGAACGCGGCGATCGCGGCGGCCTGGTCGGGCACGATCGAGATCTCGATGCGCTCGATGTAGGGCTGGCCCTCGACGTAGTAGCCGGGGTGGGCGGTGAGCACCCGTTCGCGGTCGCGCTCCCAGCGTTCCAGCACGTACGGGCCGGTGCCGATCGCGGTGGTGGCGAGGTCGAACTCGCCGCGGGTGCCCTCGCAGGGCAGCATCCACATGAAGTGCCCGGCCAGGTTCGTGTCGAACTCGGCGTAGGGCTCGGTGAGCGCGAAGACCACCGTGTACGGGTCGGGCGCGGTGACGTCCCGCACCATCGCGAGCTGGCTGACCTGGTGGCCGGGCAGTTCCCGGATCCGCTGCACGGTGCACAGCACGTCCTGCGAGGTGAACTCGCGCCCGTTCACGGGTGCCACGTCGTGGAAGCGCACGCCGTGTCGCAGGTGGAACGTCCAGGTGCGCCCGTCGGGGGAGGGCTCCCAGCTCTCGGCGAGGTCGCCCTCCAGCTCCGGGGAGCCGTACGGGATGTCGGGCCCGGTCCGGAAGTCGACGAGCTTCGAGTACGTGGAGCCGATCGCGATGTGGGTGTTGAACGACGACTGGCCGTGGGGGTCCAGCGACCGGGCGTCGGACGGGAGCGCGTAGCGGAACACGCCGCCGGGTTGCGGCGGTCCCGTGTCGGCCGGGCGGCGGTCGGCTTCGAGGTTGCCGCCGGAGCCTCCCCCGGGTGCGCTGAAGCAGGCCGAACCGAGGAGCGCCACGAGCACGAGCGCGACGGCGAGGCGGAACGAGCGCATGGATGACCCCCGGGATGTCAGCGGGACTGCTTCGGGTCGAAGACGTCGCGCAGCGCGTCGCCGAGGAGGTTGAACGCGAGCACGGCGACGGTGAGCGCGCCCCCGGGGAACACGACCATCCACGGGGCGATCTCCATGTAGCGGGAGCCGTCGGACAGCATCGCGCCCCACGACGGCGTGGGCGGCGGCGTGCCGATGCCGAGGAAGCTCAGCGCGGACTCGGCGATGATCACGATGGCGAACATGAGGCTGGTGACCACGAGGATCGGCGCCAGCAGGTTGGGCAGGCCGTGGCGGCGCAGGATGCGCCACGTGCTGCAGCCCGCCGCGCGCGCCGACTCGACGTAGAGCTCCTCGCGGATGCGCAGCATCTCGCCGCGGGCGACCCGGTTGAACGAGGGCACCACGAGCAGGCTGAGCGCGATCACGGTGTTGCGGATGCTCGGCCCGAGCAGCGCGGCCACGAACAGCAGCAGCACGATGCCGGGGATCGCCATCAGCGTGTCCATCACGCGTTGCAGCAGCGTGTCGACCCAGCCGCCCGCGAAGTAGCCCGAGACCACCCCGATCGCCACGCCGAGCACACCGCCCACCGCGAGCGTGCAGACCGCGACGAGCAGCGACGTGCGGGCGCCGTAGAGGACCCGGCTGAAGATGTCGCGGCCCAGGTCGTCGGTGCCCATGAGGAACGGGCCGCCGGGGATCTGCAGGAAGTCGGCGCGGTGCTGGGCGGTGGGGTCGAACGGCGCGATGACGGGCGCGAGCGCAGCCGCCACCACGAGCAGCACGACCACGACGCCCGCGACCACGCCGAGCGGCTGGCGGCGCAGCAGCCGCAGCGCACGGCGGTTGCCGCCCGGGCGTGGCGTGGCGATCGGGACCGCGATCTCGCTCATCGCAGGACCTCGCCGGCGCTCGGCCCGCGCTTCGCGCACACGCTGTGCTGATGATTCGCTCGCTGACGCTCACTCATCGGGAGCTCCTCACGCGTACCGGATGCGCGGGTCGATCACGCCGTACAGGACGTCGACCACGAGGTTGACCAAGATGAACACCGCGCCGTACACGACGACGCAGCCGAGCACGACGGGGTAGTCGCGCAGCTGGACGGACTCGAAGATCAGCATCCCCATGCCCGGGATCGCGAAGATCGACTCGAGGATGACGGTGCCGCCGAGGATGTGCCCGACCTGCAGGCCGATCAGGCTGAAGACAGGTACCAGCGAGTTGCGCACGGCGTGGGTGACGAGCACGGTGCGCTCCGGCGCGCCTGGCCGCACGGTGCGGATGAACGGCGAGCGCAGCACCTCGAGCATCGAGGAGCGCAGCATGCGTGCGATCGCGGCCATGCCGGCCACGCCGAGCGCGATCGCGGGCAGCGCCATGTGCACGAGGTTGGAGCCGAGGTCCTCGGCGGGCGTCCGGTACACCAGCGGCGGCGACCACGAGAACCACAGCGCGAGGTAGGTGACGAGCAGCAGGCCCAGCCAGAAGTTCGGGATCGACAGGCCGGCCACCGAGACGACGCGCAACCCCTGGTCGAGCCAGCTGTTCTGGCGCACGGCCGACAGCAACCCGAGCGGCACGCCGAGCACGACGCTCACGGCGAGCGCCATGACCCCGAGCTGCAGCGTGGTCGGCAGCCGCTCCGCGATGAGCGCCGTGACCGGCTCGCCGCTCTGGAACGACGTGCCGAAGTCGCCCGTGGCGGCGTTGGCGAGGAACCGCCAGAGCTGGGCGAGGAGCGGCTGGTCGAGGCCGAGCTGGGCGGCGCGCTGGGCGATCTGCTCCGGGCTGACGCCAGGGGCGTCGGCGAGCTGGAGGCGCACGACGTCGCCGGGGATCAGCCGCAGCGTCAGGAAGACGAAGACGGTGACGAGCGCGACGACGAGCACCCCGTAGAGCCCGCGGCGGACGACGTACTCAACCACGGTGGGCCTCCCCGAGCAGGTGGCAGGACGCCGCCCGGCCCGGGCCGGCCGGGACGGGTTCGGGGGTGAGGGAGGTGCACGGGTCGAACGCGTGCGGGCAGCGCGGGTGGAAGTGGCAGCCGGGCGGCGGGTCGCTCGGGCTGGGCGTCTCCCCGCGGACGACGCCGCGTCGGCGCCGCACCGGGTTGCGCGGGTCGGCGGCGATCGCGGCGGCGAGGCTCTGCGTGTAGGGGTGGCGGGGGTCGGCGAGGAGCTGGTCGGCAGGGCCCTGCTCGACGATGCGCCCGAGGTACATGACGCACACCCGGTCGGAGACGTAGCGCACGACGTTCAGGTCGTGGGCGATGAACAGGTAGGACAGCCCCAGCTCGGCCTGCAGCGTGCGCAGCAGGTTGAGCACCTGCGCCTGCACCGAGACGTCCAGCGCGCTCACCGCCTCGTCGCAGACGAGCAGTTGCGGGTCGGTGGCCAGCGCCCTGGCGATCGCGATGCGCTGGGCCTGCCCGCCGGAGAACTGGTGCGGGTAGCGGTCCAGGTCGCCCGCCGAGAGCCCGACGAGCTCCAGCAGCTCGCCCGCACGCCGGCGGGCGCCCGGCCTGCCGAGATGCCCTGCGCCTCCAGCGGCTCGGTGATCACGGAGCAGACCGTCATGCGCGGGTCGAACGAGCTCACCGGGTCCTGGAACACGATCGACATCCGGCGCCGCAGCGGCACGAGCTCCTTCGCCGGCAGGTGGCCGATCTCGCGGCCCGCGAAGCGGATGTTCCCGGCCGTCGGCTCCAGCAGGCGCAGCACGAGCCGGGCGACGGTGGACTTGCCCGACCCGGACTCGCCGACCAGCCCGACGGTCTCGCCGGGAGCGATCCGGAACGACACGCCGTCGACGGCGCGGACGTGCCCGACGGTGCGCCGCAGCAGGCCACGGGTGATCGGGAAGTGCTTGACGAGGTCGGTGACCGCGAGCAGGTCGTCGCCGGGTGCGACGTCGGCGACCGTCTCCCTGGTGGCCGGTGAGGACATCAGGCCCCCTTCACCGCGGCCGCCTGCAGCGCCGTGCCCGAGCGGTGCAGCAGGCACCGGGCCGACCGCCCGCCGGGAAGGGGGAGCAGCGGCGGCTCGTCGCGCGCGCAGTCGTCCCACGCCCGCGCGCAGCGGGTGTGGAACCGGCAGCCCGACGGCATCGCCCGCAGCGGCGGCACGACCCCGGGGATGGCCGCCAGCGGCTCGGCGCGGTCGGTCTCGCCGCTGGGCACGGCCGCGAGCAGCGCCGCGGTGTAGGGGTGCTGCGGGTCGCGCAGCACCTCGGCCGTTGGGCCCTGCTCGACGACCTGGCCCGCGTAGAACACCACCACGCGGTCGGCCGTCTCGGCCACCACCCCCATGTCGTGGGTGACCAGCAGCATCGCGCTGCGGTACTCGGCCTGCAGCTCGCGCAGCAGCTCGAGGATCTGCGCCTCGATCGTCACGTCGAGCGCGGTGGTGGGTTCGTCGGCGATGAGCAGCCGCGGTGAGCAGGCCAGCGCGATCGCGATCATCACCCGCTGCCGCTGCCCGCCGGAGAGCTGGTGGGGGTAGCGTCGAGCCTGCGGCGCGGGTCGGGCATGCGACCTGCTCCAGCAGCTCGAGGCCCGCCCCCGGGCGGCGCGCTTGTCGATCCGGCGGTGCAGCCGCAGGCCCTCGACGATCTGGTGGCCCACGGTGTAGAGCGGGTCGAGCGACGTCATCGGGTCCTGGAAGATCATGGCGATCTCGTTGCCCCGGATCCGGCGCAGCGCGCGCCGGTCGAGCCCGGTGAGGTCGGTGCCGTCCCAGAGCACCCGGCCGCGGCTGATCCGCCCGCCGTCGAGCAGCTGGAGCACGGCGAGAGCGGTGACGGTCTTGCCGGAGCCGGACTCGCCGACCACGGCGACGGTCTCCTGCGCCCCGACCGAGAACCCCACCCCCGCCACCGCCTCGACCGTGCCGTCCGGGGTGTCGAACTCGACGTGGAGATCCTCGATCTGCAGCAGTGGGGGTACGGGCTGCGGGGTCGGCACGGTGGTGGGCACGCAGCCTCCTCGTTGGGGCGCGGTGTGTGCTCGCAACGCTGCGAGCGGCCTAAACCGTTAGAATTCAGCTCTAGAATCGGTCTCGATCGTGCGGTACGCCACGCTGCGTGTCAAGGCTCGCGAACCGTCGCGCGTGCGGCCGGAGCTCGCCGACGATCCGCCCGCGGCCGAGGGCGTCGAGGAACTCCGCAGGCCCGTCGAACGCCGGCACCTCGACGAACGCGGCGCCCACACCGGGCCCGTCGTGCGCGTCCGATCCCGCGGTGGCGGGCAGGTTGTGCCGGGCGGCCAACGCCGCGGCCGCCGCGTTGTGGTCCGCGTCCCCGACCTTGGCGTTGAACGCCTCCACGAAGTCGACGAGGCCGGCAGCGCAGAGCTCGTCCGCCACGGCGGCGGTGCCTGCGCGCACCGGGTCGAACGGGTGGGGGAGCCCGACGAGCCCGCCCTGCGCCCGGATCCGGCCACCACCTCCCGCAGCGGCAGCACGTACGGGATCCGCTCGGTGAGGAACAGCCCCAGCACCTCGCCGTCCGGGGTCCGGATCTCCTCGCCGACCTCGATGCGCACGCCGAGGTCCCGCTCCCGCGCGGCCACGGCGGCCGCGACCTCGTGGTGGTCGGTCACGAACACCACGTCGATGCCCTGCGCGAGCGCGCGTGCGGCCAGCTCCTCCACCCCGAGCACCGAGTCGCCCGACGCGACGGTGTGGACGTGGCAGTCGACGCGCACCCTCATGCGCCCTCCTCCCGCTGTGCCCGCCGCCCCACCAGCGACGTGAGCACGCAGAGCGCCGCCATCACCGCCATGAGCCCGAACGCCCACCGGAAGCCGGTGATCAGCCCCTCCAGCGCGGACGGCTCGACGCGGGAGAGCGAGCCGTCGAGGACGTGGGTGCGCAGGGCGGGTGGCAGCGGCAGGCCGATCAGCGTGAGGGTCACGGCCGTGCTGACCACCACGCCCGAGCTCTGCGCCATCAGCCGCACCCCGTTGACGATCCCCAACCGCTCGGGACGGACGTCCTGCAGCATCGCGGTGCTGTTGGCCGGGATGAACGCGCCGGATCCGAGCCCGATCACCACGACCGCGGCGATGAGCAGCGCGTACGGCGTGTCGACGTCGATCACCACCAGCAGCAGCACGAGCCCGGCGAGCGACACCGACGACGCGGCCGCGGCCATCGTCCTGGCGGGCGCCCAGCGCAGCAGCGTCCCCGCGCCGGGTGCGGACACGATCGAGGCCACCGCGAGCGGCAGCACCTTCAGGCCGGCCTCGCTGGGCGTGTCGCCCTGCACGGCCTGGAAGTACAGGCCCATCAACAGGACGACCGCGAAGCGCGACATCGTGCCGAGGAACCCGGCGAGCACCCCGATGCCGATCACCGGATCGCGGAACAGCCGCACGTCGACCACCGGGAACGGGACGCGCAGCTCCACGACCAGGAACACCGGCACCGCCACGACGAACGCGACGACGCCCGCGACCACGAGCGGGTCCGTCCAGCCCGCCGGCCCGCCCAGCGAGAGCGCGGTGAGCAGCCCGCCGAGGCCGAGCACCACGAGCAGGTTGCCCACCGGGTCCGGACGCAGCGGCTCGCCGGAGCGCGGCACCCGCTCCATCACCCGCAGCCCCCACAGCAGGCAGGCCGCGCCGACCGGCACGTTGAGCAGCAGCGTCCAGCGCCAGCCCAGCTCCGTCGTGACCAGCCCGCCCACCGTCGGCCCGAGCATCTGCGCCAGCGAGAACGACGCCATGTAGATGCCGAGGCCCTGCCCGAGCAGCCGCCGCGGGAACGCGGCCGTGACCAGCGCCGCGCTGTTCGCGATGAGCATCGCCGCGCCCGCGGCCTGCACCACCCGGCACGCGATGAGCCACCCGACGCCCGGTGCCGCCCCCGCGAGCAGGCTCGCCACCGTGAACAGCGCGACGCCGGTGAGGTACATCGTGCGCCTGCCCAGCACGTCGGACAGCCGCCCGAAGAAGATCATCAGCGTGACGTGCGTGAGCTGGAACGACAGCAGGATCCAGCTTGCCGCCACCGGGCCGGCGTCGAGCCCGTCGACGATCGCCGGGAGCGCGATGTTGAGCGAGCTGACGTTGATGCCGGTCACCAGCGACGCCAGGCAGACCACCGACAGCAGCCGCCACGCGTAGCGGATCTGTGTCTGATTGCCTCCGCTCCGCTCCGGCGGGCTTGCGGGCCCCTGATGACGCGTCCCGCTCCTCCGGTGCTCGGTCGCTCGTTCCTCGCTCCCTGCGCGCCTCCCCCGCGGGCCGGCGTCGGCCCGCAAGCTGTTTCCTGCATGCCTCCACGCAATGACGGCGTCGGCCTCCTCGCGTCCCCGGCCGTGCCGGTCACACCCCGATGGCATCGGCCAGCCGTGCGCGGTGCCAGCTCGGGTCCCCGAGCCACAGCCTGGTGGCCTCCGCGCGTTTGAGGTGCAGGTGCGCGTCGTGCTCCCAGGTGAAGCCGATGCGCCGTGGATCTGGATGTTCTCGGCGGCCGCGGCGAAATAGGCGTCGGAGCAGTAGGCCTTGGCCAGGCTCGCGACGGCCGGCACCTCGTCGGAGCCCGCGGCCACCGCCCACGCCCCGTAGTAGGCGGCCGCGCGGGCCGACTCGACCTTCAGCAGCACGTCGGCCGCCTTGTGCTTGACGGCCTGGAACGACCCGATCACCCGGCCGAACTGGACGCGTTGCTTCGCGTACGCCACCGCCATGTCCAGGGCCGCCTGCGCGCCGCCGACCTGTTCCAGCGCGAGCGCGACCGCGGCCTTGTGCAGGGTGCGCTGCACGGTGTCCGCGGCGGCGCCGTCGGTGCCGACGAGCCGGCCGGCCGCCCCGTCGAGCTCGACGCGTGCGAGCGGACGGGTCTGGTCCAGGGTGGGCCGCGCGGTGCGGGTGACACCCGCTCCCGCGCCGTCCACCGCGAAGAGCGACAGCCCGGCGCCGGTGCGGGCCACCACGAGCAGCAGGCCGGCGAGGGCCCCGTCCGGCACGTAGTCCTTCACCCCGTGCAACGTCCAGCCCTGCTCCGCGGGCCGCGCGGTGGCGGCCGTGGCGGAAAGCTCCCAGCGCCCGTCGCCCTCGGTGACGGCGAGCGTGGCGATCGTCGAGCCGTCGGCGATGCCGGGCAGCAGGTCCTTCGCCGCCTCGTCGTCGGCGGCGTCGAGCACCGCCGACACGGCGACCACGGCGCTGGACAGGAACGGCCCCGGCAGCACCGCGCGGCCCATCTCCTCGGCCACCACGGCGAGCTCGACGAAGCCCGCCCCGCTGCCGCCGTGCTCCTCGGGCACCAGCAGCCCCTGTAGGCCGAGCTCGCCCGCCATCCGGTCCCACAGCGCCGGGTCGTGCGCGTCCTGCGTCGCCATCAGGGTGCGCACCGTCGACAGCGGCACCTCGTTCTCCAGGAACCGGCGCACGGCCTGGCGCAGGTCCTCCTGTTCGGTGTCGAACACCAGCTGCATGATGGGCTCCTAGCTGACTGCGGGTTTGAAGACGCGTTCGACCAGGTCGGCGAGCCGCTCGGGCTGCCACGGGCCGTCGGAGACGACGTGGCGCACCGGCTCGGGCTTGCTCATCAGGTGCACCTCGTGGCCGCGGGCCCCGATCACCTGCCCGGTGAGCCAGTCCGACGCGGTGCTCGCCAGGTAGGCGACGATCGGCGCGATGTTGTCGGGAGAGCGCTCGTCGCCCGCCGCGCTCGTGCCGCGCTGACGTTCGGTGGGGATCGACGCGGTCATCCGGGTGGCGGCGCCGGGGGAGATCGCGTTGGCGGTGACCCCGTACTTCCCCAGCGCGTTGGCGCAGGAGTACGTGAGCCCGACGATGCCCATCTTCGCCGCGGCGTAGTTCGGCTGGCCCGGCGCGCCGTACAGGCCCGACACCGACGTGAAGTTGATCAGCCGGTAGTGCCCGTCGGCGTTGCGCTGCTCGCGCCAGTAGCCTGCCGCCGGCTTGATCGTCGAGAAGTGCCCCTTGAGGTGCACGCGGATGACGTCGTCCCACTCCTGCTCGGCCAGGTTGAAGATCATTCGGTCGCGGAGGATCCCCGCAACGTTGACCAGCACGTCCAATGCCCCGAACTTCTCGACCGCGGTCCGGACGAGGCGCTCCCCGACCTCGGGGTCGGAGACGTCGCCACCGTCGGACACCGCCGTGCCACCCGCGTCGGTGATCTCCTGGGCCACCGTCGCCGCGGGCCCGGTGTCGGCGCCGCTGCCGTCGAGCTCCACACCGAGGTCGTTGACGACGACGGCCGCACCCTCGGCGGCGAGCAGCCGGGCGATCCCGGCCCCGATGCCCCGGCCCGCACCGGTGACGACGGCGACCCGCCCGTCCAGCCGCCCGGTCATCGCGTCACCGCCGCAGGCTCGCGGGGCAGGCCGAGTGCTCGTTCCGCGATGATGTTGCGCTGGATCTCGCTGGTGCCCGAGTAGATCGTCCCGGCCCGGGCGGCGAGGAACACGCCCTGCCAGTGGCTCGTCCGGTAGCCCTCGCCCTCCGGGCGCACCAGCGCCTCCGCGCCGAGCAGCTCGGCGGCGATCTCGCCGACGCGCCGCTCGTACTCGCTCCAGAACAGCTTCGACACCGATGCCTCCGGTCCCGGTTCCCGGCCCTCGGCGAGCTGCGCCATCAGCCGCATCCCCTGGTAGCGCATGATCTCGACGTGCGTGTGGCACCAGGCGAGCTCCTGGCGCACCGCCGGGTCGTGGTCTCGGCCCTTCTCGCGGGCCAGCTCCACGAGGGCCTCGAACTGGCGGCGGTAGCGCAGGTGGGCGATGGTCGCGCTGCCGCCGCGCTCGTGCCCGAGGGTGGTCATCGCGACCCGCCAGCCGTTGTTCAACCCCCCGATGACGTTGAACAGCGCGCCCGCGCGCCGTCGATGAACTCCTCGCCGAACTCGGCGGAGCCGGTGAGCTGCTTCAGCGGGCGCGCGTCGATGTTGTTGTCCCGCATCGGCAGCAGCACGTACGACAGGCCCTTGTGCTTGGGCGAGTCCGGGTCGGTCCGGCAGAGTACGAAGATCATGTTCGCCCGGTAGAACCCGGACGTCCACACCTTCTGCCCGGTCACGACGACCTCGTCGCCCACCATGACCCCGCGGGTCTGCACGCCGCCGAGGTCGGAGCCCTGCTCCGGCTCGGAGAAGCCCTGGCAGTAGACGTCCTCGGCGGTGATGATCCGCGGCAGGAAGTGCTCCTGCTGCTCCTCGGTGCCGTGCGCCATGATCGACGGGCCGACCATGCCCTCGCCGAACCCGCGCCGCACGCGTGGCACGCGGGCCCTGGCCAGCTCCTCGCTGAAGATCGCGTTCTGCACCGGCGTCAGCCCGCGGCCGCCGAACCGCTCCGGCCACTGCGGGCAGATCCAGCCCCCGTCGAGCAGCCGCTGCTCCCACTCCGCGTACAACGGGTCGGCCTCGGCGCGCTCGAACTCCGCGCGGTCGCCGCCGGTCATCGCCGGTGACGTCCAGTCCACCAGCTCGGCGAGCCCGGCGGGGGTGTTGCGGGCGATCCAGTCGCGGGCCTCCGCCCGGAAGGCCGCCGCCTCCGGCCCCAGATCGAGTTCCATCGAATCCTCCTGTCAGGACGTCACGACGAGCACGTCGAGCGCCTCGACGTCCCCACCGTCGACGCGCAGCGGGTTGATCTCCAACGTCTGCAGTGCCGGCCCCAGGCCTGCGGCCGCCCCGGCCACGCGCGTGACGACCTCGGCCACGCGGTCCAGGTCGGCCGGTCGGGTGCCGCGCGCACCGCCGAGCACAGCGGCGCCGCGCAGCTCACCGAGCATGCGGCGCACGATCGCCGCGTCCACCGGAAGCAGGCGCAGCGCGACGTCGTGCAGCACCTCGACGAACACCCCACCGAGGCCGAGCGCGAGCACCGGGCCGAACGACGGGTCGACGGTGACGCCGACGAACAGCTCCGTCGCAGGCGGGCGCATCGGGCTCACCAGAACGCCTTCGATGTCGGCCGTCGCGGCGCGGCCCGCCGCGTGCACCCGTGCGTACGCCGCGCGCACGTCGTCGCGCCGGAGACGCCGAGCGCCACCCCGCCGATGTCGCTCTTGTGCGTGATGGTCGCCGAGCAGATCTTCAGAGCCACCGGCCTGCCCAACCGCTCGGCGGCGTCGACGGCGGCATCGCGTCGGCCACCAGCTCGGCGGGTACGAGCGGCACCCCGGAAGCCGCGAGCAGCTCCCGCCCGCGGGCCTCCGACCACGGCCCGGTGGCGACATGCATGTCAGCAAAGCCACTTTCATGACGTGTGGTGACATGAAAGTGGCTTTGCTGACCCCGGCCTCTGGCCGGGGGCGGGGATTTGCGGGTTTCTTCCCAGCGCAGGGCGTGTCCGATCGCCTTCAGGCCGAACTCGATCCCGCCCAGCGCGTGCAGGCCGTGGCGGTCGAGCAGCGACTGGGCGTAGGGGGAGAGGTCGGTGCACGTGGCGGTGAAGTTGACGATCGGAACGCGGGATCGGTCGCGGGTGGCGGCGATGGCGGCCACCCGCTGCTCGATCAGCGACGGGTCCGGTGGCGCGACCGCGGGCAGGGCGACCATGTTGAACACGAAGTCGATGCCCGCGTCCTCGACCACCGCGTCCAGGGCGACGTCGCCGAGGCCCGCCTGTGCCGACCCCCGGTCGGCGAGGATCACGCCGGTGACGTCGAGGGGGTTCTGCGCGGCGGCGAACGGTGGCAGCACCGCGCGCAGCCGCTCGGTGGTCGACGCGCCGAACTCCGGGATCGCGATGCCCTCGTCGGTGCTGCGGTCGGCGATGATGTCGCACGCCCCGCCGGACGCGGTGACCACACCCATCCGCCGCCCCCGCGGCACCTGCCCCGACCCGAGCAGCCCGCACGTCACCAGCAGCTCCTCCAGGCCCGCAGCCCGGAGCACGCCGTACTGCCGGAACGCGGCGTCCACCACGGCGTCGTCGCCCGCCACCGCACCGGTGTGCGCGAGCGCGGTGCGCTGCCCGGCCTCGGTGCGCCCGACCTTCAGCGCGACGATCGGCTTGCCCGCAGCCAGCGCCGCCGCTGCCAGCTCCGTGAACCGCGGCGCGTCCCGCACCGACTCCAGGAAGAGCCCGATGACGCCGCAGTCGTCGTCGGCGATCAGGTGCTCGACCACGTCCGCCGTGGTGATCACGGCCTCGTTGCCCATCGACGTCAGCAGGCTGATGCCCACCTGGTGGGCCCGGGCGAACGCGAGGACGTTGCTGGTCAGGGCCCCGCTCTGGAGCACGATGCCGACCGGTCCGCGGCGCAGCGGCGGCACGATCCCGAGCCCGAACGGCGCCACGGAGCCCGCCGCGTTGACGAACCCGAGGCAGTTGGGGCCCAGCAGCGTGATGTCCAGCTCGACGGCGCGCTGCACGAGCCTGCGTTCCAGCGCGCGGCCCTCCTCGCCGCCGCCGTCGCCGTAACCGGACGCCAGCACGACCGCGTTGTGGATGCCGGCCGCCGCGGCGTCCTCGAGGACACCCTCGACGGCCCGGGTCGGCGCGAGGACGAATGCCAGGTCCACCGGCTCGTCCAGGGCGCGGAGGTTCGGCACGGTCGGCAGGTCGAACGCGGTTGTGCGCGTCGGGTGGACCATGCGCAGCGCTCCGGTGAACCCGGCCGTGCGCAGGCTGTCGACGATGAACCGGCCCCAGCCGGAGCTGTCGGACGCCCCGACGAGCGCGATGCTGCGCGGCGCGAAGAACGCCCTCAGCCGGTCCGGCGTGGCGAGGCGGCGGCGCGCGGCGGTGAGGTCGGCCGGCTGGGGGTCTCCGGCGCCCGGTCCGGGGGCCTCGAGCGTGGTCGTGGGCGGTGGGTGCGGCATCGCGTCCTCCGTACCGGCACTGGATCGGCATCCTAGAACCGCATTCGACTATTGCCGTGGCGTCCGTCGCATGTCAACGGCTTGACAGAAGGGTGCAGGCCCGACAAGCCTGTCCTAGAACCGCGTTCCAAATCGTGAACGGAGATCGGCGATGGCGCTGGACCACAGCCTGGTGGGGGTTGCATCGGATCCGGTCGAACGGACCTGGCGGGCCGACGACGTCATCCTCTACGCACTCGGCGTCGGGGCCGGATCCCCCGACCCCACGGCCGAGCTCGCGTTCACCACCGAGAACACCGCGGGCGTCGAGCTGCGGGTGCTGCCCACGTACGCCGTGCTGGCCGCCCAGGCCCGCACCGGGCGGCGCCTCGGCGACTTCGACCCCGCGAAGCTCGTCCACGCCGAGCAGGCGTTCGAGCTGCACGCGCCACTGCCCGTCGACGGCCGGGTGCACGTCGTCTCCACCGTCACCGGCATCGCCGACAAGGGCAGCGGAGCGCTGGTGACGAGCGAGAACACGGCGACCGACATCGAGACCGGCAAGCCGCTCGTCACGGCGCGCAGCGGGATCTTCATCCGGGGCGAGGGCGGGTTCGGCCGCTCCGGCGCGGCGAGCGAGCCGTGGACGCTGCCCGACCGGGCCCCCGACGAGCAGGTCCGCTATGCCACCCGGCCAGAACAGGCGCTGATCTACCGGCTCTCCGGCGACCGCAACCCCCTGCACGCCGACCCCGCCTTCGCCGCCCGCGGCGGGTTCGACCGGCCGATCCTGCACGGGCTGTGCACCTACGGCTTCACCGGCCGCGCGCTGCTGCACGCGTTGTGCGGCTCAGACCCGGACCGGTTCGACGCGATGTCCGGTCGGTTCACCAAGCCCGTGCTGCCGGGCCAGGAGCTCATCGTCTCGATCTGGGACGACGGGCCGGGCGCCGCAATCTTCCGCACCGCCACCGACGACGGAACCGTGGTGATCGACCGCGGGCGCATCCGATTCCACTAGATGAATGCGTAGCGCCCGAGGGGCGACATAGGCGAGACCGTGGGCAGCTGAACCACCCAGTTCGGGCTAGGAGGCAGGGGAATGGCTGGACGTGCCGCGGCGATCGTCGGCATCCACGAGTACCCGGACCGGCGGGTCAACGGCCGGTCCAAGTGGCAGATCAAGGCCGAGTCCGCGGCTCGTGCGCTCGCCGACGCCGGTCTCACCCTCGCCGACGTCGACGCCGTGTACGACGCGGGGGAGACCGGCCCGATGGCCGGCATCGCCGTGCCGGAGTACCTGGGGATCTCGCCCCGGCTGGTCGACACCACCGCCGTGGGCGGCAGTTCCTACGAGTTCCACGCCGCGCACGCGGCACGCGACATCGCCGCGGGCCGGGCGCGCGTCGCGCTCCTGACGTACGGGTCCACCGCGAAGAGCGAGTCGCGTGCCATCGGCACCGGGGCCCGCCCGATGCCCGACCCGGCCCCGGGCGCCAACATGGAGGTTGCCTACGGGCTGCCGCTGATCGGCAACTACGCGCTCGTCGCGCAGCGGCACATGCACGAGTACGGCACCACCCCGAGCAGCTCGCCGAGATCGCGGTCACCACGCGCGCGCACGCCGTGCGCAACCCGGAGGCCGTCGCCGGGCTCGCCGCGCTCGGCATCCGCAACTCCGGCGAGATCACCGTCGCCGACGTGCTCGGCTCCCGGCTCGTCGCCGACCCGCTGCACCTGCTCGACTGCTGCCTCGTCTCCGACGGCGGCGGCGCCGTGGTGATCGCCGCGGCCGACGTGGCCCGCGACTGCCGCACCACCGCCGTGTGGATCACCGGGTCCGGCGAGGCCGTCGGCTACCCCGGCACCGGCCGCGACATCACCACCAGCGCCGCAGCGCTGTCCGGCCCGCCCGCGTTCGCCGAGGCGGGCGTGCGGCCCGAGGACGTCGACATCGCGATGATCTACGACTCGTTCACGATCACCGTGCTCACGCTGCTCGAGGACCTCGGCTTCGCCAAGAAGGGCGAGGGCGGGCCGTACGTCGAGGGTGGGCGGCTGCGCTTCGACCGGCCCGGCGCGCCCGCGCTCAACACCGACGGCGGCGGGCTGTCGTCCAACCACCCCGGCATGCGGGGGATCTTCCTGCTCATCGAGGCGGCGCGGCAGCTGCGCGGGCAGTCCACGTCGCAGGTCGAGGCGCCCGCACCGCCGTCGCCCATGGCAACGGCGGGCTGCTCGGCACCCGCCACGCCGCCGCCACCGTCGTTCTCGAGAGGGGCTGACGTGACCGAGACCCCCACCCGCCCGCTCCCCGCGCTCACCGAGCCCGACACCGCCGAGTTCTGGCGGGCCTGCGGCGAGCACCGCCTCACCTACGGCACCGGCCCGGGCGGCGACGTCGTGTTCTTCCCGCGCCGCACCGACGGTGGGCAGGTGCACGAGTCGGCGGGCCGCGGCGCCATCTACACGTTCACCGTGGTGCGCCGCCACGGGCACCCGTACTTCCGGTCCCGCACCCCCTACGTCGTCGCGTACGTCGACCTCGACGAGGGCTTCCGCATGCTCGCCGAGGTCGACGCCGAGCCCGACGCCGTCCATGTGGGGATGCGGGTGGAAGTGGGCTGGGAGGATCACGACGAGACCGCCATCCCGGTGTTCCGCCCCGTCCGTACCCTGGGCACGTAGGCTCGCGCGACCGGCGCCCGAGTGGAGCCAGGGCCCCGAGGAGGCGCCGTGACAGTTCGCAGCGGCCGCAGCGCAGGCCGGCAGTGGAGCACCACCGAACAGACGCGTGCGCAGTTCCTGGACGCCGCCCGCGTCGTGTTCGCCCAACGCGGGTTCGCCGAGGCGAGCGTGTCGGAGGTCGTCGAACGGGCGGGGTCCAGCGTCGGCAGCCTCTACCACCACTTCGGCGGCAAGGGCGAGCTGTTCACCGCGCTGTGGGAGCGCTACCGCGACGGCCAGCATGCCGTGGCCGCCGCCGCCGTCGCCGCGGCCCGCGCCGAAGGCGTCTCCGACCCCTTCGCGCTGTTCGAGGCCGGGGCGCGGGCCTACCTGCAGGCCACCTGGGCCAACCGCGACATGGTCAAGCTCGTGTACGACGGGGACACCCCGCCGGGCTTCCAGAAGCTGCTGCGCCAGAGCAGCAAGGCGTGGGTCAAGGACAACTTCCGGCTGCTCGGTGCCAGCAACAGCCCGGTCAACCGGGTGCTCGTCGCGCTGCTCACCAGCTTCATGGGCGACGCCCGCCGCGAGATCGCCTCCGCCCGCTCCGGCAAGGAGGCCCAGCAGCTCGTGGACACGATGATGGACGTGCTCGGCCGGATGCGGGTCGTCATCGAGAGCGATCTCCTCGCCGACGCCCCCCGCTGACCGCGAACGGGTCACGTCCCGGCGAGTCGGTTTCATATCACACGTGCGTAACCCGCTCGGCTGTGGTCTCATCTGCGGCAGGGAGGTGGTCGAGTGAAACACCGACAACCCGACCCCATCGGTGCCGACCCCGAGCCAGGGGAGGCGCCGGGGATCGCGCGGCACCCGAGCGCGATCCCGACGGGTCCCGGGTCCTGCTTCTCAACGCCACCTTCGAGCCGCTCGCCGTCGTCACCGCGAAGCGCGCCGTCGTCCTGATGCTCACCGGCAAGGCCGAGTGCGTCGAGGCCACCCTCGGCGGCGCCGCCTTCCACTCGGAGAGCCTGACCATCCCCGCACCGTCGGTCATGCGGCTCTCCCGCTACGTACGCGTGCCCTACCGCCACGCCGTCCCCATGACCCGCGCAGGCGTGCTCCGACGCGACGGCCGCCGCTGCGCCTACTGCGGCAAGCGGGCCGACACGATCGACCACGTCATCCCCCGCAGCCGCGGCGGCGCCCACGCTTGGGACAACTGCGTCGCCGCCTGCCGCACCTGCAACTCCCGCAAGGCCGACCGGCTCATCGAGGAGCTCGGCTGGGCGCTCGCCGTCCCGCCCCGCGCCCCCGACCGCGCCGCGGGCGGGATCCTGGTGCTCGCGGTGGAGCCACTGCCGTCGTGGGAGCCGTGGTTGGGGGAGCGGGCGGCCTGACCCGCGCGAGTCGGGGTGTGAGTGCGGCCGAGTCGCGACGCCGTCCGGCCGAGCAGTGCTCCACGGTCGTTGCGACGGCTGCTCGGGCCGATCATGCGCGGTTGATCGGCGCGAGCAGCACGTCAGCGCCGGCTCGGCAGCACGGAGGCGCTGGCCGGACCGATCACGACGCGATGAGCGGGAGGTCCGAATCAGCCGTGGCAGGGAAGGGATCGAATCCGCCCAGCCTGACATTCGCGGCCGGCGGGCGTGCCGTTCGTCCCCGACGGTGGCGCGGTGGACGAGGACCGGAGCCAGGGGTGGCTGGTTGCCGACCGGCGGCCGGGTCAGTCGCGGCCGCGACGGCCGGTGGGCGGCCGCGGTCGGGGCGGCGCGGCGGTGCGGGGCCGTGGCGGGTCGACGCCGGCG
>MKJV01000071.1 GCA_001942185.1 Pseudonocardia sp. CNS-004
CGCCGCAGCGCGGCGCTGGCGGCCACCGTGCGGCTACGCGGGGGAGCGGGTTCAGTTCGGCGCCCGATCGGCCGGTTCCAGGCCGTGCAGCAGCAGCTGGCGCTCGCGGCGGGCGAGGTGGCCGCCGCATCGGCGGCTGCCTCCGCCGCGGCGCGCGTGCGACCGGCGCGGGCCTCACCGCGCCGGCCACCCGCGTCGCCGTGGCCGCGGCCAAGTCGCGCACCGGGGAGGCGGCCGGCGCCGTCGCGCGCATCGCCCACCAGGTGCACGGCGCGATCGGCTTCACCCGCGAGCACGACCTGCGCCTGTGGACCACCCGGCTGTGGGCCTGGCGCGAGGAGGACGGCTCCGACGCGGAGTGGAACGCCGAGCTGGGCGCCACCGTGCTCGCCGCCGGACCCGCCGGGGTGTGGCCGCTGATCACCGGTTGAGCGTCGGGCGACGGACTGGACGAGAGCGCTGCCGTACCCGGTCGGTGTTCGTCGACGATCAGGGCCGGGGTGCCGAGCCGCGGCCGCTGGCTCGTGATCGCCGGAAATGGTGGAGCGACGACAAATCTGTCGTCTCCCTACCACTGCCGACGATCGACGCGCACATGATCGGCGGAAGTGGTGACAGGGCGTCACATCCGGCGCTCTCCAACCACTTCCGGCGATCACGCCCCGGTGGCCGGCGCTCCGCGGGCCGGAAGCGCTGCTGTCCTGGCCGGCGCACCCGAGAGGGTCGTGATCGTTGCGAGATCACGACGTCCGCCACCACGAGGGCGCTGTGGCCCCGGTCGGACCGATCATGCGGGAGTGTGATCAGGTTCGCTAGGTCTCGTCGGTGCGGTTGCGGCCGTTGCGGACGCCGCGCTGGAAGGTGGTGAGCCGGCCGCGGACGGCGTCCGGGTTGCGCCCGGAGATCGACGGTGACGGTTCCCCCGGCATGGCGGCGCTGCCGGGCATGAGGCGCCCGCGCGGCACCCGCTTGGGCAACCCGGCCGAGGTGTAGCCCCCGGTCTCGCTCTCGGTGGCCGCCCGCGCGGCCTGCCAGACCGCGTCGGCCGACGTGACGAACGCGGTCGGATCCGGCGCGCCCGCCCGGCGGCCGGCTGCCCCGCGCCCGCGGGCACCGGGCCGGCGTCGTGTGCCGAGATCGCCTGCTCGGGGACGTGGAACCAGCCGGACGTGACCTCCGCGAAGATCGGGGTGGCGTCGAACTCCTCGTCGGAGGCGAGCGGGTCCGGTGGCCGCGGGTCCGACGGGTCGGGCAGGGACTGCGGCGCGACGATCGGGTCGAACAGGTTGAACGACTCCGGTTGCACCTGCACCGGGATGGCACCGGCGGAGTGATCGGCGTGGGTTCCGGCTCCGTCGGGGCTGCGGGCTGGGCGGGGATCACCGGCAACCGCATCGTGGTCTCGCCGCTGGTGGGGTCGTAGCGCGGGCGCTGGTGGCCCACCGCGACGGCGTCGTCCTCGTTCGGTGCCACGTCGAGGCGCGACCACACGACCTGGTCCGGCTCGGCGGTGCGCTCGCCGACCAACTCGGCGGGAACCGTGACCCGGGCGGTGACGCCACGGTGGGAAGTGCCGGGCGCTCCGCTCTTGGAGGTGCCCATCGAGTCGGTGAACAGCCCCACCGAGATGCCGTGGCGGCGTGCGAGCTTCCCGACCACGAACAGGCCCATCCGCCGCGACGCCGCCACCGATGCCGTGGACTCCACGGGGTTGCGCAACCGCTCGTTGAGGGTGCTCAGCTCGCCCGGCGAGAGCCCGATGCCCTCGTCGAAGATCTCCACGAGGATCGACCCGTCGCGGGCCTGGCTGCAGCTCATCACCACCTGGCTGTCGCCCGGCGAGAAGTTGGTGGCGTTGTCGAGCAGCTCCGCGAGCATGTGCTGGATGTCGTTGGAGGCGCTGGCGGCGAACGTGGCGTCCGGCGGGTTCTGCACGACCACCCGCTGGTAGTGCTCGATCTCCGAGACCGCGGCCCGCAGCACGTCGAGCACGGCCGTGGGCTCGCGGCCGGGCGGGGGATGTCTGCTCCGGCGAGGACGAGCAGGTTCTCGCAGTTGCGGCGCATGCGGGTGGCGAGGTGGTCGAGGCGGAACAGGTCCGACAGCTGCTCGGGGTCGACCTCGCCCTCCTCCAGCTGCTCGATGAGCACGAGCTGCCGGTCGACCAGCGCCTGGCTGCGGCGGGACAGGTTGACGTACATCGCGTTGATGTTGTTCTGCAGGGTGGCCTGCTCCGCGGCGAGCCGGATCGCCTGCTCGTGCACTGCGTCGAAGGCGCGGGCGACCTCGCCGACCTCCTCGCGGGTGGTGACCGGCACCGTGGCGATGTTGACGCTCGGCGCGGTGCCTGGCGCATCCGCCGCACGGCCTCCGGCAACCGGTCCTGCGCCACCGTGATGGCACTGCGCCGCAGGGTGCGCAGCGACGCGATCATGCCGCGGGCGACGAGGCCGACGATGACGGCAGCGAGCACGAGCGCCAGCAGGAGAGCGACGGCGTTGATCCACGCGACCACGAGCGCGCTCTGCCGCTGCTCGGCGACGGCGGCGCCCAGCTCGGCACGCAGGCCCTCGGCCGCGGCGTCGAGCTCACCGAGGAAGCGGCTGTACACCTCGCCGACCGTGACGACGCCGTTGCCGGGAAGCGGCGTGCCCGCGAGCACCGACTGGACCAGGCTGTTGCGGGCGCTGTTGCCCGACCCCGGGATCAGCCCGGCGTACCGGACGCGTTGGGCGGCGTCGAGCGACACGCGGAAGTCGGCGAGGCCGCTCTCCAGACGGGCGTTGCTGAACTGGAGGTCACCACCGAGCGCGGGGGACAGGCCGCTGCGCACGGACACGACCATCTGGGCCTGCTGCAGTGTGGCCTCGTTGCGGGCGGCGCCGAGACCGGCGAGTGCGTTGGCCAGGCCGGTGACCTCGGAGGTCTTGACGTTGCGCAGCAGTGCGATGTCGAGCTGCACGAGCTGCTCGATCAGCTCCGAGTAGCGGGCGACGACCGCGTCGGGCGGCGCGTTCGACCGGACGACCACATCGCGCAGCGGCGGGAGCCGGGAGATCGCCTGGTCGGCCTGCTGCTGGACGAGCGCGATCGCGGGGACGTCGTTGATGAGCCCCGCCACGGCGGCTCGGCTCGCCGTGGCGCGCTGGTCGACCGCGGCCACAGCACCCTCCAGCGCACGCCCGTCGACCCGGCCGTCGGCGACGTACTCCGTGGCCCGGAAGCGCTCGCGCTCCACGTCGACGACGAGGGACGTGACCATTCCCTGGGTGGCGACGATGCGCGTGACGAGGTCACGGTCGGCAGCGTCGTTGACCTGGTCGATGATCTGGATCGTGCCGAGCGCGACGGCGAGGACCAGCGGGACGATGACGACGACGGAGAACTTGGCCCGCACGCTCCAGTGCCGCGGCGACGGCCACACGGACCGCCGGCGGGCGGCCGGCCGGTCGTCCGTTGTCACGTCGGTCTCTCCACTCGGGTACTGGGGAGCGAGGCGGCCCGACCCGGCCGCCGGGCACCATGATCACCTGCTGTCGCAGTGTAACCAGAGTCACCAGTGCTTGTCGGCAGTGCGTGCACTGCCTTGCGCTGAATGGGTGGCCACCTGCTGCGCTGCGTCATGATATGGGTACCGTGGTGGTCCTTTCCGAGGCCGTACTGCTCCGCGTGTCGCAATCGACGGCTTGACAGCGGTCGAATCCCGCCGATGATGCTGCGCGCAGGCCGAACGCGCAACGCACCGGGCCTGCGGCTCCTACCGAACCAACTTCCGGAAGTCCCAGCTCGTGATCTTGTCCGGGACGAGCCGCAGCCACCCGTGCCGGCCGTCGTGCCCGACGGCTCCGCCGGTGTACCGGTCGGCGAACAGCTGCTCGGGCCCGTCGAGCTCGGGAACCGGTTCGCCGGTGCGCGGTGCCTCCCCGACGATCTCGACCCGGCCGCGCAGCTCCACGCCGCGCAGCTCGTCGTAGGAGGTGCCGGCGTCCACGACCACGGCGATCCGCGGGTCGCGGCCCAGGTCGATCCAGCGCTGGCTGCGCACCACCGAGGTCAGCCACAGCGCGCCGCCGTGCCACGCGTACCAGAGCGGTGTGGCGTGCGGGCCGCCGCGACCCATCGTGGCGACGCGGCACGTGCGCTGCTCGGCGAGGAACGCGTCCACTTCCTCGGGTGTCATCGCGATCCGCCGGCCCCGCCGTTGCTCATGCATGATGACGCACAGTAGTCGACCCGGTGCGCTCGTCACCTCTCGCGGGCGGGTAGAACGGGAACCGTGGACGATGTGGTCGACGTGGCCGTGGTCGGTGCCGGCCCGGCCGGCAGCGCGGCGGCACTGCGCGCGCTGCAGCTGCGGCCCGACGCCCGGGTGGTCATGGTCGACGCCGCGGAGTTCCCCCGCGACAAGACCTGCGGCGACGGGATCGCCGCCCACGCGCTGGACCTCGTCGAGGCGCTGGGAGTGCCCGGGGTGTCCCGGCTGGGCCCGCCGGTGCCGCGGATGCGGCTGCGCAGCCCCGGCGGCCTGATCGTCGACCGCACCTGCGCCCGGCCCAACCGGGTCGTGCCGCGGACGGTGTTCGACTCCGAACTGGTGGCGGCCGCCGTCTCGCGCGGTGCACGGCTGTTGAAACACCGCGTGCGGCGCCTGGACGTGCATGCGGACCGGGTCGTCCTCGACGGTGCCGTGGCGGCGCGCGTCGTGATCGGTGCCGACGGGGCCAACTCCACGGTCCGCAGGCTGCTCGGCGCGCCCGCCGGGCCGCCGTCGGCCACCGCGGTGGCCGTGCGCGGGTACGCGCGGTCCGCAGTCGACCCGGACACGCTCGTGATCGAGTTCGCGCCGGGGCCGTACCCGGCGTACGCCTGGTCGTTCCCGTTGCCGGGCGGCGGGGCCAACGTCGGGTTCGGTGTCTTCGACAAGCGCGGGGGCGGCTCCCGGGCCGATCTCGTGTCCCGGCTGCAGGCGCTCCTGCCCGGCCACGAGCCCGACCCGGCCTCCGTCCGTGGACACCACCTGCCGCTGTCCACCGGCCCGCGCCACCACCCGACGGCAGGGTGCTGCTCGTCGGGGACGCTGCTGCCCTGGTCAACCCGCTGACCGGGGAGGGGATCTTCGACGCGCTCGCCTCCGGCGTACTCGCCGGGCGGGCCGCTCTGCTCGGCGCCGGGGCGGGCGCCGCACACCGGGCCGCGATGCGGCGGACGTTCGAGCGCCACCACAGCCACGGCGCCCTGTTGGCCCGGATGCTGCGCCGCCCCCGTTTCCTCGATGCGGCGGTGCACTCGGCCGCCCGGAGCCAGTCGGTCTTCGACGCCGCCGTGGACCTGGGTCTCGGCCGCGGCACGGCACCCTTCCACGCGCTCGCCCGGGTGGCGTTGAGCTACGCCACCGTGCGTCGCCCCCGGGCCGAGCCCCGTTCGTGTACCCGGCAGTAACGCAACGATCATCGCGTCGTTGAGCGGGTGTGCGCCGCTCCCCGGCCCGATGGGTCGCCCCGGTCCTGATCGCCGTCGCCCTCCCGATCGCGACGGCCGGAACCGCCGCAGCGGATCCGGATCAGGGTTCGGTACAGCGCTACGTCGCGCTCGGCGACTCCTACGCGGCCGGCCCGCTCGTGCCGATCCCCACGGGCGAGCCGGCCGGGTGCCTGCGCTCGGACCACAACTACCCGTCGGTGGTGGCGCAGTCGCTGGGTGTCGCCGGGTTCCGGGACGTCAGCTGCAGCGCGGCGACCACCGAGAACATCACCGGCCCGCAGAGCGTGCCGCTGGGCACCAACCCGCCGCAGCTGGACGCCCTGACGACCGACACCCAGCTCGTGACGATCTCGATCGGCGGCAACGACGTCGGGTTCGGCGACATCGTCACCGAATGCTCGACGCGCTCGCCCACCCAGCCCACCGGCAGCGCCTGCAAGGACCACTACACGGCAGGCGGCACCGACGAGCTCGCCCAGCGCATCGACGAGGCCGCACCGGAGATCGCGGCAGTGCTCGACGCGATCGACGAGCGGTCCCCGGACGCGCAGGTGCTCCTCGTCGGCTACCCGGCGATCCTGCCCGACGAGGGCCCCGGCTGCTTCCCGGTCGTGCCGTTCAGTCCCGGTGACGTCGAGTACCTGCGCGGGGTGGAGAAGGCTCTCAACGCGATGCTGGCCGACCAGGCCTCCGCCGCGGGCATGGACTTCGTGGACACCTACACCCCGTCGATCGGGCACGACTCGTGCCAGCTGCCGGGCACGAAGTGGGTCGAGGGTCTCGTCCCGACCTCGCCCGCGGCACCCGTGCACCCGAACGCCCAGGGCATGAAGGCGATCGGCGGGATCGTCGCCGACGCGGTGGGCGGGGCCTCCCGCGCCGCGGCCTGACCGCTCAGCGGGTGACCGCGCGGCGGGTCAGGACCCGGACGGTGCGGCCGTCGCGCTCCTCGATGTCCGGCTCCTCGATGTCCCGGACGTGCTCGAACCCGATCTTGCGGAGCACCCCGAGCGATGCGGTGTTGGGCGCCGCCACGGTGGCGTGCACCTCGGTCAGCCCGAGCCCGTCGAACCCGTAGGTGACGATCGCCGCCGCGAGCTCCGTGCCGAGGCCCGGGACGTAGGGCTCGAGGAGCAGGCGCTGCGTGCGCAGGGTCGGGGTCACAGCGCCTTCTCCAGGCGGTCGATCCACGCCTCCCAGCCGCCGCACAGCCCGTCGTAGAGGGACGGCTCGAACTCCGGCCCCACCCAACTGTTCACGAGCGTCAGCTCGGTGCGTCCCGGCTCGACCTCGCCGAAGCCTCGCTCGTGATCGCCGGAGGTGGTGCTGGGGCGACTGAAATGTCGCCCTACCGCCACTGCCGGCGATCATGCCCTGGCCGACTGGTGCCCGGCGGGCCGGAAGGCACAGCGGTCCTGGCCGGCGCACCGAGCGGCGTGATCGTTGCGAGATCGCGTCTCCCGCCGCCGCGAGGGCGCTGCGGCGCCAATCGGACCGATCATGCGCTCATGATCGGTCCGAGGCGGCGTTGAGCGCCCTGTGGAGGGCGATCCCGCACGAGTCGGACCGACTGCGCCGCCCGCGGAGTCATCCGGCCGCTGCCCCCAGGGGGCCGTCGCGGTTGACAGCGGGTTTATTCTGAACCTCGCAGTTAATTAACCGGAAGGTTTGATACGTGATCGACGATCAGCTGGACGTCGTGTTCGGGGCGCTGGCCGACCCAACCCGGCGCGCGATCCTGGCGCGGCTCGCCCTCGGCGAGACCACCGTCACCGAGCTGGCCGCCCCGTTCGCGATGAGCATGCCGGCGGTCTCCAAGCACCTGAAGGTGCTCGAACGCGCCGGGCTGATCAGCCGGGGCCGCAACGCGCAGCAGCGGCCGTGCCGCCTGGAGGCCGCCCCGCTCGCGGACGTCGCCGAATGGGTGCAGACCTACCGGAGGTTCTGGGAGGGCAGCTTCGACCGGTTGGACGAGCACCTGCAGGACCTGCAGAGGGGACAGCAGGCATGACCACCACCCGCGAGTTCACGATCACCCGCGAGTTCGCCGCGCCGCGCGAGCTCGTGTTCCGGGCGTGGACCGACCCGCGGCACCTCGCGCGCTGGTACGGGCCGCACGGCTGCACCACGCCCATCGGCTCCATCCGCGCCGACGTCCGCCCGGGCGGCACCTGGCAGGCGACGATGGTCGTCGACGCCACCGGCCAGGAGTTCCCGACCGGCGGCTTCTACCTGGAGGTCCGCGCGCCGGAGCGGCTCGTGTTCACCTGGCGCGAGCCCGGCGGGGACGCCGAGTCGGTGATCACCATCGACCTCGCCGACATCGGCGACGGCCGCACCGCCATGACCTTCCACCAGCCGGCTTCACCCGGGAGGACACCCGGCAGGGTGTCCGTTCCGGCTGGTCGAGCGCCTTCGAGCGACTCGCCGAGCACGTCAGCAACACCGAGGAGGAGATCTGATCATGAGTGCACCGACCCGGGCGTCGCTCCCACCCGTCGTCACGGCCGAGGAGTGGGCCGTGGCGGCGGCCGAGCTGCGCGCCGCGGAGAAGGAACACATGCGCGCGGGCGACGCGCTCGCCGCCCGGCGGCGCCGGATGCCGATGGTCGAGTTCGGCAGCTACTCGTTCGTGGGCGCCGACGGCCCCGCCACGCTGCTCGACCTCTTCGAGGGACGCCGCCAGCTCGTCGTCTACCAGTTCATGGCAGGCCCGCGTGGTGCGAGGGCTGCTGCATGTTCACCGACCAGATCGGCGAGCTCGCCCACCTGCACGCCCGCGACACGACGATGGTGAACGTCTCGCTGTCGCGGTACGCCGACCTGGCCGCGCTGCGCGAGCGCATGGGTTGGCAGGTGCCGTTCTACTCCACCGTGGGCAACGACTTCGCCACCGACTGCCGCACCGGCGACGGTTTCGGCCTCAGCGTGTTCCTGCGCGACGGCGACCGCGTCTTCCGCACCTACTTCACCTCCAACCGCGGTGTGGAGGCGGTGGGCAGCGTCTGGTCGATCCTCGACCGCACCCCGCTCGGGCGCCAGGAGACCTGGGAGGACACCCCCGCCGGCCGACCGCAGACCGCCCCGTACCAGTGGTGGCGCCTGCACGACGAGTACTGATGGGTGCCGGCATGGCGGCGTGGGAGCCGCTCATCGGCTCCTGGTCGTCGTCGGGACGCACGGTGGACGGCGTCGCCGTCGAGGGCAGCGACGTCTACGAGTGGCTGCCCGGCGAGCAGTTCGTCATCCACCGCGTGGACGTGCGGATGGGCGGCGAGCAGGTGGACGTGCTGGAGGTGATCGGCGAGCCGGACGGCGACGGGTTCCTGATGCGCTCCTTCGACAACACCGGCGGCACCGCGGTGATGCGAGCGACCGTCGACGGTGCGGGGGTGTGGACCTTCGCCGGGCCGACGGAACGCGCCACGCTCGTGGTTGCACCGGACGGCGAGTCGATGTCCGCCCGCTGGGAACGGGCCCGCGACGGCACCCGGGAGCACTGGATGGACATGGGGTTCCGCAGAACGCAAGGCTGAGCTCGCCCGCTGTGGTCCTCGCAGAGCCCACGGACCCGGCGAGGACCACACACGGCGCGCGTTCAGCGCTCGTCGTAGCCCTCGACCACGCGAACCTGCATCGGGAACCGGACCGGGGTGTCGCCGAAAAGCCGCCTGCCCGCCAGGGCGGCGCATCCGCGACGGCGGCGGCCGTGTCCTCGGCGATCTCCGCGGGAGTGTGCAGCAGCACTTCGTCGTGCTGGAAGAACACCAGCTCCGCGGGGCTACCCGCGGCGCGCAGGTGCCAGCGCAGCTCGGCGAGCAGCACCAGCGCCCACTCCGCCGCGGTGGCCTGCACCACGAAGTTGCGGGTGAACCGGCCGCGGGCCCTGGCGGCGGAGGTTTGTTCGTCGCCGGGCCGGGCGGGCGGGCAGGTGCGGCCCAGGCGCGAACGGACCAGGCGGCCCTCCTCGCCGGCACGGGCGGCGTCCTCCACGAACTGCATGGCGGCGGGGAACCGGCGGCGCAGGGTGGCGAGCAGGACGCCCGCGCCGCCGGACGTCTGGCCGTACATGGCCGAGATCAGCGCGAGCTTGGCCTTCGCCCGGTCGCCGCCGAACTCGCGCGCGGCGAGCGCGGTGTACAGGTCGTCGTCGCCGGGGGCGAGCGCGTGGTCGCCCGACAGTGCGGCGAGCACCCGCGGCTCCAGCTGCGCGGCGTCGGCGACCACCAGCCGCCAGCCCGGATCGGCCCGCACGGCCGCGCGTACCGCCTTGGGGATCTGCAGCGCGCCACCGCCGCGGCTGGCCCACCGGCCCGACACGACACCGCCCACCACGTAATCCGGCCGGAACCGCCCGTCGCGCACCCAGCTGCGCAGCCACGCCCAGCCGTGTGCGGAATGCAGGCGGGCCAGCTCCTTGTAGGCGAGCAGCGGCCCGACCGCCGGGTGATCGATCCGGCTGAGCTCCCAGGACCGCGTGGAGGTGAGCTCGTGGCCGGCGCGGGCGAACGCGCGCAGCACCTCGGCGGGGGAGTCGGGGTTCACCGGGCGGCCGAAGGCCACGTCCACCGCGTCGGCGAGCGCGACCAGCTTCGGCGGCCGTCCGCCCAGCACCGGGCGTGGCCCGAGCAGCTCGACGAGCAGCTGGTCGTGCACGTCGGGCCGCCACGGTAGCCCGGCGGCCGTCATCTCCTCGGCCACGAGCATGCCGGCCGACTCGGCAGCGGCGAGCAACCGCATGCCGGGCCCGGCCGCGCCGAGCGCCCGCTGCTGCGCGGCGTGCACGGCGACGACGTCGGCGAGCTCGTCGCTCGCGTCCGTGGTGTCGAACAACGCGGGCGGCCCGTCCTCGACCGCGGCCGGGTCGGGGTCGGGTGTGCGGCCGTGCAGCCGGGCGAGGGCGGCAGCGAGACCGTGTGGCTGCCCGAAGTGCCCGTCGGCGGCGACGAGCAGGCCCTCGACCAGTTCCACGTCGTGCGCCCGCCCGACGTCCACGCCGGCCGCGAGCAGCCGCCGGTAGCTGCGCGCCCGGGCGAACACCCATCGAGGGGCCGATGCCGCCTCCAGCGCGGCGACGTCTCCCATCCCGCCGAGCACCTCGACGTCCCGGGCCGGCGTGCCGTCATCGTGCAACCGCTGCACCCTGGGCGCCCGCTCCGGCCCGCCGGGATCGACCGCCACCCTCACGGCACACACCGAGGCGGGGCCGCACACAGCGCCGGCGGGGTGTGCGCTCCAGGTCGGGTGTGTGCGGTCATCGGGGCAGGAGCCCGGCCAGCAGGCCGCGCTGCGGGCCGCCGCGGATCTCCTCCGGCCCGGCTCCCACCTCGGCGAGCACGTCGTTGGCGGCCAGCACCCCGGACACCGCGGCGCGCTCCATCAGGCCCGTGAGGAACGGGGTGGCGACGTGGTCGCCCGCGATCCGCACACCACGGCCCCCACCGGTGACGGTGAGCCGCGACGCCGCCGTGCCCGGCGGGAACGACGGCGCGGTGGCCTCCATCCGCTGCTGGTGGTGCAGCACCCGCGCGTCGGCCGTCTCGGGCCACAGCTGCGCGAGCTCGGCCCGCATGCGCGCGGACGCGGAGGCGGCGTCGGGCGCGTCGCAGGCGTAGGAGTGCAGCTCCACCACGGAGCCACCCGTGCGCGCCGCCCACCGAGCCGACGGATCCTCGAGACGGGAGTAGACGGTGACGGAGTCGAGCGTGCGCTCCCGGCTCACCGCGCTGAACGTGGCGCGGTCGGCGGCGACGTCGCGGTCGAGCCACAGCCGGGTGACGGCGAACGGCGGGGCGACCGCGATGGCGGCGGCCCCGGCGGCGAGCCGCGGCGCACCGCAGCCGCCTGCGGGGAGGCGGCGAGCAGTGCCCGCAGCGCGGGCGGCTCGGTGGCGAGCACCAGGTGGCGGGTGAGCAGCGCGCCGTGGTCGAGCTCCACGCGCCAGCGGTGGCCGTCGGCAGGGGCGATCGCCCGGGCCGGCGTGGCGGTGCGCACCTGCGCGCCGTGGCGCTCCAGGTACTGCGCGAACGGCTGCCAGATCGCGGTGCGGTGGTCGGTGGTGGGCGCGTCGAAGCCGATGCCGTGCGGGTTGCCCAGGAAGTAGTAGTGGAACATCGCGATCAGCTCTGCCGCCGAGAGCGCGCCCGGGTGGGCGAAGAACGATCGCGCGAACGCCTCGAACAACATCGCCTGCGCACGGTCGGACATCCCGAGCGAGGCCAGGAACCGCGCCGCGGGCACCTCGTCGTAGCGCGCGGTGGTGCGGATGCGGTCGTAGGCCAGCAGCTCGGCCGCGACGAGCTGCCGGGAGCGCAGCAGGTCGCGCAGCCCGAGGCTGGGGGAGCGGGCGAACAGCGCGATCAGGTTGAACGGTGCGGTGCCCGGCAGGCCGGTGAGATCCTCCGGCGGCCACTCGCGGGAGATCACCGGGTAGCCGCCGACCGGGCGCAGGAACCCCAGCTCGGGGTCGATTCGCCGCAGGAGGGCACGCCAGGTGTGGTAGTGGCGGAAGAACGCGTGGAAGCCGTGCTCGACCACCTGCTCGGTGCCGTCGGGGAGCGTGTGCGGCCACCCGCCGAGCCGCCCGCCGAGCGTGGGCGCCGCCTCCAGGAGCGTGACGGCCGCGCCGCGCTCGGCCAGCACGACGGCGGCCGAGACCCCGGCGATCCCCCCTCCGACCACGACGGCCTCGGTGCCCGCCGGAACCGCGCGGGGCAGCGCCGGATCGGCGGGTACGAGGACGCGGGTGCGCGGTTCGCGACTCACCCGCCGACCTTATGCGGATGATCCGACAGTTCCCGGAATGCCTGCCCGGCGCTCCCGTGTTGCCCCGTGCATGACGATCGATGTGGGCCGGTACGGGATCTGGCGGGGGCACTGGGGACTCAGCCCCGAGTTCGCGGCGGAGGCAGAGGCGCTCGGGTACGGCGCGATCTGGATCGGCGGGTCGCCCGACGGCGACCTCGCGCTCGCCGAGTCGATGCTCGACGCCACCGAGCGGATCGTGATCGCCACCGGCATCGTGAACATGTGGAAGACACCGGCGGACGCGGTCGCGCCGTCCTACCACCGGATCGCCGCGAAGCACCCGGACCGGTTCCTCCTCGGCGTCGGGATCGGGCACCCGGAAGCCACCGCGGAGTACCGCAGCCCCTACGCCACGATGGTCGACTACCTGGACCGGCTCGATGCGGCCGACGTCCCCGCGGCGGGCCGCGCGCTCGCCGCGCTCGGCCCGAAGGCGCTGCGTCTCTCCGCCGACCGCACGGCGGGCGCGCACCCCTACCTCACCACGCCGGAGCACACCCGGGAGGCACGGACGATCATCGGGGACGGCGTCCTGCTGGCCCCGGAACAGAAGGTGGTGCTCGACACCGATGCCGACCGCGCCCGGTCCGTCGGCCGCCCGGTCGTCGCCCGGCCGTACCTGGGGCTGGTCAACTACCGCTCCAACCTGCTGCGGCTCGGCTGGAGCGAGTCCGATCTGGACGACGGTGGCAGCGACGCGCTCATCGACGCCCTCGTCGCCCACGGCGAGGTCGAGAGCGTGGCGGCGCGGCTCACCGCCCACCTGGACGCGGGCGCCGACCACGTGTGCGCGCAGGTGCTCACGGCCGACGACGCCGACCCGCTGCCCGCGCTGCGCGAGCTCGCCACCGCGTTGAAGCTGGGGTGATCCGCCGCTAGCGCGGGGTGTCCGTCGGGTGGAGGGGTGGGCTCGTCATCGGGCAGTTGAGGCACTCCTCCATCCGGAGGCCGTCCGGGGCCGCGGCCCTCAGCGGCTTGCGGATCAGGGTGGCGGCCGCCAGCGCCGCCACCACGAGCAGGCCCGCTCCGATGAGCATCGCCGTCCGGAAGCCGGCGTCGAAGCGACCGGGTCGGAGTAGTCGTCGCCCGCGATGCCCGCGATGCCGGGCACCACGGCCACCGCGAGCAGGCCCGCGGCCCGGGCCACCGCGTTGTTGACGCCGGACGCCGCGCCCGCGTAGCGGTCGGGGGCGGAGTCGAGCACGGTGGCGGTGAGCGGGGCGACGGTGAGCGCCAGCCCGGCGCCGAACACGAGCATCGCGGGCAGCACGTCCGTGACCCATGACGCCGTGGCGCCGACGCGCAGCAGCAGGAGCAGGCCTGCCGCGCTCACCAGCGGGCCCACGGTCATCGGCAGCCGCGGGCCGATGCGCCCCGTGAGCGCGCCCGCGCGCGCGGAGAACACCAGCATCACCGCGGTGACCGGTAGCAGGGCCGCGCCCGCCGCGAGCGGCGTGAACCCGGCGACGACCTGCAGCTGCAGCACCAGCAGCAGGAACACCGCGCCCATCGCGCCGTAGATCAGCACGGTGGCGACGTTGGCGGCGCTGAAGGTCGGGTTGCGGAAGAGGGCGGGCGGCACCAGCGGGTGCGACGACCGGCGCTCGACGATCACGAACGCCACGAGCGCGAGCACCCCCACCGCCACCGCGACGAGCGAGATCGGCCCCGGGCCGTCGGCGGCGAGCCCGGTGAGCCCGTAGGTGAGCGCGCCGAGCCCGACCACGGCCAGCACCGTGCCGGTGATGTCCAGCCCCGGCGCGGACTCGGGGTCGCGGCTCTCCGGGACGTGCCGCAGCGCGATGACGATGATCAGCGCGGCGAGCGGGAGGTTGATCAGGAAGACCGCGCGCCAGCTCCACTCGACGAGCCAGCCGCCGAGGAACGGTCCGATCGCGCCCGCGATGCCGCCGAGGCCGGACCACGCGCCCACGGCCGCTGCGCGGTCCGGCCCGTGGAACGAGGCGGAGATCAGGGCGAGGCTGCCCGGTGTGAGCAGCGCACCGCCCACGCCCTGCAGCGCCCGCGCCGCGATGAGCGTGCCGATGTCCGGGGCCAGCCCGCAGGCCAGCGACGCGAGCGCGAACCACGCGACACCGATGATGAACACCCGCCTGCGGCCGAGGTGGTCGCCGAGCGACCCGCCGAGCAGGATGAGCGACGCGAGCGTCAGCGTGTAGGCGTTGACCGTCCACTGCAGGCCGGTGAACCCCGCGTCGAGATCGGTTCCGATGCGCTCGAGCGCCACGTTCACGACCGTGCCGTCGATCATTGCGAGCCCGGATCCGAGCACCGTGGTCGCGAGCACCCACCGGCCCGCCGCGGTGCCCATCCGGAGTTCCCCGGCCGCCATGTGCCGGAGCTTACGGCGTGCGGGACCTGGGTGGACGCTCGTCTTCCCCGTGATCGTCACAACTCCCCGTGCACGACGAATGACAGGCCGTCACCTCTGTGGGTTCCGGTCGTTGACGGTGCAGGAATTCAGGAGGCGAGATGCGAGGAAACGCGCGGCGGGCACCGGCCGCCCGTGCGGCGTTGGGTGCTGTCGTGGCCGCGGTCGTGGCCACCGGGCTGCTCGGGCTGGAGAACGCCCAGGCCGACCCGCAGCCCAGCGCGCCGGCGGTGGCGGCCACCCCGGTGCTGCCCGGCCCTGCCGCGCCGGCCGAGCGCACGCCCGCCGCGGAACCCGCCCCGCGTCACAGCACGACCGACCGTGACCGGGAGGACGTCGGGCGCACCGACCGTGACGCCGCCGGCACCACCGCCGACGCGGACACCCCTCGCGGTCCGCGCCGCCGCGCCACGCGCCCCGCAGACGACGTCGCACCGCCCGGAACCGCCCGCCGACCCCAGCGAGCCCGCGGGCTCGAAGCCGACCGGGCAGAACGCCCCGGTCGCCCCGGTGGGGCCGACCATCGCGGCCGGCACGCCGTGCATGGCCACCGTGCGGGCGTGCGTGGCGCTCGACGACCGGAAGGCCTGGCTGCTGGACGGGGCAAGATCGTGCGGGGCCGGTCCGGATCCAGCACGGCGACGTCGAGGACCCACCCCGCGGGCACGTTCCACGTCCAGTGGAAGGCCGAGCAGTACACCAGCCGCGAATACCTGACCCAGATGCCGTACTCGGTGTTCTTCGCCGACGGGGGCATCGCGTTCCACGAGGGCGCCCAGGACACCCCGTCGGCGGGCTGCGTGAAGCTCGTGCAGGAGGACGCCAAGGCCTTCTTCTACTTCCTGCAGGTCGGTGACCAGGTACAGATCCACTAGTTGTCGCACGGGGTGGTGCTTCAGGCTTCTACCTCAAGTAGAATGGTTCACGTGCCGACACTGGGTGAGCTCGAACGTGCCGTGATGGAAACCCTCTGGTCGGCCGCCGCACCCGTCACAGCACGTGACGTGCAGGATGCGCTCGCAGGACGCGACCTGGCCACCACCACCGTGCTCACCGTCCTCGGGCGGCTGGAGCGCAAGGGGCTCGTCACCCGGGAACGGGAGGGCCGCGCCCACCGCTACCGGGCCGTGGCGAGCCGCGAGGACCACGTCGCGGAGCTGATGCGCGACGCCCTCGACGCCGCCCCCGACCGGGGCGCCGCGCTCGCCCGGTTCCTCGGTTCGATCCCGGAGGACGAACGCGCCGCGGTGCGCGACCTGCTCGACTGAGCACGGTGTCCCGCATCGGAGGTCACCGAGTGACGTCCCGCAACCCCGGTCCGGGACACTAGTGCCCATGGAGAGCGCCGCACTGGGGCTGCTCGTGCTCGGCGTGCTGCTCGCCGAGCCGGTGAGCCGGTCGCTGGCGCGGGCGCAGTGGCCCGCGCGGGACCCCGTCGGGGCCCTTCTGGCGTGGCAGGCCGTCGGCCTGGCCGGCGGGCTCGCCCTCCTGGGGGCCGGGGTGGTCTACGGCCTCGCCCCGCTCGGTCCGGGCCTCCCGGAGGCGGCGCGCAACGCCGCCGACACGCTCGCCGCGGGGGAAATCCCGCGGCTCGGACTCACCCACGTGCTGGCGCTGATCGCGGCGTTCGTGCTCGCGTTGCGGCTGGTCGGGGTCCTCCTCGCGGTCACGGTGCGCACCGTGGCGGCCCGGCGGCGCCACCGCGACCTGCTCGATCTGCTCGCCACGCCGTGGCCGGACGCACCACACGCCCAGGTGCTCGACCACCCCGTCCCCGTGGCGTACTGCCTTCCCGGCCTGCGCAAGCGGCTCGTCGTGTCGGCCGGGGTCCTCGACGCGCTGGACCCGCCCGCGGTGAAGGCGGTGCTCGCGCACGAGCAGGCACACCTGCGGGAGCGCCACGACCTCGTCGTGCTGCCGTTCGTCGCGTGGGGGCCACCGCGCCGTTCGTGCGGGGGATGGTGTGCGCGCAGGTGGCGGTGGCCGCGCTCGTGGAGATGCGCGCCGACGACGTCGCGTCGTCGGCCGTCACGCCCAAGCAGCTGACGGGTGCGCTGCGGACGGTGGGCGGCGCTGCACCGGCGGCGGCGCTCAGCTCCTTCACCGACGCCCTCGACCGGCGGCTGCTGCGGATCACCCGCCCGCCTGCGCCGTTGCCGGTGGCGGTCCGCATCCTCGTGCGGCTGGCCGCCGTCGGGCTGGTCGCGGTCCCCACCCTCCTGCTCCTGCTCTCCTGACCCGTGGTCAGGCTCGCAGCGGCGCGCTGGCCGTTCGCAGCTGGGCGAGCGACTCCGCCCACGACCGCACGAGCCCCGTCTCGTGGTAGGGCACCCCGATCTCGGCGCAGAACTCGCGCACCAGCTTCCGGGACCGCCGCAGGTTCGGCGTGGGCATGCTGGGGAAGAGGTGGTGCTCGATCTGGTGGTTCAGCCCGCCCATCGCGACGTGCAGCATCCCGTCGGTCACCCGGCCACCGGCGACGTTGCGGGAGGTGAGCACCTGCTTGCGCAGGAAGTCCATCCGCTGCGTCGGCATCTCCATGCCCTTGTGGTTCGGTGCGAAGATCGAGCCGAGGTAGACGCCGAAGAGACCCTGGTGCACCGCGAAGAACGCCACCGCGAGCCCGGGCGGCAGCACCACGAAGAGCGCGGCGAGGTAGCCGACGGCGTGCACGGCGAGCAGCGTCAGCTCCAGCCCGCGGCGGCGGATCTTCGCCCCGCGCGCGCCCAGCAAGGCCTGCAGCTCCCGCGGCGCAGGTCGAGACCCGCGAGCGTGAGCAACGGGAAGAACAACGCCGCCTGGTGACGGTTGACGAAGCGGTTGACGCCCCGGCTCGCCTGCGCCTGCTCGCCGGTCCACACGAGCGCACCGGGCTCGACGTCCGGGTCGAGGCCCTCGTGGTTCGGGTTGGCGTGGTGGCGGATGTGCTTGTCCATCCACCAGCCGTAGGACATGCCGATGCCGAGGTTGCCGAGCACCCGTCCCGTGATCGCGGACGGCGCCGGGTGCGGAACACCTGCCGGTGCGCCACGTCGTGGGCGAGCAGGGCGATCTGGCCGTACAGCACGGCGGCGGCCCCGGCCACCGCGAGCTGCCACGGCGAGTCGCCCAAGACGACGAACGCGGCGGCGGTCGCGGCGGCGAACACGCCCACGAGCAGGAATCGGGCCACGTAGTAGCCGGGGCGGCGGCGCATCAGGCCCGCCGCGGCCACCCTCGCGGAGAGGCGGGCGAAATCACTCCCGGCGGCGCCCTCGGGGGGCTCGGTGATCGTGCTGCTGGTCATGCCCCGACCCTGCGCGAACGCCCCGCCGATCGTGATCCGGCGCACCCCCGGACCGCAGGTGGGGATGCCCCCCGATCGGGGGATCTGCTCACAGCGTCGTCACAGCGACCGTCTGCGAACGTGAGGTTCCCCCTGCACGACCCCCGGAGGCGCACGATGACGATCTCGCTGCACACCGGCATCCGCACTGCGACCGTCAGCACCGCCTGGACGGCGTGGGACGCCCCGTTCCAACTCGTGGTCACCGATCCGTGGGCCATGCACCACGCCCGGCTGAAGATCACCGAGCTCGTCGGTGCCGTCACGGCGGCCGTCGACCGGCGCCTCCCCGCCGCCGGCCGCGACGCACGGCTCATGGAACTGCTCGGCGGCGCACCCGATGCCGCACCCCGCCCGTTCCCCTACGGGATCACCGCTGCGCCCGCCGACGCCGACGTCCACCGCCCCGCCCCCACTCCCTGGCAGCAGGCGTTCACGGCAGCAGGCCGCTCCCGCGACGGGTGGACCGTGTCGCCGGGGCCCGCCGCGCCCGCGCTGCTCGCCCAGCGGTGCGCCGAGCTCGTGGCCGAGTCGTTCTCGTGCGGGGTGCTCGTGGCGTTCGACGACCACGTCGCGACGTCCGGGCTCGCACCGGTCGGCGGGTGGCGCGTGGCGCTGCGTGACGCCCCGGGAGCCGACCCCGAGATCGTCGCGATCGACGGTGGAGCGGTCTCGTCGGTGAGCTGCGTGCGCCCCGGCCGGCCCGACCGGCTGCAGCCGGTCGTGGTGGCGGCCAGCGGTCGCACGGTGGTGCCGGAGTGGCGGTCGGTCGCCGTGGCCGCCGCCGATGCCGCGTCGGCGAGCGCGGCCTGCACCGGCGCCCTGCTGCGCGGCGCCGCGGCGCCCGCGTGGCTCGACGCGCTCGGCCTGCCCGCCTGCCTCGAGGACGTCCACGGCGTCGCACACGCCGTGGGGAACTGGCCCGTGCCGGCCTGACCGGTCAGGCCGGCACGGGCTCGGTGGCCACCCGGTCCGGCCCGCCCAGCAGCAGGGCTGTCAGCCCGGCCAGCGGTAGCGCGACCAGCACGCAGAACGCGGCCGGCACGCCGATGACCCCCGCCAGGCCGCCGACGACGCGCCACCCCGACGCTCCGCGCCCGGTGAGGAACACCAGCGTCGCGATGCGCCCGGTGAGGAACACCAGCGTCGCGATGCCCAACGCCACGCCGCGCTGACCGACGGGCACCGCCGAGCCGACCGACGAGAGCATCGCGGGCTGGCCGACCCGAACGCACCGCTGACCAGCATCACCGCCAGCACGAGCAGCAGCGGCGACTCCAGCTGCGCCGCGGCCGCCGCCAGCAGCGCGATCAGCTGCGCCCGCGGCCGCCGCCAGCAGCGCGATCACCGCGGTGGGACAGGCCAGCGCGATCGAGCGCCGGGGCCCCAACCGGCCCAGCAGAGCGCGGGCGATGGCGGGGGAGACGAAGCCGATGACCGCGGCCGGCACCAGCAGGGTGCCGGTGGCGAACGGCGTCCACCCCCACGACGCGGCGGTGAGCGGCACCCCGAGCAGCAGGGCGAACCAGCTGGCCGGCACCACGGCGGCGGCGAACGCACTGCGCAGCACCGTGGTGTTGGTGACGATCTCCCGCGGCAGGAAGCCGTGGGGCCGCCTGCGGATGCGCAGCGCGAGCAGCGGGGCGCCGACCACGACCAGCGTCGCGCCGATCGTCGCGGTCACGACCCCGGAGGACGGCGACTGGAGCAGCAGCACCATCCCGGAGGCGGCGACCGCGACGAGCACGGCACCGAGGCCGTCGATGCGCTCGCCGGTGCCGCGCGCGGGGGACACGCGCCACAGGGGTGGGATCGCGAGCGCCCCGAGCACCGGCAGCGCAACGGCCCAGCGCCAGCCACCCAGCGACTCCAGACCGCCACCGATCAGCGGTCCGATCGAACCGAGGGACGCGGCGACGCCCGCGACGCGCCCGAGCGCCGCACCCCGCTCGGCGCCGCTCCAGCGCAGCGTGATCAGCGCCGTCGCCAGCACCGGGATCGCGGCCGCGCCGAGCCCCTGCAGCACCCGGGACACGAGCAGCACGGGGAACGACGGCGCGAGCGCGGATGCCAGCGCACCGAGCGCCATCGCGCCGATGCCGATCACGAGCGGCATCCGGATCCCGACCATGTCGGCGATCCGGCCGTACGCCGGCGTCGCGACCGCGAGAGCCACCGTGTATCCGCTGATGATCCACGCCGCGGTGACCGCGTCGACGTGGAGCGCGCCCGCGAGCTCCGGCAGTGTGACGGTGACCGCCGACGTGGACATGCCGGCCAGTCCGAACAGGAGCCCGAGCAGGGCGGCGGAGCGCCCGGAGGATTGCACGTGAACGGTGAACCACGCGCGCCGCGCGAAAATTCCCGCGCCTCCCGCCCCGCCGAATGCCGGCGAGGTGGCCTTACCGGCACATTGCGCCGGTAAAGCCACCTTTGCCGGCATCGGGGGGTTACGGCGCGAGGACCACCTTGCCTGTCGTCGCCCTGTTCTCCAGGGCCACGTGGGCCGCCGCGGCGTCGGCGAGGGGGAACGGCGGGTGCACCAGTGGCGTCAGCCTGCCTGCCGCGGCCTCGGTCAGTGAGCGGGTCTCCAGACCGCGCAGGCCGCCGTAGCGCTTCATCATCCGCGGCCCGGTGACCCACACGACCGACAGCGAGCCCGCGGCGATGTCGGCGCTGGTGAACGGCGTGACCTCACCGGACGTCCAGCCGAACATCACGATCCGCCCGCCCACGTCCAGCATCTCCACCCCCGCGCGGCCGACCTCACCGCCCACGCCGTCGAGCAGGACGGTCGGCTTGCGTCCGTCGAGCTCGGCGAGGACGCGTTCGGGCCAGCCGGGCTCCCGGTAGTCGACGGCGACGTCGGCGCCCAGCGCACGCACCTGCCGCACCTTCTCCGGCCCGCCTGCGAGCCCCACCGCGACGGCCCCGGCGCCGCGCGCGGCCTGCACGAACAGGCTGCCGAGCCCGCCCGCCGCGGCCGGCACGAGCACGACGTCGTCGGCCTCGAGCTCGGCGGCGTCGAGGATGCCGACGGCGGTGCGCCCGGTCCCGATCATGGCGACCGCCGCCTCGGCGCCGAGCGCGTCCGGGATCTCGTGCAGGGACGTCTCCGCCGCGACCGCGAGGGAGGCGTACCCGCCGCTCGCCCAGCCCAGGTGCGCCACGACCCGCTTGCCCGTCCAGCCCGGGTCGACGCCCGGCCCGGTGGCCGCGACGGTGCCCGCCACCTCGCGGCCGGGTGTCATCGGCAGCTCGGGCGTGGGGAACGGGCCGCCGGTCGTCCCGGACCGGATCGCGGTGTCCAGCAGGTGGACACCGGCTGCGGCGACCTCGATCAGCACCTGCCCCTCGGCGGGCACCGGTCCGGGACCTCCTCGTAGCGCAGCGTCTCCGCCGGTCCGAACTCGTACTGCCGGATCGCCTTCACGTCGTTCTCCTCGCTCGGTTTCGACCTCGTCGACGGCACGTTAAGAGTTGAAGTCAGGTCGAGGTCAATGAATCGCGGTGGCGGGCTGCCGGGGGAGCGGGCGTAACGTTGATTACGTGCCTTCTGGATTCCCCCGCACTCTGGGCGCGCTGCGCGCATCCGGCCACGAGCTCCGTGGCGTCAAGGACGAGATCCGCACCAACCTGCTCACCGCGCTCCGCGAGGGGCGCGACCCCTGGCCCGGCATCGTCGGGTTCGAGTCCACCGTGCTCCCTCAGCTGGAGCGCGCGCTCATCGCCGGGCACGACGTCGTGCTGCTCGGCGAGCGCGGCCAGGGCAAGACCCGCCTGCTGCGCACCCTCGCCGGCCTGCTCGACGAGTGGACGCCCGTGATCGAGGGCTCCGAGCTCGGCGAGCACCCCTACGACCCGATCACCCCCGCTTCGCGGCGCCGCGCCGCGGAGCTGGGCGACGACCTGCCGGTGGCCTGGCGCCACCGCGACGAGCGCTACACCGAGAAGCTCGCCACCCCCGACACCGCCGTCGCCGACCTCATCGGCGACGTCGACCCCGTCAAGGTCGCCGAGGGCCGCTCGCTCGCGACCCCGAGACCATCCACTACGGCCTGGTGCCGCGCGCCCACCGCGGCATCGTCACGATCAACGAGCTGCCCGACCTCGCCGAACGCATCCAGGTGGCGCTGCTCAACGTCATGGAGGAGCGCGACATCCAGGTGCGCGGCTACACGCTGCGGCTGCCGCTGGACGTCCTGCTCGTCGCGAGCGCCAACCCCGAGGACTACACCAACCGCGGGCGGATCATCACCCCGCTCAAGGACCGGTTCGGCGCCGAGGTCCGCACCCACTACCCGCTCGAGCTCTCCGACGAGATCGCGCTGGTGCAGCAGGAGGCCGGCCTCGTCGCGGACGTGCCGCGCCACCTCGTCGAGGTCGTCGCCCGGTTCACCCGGTCGCTGCGCGAGTCGAGCGCGGTCGACCAGGGGTCGGGCGTCTCGGCCCGGTTCGCCGTCGCGGCTGCCGAGACCGTCGCCGCCGCAGCGCTGCGCCGCGCCGCGATCACCGGCGAGGAACGCGCCGTCGCCCGGCCCATCGACCTCGAGTCGGTGCCCTCGGTGCTGCGCGGCAAGCTCGAGTTCGCCTCCGGTGAGGAGGGGCGCGAGATGGAGCACCTCGAGCACCTGCTGCGCCGCGCCACCGCCGACACCGCCCGCGCCGGCTGCGCGGGATCGACCTGAACCCCCTCGCCGAGGCCGTGACCGAGGCGCCGGTGCGTACGGGGGAGCGGGTGCCCGCCATCGAGGTGGTTGCTGCGCTGCCCGCCGTCGAGGCGCTGACGGAGGTCGCCAAGCGCCTCGACGCGGGCGGCACGGAGAACCCGGGCCCGATGGCGAGCGCGGCCGAACTGGCCCTGGAACTGCTGTACCTGACCAGGCGCCTGACGAAGTCGGAGTCGGACGACGCGAAGGTGATCTACGAATGATCCGGATCACCGCTGACGAACGGCGCGCTCGTCGGCCAGGAACCGACGAGGGTGCCGTTCGTCGGGGCGGTTCGGGGGGAGGGGTGCCTCGTGGCACGGTCTAGTCGCAGGTACGCCTACGGGCCTTACGTCGACGGGCCGGATCCGCTCGCCCCGCCCGTCGACATCCGGGAGGCCCTGGACTCCATCGGTCGCGACGTCATGGAGGGCGCCTCGCCGCGGTCCGCGCTGCAGGAGCTGCTCCGCCAGGCACCCGGGAGCGGCGCGGCCTCGACGAGCTGACGCGCGAGGTCTGGCAGCGACGCAGCAGGCTGCAGCGGGAGAACCGGCTCGACGGCACCTTGCAGCAGGTCCGGGAGCTGCTGCAGCGCGCCCTCGACGCGGAGCGGGACTCGCTGGGGCGCCAGGACACCGACGACGCCCGGTTCCGCGAGATGCAGCTCGACGCCCTGCCGTCCGACACGGGCGGTGCGGTGCGCGAGCTCGACTCCTACGACTGGCAGTCCGGCGATGCGCGCGAGGCGTACGAGGAGATCCGCGATCTGCTCGGCCGGGAGATGCTGGACCAGCGCTTCCAGGGCATGAAGCAGGCGATGGAGAACGCCACCCCGGAGGACGTCGAGCGGGTCCGGGAGATGCTCGACGACCTGAACGACCTGCTCGCCAACCACGCGCAGGGACGCGACACCGAGGCGCAGTTCGAGCAGTTCATGCAGAAGCACGGCGAGTTCTTCCCGGAGAACCCGCAGAACACCGAGGAGCTGGTCGACCTGCTCGCCCAGCGGGCGGCCGCGGCACAGCGGATGCTCAACTCGATGTCGGCCGAGCAGCGGGCCGAGCTGATGGAGCTGTCGCAGCAGCTCGCGCACGCCCCTGGCCCAGGCGCTCGCGCAGCTGGACGCCCAGCTGCAGGGCCTGCGCCCCGGCGAGGACTGGGAGGGTCAGGGCCGCTTCCGCGGCGACAACCCCCTGGGCATGGGTGAGGCCACGCGCGCGATGGAACAGCTCGGGCAGCTCGACGCGCTGGCCGAGCAGCTGTCGCAGAGCTACCCGGGCGCGCGGATGGAGGACATCGACCTCGACGCGCTCGGCGACCACCTGGGCGACCAGGCCCGCGTCGACGCCCGCGCGCTGGCGGAGCTGCAGCGCGAGCTGGAGCGCCAGGGGCTGTTCGAGCGGGCACCCGACGGGTCGCTGCAGCTGTCGCCGAAGGCGCTGCGCCGCCTCGGTGAGTCGGCGCTGCGCGACATCGTCGACAAGGTCGGTGCCCGCCGCGGCGAGCGGGAGGACCGCAGGTCGGGCCCGTCCGGCGAGGCGACCGGCGCCACCCGGCCGTGGGCGTTCGGCGACACCGAGGCGTGGAGCGTGCCGCGCACGCTGCTCAACGCGCAGCTGCGCCGGGCGGGCGGCGACGACCGCCGCCTCGACGTCACCGACGTGGAGATCGTCGAGACGGAGCAGCGGTCCCGCGCGGCGGTGGCGCTGCTGGTCGACACCTCGTGGTCGATGGTGCAGGACGGGCGCTGGGTGCCGATGAAGCGCACGGCACTCGCACTCCACCAGCTCATCTCCACCCGGTTCCGCGGCGACGACCTGAAGCTGATCACGTTCGGCCGGCACGCGCGGTCGGTGGAGCTGGGCGAGCTGGTCGGCCTGGAGGGGGTGTGGGAGCAGGGCACCAACCTGCACCACGCGCTCCTGCTGGCGGGCGAGCACCTGCGTCACAACCCGGACGCCCAGCCGGTCGTGCTGGTCGTGACCGACGGCGAGCCCACGGCCCACCTGGAGCCCGACGGCGAGGCGGTGTTCGACTGGCCGCCCAGCCCGGAGACGCTCCAGGCCACGATCGGAGCACTGGACAAGATCACGACCCTGCGGCCGTCGATCACGTTCTTCATGCTCGGCGACGACCCGCGCCTCGCGCTGTTCGTCGACGACGTGGCGCGCGCTGCAGCGGACGGGTGGTGGCCCCCACGCTGGACGGCCTGGGTGCGGAGGTGGTGTCCGACTACCTGCGCACCCGGAAACGCTGAGGAGCCGCCACCAGGAGTGACAGCATGGTGGCCGTACTGGCCCAACGCGGCAGTATGGCCACCATGCCGGCCGTTCGGTGGACTGGGCGCGGCGGCGCTACGACGCCGCTCGCATCGTCATGCCGCCCAGTGAGATGACGTAGTCCTTCGTCTGCTCGTCGACGTGGACCCCGTAGGTGGTCGGGTAGTAGCCGGCCTGCTGGTACGCCTCGGGCAGCTTGAGCGCCTGCTGCGAGTTCGGTGCCGTCAGCAACCATTCCCGGGTGATCATCGGCTCGGTGAAGATGTGCCGGCCGTCCCAGGTGCCGTTGATGACGATCTGTTCGAAGTTGTAGGAACCGGGGACGAGGCTGGTGTCGCCGGAGTCGACCAGGTGCACACCCATGCCGGGCACCGCCTGCTCAGCGGCCGACCCGCCAGGCGGGACCACGTAGCCCTGGGGCACGTACTTCGCCTCGGGCGTACGTTCGGCCTTGGCGGCGTAGTCGGGATCGGACGGACTGATGCCCTCGATCGTCGCCATGTCGACCATGTCGAAATGGAAGTCGAAATGGGGTTTCCCGAACAGAACGGTGGGGTCGTGCCCCTGGGGGTTCCAGTTGAGCATGACGTGATCGAATGCGGTCGTGGATGCCTGATCGGGGAAGTCGAGCATCAGCATCGGTGGCGGGCCCGCGGTCGCTTCCGGGAGGCCGTCCAGGGTCGTCGGCGTCAATCGCAGGCCGACCTCGGTGGGGTTCCCGCCCTCGTCGAGCACGGTGTAGGTCCGGACGGTGCCGTTCCCGAGATCTTGGGACGGGCCGAAGAAGATGCCGCTGTTGCCGGATGCCGCGCTCGTGGCACCGCATCCGGACAGGACAGTGAGGGCCGTGCACGTGGCGATCGCCGATCCGATGCCGCGGATGACTCGCAGACTACGCATGATGTTGTTCCGTTCTGGGCTGTCCTGGATCGATGGATGCCGACCGAGCCCAGCCTGCGGGCCGCAACCGGTATCGGAATCCTCGGACAGGGGGAGGTGCGCGTTTCCCCTTCCAGATACCTGCTTTTTCCGCGCGACGGTGGCTGTTCGTCGCTCAGCCGGGCAGCGGTGCCGGGGCGACCGGGACGCCGGCGTGGTAAACCGCGCGCACCCGGAGCTGCGCGTCGAGCACGACCAGGTCGGCGCGCGCCCGGGAGCGATCGCCCCGACATCGGCGAGGCCGAGCGCGCGGGCGGGGCTGCCCGCCGTGAGCGCGACAGCGCGGCGCAGCGCATCCTCGCGGGGCCCGGCCGCGTGCCGCACGACGTTCGCGAAGAGGGTGTCCGTGGTGGCCGTGCTGCCGGCGATCGCCCCCGCCCGCCCGTCGCTGCCCGCCGCGAGCCGGGCCACGCCTGCCGCGACGGTCACGCGCATCGCCCCGAGGTGGTAGTCGCCGTCGGGCATGCCGGCGGCGGCCATCGCGTCGGTCACGGCGGCCACCCGGCCGGTTCCCGCGCTGCGCACGACGTGCTCCCACAACGCGGGGTGCACGTGCAGGCCGTCGGCCACCAGCTCGACCGTCACGCGCGGGTCCTCCAGCAGCGCCACGGCCGGGCCCGGTTCGCGGTGGTGCACCGGGGCCATCGCGTTGAACAGGTGCGTTCCCACCCGGGCGCGGCGCGATCGCCTCCCGGGTGAGCGCGTAGCTGGCGTCGGTGTGCCCGAGCGCGGCGACGGCACCGGCGCGACGATCCGGCGCACCGCGTCGAGGCCGCCGTCCCGCTCGGCGCGAGGGTGACCATCCGGACGGCGCCGTCGCCGGCCCGCAGGAGCCGGTTCAGCTCGTCGGGGTCGGGGTCGCGCAGCTGCCGCGGGTCGTGCGCGCCGCACCGGCCCGTGGCGAGCCACGGGCCCTCCAGGTGCACGCCGGCCAGCTCGCCGTCGGCCACCAGCTCGGCGAGCGCGTCGACGGTCTTCAGCAGGTCGTCCGGGCCGGCGGCCACGAGGCTCGCGACCATGGTGGTGCTGCCGTGGGCGCGGTGGAACGCCACGGCCCGCATGGCGGCCGCGGCGTCGCCGTCGGGGAACGCGGCGCCCGCCCCGCCGTGTACGTGCATGTCGACGAACCCGGGAACGAGCACGGAGTCCCCGAGGTCGACGTCCCCGAGGTCGACGTCGAGGTGCCGGGGCGGGGCACCCGCCCCGACGGCGGCGATCCGGTCGCCCTCGACCTCCACCCAGCCCGGGCCCACCGGGAGCCCGTCGGCCACGAGCGTGCCGGCTTCGAGGATCACAGAGCCCACCTACAGCGTCTCCTCACAGGGTCTCCGTGATCTTGGACAGGCCACGCGGGCGTCCGGGTCGCCCCCGCGCCCCACGGCCACGTGCAGCGCCAGCAGCTGGAACGGCAGGATCTCCAGCAGCGGCGACAGCTCCTCCGGCGCGCCGTCGGGCAGCGCGAAACCGGCCGCGGCGTCCGCCACCGCGGCCGGGTGACCCACGCAGCACACGTCGGCGTTGCGGTCGGCGAGCCGGGGCAGCACGTCGCCCATCGCCGCCCCGCCGACCCCCGCCGCCACGACGGCCAGCACCGGCACCTGCGGGTCCACCAGCGCGAGCGGGCCGTGCAGCAGGTCGGCGCCGGAGAACGCCTGCGCCGAGACGTAGGAGGTCTCCATCAGCTTCAGCGCGGCCTCCCGCGCGGTGGGGTAGGAGTAGCCGCGCGCCGTGGTGAGCATGCGCTGGGCGAACCGGTAGCGCCGCGCCAGCTCGACGATCTCCGCGCGCCGCTCCAGCAGCGCGTCGCCCAGGTCCGGCAGCGGCGCCGCGGCGGCCCGCCCGTCGACGTCACGCACCTTCTCGAGCAGCAGGTACAGCGCGAGCAGCTGGGCCGTGTAGGACTTGGTGGCCGCAACCGACCGTTCCGGGCCGGCGAGCACGTCGACGTGCGCGTGCGCCGCCCGGGCCAGCGCGGACGACACGTCGTTGGTGACGGCGACCGTGAGCGCGCCCTGCTCGCGGGCCACGGCGAGCGAGCGGACGAGGTCGGGGGAGCCGCCGGACTGGCTCACCCCGATCATCAGCACGTCCCGCAGGTCCGGTCTGGCACCGTAGGCCGTCATCGTGGACGGGGAGACGAGCCCGGCGGGCAGGCCGTGGCGGATCTCCACGAGGTACTTCGCGTAGAGCGCCGCGTGGTCGCTGGTGCCCCGCGCGACGAACAGGACGGCGCGGGGGCGCCTGCTGCGGATGAGCGCGGCCGCGGCGTCGATGCCCGCCGCGTCGCCGTGGGCGAGCAGGCTGCGCCAGATGGCGGGCTGCTCGCCGATCTCCGCCGCCATGAGGTGGCCGGGCCGGGAGGTGAGCGCAGGGGTCACAGCGTCTCCATCTGGGGGAGCGCGGCCGCGAGACGCAGGGCTCCGACCGCGGGCGGGTGGGTGAGCAGGTGCACCTCGGCGCCGGCCAGCCGCGTGCGGACGGCCTGCTGCACGAGCGGCTGGTGCACGGCGAAACCGCCGCCGAGCACCACGGGACCCGGCAGGTCCAGCCTCTCGAGCACCCTGGTGGCCAGTGCGGCGAGTGCGTCGGCCGCGTCGTCGACGATCCGCGTGGCGGCCGGCTCACCGTGAGCGGCCAGCCGGGCGACGACGGCGGCGCGCTCGGCCCAGTACCGCCGGTCCTGCCGTCCGTACACGAAGTCGATCAGCTCGGTGCGGTCGGTGAGGCCGCAGTCGGCGACGAGCGCGGCGGTGAGCGGGTCGGCGGGGACACCCGCGTCCATCCCGTCCAGGGCGTGGCGCACCGCGTCGATCGCCACGCGGTAGCCGCTGCCCTCGTCACCGAGCAGGTGGCCCCATCCCCCTGCGCGCGCATGGGTGCCGTCGGTGCGCCTGCCCCAGGCCACCGAGCCGGTGCCGGAGATCAGGGCGGCCCCCTCGTCGAGGCCCTCCGCGGCCAGCACGAGCCGCGCGTCGTGCACGACCCGCACCCGTGCGCCCGGCACGAGCCCGGTGACGAGCCGGGTGATGGTGGCGATCGACTCCGTGCCGTCGGCACCGGCCGCGCCGACGCACACGGCCTCGGTCTCGGAGGCGTCGAGCCGGGTGAACACGGCGGCGAGCTGGCGGCCCGCCTCCTCGGCACCGACCGCGGCGAGGTTGGCGCTGCCCGCCACCGCCTCGGCCACCGGATGCCCGTCGACGGCGCGGATGCCGTGTGTCTTCGACCCGCCGATGTCGACCCCGATGACGGTCTGCACCCGCATCCTCGCAGAAATAGACGTTTGGTCTAGATGACTTGCCTCAGGTTGTCACGAGGCAGGACGGCGGGCAAGTAGGCATGCTGTGCGCGTGCACACGTGCCGTCGATGCGGCGCCACCCGCGACCAGGATGCCGCGACCGCCCTCACCTGGGTGTGTGAACGCGATCCCGACGGGGCGAGCACTGGCTCTGCCCGGCCTGCGCCCGCAGCCACGTGCGGGACATCGAGGCGAAGCTCCCGCAGGAGTGGTGGGGCTAACGCGCCGCGGGCTGCGCCACCACCGGTACCCGGTTCCCCGCGATGGCCTTGACGATCACGCGGTCCAGCCAGGGCAGGTTCCCGAGCCGCAGCACCGCCCTGCGCAGCAGGACGTCTCGTCGCGAGGCCGGCAGGAACCACCGCGCCACCCGGCGGCCGACCTCCTGCCGCTCGGTGGCGATCGGACGCCAGGCCTGCTCGTAGCGCTCCAGGCCCGCCTCGATCGTCGGGGCCGCGGCGAGCTCCTCGGCGAGCACGTACGCGCCGCCGATGCCGAGCGACGCCCCCTGGCCCGCGAGCAGCGACACCGCGGCGCACGCGTCGCCCACCAGCGTCACCCGCCCGCTGCTCCAGCGCGGCATCTCGATCTGCGCGACCTGGTCGTAGAACACCTCGGACGACGGTGGGCAGGCGGCGAGCGCGCGGGGCACCAGCCACCCGAGGCCGCGGTACTCCTCCTGCACCGCGGCGCGGGCATCCGCGGGCATCGCGGGGTCGGGGGTGCGGTGCACGGTGAACGTGGCGACCCGACCCCCACCCAGCCCGTAGATGCCCATCTGGCGCTGCGGGGTGTCGGTCAGGCACACCTTGTGGCGGGTGGCCGCCTCCACCACCGGGTCGTCGAACTGGAAGGCGGCGGTGTGGAGGCCGAGGTAGCGGGAGTAGCGGTGCTCCTCGCCGAACACCAGCCTGCGCACGGTGGAGTGGATGCCGTCCGCGCCGACGAGGAGGTCGGCGTCGACGCGGGTGCCGTCGGCGAGCCCGACGTCCACGCCGCCGGGCCCGTCGCGCACGTCCGTGACGGCGACGCCGAACCGCACCTGGACGGCAGCGGGCAGGTGCTCGCGCAGCACCGCTTCCAGATCGGAGCGCAACAGGCTGAGCAGCCTGCCGTCCTCGGTGGCGGCGAACCGGGCGAAGGTGAGCTGCGCCGTCGTACGTCCGCGGGTGTCGACGTAGGCCGCCTCATCGATCGGATGGGCCCGTTCGTGCAACGCCGGCACGAGTCCCATCGCGTCGGCCGCGTCGAATCCGGGACCGAAGAAGTCGATCATGTAGCCCTGGGTGCGCGGGCCGGGCGCCCGCTCCAGCACGACGACGTCCCACCCGTGGGCGTGCATCCGGTGTGCCAGCGCCAGCCCGGAGATGCCGGCACCGCAGATCGCGACCTTCATCACTGCTCCTCCTTCAAGACGATCCTGTGCAGGACCGGCGCCACGGCGCCGGCGGGCAGCGGCGCGAGCGCCCGGTGCAGCAGCACCCCGTCGATCACGGCGGCCAGCACCGCGGCGGTGGCCTCCGGGTCGGGCACCTCCAGCTCGCGCAGCCGCGCGGCGACCAGGCCCCGGAACTCGTCGAGGACGGCGGTGAGCTGCGCGCGCAGGTCCGGGTCCCGGGTGGCGGCGAGGTAGGTCTCGACGGCCAGCAGCGAGGCCGGGTCGGTGCCGCTGTAGCCGTCGATGGCGGCGGCGATCAGGTCGACGAGCTCCGCGGGCCTGCCCGCCTGCCGCACCAGCTCCGCGACGCCCCCGATCATGTCGCGCAGCGCGCCCACCGCCGCCTCGGAGAGCAGCGCCTGGAGCGAGGCGAAGTGGTAGTGCACGAGCCCGGGCCCGACGCCGGCCCGCTCGGCCACCGTGCGCGTGCTCACCGCAGCCACCCGCGCTCGGGCACGAGCTCCCGCGCCGCCAGCACCAGCCGTCGCCGGACCTCGTGGCCCCGGCTCGCCGCGGTCTCGACCATCGAACCTCCATTTGGTCAGTCGCCTTGGGCAACTGCCCAAAGGATAGCATCACGTACGTTGTTGGTATGCAGACCTGGGCATCCGTCGACGTCCCGCGGCTCGAGGGCGGGGGACCGCCGCTCCGGTTGCACGACACCGCGTCCGCGCGCATCCGGCCCACGGCGCCGGGCGACACGGCCACCATGTACGTCTGCGGCATCACCCCCTACGACGCCACCCATCTCGGCCACGCCGCCACCTACCTGGCGTTCGACCTGGTCAACCGCGTGTGGCGGGACCTCGGCCACGACGTGCACTACGTGCAGAACGTCACCGACATCGACGACCCGCTGCTCGAGCGCGCCGCCCGCGACCACGACGACTGGGTGGTCCTCGGGATGCGGGAGACCGCGCTGTTCCGCGAGGACATGCAGTCGCTGCGCGTGCTGCCGCCCCGGCAGTTCATCGGCGCGGTCGAGGCGATGGGGGAGATCGCGGAACTGGTGGGCAAGCTCCTCGCCGCCGGGGCGGCCTACCGCGTGCCCGACGAGCAGTACCCGGACGTCTACTTCGACTCGACCGCGAGCGGCCACTTCGGCTACGAGTCGAACTACGACGAGGCCACGATGATCGAGCTGTCGCGCGAGCGCGGCGGCGACCCCGACCGCCCCGGCAAGCGCCACCCCGCCGACGCCCTGCTGTGGCGCATGGCGCGCCCGGACGAGCCGCACTGGGAGTCCGACCTGGGGGCGGGCCGCCCCGGCTGGCACGTCGAGTGCGCCGCGATCGCCCTCAACCGGCTCGGCAACCAGATCGACCTCAACGGCGGTGGCTCCGACCTGGTGTTCCCGCACCACGAGTTCGGGGCGGCCCACGCGGAGGCGTTCACCGGCGTGCACCCGTTCGCCCGGCACTACGTGCACACCGGCATGATCGGCCTCGACGGCGAGAAGATGTCGAAGTCGCGCGGCAACCTCGTGTTCGTCTCCAAGCTGCGCGCGCAGGACGTCGACCCGAACGCGGTGCGGCTCGCCCTGCTCGCCGGGCACTACCGCACCGACCGCGCCTGGACCGCCGACCTGCTGGCCACGGCCGAGCACCGGCTCGCGCGCTGGCGCTCCGCGGTGGCGCTGCCCACCGCCCCACCCGCCGAGGACCTGGTCGCCCGCCTGCGCACCCACCTCGCCGACGACCTCGACACCCCGGCCGCGCTCGCCGCCGTCGACGCGTGGGCCGGCGAGGCACTGGAGCGCCGCGGCACCGACCCGTCCGCGCCGACGCTCGCCCGCACCGCCGTGGACGCCTGCTCGGGGTCGATCTGCGGCCGCGCTGACACCTTGCGCGCCGCCTGCCCGAGGGGCCGGCGTCCGAGCTTGATCGGCGATCACCGACCCGTGATCAGCAGTTCGGCGCGAAACCCGACGAATTCCGACGGATGATGCGCCGACGCGGTGATCACGCCCGCGGCACCGCCTCCGGTGGCGCCTCGCCACGAAGGAGAGCCACCGTAGTTGGTGTGCGCGGGCCACGCGTTCTGGTTGAGTGAGGCCCATGGCGCGCAACGTGCTGGGCGAGGAGTTGCAGACCTGCGGCACCGATCCGATCACCGGCTTCTACCGCACGGGTTGCTGCAACACCGGGGCGGAGGACGCGGGGGTGCACACGGTCTGCGCGCAGGTCACCGCCGAGTTCCTGGACTTCAGCGCGCGCCGCGGCAACGACCTGTCCACGCCGCGTCCCGAGCACGGGTTCGCCGGCCTGCGACCGGGGGACCGCTGGTGCCTCTGCGCCGACCGGTGGGTGGAGGCGTTGGAGGCCGGGGTCGCGCCACCGGTGGTGCTGGCCGCCACGCACGCCCGCACGCTCGACTGGGTGGACCTCACCGACCTGCGCCGCCACGCGGTCGCCCCGGACGCATGATCTCGGTCGAGCTGGCATTGCGGCTGCGGGACGCGGGCCTCGCGTGGACCCCCGCGTCCGGCGACCGGTTCGTGATCCCCGGGCGGGAGATGGACGCCGACGTGTTCGTGGTGAGCGAGCTGACGATCGACGTCCACCAGGCCCCCACCGGCCCGTTGATCCGCTTCAACGGCACCACGGAGTGGGCGCTGGACAGCGTGCCGCAGGAGGCCGTCGTCTGGCTGCCGCACGAGGGCCAGTTGCGGGCGGCGCTCGGCGCGCACTTCCTGCGCCTGGAACCGATCGGCGACGGCTACGCGGTGGTGATCACCAGTGCCGCCGGCTCGGAGGAGCGTCACGTGGACGTCGACGCCGAACGCGCCTATGCGAGAGCCCTGCTCGCCTTACTGGGATAGCGATCCACGATCACCCCGGCGCTGATCGACGCTTCGGCGCGGATCTTCTCAGCGATCAAGGGGAGAAGGCGGTCGAACGATCTTCGGAAGCAACCTTCAGCCCTTGATCGCCGCCGGATGGGCCGACAGACCTCCCCCGATCGGCGGTGCCCACCGCATGATCGTCGGTTGGGCGCATTCTCGTGTCGATTTCGCCCGTTTTCGCGCCAACCCCCTGATCATGCCCGCGAAGACAGTCGCTGGTGGCGCCGCGCGTCCAAGCGACGCCCTGCACTCGGCAGCACAGCGATCAGACCGGGCTCGGCCCGTGCGTCCCGCGCAGCACCAACGACACCGGGATCCGCCGCTCGACCACCAGCGGCTCGGGACCGGCCATGGCCTGCTGCAGCAGCTCGACCGAGACGCGGGCCAGTGCTTCCAGGTCGCAGTGGACGGTGGTCAGGTCGATCAGCGGCCAGCCTGCCATGGGGATGTCGTCGAAACCGATGACGGTGAGGTCCTCGGGTACCCGTATGCCGCGTTCGTGGGCGGCGGACAGGATGCCGAGTGCGATCACGTCGTTGCCGCCGACGATCGCGGTGGGCCGGTTCGGGCGTTCGAGGAGCTGACCCGCGGCGGCCCGGCCGGTGTCGTGCCCGAATGTCGTGCGCAGCGCCTGGTCGCGCCGGACGTGGATCCCCCTCGCGCGAAGCGCCGCTCCCAGCGCCGTGGCGCGTTCGCGGCCGGTCGAGGTCGCGAGCGGGCCCTGGACCATCGCGACCCGCTGATGGCCGAGCTCGGCGAGGAGGGCAGCGATCGCCCGGGCGCCGCGGCGTTGTCCACCGAGCACGACGGGGACTCGGGGTGATCGAGCACCCGGTTGGTCAGGACGTGGGGGACGGCGCGCTCCGTGAGGTCCCGGGGGAGCGTCGAGTGGCGCAGGGTCGTGGTGAGGATGACGCCGTCGTAGGAACCGTCGGCAAGCGCCCCGGCGGCGATCTCGCGGTGCTCCGAGTCGGTCACCACCACGGTGCGCAGGTCGTGTGCGGCGAGGCGGCGGCGCAGCGGCTCGACGAGTTCCGGGTAGTAGGGGTTGGTCAGTTCCTCGGAGACGACGGCGATCCGGCGGCTGCGCGTGGTGGAGAGGGAGCGGGCCGAGTCGCTGGGGGTGTAGGACAGTTCCGCCGCGGCGCGCAGCACCTTCTGCCGGGTGTGCGGTGACGTACCCGGCAGGTTGCGCAGGGCGCGCGAGACGGTGGGCTGGGACACCCCGGCGCGCTTCGCCACGTCGAAGCTCGTGACCTTCCTGCTCAGGGCCACCACTCCTCGGTATACGTATACGAACATTGACAAGTATACGTATACGAACGACCGTCGGCGCATCCGGACGAAGGAGCTGACAATGGTCGATCATCTGAAGGTGCCATCGGCGGAGGAGCACGACGACGCCCGGCAGCAGGCCGTTCGCGACACCGTCGCCGGGGTCATCGCCGACGTCCGCGCACGTGGCGACGTTGCGGTTCGGGAGTACTCGGAGAAGTTCGACAGCTGGTCTCCCGAGCGGTTCCGGCTCTCGGAGGAGGAGATCGAGAAGATCGTCGCGACCGTCCCGGAGCAGGCGATCGCCGACATCAGGTCCGTCCAGGACCGCGTGCGCCGGTTCGCGCAGGCGCAGAAGGAGTCCCTGCGGGACTTCGAGGTCGAGACCGAGCCGGGCGTGTTCCTGGGTCAGAAGAACATCCCGGTGGCGTCGGCGGGCGCCTACATCCCCGGCGGGCGCTACCCGCTGGTGGCATCCGCGCACATGACCGTGCTGACGGCGAAGGTGGCGGGCGTCGAGCGGGTCACGGCGTGCACGCCGCCGATCCGCGGCGAGATCCCCGCCGCCACCGTCGCCGCGATGCACCTGGCGGGCGCGGACGAGATCCTGCTGCTCGGCGGGACGCAGGCGGTGGCGGCCATGGCGGTGGGCACCGAGACCATCGGCAAGGTCGACCTGCTGGCCGGACCCGGCAACGCCTACGTGGCCGAGGCGAAGCGGCAGCTGTTCGGTGAGGTCGGCATCGACCTGTTCGCCGGCCCCACCGAGGTCCTCGTCATCGCCGACGAGCACGCGGACCCGTTCGTCGTCGCCGTGGACCTGCTCAGCCAGGCCGAGCACGGACCGGACTCGCCCGCCGTGCTCATCACCACGTCAGCGCAGCTCGCGCGCCGCGTCGTCGAACTGGTCGACGAGATCCTCCCCGGCATGCCCACGGCCGACTTCGCCGGCGCGGCGTGGCGCGACCACGGCGAGGTCGCCGTGGTCGAGAACCTCGACGCCGCGTACGCCCTCGCGGACCGCTACGCCTCCGAACACGTGCAGATCCTCACCGAGAACCCGCGCGAGGCGCTCGAGCGGATGCGCAACTACGGCGCGTTGTTCCTGGGCGAAGGCACCTGCGTGTCGTACGGTGACAAGGTCATCGGTACGAACCACACCCTGCCCACCCGCGGCGCCGCCCACTACACCGGTGGGCTGTGGGTCGGGAAGTACCTCAAGACCGTCACCTACCAAGAGGTCACCGACCCCGCCTCCAGCGCTGCGCTCGGCGAGCTGTGCGGGCGCGCGGCCCGCGTGGAGTTCTTCGAGGGCCATGCCCGCTCCGGCGACGTGCGTGCCCACAAGTACGCGGGCGCGGAACTGCCGTGGGCACCGGCGGGGATCTGATGGGTGGCGATTCCCGGATCGCCGGGCGAACGGCGCTCGTCACGGGCGCCGGCAACGGGCTCGGGCGCGCGATCGCGCTCCAGTTCGCCGCCCGGGGGGCGCGGGTCGTCCTGACCGGCCGCACCCCGGGCAAGCTGGAGCTGGTGGCGCGGGAGTGCGGCGCGGGCTCCCGGGTCGCGACGGTCGACACCGCCGACGAGGCGTCGATCGCGGCCCTCGCCGCCGACCTCGACGACGAGGAGGTGTCGATCCTGGTCAACAACGCCGGGATCGCCGGCCCGGTCGCCCCGCTCACCGCCGTCTCCGCGCAGGACTGGGACGAGGTCTTCGCGGTGAACGTCCGCGGGGTGTTCCTGATGTGCCGCGCGTTCCTCCCCCCGATGGTGCGGCGGGGGAGCGGCGACGTGATCAACGTGGCCTCGGTGTCGGGGAAGCGTCCGTTGAGCGGGCGCACCCCCTACACGGCGTCCAAGCTCGCGGTGATCGGGTTGACCACGACGTTGGCCCACGAGGTGGGGCCGGCGGGGGTCAGCGTGAACACGCTGTCCCCGGGCCCCGTGGAGGGTCCGCGGATGCACCGCAACTTCACCCTCGAGGCCGAGCGCACCGGCCGAACCTACGCCGAGGCCGAGCACGAGTACGTCTCGCGCGCCGCCCTGCACCGCATGGTCACCGAGGAGGAGGTCGGCCTGGCCGCGGTCGCCATGCTCGACATGCCGGGGCTCTGCGGCGCGGACATCGACCTGTCCGCCGGGATGGTCGCGCGCTGACCTACTCCCGCGGCAGCGCCACCGGCACCACGACGGCGAGGAGCGCGGCCGGCACGAGGAACCCGGCGAGCGGGTCGGCGTGGTACAGGGGGGTGAACGCCACCGGGCTCAGCGCGCCCCCGCCGAAGCGCAGCGACTGCACCACGGACACCGCGCCCCCGCTGCCCAGCTCCGAACCCAGCACGAGCGCGTTGACGCCGACGAGCAGGAGCTGGGTGGCGACCCCGCCCGCCGCCCACGCGACGGCGACACCCCAGACGGTGGGCAGCGACCCCACCCCGACGATGACGAGTGCCCCGAAGGCCACGCCGGCGAGCACGCTGCGGCGCCGCCCGATCCGGTCGACGCTGCCGCCGACGAGCCGGGCGGTGAGCAGCCCGGCGATCCCGGCACCGGTGAGCACCAGCCCGCGCGGTCCGGCGCCGATCTCGAACTCCTCCTCGAGCCGGAGCGCGACCATGAAGCTCAGCCCGGTGAGGCATCCCCACCCGATCGCGGAGGCGAGGCCGATCCGCAGCACCGCGGGCCGCAGCGCCGTCCGCAGCGCGCGGGCCAGTGGCTCCCGCCGGGCCCCTGCGGGGGCCGTCTCCTCCGGGATGCCGATGAGCCCGAGCACCCCGGCGACCACCGCGACCCCGGCGAACGCGAACCGCCAGTCGGCCTCCGCGGCGAGACCACCGATCAGCGGGGCGGACGTCTGCCCCGCCGCCTGCAGCGACCCGAACCAGCCGAGCGCCCGGCCCAGCCGGCCCGGCGCCGCCGCTGCCCCGACCGCCGAGAGCAGCAGCGGCGTGGTGAACGCGTTGGCGACACCCTGCAGCGCCCTCGCCACGAGGAACAGCGAGAACGTCGTGGCGAGGATGCACGCCACCGACGCGAGGACGTACCCGGCGTAGCCGACGACGACCGTGCGCCGCGCCCCCAGCGCTCGCCGAGGGCGCCGGAGAAGAGCATGACGGCCGCGAACGGCAGGAAGTACGCGGTGACCGACAGTGACGCCGTGCCCGGCGCCACCCCGTAGGACGACCCGAGCTCGGGCAGCATCGCCACCGTGATGCCGGCCCCGAAGGGCCCGAGGAACGCCCCTGCGTAGAGCCCTGCGCGCGCGAGCGCGGCACCGGCGCCCGTGAGGCTCAGTTGCCCGAGCCTCCCGTACCGCGCCGGCGCAGGTACCGCTCGAAGTCGGCGGCGATCGCGTCGCCGTCGGCTTCGGGGAGTGCCTCGCCCTCGGCCTCGGCCTGCTCCTCGAGCTGGCGCACGTACTCACGCACCTCGTCGTCGGCCTCTGCCATCTCCGAGACGGTGCGCTCCCACTCCTCGGCCTGCTCCGGCAGCCCACCGAGCGGCACCTCGACGTCGAGGACCTCCTCCACGCGGTGCAGCAGCGCGACGGCGGCCTTCGGGACGCGGGCCTGCGAGACGTAGTGCGGCACCGACGCCCAGAACGACACCGCCGGTATCCCGGCCTCGACGCACGCGTTCTGGAAGACGCCGACGATCCCGGTGGGGCCCTGGTAGCTCGACGCTCCACCCGCAGGTCCCCGGCGGAGGACTTGTCGTAGGAGATGCCGCTGACCGGGGTGGGCCGGGTGTGCGGGGTGTCGGTGAGCAGCGCCCCGAGCGTGATGACCTTCGTCACGCCGAGCTCGTCGACGTGGTCGAGGAGCTCGCGGCAGAACCCGCGCCAGCGCAGGTTGGGTTCGATGCCGTTGACGAGTACGACGTGCCGTTCGGTGCCCGGCAACTTCGCCACGGAGAGGCGGGTGGTCTGCCACTCGATCTTCCGGGTGACGCCGTCGGCCAGCCGGACGTGCGGCCGCGTGACCTGGAAGTCGTAGTACTCCTCGGGGTCGATCGAGGCCAGCGGTGTGGCGTCCCAGGTGAGCTCGAGGTGCTCCAGCGCGGTGCTGGCGGCCTCCCCTGCGTCGTTCCACCCCTCGAAGGCGGCGATCATCACCGGATCGACCAGACGCGGCAGGTCGCCCGACGCTCCGGTTCGCGGATCGCGATCGGTCATCGGTCCAGCCTACGGCCCGGCCCGCGTCCCCACCGGTGCATCCCCCGTCGGCGGCTACCGTGGGCGGCGTGAGGTCCGATCTCGACTCGACGTTCCTCGGCACGCTCTCGGAGCGCGTGGTGCTGGCAGACGGCGCCATGGGCACGATGTTGCAGGCAGCTGACCTGTCGCTGGACGACTTCGCCGGGCTGGAGGGCTGCAACGAGATCCTGAACGACACGCGGCCCGACGTCGTGCGCCACGTGCACCGGGCGTACCTGGAGGCGGGCGCCGACGCCGTCGAGACCAACACGTTCGGGGCCAACCTGCCCAACCTGGCCGAGTACGACATCGCCGACCGGATCCGCGAGCTCGCGGAGAAGGGGGCGGCACTGGCCCGGGAGGTCGCCGACGAGCTGTCCTCGCCGGACCGGCCGCGGTTCGTCCTCGGGTCGGTCGGTCCGGGCACCAAGCTGCCCACGCTCGGCCACGAGACGTTCGCCCGGCTCCGCGATGCCTACACCGAGTGCGGCCGCGGGCTCCTCGCGGGCGGCGCCGACGCGTTCATCGTGGAGACCTGCCAGGACCTGTTGCAGGTGAAGGCCGCCGTCCACGGGATGCAGCGGGCGATGGCGGCCGAGGGCAGGCGCATCCCGCTGATCACCCAGGTCACGGTGGAGACCACCGGCACGATGCTGCTCGGCAGCGAGATCGGGGCCGCCCTCGCGGCTACCGAGCCGCTGGGTGTCGATCTCATCGGGCTCAACTGCGCCACCGGGCCCGCGGAGATGAGCGAGCACCTGCGCACGCTGTCCAAGCACGCGCGGATCCCGCTGTCGGTGATGCCGAACGCGGGCCTGCCGCAGCTCGGCCCGAACGGCGCGGAGTACCCGCTCACCCCCGACGAGCTGGCCGAGGCGCTCGCCACGTTCGTCCGCGACTACGGGCTCTCCCTCGTGGGCGGCTGCTGCGGCACCACGCCGGAGCACATCAGCACGGTCGCGGCCGCGATCCGCGACCTGCGGCCGGCGCAGCGCACCCCGCGCCCGGAGCCGGGGGTCTCCTCGCTCTACGCCGCGGTGCCGTTCCGCCAGGACACCTCCGTGCTGATGGTCGGGGAACGCACCAACGCCAACGGGTCGAAGAAGTTCCGCGAGGCGATGCTCGCCGAGGCGTGGGAGGACTGCGTCGCGATCGCCCGCGACCAGACCCGCGACGGCGCCCACATGATCGACCTGTGCGTCGACTACGTCGGCCGCGACGGCGTGGCCGACATGAACGAGCTGGCCGGGCGGCTGGCCACGGCGTCCACGTTGCCGGTCATGCTCGACTCCACCGAGCCCGCCGTGCTGCGCGCCGGGCTGGAGCGCCTCGGCGGGCGCTGCATCATCAACTCGGTCAACTACGAGGACGGCGACGGCCCCGGATCGCGGTTCCAGCGCGCCATGGAACTGGTCGACGAGCACGGCTGCGCGGTGGTCGCGCTGTGCATCGACGAGGAGGGCCAGGCCCGCACCGCGGAGTGGAAGGTGCGGGTGGCGGAGCGGCTCATCCGCGACCTCACCGGGAACCACGGCATGCACGTCGAGGACATCGTGGTCGACACGCTCACCTTCCCGATCACCACCGGGCAGGAGGAGGTGCGCCGCGACGGCCTCGAGACCATCGAGGCCATCCACGAGCTCAAGCGCCGCTTCCCCGACGTGCAGACCACGCTCGGGGTCTCCAACATCTCCTTCGGGCTCAATGCCGCGGCCCGTCAGGTGCTGAACTCGGTGTTCCTGCACGAGGCCGTCAACGCGGGCCTGGACACGGCGATCGTGTCGGCGGCCAAGATCCTGCCGATGTCGAAGATCCCCGACGAGCAGCGCTCGGTGGCCCTCGACCTCGTCTACGACCGCCGCCGCCCCGGCTACGACCCCCTGAACAGGTTCATGGAGCTCTTCGAAGGGGTCACCGCGAGCTCTGCCAGGGCCGGCCGCGCCGAGGAGCTGGCCGGCCTGCCCCTGTTCGAGCGCCTCGAACGGCGGATCGTCGACGGCGAGCGGAACGGCCTCGAAGCCGATCTCGACGAGGCGATGGAGTCCCGCCCGCCCCTGGAGATCATCAACGACACGCTGCTGTCCGGGATGAAGACCGTCGGCGAGCTGTTCGGCTCCGGCCAGATGCAGCTGCCGTTCGTGCTCGCCTCCGCCGAGGTGATGAAGGCCGCGGTGGCCCACCTCGAGCCGCACATGGAGAAGACCGACTCCGACGGCAAGGGCACGATCGTGCTCGCCACCGTGAAGGGCGACGTCCACGACATCGGCAAGAACCTCGTGGACATCATCCTCACCAACAACGGCTACACCGTCGTGAACCTCGGCATCAAGCAGCCGATCGCCACGATCCTCTCCGCCGCCGAGGAGAACCGGGCCCACGCCGTCGGCATGTCCGGGCTCCTGGTCAAGTCCACGGTGGTGATGAAGGAGAACCTGCAGGAGATGAACGCGCGCGGGATGGCGAAGCAGCTCCCCGTGCTGCTCGGCGGCGCCGCGCTCACGCGCTCCTACGTCGAGAACGACCTCACCGAGGTCTACGAGGGGCGCGTCTCCTACGCCCGCGACGCGTTCGAGGGCCTGCGGCTGATGGACGCCACGATGGCCCGTGCCCGCGGCGACGCGCCCGCCGTCGATCCGGACGAGGAGGCGAAGCGGGCCGAGCGCAGAGCGCGCCACGAGCGCTCGCAGCGCATCGCCGCCAAGCGCAGGCGGCCGAGGCGGAGGCGGCGGGCCCGCTGCCGCCCGGTCGGACGTCGCACCGGACAACCCGATCCCGACGCCGCCGTTCTGGGGCACCCGCGTGGTCAAGGGCGTCGCCGTGGCCGACTACTCGGGCATGGTCGACGAGCGCGCGCTGTTCCTGGGCCAGTGGGGCCTGCGCGGCGCGAAGGCCGGCACCGGCCCCACGTACGAGGAGCTGGTGGAGACCGAGGGCCGCCCGCGCCTGCGCCACTGGCTGGAGCGGCTGTCCACCGAGGGCGTGCTCGCGCACGCCGCCGTCGTCTACGGGTACTTCCCGGCGGTCGCCGACGGCGACTCGCTCGTCGTGCTCACCGAACCGGAGCCCGCCGCCGACGAGCGGTTCCGGTTCACCTTCCCCCGGCAGCGCCGCGACCGGCACCTGTGCCTCGCCGACTTCTGGCGGCCCCGCGACCGGGCGGTCGCCGAGGGCGAGGTCGACGTGCTCCCGCTGCACCTGGTGACGATGGGACAGCCGATCGCCGACTACGCGGGAGAGCTCTTCGCCAAGGACGCCTACCGCGACTACCTGGAGGTGCACGGCCTGGGCGTGCAGCTCACCGAGGCGCTCGCGGAGTACTGGCACCGGCGCATCCGCGAGGAGCTGGTGTTCCCGGCGGGCGGCGCGGTGGCCGCGGAGGACCCCGACGACGTCGAGGAGTTCTTCAAGCTCGGCTACCGGGGCGCGCGCTACTCACTCGGCTACGGCGCCTGCCCGAACCTCGAGGACCGCACCAAGATCGTGGAGCTGCTCGAACCCGGCCGAATCGGCGTGCAGCTGTCCGACGAGCTGCAGCTGCACCCCGAGCAGTCGACCGACGCGCTCGTGGCCCACCACCCGGAGGCGAAGTACTTCAATGCGGGGTAACCGATCTGGTCCGGCCGCCGTCCTGTGGGACATGGACGGCACCCTCGTCGACTCCGAGAAGGTCTGGACGATCTCCCTCGCCGACACCGCGCGCCGCCTCGGTGGCGAGCTGTCCGCCGAGGCCCGCGAGGCGATGGTCGGCTCGAACATGGCCCGCTCGCTGGGGCTGATGTTCGACGACCTCGGCCTCGACCGGGACCCCGCGCGGATGGCGGAGGCGGCGCGGTGGCTGACCGACCGCACGGGCGAGCTGTTCGCCGCCGGTCTCGAGTGGCGGCCCGGCGCGCTGGACGCGCTGCGCATGGTGCGTGCGGCGGGCTGGCCCACCGCGCTCGTCACCAACACGCTGCGCTCGCTCACCGAGAAGGCCCTCGACGGGATCGGGCGCGAGCACTTCACGGTCACGGTCTGCGGGGACGAGGTCCCGCACGGCAAGCCGGACCCCGACCCGTACCTGCGGGCCGCCGAGCTGCTCGGCGTCGCCCCCGAGCACTGCCTCGCGGTGGAGGACTCGCCGACGGGCACCACCGCGGCCGAGCGGGCCGGCTGCGCCGTCCTCGTGGTGCCGTGCGACGTGGCGGTGCCGGCGGGCCCGCGCCGGGTGCACCGCGGCTCCCTCGTCGGGCTGACCCCGGAGGATCTCCATCTCGGTTACGCACAGGCGCAGGATGAGCGCGTGGCGTGACCGTTCGTCCGTGACCAGGGTCCGCTCGCCGAGGTCATCACGGGTGATGCGAGGCTGGTGACCGTCCGGCGCTATGCGCTGACCGGGTGCAGCACGGGTACAGGTCCCGTTCGCGTCGCCCTCGTCGAGATATGACACTTACCCGGAGAGGAGATGCCGACGTGAAGACCTTCGACGGGCTCTACGCCGAGCTCATCGATCGCGCCGCCACCCGTCCCGCCGGATCGGGCACGGTGGCCGCGCTCGACGCCGGCGTGCACGAGCAGGGCAAGAAGCTGCTCGAGGAGGCCGGCGAGGTCTGGCTCGCGGCCGAGCACGAGGGAGACGACGCGCTGGCCGAGGAGATCTCCCAGCTGCTGTACCGGATCCAGGTCCTCATGATCGGGCGCAAGATCACGCTCGATGACGTCTACAAGTACCTTTGAGTCACTGCGCACCGTGAACGGCACTACACGTTAGCTCTTGAGGAGAGTCCCATGCTCCGCGTCGCACTCCCGAACAAGGGGACGCTGGCCGAGCCCGCCGCGACCATGATGCGGGAAGCGGGGTACCGGCAGCGCTCGGACTCGCGCGACCTGAGCATGCTGGACGAGGAGAACGAGGTCGAGTTCTTCTACCTGCGCCCCAAGGACATCGCCACCTACGTCGGCTCCGGCGACCTGCACCTGGGCATCACCGGCGCCGATCTGATGGAGGAGTCCGGCAGCCAGGTCAAGCGCGTGATCGAGCTGGGCTTCGGGGCGTCGAAGTTCCGCTTCGCCGCGCCGCCCCTCACCGACACCGGCGAGCAGTGGACGATCAAGAGCCTCGAGGGCAAGAAGATCGCCACCTCCTACCCGCGGCTGGTCCGCGCCCACCTGGCCCGCAACCGGGTCCGCGCCGACATCATCAAGCTCGACGGCGCCGTCGAGATCTCCGTGCAGCTGGGGCTGGCCGACGCCATCGCCGACGTCGTCTCGTCCGGGCGCACGCTGCGCCAGCACGGCCTCGTCCCCTTCGACGACGCGATCGCCGTGTCGCAGGCCACCCTGATCGAGCGGGAGCCCCGCCCGGACCGTCCCGAGACGGCCGAGGTCAAGGCCGCCAAGGTCGTGTTCACCGGCCGGATCCAGGGCGTGGTCTACGCCCGGCAGTACCTGATGCTCGACTACGACTGCCCAGAGCACGTGCTCGAACAGGCCAAGCGGATCACCCCGGGCATGCAGGCGCCCACCGTCTCGCCGCTCACGGAGCCCGGCTGGTCCGCTGTGCGGTCGATGGTGCGCCGCACGGTGGCCAACAAGGTGATGGACGACCTCGCCGAGCTGGGGGTGCGGGCGATCCTCACCTCGGAGATCCGTTCCTGCCGCGCCGTCGACGGGGCGGCGATCCACCCGTACGCCAGCTAGCCCCCGGCAGCGATCATGTGCCGCCCGGACGGTGCATGATCGCCTGGAGTGGTGCGACGGCGACGGAGTTGTCGCGCCGGCACCATCCGCGCCGATCAAGGCCGTGCGAGACGGGCTAGCGCCGCCGCACGATCAGGGCCTGCGCGCCGCGGGCGACGTGGCCGTGCTCGTCGTGCAACAGCGCCGAGACCGTGCCCGATCCGGCCGGGCCCACCACGGTGCTCGCGTCGACGCCGATCCACTCCCCGACGGGTGCGCGGTGCAGGTGGACGGTGAGCTCGGTGTTCACGAAGAGCCATTCGCGCAGGTCGAGCGGGGCCGCGACGCCGTTGGCGCAGTCGGCGGCCACCATGAGCCGCTGGGTCGGCGTCGGGTCCTCGTCCGCCACCAGCGGCACGCGCTGGCGCAGCCACGCGGTGCCGGGCGGGCCGGGGAGCTCGCGCCACTCGACCGCGTCGATGAAGCCGCGCACCCATCCGTCGCCCCACTCCGTGCGGGCAACGCCCAGCGCCGCCGGGGACAGTGGCTCGGCCGCGCCGACGGACACCGCCGCGGTGTCGCCGACGGCGACCCACCAGGACCGGGCACGCAGCACGGGCCGCCCGGCTGCGCGCATCTCCGCCGCCACCAGCTGGATCGCCCGCCCCGGCCGCTCCACCTCCGCGGTGACCTGCACCTCGCCGGCGGGCACCGGGCCGAGCACCTCCACCGTCATGCGGGAGAGCTGTGTGCCGGACCCGTTCGCGAGCCGTTCCATCGCCCGCGCCAGCAGCGCGGTCGGCGGACCCACGTGCTGCGCGTCGGCGAACCACGGCCCGGTGGTCGACGCCGTGGCGTGGAAGCGGTGGCCGTCGACGCCGTCGAGGGGCAGGTAGAACGGTGCCAGATCGCTCATCGCTCGGCCTCGCTGACGCTCGGCCGGCGCTTCGCGCGGGCGCTGCCACATGATTCGCTCGCAAGCTCGCTCATGTGCCGGTGCCGGACAGCAGCCACGCCTCGTCGACCCGGCGCAGGTGTGTGGTGCCCGACCCCGTCCGGCCGTTCACCTTCGACGTCCACTCCAGGGTGGCCTGGTCGCCGTTGACGGTGACGTTCTCGATCGTGGCGTTCTCGGCGGCCTGCTCCACCACCCGGGCGTTCTCCGGGATGGCGTACACCGCGGTCATGCCCTCCTCGCACGTGTCGGCGTCGACACGCGGGCGTGCAGGTCGGCCAGCAGGCGGCTCGTGGTCTCGGGGGCGTTGTAAGCGCACGCCGTGGTGAACTCCTGCGCGCGCAGCGCGCGGTAGTAGTCGTGGAACACACCCTCGATCGCCGCCCGGTCGGCGGCGGGGTCCGGGGGCGGCGTGGTCACGGGCGTCGACACGGGCATGGGCGGCGGCGTCTGGGGCGCGGGCGTGCCGGCCACCTGGGTGCCGCACCCGCCGAGGGCGGCGACCAGCGCGGCGGCGGCGACCGCTGTGCGGATCGTCTTCTTCACGGGGTGAACCTAGAGCAGCCCGTGGACGCCCCACCGCGCGCCCGGCGGTGTCACCGGAAGTGTCAGAGGTGTCGCCTACGCTGCGGAGTGTGACCGACACGGCGGGCATCGAGATCGCTGGCATCCCCGCCGCCGACGAGGTGGCCGAGCCCTCCCCGCGGCGGCGCCCCGCCCTGTCGCCGTCGCGGGCAGGCGATTTCAAGCAGTGCCCGCTGCTCTACCGCTTCCGTGCGATCGACCGGCTGCCCGAGCAGCCCTCGCGCGCGCAGGTGCGCGGCACTCTCGTCCACGCGGTGCTGGAGCGGCTCTACGACCTGCCGGCGCCGCAGCGGTCCCCGGAGGCCGCCCGCGGTCTGGTCGGGCCGGCGTGGGAGGAGCTGTGCGCGGGCATCCCCGAGCTGGCCGGGCAGCTGTTCGAGGGCGCCGACGACCCCGAGCTGCCGGAATGGCTGGAGTCGGCGGCAGCGCTGCTGGAGGCGTACTTCCGGCTCGAGGACCCCCGCCTGCTCGAGCCCGCGGCCCGTGAGCTGCTCGTCGAGACCGAGCTGGCGTCCGGCCTGCTGCTGCGCGGCTACATCGACCGCCTCGACATCGCCCCCTCCGGCGAGGTGCGGGTGGTCGACTACAAGACCGGGGCGGCTCCCCGGGAAGCGGGCGAGGTCGCGGCCCTGTTCCAGATGAAGTTCTACGCGCTCGCGCTGCTCCACGAGCGCGGCGTGGTGCCTGCGCAGCTGCGGCTGATGTACCTGTCCGCAGGCGAGTACCTCACCTACGAGCCCGACGAGCCGGAGCTGCGCCGCTTCGAACACACGCTCGAGGCGATCTGGCTCGCCATCCGCACGGCGGGGGAGACCGGTGACTTCCGTCCCAATCGCACCCGCATGTGCGACTGGTGCAGCCACAAGGCGCTCTGCCCCGCCTGGGACGGCACCCCACCCGAGTACCCGGGCTGGCCGGAGTCGGTCGATGCGCCCGTCGACGAACCGCTCCTTGATCGAATGGAGTAACACGCCCGGGCGAGACCACCCGATAGGCGTAACTTCGGCTGGTCGTTCCGTGATCCGGACATATGCCCCTCGGCGGACCTCGCGGGCCGGCCGCCACTGACGGACCGCCCTGACGGCGCCGCAACGGCGCGGGTTAGCGTTACGCCTCGTGTCCGATCCCCGACCCGTCGAGACCGCCGAGCCCGTCGGCGACGCCGGCCTGCCCGCCCGTGGCGGCCCGTTCCGCGCAGGGGACCGGGTGCAGCTCACCGACCCGAAGGGGCGGCACTACTCGATCACGCTGGAGGCCGGCGCGGAGTACCACACGCACCGCGGCGGGCTCGCCCACGACGACCTGATCGGCAAGCCGGAGGGCAGCCTCGTCGTCTCGCCGGTCGGCACCCCCTACCTGGCGCTGCGGCCCCGGCTGGCCGACTACGTGCTGTCGATGCCTCGCGGTGCGCAGGTGATCTACCCCAAGGACGCGGCGCAGATCCTGATGTGGGGCGACGTGTTCCCGGGGGCGCGGGTGCTGGAGGCGGGTGCCGGGTCCGGAGCGCTCGCGTGCTCATTGCTGCAGGCCGTCGGCCCGGAGGGCCGGGTCGTGTCCTACGAGGTCCGGGCCGATCACGCCGAGCACGCCGAGCGCAACGTGCGGCAGTTCTTCGGCGAGCTGCCGGGGCACTGGAGCCTGCGGGTGACAGACCTCGCCGCCCTCGCCGAGCAGGAGACGGCCGAGCGGTTCGACCGGGTGGTGCTGGACATGCTCGCCCCGTGGGAGCACCTCGGGACCGTCGCGGCGGCGCTGGTGCCGGGCGGGGTGCTCGTCGGGTACGTCGCCACCACCACCCAGCTGTCGCGGCTCGTGGAGGATCTGCGCGACCAGCAGTGCTGGACGGAGCCCCAGGCGTGGGAGACCCTCATGCGCCCGTGGCACGTGGTGGGGCTCGCCGTGCGCCCGGAGCACCGGATGCAGGGGCACACCGCGTTCCTCGTGACGGCGCGTCGCCTCGCGGAGGGTGTCGTGCCGCCTCGCCCGCAGCGCAGACCGACCAGTCGCTGAGCGAGCGCCCGCGAGCGAACCATGGACACAGCGGCCACGCGAAGCGCCGGCCGAGCGTCAGCGAGGCCGTGCGCTGAGCCGACTGGCTGAACGGGACGCGTCCTGGCGGTAACCGGACCAGGACGATCGCCCGGCGTCAAGGTGCCGTCCGGTTGAGTGGTGGATCACCGGATTGCCACACGGTGGAGACCGCCCATTGGCAGGTACCGTATGGAAACGGAACACGGAGGGAGGATGCCGTGAACCCCTACGACGGTCCCGGCAGGCGCGACCCAGGTGATCGTGGTGAGCTGAGCCCCGCAGAGGCCACCGCGCAGATCCGCTTCCTCGAGGAGGAAGTCGCACTGCTCCGCCGCAAGCTCACCGAGTCTCCGCGGCACGCGCGCGTCCTCGAGCAGCGCCTGGCCGAGTCGGCGAGCCGGCTCGCGCAGCTCTCGGCCCGCAACGAGAAGCTCACCGAGACCCTCAAGGAGGCCCGCGGACAGCTGGTGGCCCTCCGCGAGGAGGTCGACCGGCTGGCGCAGCCACCGAGCGGCTACGGCGTCTTCCTCGCTCGTTACCCCGACGAGACGGTCGACGTGTTCACCTCCGGGCGGCGCATGCGCGTCGCCGTGTCACCGGCGGTCGACACGGCGGATCTGCGTAGCGGCCAGACCGTGCGGCTCAACGAGGCGCTCACCGTCGTCGAGGCGGGGGAGTACGAGCGCATCGGCGAGGTGTGCGCGCTGCGCGAGGTGCTCTCCGAGCCCACCGACGACGGCATCGCGGGCCGGGCGCTCGTGGTCGGGCACGCCGACGAGGAGCGAGTGGTGTGGCTCGCCGCCCCGTTGATCGTGGGCGGCGACGACCCCGACGCCGTGCCGCTGAAGCCCGGCGACTCGCTGCTGGTCGACACGAAGGCCGGCTACGCCTACGAGCGGGTGCCCAAGGCCGAGGTGGAGGACCTCGTCCTGGAGGAGGTGCCCGACGTCGAGTACGAGGACATCGGTGGCCTGTTCCGGCAGATCGAGCAGATCCGCGACGCCGTGGAGCTGCCGTTCCTGCACGCGGAGCTGTTCAAGGAGTACGAGCTGCGTCCGCCCAAGGGCGTGCTGCTCTACGGTCCACCCGGCTGCGGCAAGACGCTCATCGCCAAGGCGGTGGCCAACTCGCTGGCCAAGAAGGTGGCCGCCGTCCGCGGCGACAACCCCGAGGACGGCCGCGCGTTCTTCCTCAACATCAAGGGCCCCGAGCTGCTCAACAAGTTCGTCGGCGAGACCGAGCGGCACATCCGCCTGATCTTCCAGCGGGCCCGGGAGAAGGCCTCGGCCGGCACCCCGGTGATCGTGTTCTTCGACGAGATGGACTCGATCTTCCGCACCCGCGGGTCGGGCGTGTCCTCCGACGTCGAGACCACGATCGTGCCGCAGCTGCTGGCGGAGATCGACGGTGTCGAGGGCCTGGAGAACGTCATCGTCATCGGCGCCTCCAACCGCGAGGACATGATCGACCCCGCGATCCTGCGGCCGGGTCGGCTCGACGTGAAGATCAAGATCGAGCGGCCGGACGCCGAGGCGGCGCAGGACATCTTCTCCAAGTACCTCACCGACACGCTGCCGATCCACGCCGACGACATGGCGGAGTTCGGCGGCAACCGCAAGGCGTGCATCGACGCGATGATCCAGCGGGTCACCGAGCGGATGTACGACGAGACGGAGGAGAACAGGTTCCTCGAGGTCACCTACGCCAACGGCGACAAGGAGACCCTGTACTTCAAGGACTTCAACTCCGGCGCGATGATCCAGAACATCGTCGACCGGTCGAAGAAGGCCGCGATCAAGTCGGTGCTCGAGACCGGCCAGCCGGGGCTGCGCGTGCAGCACCTGCTGGACGCGATCGTCGACGAGTTCGCCGAGAACGAGGACCTGCCCAACACCACCAACCCCGACGACTGGGCGCGCATCTCCGGCAAGAAGGGGGAGCGGATCGTCTACATCCGCACCCTGGTCACCGGCAAGAACGCGGAGACGGGCCGCGCGATCGACACGGCGTCGAACACGGGCCAGTACCTGTAAGAACCCGGACGAACGGCACCCTCGTCCGACAGGTTCGGACGAGGGTGCCGTTCGTTCAGCGGGATTCGGGTTCGCGCAGCGCGCGCAGGAGCAGCCAACTCACGGCGGGCAGCACGATCAGCGGGATCAGCGCCACCTGCAAGGACGTCCGGTCGGCCACGGCGCCGATCAGCGGGCTCGCGATGCCACCGACGCTGACGGTGAGGCCGAGGGTCACTCCGCTGGCCGTGCCGACTCGGCGGGGCAGGTAGTCCTGGCCCAGCGTGATGCTGAGGGAGAACGGCACGTAGAGGCACGCCGAGGTGCACGCCACGAAGACGAGCATGAGCGGGCCGGGCACGAACACCACGCCCGCCACGGCGAGCACGGCGACGGCGTTGGACCAGCGCACGACCGCGACGCGGCCGAACCGGTTGGCCAGCGCGCCGCCGAGCACGGTGCCGACGGCGCCGCCCAGGTAGAGCACGAACAGCGCCGCGGTGCCGACGACCTCGCCGCCTCCCGTGCGGTCGGCCGCGTAGAGGGCGATGAACGCGGAGAGCCCGACGAAGACGATCGAGCGGCACACGATCGAGCCGGACAGCCTGCCGAACGACGCCCAGTCGTCGGTGCCCTCGGCCCGCGTGCCGCCGCTGCCCGCCGGGCGGTTGACCGCGATCGCGCGCAGTGCGACGACGCAGAGCACGCTGCCCAGCACCGCGGGCACCAGCAGCACGGGGGTGGCCCGCAGGCCGCCGAGCGCGACCACCGCGGCCACGACGATCGGCGCGGTGGCGAAACCGATGTTGCCGCCGAGGGAGAACCAGCCCATCGCGGTGTGGCTGCCGGCGCTCGCGGCGCGGGCCACGCGGGCCGACTCGGGGTGGTAGGCCGCGACCCCGATCCCGGAGAGCGCGACGAACGCGAGCGTCAGCGCGTAGGAGTCGGTGACGCCGCACATGGAAACCCCGATGCCGCCGACGAGCGTGCTCACGGGCAGCAGCCACGGCATCGGCCACCGGTCGGTCAGCGCGCCGAACACGGGCTGCACCACCGACGACAGCAGCGAGGCCGCCAGGACGAGCCCGGCGGCCGCCGCGTAGGTGTAGGCGCGTTCCGCCACGAAGAACGGCACGAGCGCGGCGATGGCGCCTGGTAGACGTCGACGCACGCGTGCCCGCCCGCCAGGAGGGCGATCGGACCGGCGCGACGGTCGGCGAGCTGTGTCACGACGTGATCCTCGCCCGCCGCGGCGTGTCGCGCTTCCGATAAAGTGCCAAGGTATGCCGAACATCCGCCACACCCCGGTGGCGCCCACGCGGCAGCAGACGATGGCCGGCGGCGACACCATCGACCCGCACCGCCACGACGACCACCAGATCCTCTACGCGGGCTCCGGGGTGCTGGCCATCACCACCGACGCCGGCACCTGGTTCGCCCCGGGCACCCGCGCGATCTGGGTGCGGCCGGCACCGTGCACGCCCACCGCGCGTACGGCGACCTCGACCTCCACATGCTGGGCGTGCCGGCGTCGGTCAACCCGCTCGGCCTCGACCGCCCCACCGTGCTGGTCGTGAACCCGCTCCTGCGCGAGCTGATCCGCGCCTGGACGCGCGGCCCGCACGACGACACGCCCGAACGGCGCCGCCTGAACGCCGTACTGCTCGACGAGCTGCGCGCCTCCCCGCAGCGGTCCGTCCACCTGCCCGAACCCACCGACCCGCGGCTGGTGGGCGTGTGCGCCGCCCTGCGCCGCGACCCCGCCGACCCCCGCACCCTCGCCGCGCTCGCGCCGAGGTCGGGGTGGGCGAACGGACGCTGACGCGCCTGTTCCGCACCGACCTCGGCATGACCTTCCCGCAGTGGCGCACCCAGCTGCGCCTGTACCACGCGCTGCGGATGCTGGCCGAGGGCGCTGCGGTCACCGCCGTGGCCCACGCCTGCGGCTGGTCGTCCACCAGCGCGTTCATCGACGTCTTCCGCCGCGCGTACGGCCACACGCCCGGCGTGCACGCGCGCCGCGACTGAGCGCTCAGTCCACCGGCTCGAACAGGAAGAGCGGGATCCGGCGGTCGGTCATCCGCTGGTAGTCCCCGTACGTCGGCCACACGGCCAGGGCGTGCTCCCAACACACGCGGCGTTCCTCGCCGTCGAGCTCGCGGGCGACGCACGTCCTGCTGACGGGGCCGTCCTGCAGTTGCACCCTCGGGTGGGCGCGGATGTTGTCGACCCAGGCCGGGTTCTCGGCGAGGCCGCCGTTGGACGCCACGCCGAGGTACGTGCCGTCCTCCTCGATCCGCATGATCGGCGTCTTGCGGATCTTGCCGGTCCGGACGCCCACGTTGCTGATCACGATGATCGGGGCACCACCCGGCTCGTTCAAGGCGTCGGCACCGCCGGACGCCTCGAACCTCTCGACCGCCTCGCGGACCCACGCCGTCGGGCTGGGTGCGTACTCACCGTCAAAACGATCAGCCACGTGTGCCTCAAGGTGGCGGCGCCCACGGCTATTCCGACCTGGTCAGGGGCCGGGGTGTCCGATCCGTTCACGACGCGCCGGGGGTTCCCGGCCTAGGTTCGCGCCCATGACCATCGAAGCGAAGCTGGACGCCATCGGCATCGTGGCGGCCGACCTGGCGAAGTCACTGGCCTTCTACCGCGCGCTCGGCCTGCCGGTGCCGGACGGCTCCGAGAACGCGCCCCACGTGGAGGTGCCCCTCGGGGGCGGGATGCGGCTGATGTTCGACAAGGAGGAGACCGTGCGCTCGTTCCACCCGTCGTGGAGCCCCGGCGTCGGGGCGGGGCGGATCGGTCTCGCGGTGTCGCTGCCCGACCCCGCCGCGGTGGACGCCCTGTACGCCGCGCTGACCGCGGCCGGTCACCACGGCGAGCTGGCACCGTTCGACGCGCCGTGGGGGCAGCGCTACGCCAGCATGAACGACCCCGACGGCAACGGCGTCGACCTCTACGCGCCTCTGCGACCGGTGTAGAGCTCGCTGGGGGCGACCCCGGCCAGCGCGCGCATCTCGCGGGACAGGTGCGGCTGGTCGGCGTAGCCCGCCGCTGCGGCGGCCTCGGCGATGGGCACGCCGTCGTAGAGCAACGTGGCGGCCCGCCGGAACCGCAGCACCCGCCGCAGCACCGCGGGCCCGTAGCCGAACGCGGCGAGGCAGCGGCGGTGCAGGGAGCGCTCCGTCCAGCCGAGCCGATCGGCGGTGGCTGCCGCGGACGCGCCTCGGGCGAGCTGGGCGGTGACCGCCCGCACCGCCGGGTCGGCAGGCCGGCCGGGCAGCCCCAGGGTGAGCTCGAGGAGCACCGGCAGGGGCGGCTCGCCGTGCTCGAGGCGCGCGAGGGCCATGGCGGCGAGCACGGGTTGCGCCTCTGCCAGCGCAACCCGCTGGTCACGCACCTGCGTGGCGGGCAGCCCCAGCAGCGCGGGGAGCCTGCCGGGGGCGAACCGCAGGCCCGCGCTGAGGACGCCCGGCTCGCGGCGAGCCGGGTGCGGCCCGGTGTCGGGCCCGGCGACGAGCAACTCCCGCCCTGTCCAGACCAGGTCCATGCACCCGTCGGGAAGCACGTCGAGCGACTCCGCGGGCGCGCCGGCCGCGACCCCGGCCGTCCAGGCGCACTCGATCTCGCCGCGCAGCGGGCGCGGCGGCGGGATCTCCCGGTAGCCCACGCCCGAAACGGTAGCCCGAGTCCCCGACACCCGGCCGACGTAGGTGCGTCGCGCTCCAGGGGCCTCGTCATGCCCGCCGACGCTCGCGGTGCCGGTCGACGGGGTGCGTCGGCCGAAGGGGAGTGCGCCGGCGGTGCAGGCAGCTCGTACTACGGGAGCACCTCGTCGTCGCGGTGGGCCGCGAGCTCGGCCGACCGGGTCCGGGTGGCGTGCTCGGCCCGCCGGATCCGGTCGGTCCACTGCGCCGTCGCCCCGAACGCCGTCTCGGCGAACCCCACCTCGCGGACCGCGTCGGGCAGCCCCGGGTCGCCCGGGGCGACCAGGCGCACGGGGTCGCCCAGTGCCACGGTCATCGGCGGCACGAAGTACTCCGGGGGCACGGCCGTCCGCGCGTGCACCAGCGCCCCCACGGCCACCACGGCGCCCTCGCCGAGCCGCGCGGTCTGCAGGACCGTCGCCCCGGTGGCGAGGTAGCAGCACCGCCCCACGGTGCAGCCGAGCAGGGTCGCGTGGGGACCGACGAGAACGTGGTCGCCGACGTCCACCGGTTGGGAGCCCGCCACGGCGGAGGCGCGGAGGACGGCGTGCTCGCCGACGATGCTGTACTCGCCCACCCGTACCCGCGAGCCCTCCGAGTCGAGCACGGCGCCGGAGAGCACGCGGGCGTGCGCGGCCACCTCCACGTCACCGATGACGGTGGCCGTGGGCGCCACGTAGGCGTCCGGGTGCACCGTCGGTTCCCGTCCTCGATGCCGGATGCGCATCGCTCCACGGTACGAGCGACCCACCTCCGGGGCAGTCAGGATTCGGAGGGCAGTTCCAGGGCGAGCAGCCGCGAGCTCAGCGACTTCCCGTGCGTGTCGAGGGCGAGCGACGTCGTCACGCCGCCGTCGAGGACACCGGTGCAGACGAACTGCAGCGCAGGCAGCAGCGGCAGCTCGTAGCGGAGCACCGAGCCGCCGACGTGGCGGGCCAGCTGGGCACGCACCCGTTCGGCGGTGAGCTCGCGGACGAGCAGCGGGTAGTCCGCGTCGGAGTAGGGGATCACCGTGAGCGTGGCGACGTTGCCCTTGTCGCCCGCCCGGCAGTGGGCGAACTCATGCAGCCGGACGGGCATCCCCGGCCTCCAGGATCGTGACGGACGGCGTGACCGTCGACCGCGCGACGAGCGTGGACACCACGCCGATGACCTCCCCGGTGAACACGCGCACGCCCCCGCCGCCCGCCGGGCCGTTCGTGTAGAGGGCCTCGACCTCGTGCCCGACGGTGTCGAGCACGTCCGGGTCGGCGGCGAGCGCGGCGACCCGCACCCGGCACTCGGCGTGCTCGTCGGCGCCCGGGGGTGCGACGCCGAGCACGCCGATCCGTGGCCGGACCGGGAGTCCGGCCAGGCGGGCGGCGAGGACGTCGGCGGCGAGCGCGGCGCGCCGGTCGGCCCGCGGACCGGAGTAGGAGATCTCCGCCTCGACCTTGTGCCCGGCCCGGTAGCCCACGCTCACCTTCAGCCGGTCGGGGCGCGGCCCGCCGCGGGCTCCGGCCACCTGCACCCGGTCGGGCCCCATCTGGTGGACGGTGACGCCGCGCAGGTCGAGCACGCGTCCGGGGTGCGGTACGCCGTCGGATCGGTGATCTCGTAGAGCAGCTGCTCGCGCACCGTGGCCCGGTCCAGCACCCCGCCGGTGCCGGGCAGCTTGCCGTACACCGCGGTGCCGTCCGCCGCCACGTCCGCGAACGGGAAGCCGAGCTCGGCCAGCCCCGGGACGTCCTTCACGCCCGGGTCGGCGAAGTAGCCGCCGGTGAGCTGGCCCGCGCACTCGAGCAGGTGCCCGACGAGCGTGCCCGCTGCGGCGAGTCCGGGGTCGGCGAGGTCGAACCCGAGCCGCTGGGCGAGCGGGGCGAGGAAGAGCGACGGGTCGGCCACCCGCCCGGTGACGACGACGTCGGCTCCCGCCTCGAGGGCGGGCAGCACGGCGTCGGCGCCGAGGTAGGCGTTCGCGGAGACCACCTCGCCGCGGGCGCCCAGCGGCCTGCCGTCCTCGCACGCCGGGGCGTCCAGGTCGAGGCGGTCGAGCACGTCGTCCCCGGTGACGACGCCGACCCGCGCGGGCGTGCCGAGCCGGGTCAGCAGGTCGCGCGTGACCCGGCCGGCCCGCGACGGGTTCGCCGCGCCCATGTTCGTGATCACGCGCACGCCACGCGCGAGCGCCACCGGCAGCAGCCGTTCGAAGCGGGCGACGAGCCGCGGGTCGAACCCGGCGTCCGGGTCTTCCAGCCTGCGGCCCTGCCCGAGCGCGATCGTGCGCTCGGCGAGGCACTCCAGCACGATGTCGGCGAGCCCGGCCCGCTCGGCCAGCTCGACGGCGGGTTCGAGGCGGTCACCGGCGAACCCGGCGCCCGCACCGATCCGGACCGTCCTCATACGATCGCTCCGGTGGCCAGCGCCGCCGCCGTCATGACGAGCGTGGTGCCGAAGGCCCAGCCGAACACGAACCGCTGGTGGGCGCCGAGCTGGACGCCGGCCATCCCGACGAGGATGAACGTGGAGGCCGTGAGCGGGCTGAGCGGGAACCCGGTCGTCATCTGCCCCAGGATGGCAGCGCGGGCCACCTCGGCCGGATCGCCACCCAGGGCGGCCGTCGTCTCCGCGAGCACCGGGAGCACGCCGAAGTAGTAGGCGTCGGGCGTGAACACGAGGCTGAGCGGCATGCTCGTCACCGCCACGAGCGTGGGGAGCGCCCCGCCCGCACCTGCCGGTACGAGGCCGACGATCGCCCTGGCCATCGCCTCGATCATCCCGGTGCCACCCAGCACGCCGGTGAACACGCCGGCGGCGAAGATCATCGTGGTGACGAGCACGACGCTGTGGCCGTGCCGGGTGAACAGGTCCTTCTGGTCCTCCCAGCCGGGCCGGTTGATCAGCAGCGCCAGCACGAACGCCACCACGAAGACGACGGGCAGCTCGGCGAGCTGGGCCAGCAGCACCACCACGAGCGCGACCGTGAGCACGACGTTGAGCCAGAACCGCACGCGGCCGACGGGAGTGCGCACCTCGGCGGGCGCCTGCGCCGCGCCCGGCGCGTCGGCGGGCACCGCCGTACCGGGCTCGGCGACGGTGCCGATCCGCCTGCGTTCCGCCCGCCCGATCAGCACCGCGGCCACCAGCACCCACACGATGCCGGCGCCCATCGCGGGGAGCACCGGCACGAACACGTCACCGCCGGTCAGGTCGAGCGCGGCCATCGCGCGTGCGGTGGGGCCGCCCCACGGAACCATGTTCATCACGCCCGCACCGAGGCAGACCACCGCGGTGAGCACGAGTGGGCGCATGCCGATGCGCCGGTAGATGGGCAGCATCGCCGACACCATGATCAGGAAGGTGGACGCGCCGTCCCCGTCGAGCGCGACGAGGAGCGTCAGCACCGCCGTGCCGACGGTGATCTTCAACGGGTCGCCACCCGCCCAGCGGACCACGCGGCGCACCGCCGGGTCGAACAGCCCGGCGTCGACCATCAGGCAGAAGTAGAGCACCGCGAACGTGATCATGATCGCGACCGGGGCGACGGTCTCGAACCCGGCGAGCACCAGCTCCCCGAGACGCCCACCCTCGCCGACCACGACGGCGGCGACGATCGGCAGCACGGTGAGCGCGATGAAGACCGACACGCGTTGGGACAGCACCGCCACCAGGAAGGCGACGATCGTCAGGAAACCGGTCGCGGCGAGCATCGTTGACCTCCGGCGTCGAGTGGAGTCACCCTCCGTGACACCGGCCATGCACGTCAAACACCGATTGTCGATAGATTCATGCGCTGTGCGCACGGATCTGACGTTGCGGCAGCTGCGGGTGATCGCCGCGGTCCACGAGTCCGGCAGCTTCACCTCGGCGGCCCGGCACCTGCTCGTGGCGCAGTCCTCGCTCAGCCGGACCGTGGCCGAGGTGGAGCGGCGGCTGGGCACACCGCTCTTCGAGCGGACCACGCGCAGGCTGGAGCCGACCGCGGCAGGCCGTGAGGTGGTGGCCGCGGCCCGGCGGGCGGTCGACGCCGTGGAGGCGGAGCTGCGACACGTCGAGGGCTACCTCGCGGGCCGCACCGGACGCGTGCGCATCGCCACGCTGCCCTCGCTGGCCGCGATCCTGCTACCCGGGGTGGTGTCGACGTTCCGCGCCGACCACCCGCAGGTGCAGCTCTCGATCGAGGACGCGCTGTCCGACGAGGTCATCGAACGGGTCCGGAGCGCCGCGGTCGACCTGGCGGTCACCGTCGTGTCGCAGACCCCCGACCCGCTCGACGACCTCGCGGTCACGCCGGTGGCCACCGACCGGTTCTGCTGCGTGGTGCCGCCAGGGCATCGGTTCGCCGATCGGGAGGTGCTCGCGTGGGGCGAGCTCGCGGGGGAGGAGTTCATCGCGTTCGACCGCACCACGAGCATCCGCCAGCACGTGGACGCCTCGTTCGCGGCGGCCGGCGTCGTGCCGCGGCAGGTGGTGGCGGCCCGCAACATCGCCGCGGTCGCGGGCCTGGTGGCCGCGGACCTGGGTGTGTCGGTGGTGCCCGGCCTGGTGCTCCCGCTGATGGGGTTCGCCGGGGTGCGCCACGTCGTGCTGGACGAGCCCCCCGCCCACCGGACGATGGCCGTGGTGCGTGCCGCGGCCCGTCCGCTCTCGCCGATCGCGGCCGCGTTCGTCGAGGCGCTCACCGATCCCACCCGGGGCCGGCCCGAGCTGCCGGACCGGGCGAGCTGGCTGGACCCGGACCCGGCCTCGAACGCGCGACGCCCGGCCTCACGGGAGAGGGGCCGGGCCGTCGTAGCCGGGGAGGCGTCACGCCTGGCGCAGCACGCCCTCGATCTCGAGGTTGATCTGCACCTTGTCGCTGACGACCACGCCGCCGCCGTCGAGCGGCATCTTGATGTCGACGCCGAAGTCGTTGCGGTCGATGGTGGTGGAGGCGGAGAAGCCGGCGCGGGTACCGCCCCACGCGTCCTTGCCGAAGCCGTTGACCTCGAGCTCCAGCGAGACCGGACGGGTCACGCCCTTGAGCGTCAGCTCGCCGTCGACGACGAGGTCGCCGCCGTCGGTCCGCACGCCGGTGGAGCGGAAGGTCCACTGCGGGTGGGCCTCGACGTCGAAGAAGTCGGCGGAGCGGATGTGCCCGTCACGCTGCTCGTTGTTGGTGTCGATCGAGGTGGCGTCGATCGTGGCCGTCACGGTGGAGTCGGCGAGGGTCTCACCGGTGACGATCTCTCCCGAGAACGCTCCGAAGCGGCCGCGTACCTTGCTCACCATCATGTGGCGGACCGAGAAGGAGACATCGGAGTGGCTGGCGTCGATGTCCCACGTCCCCGCGAGGTAGCCGGGGATGGTCGTTGCTGTGCTGGTCATCAGGAACTCCCGAAGTAGTTGAACTCTCAGCTATTGAGGGCGACACTAGTCAAAGACACCTGAGCGTTCAACTATTCCGGAGGTGTGGTGTCCGACACACGATGGCTCGACGACGGCGAGCAGCGGACGTGGCGCAGCTTCGTGACCGCCACCCGGCTGTTCTTCGACGGCATCGAGCGGCAGCTGCAGCAGGACTCCGGGCTGCCGCACGCCTACTACGAGATCCTCGTCCGGCTGTCCGAGGCTCCGGGGCACACGATGCGGATGAGCGAGCTCGCCACCACCTCGCTGTCGTCGCGCAGCCGCATCTCCCACGCCGTCGCCCGGCTGGAGGAGAACGGCTGGGTCCGGCGCCGCCCGTGCGAGAACGACAAGCGCGGCCAGCTCGCCCAGCTCACCGATGCCGGTCTGGCCGGCATCGAAGCCGCGGCGCCCGGCCACGTCGACGCCGTGCGCCGCGGCTTGTTCGACGCGCTGTCCCCGCAGCAGGTGGTGGCGTTGCGCGACATCAGCGACACGCTCGTCGCCCACCTGGCGAAGGAGCCGGTCTGGCCCGCCGCGGACGACCGCCGGTAGCCGGTGGCCGCGGCGGCGTCGCCGTCCGGTCAGGTCGTCGTCACCTCGCGGTCGTCCCACCCGGGTAGGGATGCGCCTCATGGCATTCCGCCCCAAGATCGTCGCCCTGCCATCGGCGGCCCTCGTCCTTGCCCTGAGCGCCTGCGGCACGGCGGCGCCGCCGACCACACCTCCGGCGCCACCCGCGGAGGCCGCGACACCCGCGGCACCCGCTGCGGGGCTGCAGCTGGTCACGTTCCTCGGCGAGCAGCGCATCCCACCGGGCACGCAGTACGCCGGCACCACCGTCGGAGGCTTCTCCGGACTGGACCACGACCCGGCGAGCGGCACCTGGTTCATCGTGAGCGACGACCGGTCCTCCCTGCAGCCCGCGCGGTTCTACACCGCGAACCTGCACTTCGACGGCGCGGACGGCGCGCTGTCGGGCGTGGAGCTCACCGGCACCACGCCGTTCCGGCGTCGGACGGCGCCCCTACCCGCCGCTGGAGGGCGGCGACGGCAGCACCGTCGACCCGGAGGACATCCGCGTCGACCCGGTGACCGGCAGGCTCCTGTGGAGCCAGGAGGGCGAGCGCATCGTGCCCACCGACGGCACGGCGCCGACGCTCATCGCCCCCACCGTCCGCTTCGCCGAGCGCGACGGCCGGTTCGGTGGCGAGCTGCCCCCGACACCGGGGGAGCAGCCGGACGCCGGCGAGCGCGGCATCCGCCAGAACCTCGGCCCGGAAGGACTGACGTTCGCCACCGGCGGCACCCTCGTCGTCACCGCGCTGGAGGGCCCGCTCCTGCAGGACGGCCCGTCGGCGACCCGGACGGCGGGCGCCCTGTCGCGCATCGTCGTGCGGACCCGCACCGGCGAGGTCGTGTCCGAGTTCGCCTACCCGCAGGACCCGATCTTCGCCGACCCGGTGCCCGCGGACGGGTTCGCGAACAACGGCGTCACGGCGATCCTCGCCATCGACGGCACCGGCCCGCCCCGCTTCCTGGTGGTCGAGCGGTCGTTCGTCACCGGGGTCGGGAACAGCATCCGCGTGTACGAGGTGGAGACCACCGGGGCCACCGACATCGCGTCCGGTCAGCCGATCGCCGGCGCGTGCCGGTGCGGAAGCGGTTGGTCCTCGACGCGGCCTCCCTGCCGTTGGAGTCGGTCGACAACATCGAGGGCATGGCGTGGGGTCCCGAGCGCCCCGACGGGTCCCGGACACTCGTCCTCGTCAGCGACGACAACTTCGAGGAGACCCAGGTCACGCAGTTCGTCGCGGTGGCCGTCCGGTAGTCGCGCCCCGGCCGTGGGCTCCTAGAGTCGGCGCCATGGCAACTCACGTCGATGTCGTGGTCCTCGGGGCGGGTCCGGGTGGGTATGTGGCGGCGATCCGCGCGGCCCAGCTCGGCCGCAGCGTCGCTGTGATCGAGGAGAAGTACTGGGGTGGGGTGTGCCTCAACGTCGGCTGCATCCCGTCGAAGGCGCTCCTGCGGAACGCCGAGCTGGCCCACATCTTCACCGCCGAGGCGAAGACGTTCGGCATCTCCGGTGACGTCTCGTTCGACTTCGGCGCCGCGTTCGACCGCAGCCGGACCGTGGCCGAGGGCCGGGTCAAGGGCGTGCACTTCCTCATGAAGAAGAACAAGATCACCGAGTTCGACGGGCGTGGCTCGTTCGTCGACGCGTCGACGATCGACGTGCGGCTCACCGGCGGTGGCACCGAGCGGGTCACGTTCGACGACGTGATCATCGCCACCGGTGCGACGACGAAGCTCCTGCCCGGCACGTCGCTCTCCGAGCGCGTGGTGACCTACGAGGAGCAGATCCTCACCCGGGAGCTGCCGCGCAGCGTCATCATCGCCGGTGCGGGCGCGATCGGCGTCGAGTTCGCCTACGTCCTGCGCAACTACGGCGTGGAGGTCACGATCGTCGAGTTCCTCGACCGGCTGCTGCCGCTCGAGGACGTCGACGTGTCCAAGGAGCTCGCCAAGCGCTACCGCAAGCTCGGTGTGCAGGTGCTCACCTCCACGCGCGTCGACTCGATCGACGACTCCGGTGACCAGGTCACCGTCACCGTCACCGGCAAGGACGGGCAGTCCAAGGAGCTGCAGGCCGACAAGGTGCTGCAGGCCATCGGCTTCACCCCGCGCGTCGAGGGCTACGGGCTGGAGAACACCGGCGTGCAGCTCACCGAGCGCGGCGCGATCGCCGTCGACGACCACATGCGCACCAACGTGCCGCACGTCTACGCGATCGGCGACGTCACGGCCAAGCTGATGCTCGCCCACGTCGGCGAGGCGCAGGGCGTGGTGGCGGCCGAGACGATCGCCGGTGCCGAGACCGTGCCGCTGGACTACGTGATGATGCCGCGGGCCACCTTCTGCAGCCCGCAGGTCGCGAGCTTCGGCTACACCGAGGCGCAGGCCCGCGAGCTGGCCGCCGAGAAGGGCTGGAAGGTCACCGTCGCGCAGTTCCCGTTCACCGCCAACGGCAAGGCGCAGGGCCTCGGCGAGCCGGGCGGGTTCGTCAAGCTGGTCGCCGACGAGACCTACGGCGAGCTGCTGGGCGGGCACCTCATCGGGGCCGAGGTCACGGAACTCCTTCCCGAGCTGACCCTGGCCCAGAAGTGGGACCTCACGGCCCACGAGCTCGCCCGCAACGTGCACGCCCACCCGACCCTTTCCGAGGGTCTCCAGGAGGCGTTCCACGGCCTGACCGGCCACATGATCAACCTCTAGCCCGCTCGCCCGGTGCGGTCCTCGCACGCTCCGTGGAACGGGCGAGGACCACAGCCGGCGCGCGGATCGGCGCCCGCGTCAGTAGCCCGGGGGTGGGGTGAAGCCGCCGAGCTCGCGCTCTACCAGCTCGGCGAACCGGATCGTGGTGCGGTCGCCGTACATCGGGCCGATGGCCTGCACCCCGATCGGCAGCCCGTCGTCGGACAGCCCGATGGGGAGCGCGGTGGCCGGGAGACCGGGGAGGGTCGCCATGCCCGCGAACGCCAGCTGGTCGAGGTAGTCGTGGTCGGCGCGTCGATGCTGATCCGGCGCCCGCCCATGGGGCTGTGGTCGTGCGGGAACGCCGTCGTCGGCATCACCGGGCACACCACCACGTCGAACTCGGTGAAGAGCTCGCCCCACTGCTGCCGCAGCACCGCCCGCCGCGTATCGGCCGCGATCCAGTCGCGATGGCTGAGCACGATGCCGCGAGTGCGCTCGGCGCCGAGGCTCGTGTCGGCGGGATCCAGCCGCGCGGCCGCCGCGAGGGAGGCCTCGAAGACCTCCCCCGGGAACCGCGCCCCGAGCGTCGACATCAGCAGGCGCGCGTACACCCGGGCGGCGTCGGCCTGGTCGGGCAGCAGCGGGCTCTGCCGCTCCACCCGCGCACCGGCCTTCGTCAACGCCTCGGTGAACCGGTCGATCGCGGCCCGCACGCTCGCCGCCACCGGGACCAGCGGGTGGGCGTCGACCACGAGCACGCGGTGGTCCGCCAGCTCCCGGTTCCCCGTGGCCGGGAGCGCGAGCCGGTAGGCGGTCCCCTCGCCGAGCTCGTCGGGTCCGGCGAGGACGTCCAGCAGGAGTGCCAGGTCGGCCGCGGTGCGGGCCATCGGGCCGATCACCGCCAGGTCGCTCTCGGCGGGCAGCGTGGGCAGGCCCGGCGCCGTGTGCCCGCGCAGCGGCAGCAGCCCGAGGCTCGGCTTGTGGGCGTGGACGCCGCAGTAGTGCGCCGGGTTGCGCAGGGAGCCGCCGATGTCCGAGCCGAGTGACAGCGCCCCGTACCCGGCCGCGAGCGCCGCGGCCGAGCCCCCGGACGAGCCGCCCGGGGACCGCTCCGGGTCCCACGGGTTGCGGGTCGTCCCGTAGATCGCGTTGTAGCTCTGGAAGTCGCCGAGGACGACCGGCACGTTCGTCTTGCCCAGCACGACCGCGCCTGCCGCCTTGACCCGATCCACCGCGACCGCGTCGGCGTCCGGCACGAAGTCCGCGAACTCCGGGATGCCCCACGTGGTGGGCAGACCGGCCATGTGGAACGACTCCTTGACCGTCATCGGCACGCCGAGCAGGGGCCTGCTGTCGCCCGCCGCTCGGGCGGCATCGGCGGCCCGCGCGGAGTCGAGCGCCCGCTCGAAGTCGGGTACGCACACCGCGTTCAGCGTCGGGTCGTGCCGCTCGATCCGGGCGATCGCCTCCTCGGCGAGCTCCACGGCCGAGACCTCGCCCCCGGCCATCGCCTCGACGAGCTCTGTCGCGCTCCGGTAGGACCGCTCAACGTCCTGCACACCCATCTCCCGTCTCGATACCTGCCAGCCACCGATCGATCCCGATCCGCCCGTCCGGGGCGAACGGCGCGCCGGGTCGGCGAGCACGTCGCGCAGCTCCCGCACCGTGACCCAGCCGCCCCACACCACCTCCTCCGGCTGGTGGCGCACCGGCCCGTCCCAGCGCACCTCGTAGAGGAAGACGTGGTAGCGCAGCGTGCCGTCGTCGTAGGAGAAGCGGTCGATCCGCCTCAGCGGGACGTCGCGCACGCCCAGCTCCTCGTCGAGCTCGCGGGCCGCCGCGGCGTCGGGGGTCTCACCGGGCCCGAGCACGCCACCCGCCCAGCAGTCGTAGCACCCCGCGAAGATCAGCTTGTCGGGGGAACGGCGGTGCAGGTAGATGCGCTCACCGTCGCCGCTCTGCTTACCCGCCCCGCCGGCTCCGCCGGCTTCCGTCCCCCGAAGCACCAGCACGCCGGTGCTGGCGTGCCAGAGCCCGTCCTGGTAGACGACGCCTCGCGGGGCCACGCCGACGACCCCGCCATCCGCGTCGTAGACCGCCACCGGTTCATCGACATCCCGCACCCACTCATCATGGCCTCCACGCGCGGCTACGCTCGCCACCATGACAGACGTCGAGGCCGGCCGATGACGCCCGCCGGATCATGGGCACCGAGGTCGAGTACGGCATCTCGGTGCCCGGCGACCCCACCGCCAACCCGGTGATCACCTCCACGCAGGTGGTGCTCGCCTACGCCGCGGCCGCGGACATCCCGCGTTCGAGGCGGGCCCGCTGGGACTACGAGGTGGAGTCGCCGCTGCGCGACGCGCGTGGCTTCGACCTGTCGGCGCCCACGATGCACAACCCCGCGGAGTCCGAGCTGGACGACCTGGGCGCCGCGAACGTGATACTCACCAACGCGCCCGCCTCTACGTCGACCACGCCCACCCGGAGTTCTCCACGCCGGAGGTCACCACCCCGCGCGACGCCGTGATCTGGGACAAGGCGGGGGAGCGGGTGATGGAGGAGGCCGCCGAGCGGGCCGCCACCGTGCCCGGCGCGCCGCGGATCCAGCTGTACAAGAACAACGTCGACGGCAAGGGCGCGAGCTACGGCTCGCACGAGAACTACCTGATGTCGCGGCAGACCACGTTCCCGTCGATCGTCGCGGGCCTCATCCCGTTCTTCGCCACCCGCCAGGTCATCTGCGGGGCAGGCCGGGTCGGCCTCGGGGCCACCGGCGACGACGCCGGCTACCAGATCGCCCAGCGCAGCGACTACATCGAGGTCGAGGTCGGGCTGGAAACCACGCTCAAGCGCGGCATCATCAACACCCGCGACGAGCCGCACGCCGACGCCGACAAGTACCGCCGCCTGCACGTCATCATCGGCGACGCCAACATGAGCGAGTACTCCACTCTGCTCAAGCTCGGCACCACCGCGCTCGTGCTGGACATGATCGAGGCCGGGGTGCGGTTCGACGAGCTGCGCCTGGCGGAACCCGTGCGCTCCGTCCACCGGATCAGCCACGACCCCTCCCTGAAGACGCTGGTCGAGCTCACCGACGGCCGCAAGATGACGGCGCTCGACGTGCAGCGCGCGTACTTCGAGAAGGCCCAGAAGCACGTCGAGAACACCCTCGGCGCCGACGTCGAGGACGCCACGGCCGAGGTGCTCACGATCTGGGGCGAGGTGCTCGACGACCTCGCCCGCGATCCGATGAGCACGGCCGACCGCCTCGACTGGACCGCGAAGCTGCGCCTGCTGGAGGGCTACCGCGAGCGCGACGGCCTCAACTGGAACTCCGGGCGCCTCGCCCTCGTCGACCTGCAGTACACCGACGTGCGCCTGGCCAAGGGCCTGTACAACCGGCTCGTCACGCGCGGGTCCATGAAGCGGCTCGTGACCGAGGACGACGTCGTCGAGGCGATGCACAGCCCGCCGGACGACACCCGCGCCTACTTCCGGGGCCGCTGCCTGGAGCGCTACCCGGCCGAGGTGGCCGCGGCCTCGTGGGACTCGGTCATCTTCGACCTCGGCCGCGAATCGCTCGTGCGGATCCCCACGCTCGAACCGCTGCGCGGCACCCGCCGGCACGTCGGAGAGCTCCTGGATCGATCCCGCACGGCCGAGGAGCTCGTCGAGGCGCTCACCCGCGGCTGACCACCCACACACCCGGCGCGCCCACCGGCCCGACCGCGAACCCGGGCGTGTCGCGGATCTGCTAGGTAGTGTTCGACTACACCGATCCGGCACGCCACATGCACCACGGCGGAGGCGGCCGGGAGGCGCGAGGAGGAACACGATGTCGCAGGAGCAGACCAAGCGCCAGGGCGGTGGCGGGGGCGACGAAGAAGACGGTGCCGACGCCGCTGCGGCAGGCCAGGAGCGGCGTGAGAAGCTCGGCGAGGACGTCGACACCATCCTCGACGAGATCGACGACGTGCTCGAGGAGAACGCCGAGGACTTCGTCCGGGCCTACGTGCAGAAGGGTGGCCAGTAGCCACCCCGCAGCACCCCGGCCGCAGCACCCCGGCACACACCGTCACCGCACCCGCACGGAGAGAGGCTTACACCTGACCATGACGTTCCCCGAGCGTCCTCCCCTCGGCGTGCCCACCGGGCTGGGCGCGTACCTCGCGCCCGGCGTCACGTCGTTCACCGACTTCGTCGCCGCCACCGCTCCGCACCTGCTTCCCGGCCGGGTGCCGCAGGGTGCCGTGCCGTCGGCGGGCGCGATGGGCGCGCTGGACGTCGCACACGGCACCACGATCGTCGCGCTCACGTTCTCCGAGGCGTGGTGATCGCGGGCGACCGGCGGGCCACCCAGGGCAACGTCATCGCCCAGCGCGACATCGAGAAGGTGTTCCTCACCGACACCTACTCGGCGGTCGGCTTCGCCGGCACGGCGGCCAACGGCCTGCAGCTGGTGCGGCTGTTCAGCGTCGACCTGGAGCACTACGAGAAGACCGAGGGCGTCTCGCTCTCGCTCGACGGCAAGGCCAACAAGCTGGCCGGCATGGTGCAGGCCAACCTGGCGGCGGCGATGCAGGGGTTCGTCGTGGTGCCGATCCTCGTCGGCTACGACGTCGACGCCGAGCCCGCGCAGGCGGGCCGGATCATCACCTACGACGCCGCGGGCGGCCGCTACGACGAGCTGCTGGGCTACCACGCGATCGGATCGGGCTCGGTGTACGCGAAGTCGGCGCTGAAGAAGCGCTACGACCCCGCCGCCGACCTGCAGGGCGCCGTGCGTGCCGCCGTCGAGGCCCTGTACGACGCGGCCGACGACGACACCGCCACCGGCGGGCCCGACCTCACCCGCCGGATCTTCCCCGTGGTCGCGAGCATCACCGGCCCGGACGGCGCGGTGCGCCGCCCCGAGGAGGAGATCGAGGCGATCGCGCGCGAGGTCGTCGCGGCCCGCACCGAGAACCCTGGCGGGTGATCGTCGCCGTGACCAGCTGCTCCCCCTCGACGCACCAGGAGTTCCTCCCGTGACGATGCCGTTCTACTCGTCGGTCGACCAGCTCCTGCGCGACCGCTCCGAGCTGGCGCGCAAAGGCATCGCCCGCGGCCGCAGCGTCGTCGTGCTCACCTACACCGGCGGTGTGCTGTTCGTCGCCGAGAACCGTTCCACCGCGCTGCACAAGGTCTCGGAGATCTACGACCGCATCGGGTTCGCCGCGGTGGGCCGCTACAACGAGTTCGACAACCTGCGCACCGCCGGCATCCGCCACGCCGACCTGCGCGGCTACACCTACGACCGCCGGGACGTCACCGGGCGCGGGCTCGCCAACGGCTACGCCCAGCTGCTGGGCACGTCGTTCGTGGAGCAGCAGAAGCCCTACGAGGTGGAGCTGTGCCTGGCCGAGGTCGGCACCGACGCCGGTTCCGACCAGCTCTACCGGATCACCTACGACGGCTCCATCACCGACGAGCCTCAGTTCGTCGTGATGGGCGGCACCACCGAGCCGATCAGCGCCAAGCTCAAGGAGACCTACCGCAGCGGGCTGGAGCTGGGTGAGGCCATCGCGATCGCCGTGGAGGCGCTCCAGGCGGGCTCGGCCACCAACGGCGGCGCCTCCGAGGTGCTGAGCGTCGGTGCGCTGGAGGTCGCGGTGCTCGACCGCACGCGCCCGCGGCGGACCTTCCGCCGCATCACCGGCACCGTGCTGCGCGACCTGCTCCCGGAGGCCAACCGGGCGGCGAGCGGCGGCCCCCGTGCCGATGTCGGCGGCGACGACGCCCCGGCGGGCAGCGGAGCGGTGAACGGCGAGTCGTCCTCTTGACCTGAACCGGGCTTCAGGTTCCATCCTGGTGGGCATGGCCGTCGAACTGAACCACACCATCGTCTACGCCCACGACAAGCACGCCGAGGCCCGGTTCGTCAGCGAGGTGCTCGGGCTGCCCGCGCCGGGATCGTTCGGCCCGTTCGCCGTGCTGGAGCTGGCCAACGGCGTCAGCCTCGACTTCCTCGACACCGAGGGTGACGTGGTGCCGCAGCACTACGCCTTCCTGATCAGCGAAGCCGAGTTCGACGCGTCGCGCGACGGCTGGGTGAGCGGGGTCTGCCGACCTGGGCCGACCCGGGCCGCCGCACGCCCGGCATCAACACCAACGACGGCGGGCGCGGGCTCTACTTCGACTCGCCGCAGGGCCACAACCTGGAGGTGCTCACGGTTCCGTACGGGGGCTGACCGCACGCCGCTGCCGCACCAACGCGCGGACCCGCACGGCCACCACCAGGATCCCGCAGCGCCGCCACCTCCGCCGCGACGAGCGCCGTGGGCCAGACCTGCGCCAGATCCCGGAACGTGGCGCCGCCGACGACCGGCGCGGCCAGATCCGGCAGGACGGCCAGCAGGAGCAGCGGCACCGCGTACGGGACGAACCGCCACGCGGGCCACCCCGCCGCGGCGGCGGCCCGGCGGCGCGCCCACCCGCGGGCCCTGAGCACGGCAACGGCGGCGACGAGCAGCGCCCCCACCGCGGCGGCGACGAGCACCAGCTCGGCGAGGAACGCCAGTGGCAGGCCCGGCCCGGCGGGCGGGGCACCGCGGGTGAGCACCACCAGGTCGGCCGCGAGGTCGTCCACGTCGCTCGGCCCGTCACCGTCGATGCCGCTCCCGCCGGCGCCGTCGAGCGGCTCCCGGCTGTTCGCGAGCACCGCGACGCCGTATCGGGTCCCGGGCAGGAGCACGAGCGTGACCGATGACGTGGCCGTCCGCCCGCGCATCCACAGCTCCGGCGGTCCGGCGGCCCCCCGCGCGGTCGACCCAGCCGAGCTGCTGCACCTCCCGCAGCCCCTCGCCCGCCATCACCGTGCGCAGGCCGTAGCCGGCGTTGAACGCGAGCCAGGTGGCGACGTCCTCGGCCGGTGCGACGACTCCGCCCGCCCCGGCGACGAACCGGTCGGGCTCCTGCTGCGACCTGCTGAGCCCGAGGAACCGGTCGTGCCCGTCGGTCAGGCCGGGCACGGGGTCGCGGGACCCGATGACGGCCCTGGTGGCGTGCATGCCGGTCTGGTAGAAGATCCGATCCCAGAGGAACTTCTCGAACGGCTGCCGCGTGCGCACCTCCAGCAGCCGGGCGGCCACCCAGTAGCCGGCTTCGCTGTGCACCCGGCGCTCCCCCGGGGCCGACGCGAGCGTGACGTCGTGCAGCCCCGCCACGGCCTCCTGCAGGCCCGCGCGCCTCGCGGCGCCGGAGGTGGCAGGCAGGCCGGAGGTGTGGTCGAGCAGCTGGCGCACCGTGATCTGCGCCGAACGCGGGTCGGCCGTGGTGAACTCCGGAAGGTGCTCGACGACCGGATCGTCCATCCGGACGAAACCCGGCCCGGCCAGCTGCGCCAGCGCCATCGCGGTGAACGACTCCGACACCCCGCCGAGCCGCATCGGCGTCGTCCCGGTGACCGGCTCGCCGCCCGCGCCGTGCCCGTACCCGGCGACGTGCACCACCCTCCCGTCGTGCACGACCGCGACCGCGACGCCCGGCAGCCGGGTGGCCCCGACGTACTCCTGCGCGGCCGCGGCGATCGCCGCGGGCGTCGGCTCACCGGGCTCGGCGGCAGCCGCCGGGGTGGCCTGCCCGGCCAGGATTCCCGCGATCGCCACCGTTGCCGCGACAGCACGCACGGTCGTCATCCCCCTGTCGCCGGGCCGTGCGGCCGCCCCGCCGCCGGTCGTGGCGCCATCCTGCCGTGCCGGCTCGTCTCGGCCCGCGTCGGGATCAGCCGAGGAAGGGTCGGTCCCGCCCGCTCCAATTGGCCTCGTGGCGGCGGTAGACCGGCACCCGCTGCTCGGCCACCCGGAACGTGAAACGCCCGGCCTTCTCGACGACCTCGCCGTCGGTGGCGAGCATGCCGGGCACCGCCAGCTCGATGTCGAGCTCGCCGACCTCGCGCTGGTGGTAGACGCGGCTGTGCCCGAGCGCGCCCAGCACCAGCGCGACCACCGCCCGCAACCGGGAGAAGCGGATGTCGGCCCGCAGCCACCGCACGTCGAGCAGGCCGGAGTCCAGCGAGGGGCGCCAGGCAGGCACCATGCCGCGCGGGTGGTAGGGCCCGTTGCCGATGAACAGCAGCCAGACCGAGAGCCAGCGGCCGTCGACCTTGATCCGCACCGGCTCGGCCCGGCGCAGCACCACCACCAGTGCCGCGGCGAACGCCGGCCACTTCCCCCAGCGGCCCTGCCACCGCTCCCGCAGCCGGACCAGGTCCGGGTAGGAGCCGAGGCTCGCGGTGTTCAGGAAGTAGCGCTGCCGCACCACGTCCCCGCTCTCCGGGTCGCCACCGCGCCCGGGATGCACGTCGACCACCCCGAGGTCGACGGCCACGGCCTCGCCCGCCCCGGTGGCGTCCACCGCCTCCTGCATGTCGTACACGCCGACGTCCCGGGCGAAGTGGTTGAGCGTGCCGGTGGGCACCACCACCAGCGGCAGGCCCCACCTGCCCGCCACCGTCGCGGCTGCGGCCACCGACCCGTCGCCGCCCGCGACCCCGATCGCCCGCACCCACCCGTCCCGCTCCGCGACGGCGGCCTCGAGCTGGTCGTCGATGTCGTCCTCGACGCCGGCCCGCAGCACCACGGCCGCCGAGAGCGCCTTCTCCAGGTCGGCGGCCGGGTCGTAGTTCGGGTCCCCCGAACGCTGGTTCGACACGAGCACGAGGCCCTTGCCGTCGGGCAGCTCGGGCACGGCGTCCAGCGGCCTGGCCAGCGCCTCGTCGGTGCGCCGCATCGGCCACCAGCGGTGCGTGGCGAGCGCGATCCCGCTGCCGAGCGCCGCGCCCGCCACCACGTCGGACGCCCAGTGGACACCGACGTGCACCCGCGAGTACGCCACCGACGCCGCCAGCGGGCCGACGGCGAGGCCCAGCTTCGGGCTCTCCATCGCCACCGCCGTCATGAACGCCGCCGCGGACGCGGCGTGCCCGGACGGGAACGACGAGGACGTCGGCGGGTTCCGGATCGTCTGGTAGGCGGGTAGCTCGGCCGCGGCAGGCCGCCTGCGCGGCAGCAGCGGCTTGAGCACGCCGTTCGCGGTGGCGCTCGCCGCCGCGATGGCCAGCACCCCGCGGGCGGCGGCCTTGCGGCCCGCGCCACGGCGTGCCGCGAGGACCGCGCCGACGGCGAACCACAGCAGGCTGTGGTTCGCGGCGGTCGAGGCCACCTTCATCGCGGTGTCGAACGGGCTCGGCGGCATCGCCGAGATCCTTCGTGACACCGCGCGGTCGGTGTCGACAGTCCGGTCGGTGGCACGCCGGATCCACGAGAGCACGGCGCCGACCCTACGCACACGGCTCAACCGGGAGCTCCGGAGGAAGGACACGACACGGTCAGTCGGTCACAGGCGTAACACGTGCGGGCTCTCTCCGCTTACGCTTGCTGGATGCAGCGGCGGATCTACGGCGTCGAGACCGAGTTCGGGGTCACGTGCACCTTCCACGGGCAGCGGCGCCTCTCGCCCGACGAGGTGGCCCGGTACCTCTTCCGAAGGGTCGTGTCGTGGGGGCGTTCGTCGAACGTGTTCCTGCGCAACGGGGCCCGCCTCTACCTGGACGTGGGCAGCCATCCCGAGTACGCCACCGCGGAGTGCGACTCGCTCGCCCAGCTCGTGTCCCACGACAAGGCGGGGGAGCGAATCCTCGAGGACCTCCTCGTCGACGCCGAACGCCGGCTGGTCGACGAGGGCATCGGGGGTGACATCTACCTGTTCAAGAACAACACCGACTCGGCGGGCAACTCCTACGGCTGCCACGAGAACTACCTGGTCGCCAGGGCAGGGGAGTTCTCCCGGATCGCCGACGTGCTGCTGCCGTTCCTCGTCACCCGGCAGCTGATCTGCGGGGCCGGCAAGGTGCTGCAGACCCCGCGCGGCGCCGTGTACTGCCTGTCGCAGCGGGCCGAGCACATCTGGGAGGGCGTCTCCAGCGCCACCACCCGGTCCCGGCCCATCATCAACACCCGCGACGAGCCGCACGCCGACGCCGAGCGCTACCGGCGGCTGCACGTCATCGTCGGCGACTCGAACATGTCCGAGGTCACCACCCTGCTCAAGGTCGCTCCGCCACCCTCGTGCTGGAGATGATCGAGGCGGGCGTCCAGTTCCGGGACTTCACCCTCGACAACCCGATCCGCGCCATCCGCGAGATCAGCCACGACCTCACCGGCCGCCGCACCGTGCGGCTCGCGGGTGGACGCGAGGCCAGCGCCCTGGACATCCAGCGCGAGTACCACGCCAAGGCCGTCGAGCACGTCCGCACCCGCGGCAGCGCCGACCCCACCATCGAGCGCGTGCTCGACCTGTGGGGCCGCACCCTCGACGCCGTCGAGCGCCAGAACCTGTCGCTGATCGACCGCGAGATCGACTGGGCGATCAAGCACCGGCTCGTCGAGCGCTACCGGGAACGCAACGGCCTCGACCTCGCGAGCCCCCGGATCGCCCAGCTCGACCTCGCCTACCACGACATCCGCCGCGGCCGGGGCCTGTTCGACCTGCTGCAGCGCAAGGGCATGGTCGACCGCGTCACCGACGACGGCGAGATCGAGGCGGCCAAGGACACCCCGCCGCAGACCACGCGGGCAAAGCTGCGCGGCGACTTCATCGCCGCCGCCCAGGCCGCGGGCCGCGACTTCACGGTCGACTGGGTGCACCTCAAGCTCAACGACCAGGCCCAGCGCACCGTGCTCTGCAAGGACCCGTTCCGGGCCATCGACGAGCGCGTGGAGCGCCTCATCGCCTCGCTGTAGGGCTTCCACGGGTCGGTGGGCATTCCGGCCGGTCGGCCGCGGCCGACCACGGCCCGGTCGTACGATGCCTGGTGTCCTCTGCCCGGGCCGAGCGGCTGGTGAACCTGGTCCTCTGCCTGCTGTCCACCCGGCAGTTCCTCACGGCCGAGCGGATCCGCAAAATCGTGCCCGGGTACGCCGACGTGCGGGGCGACGAGGCGTTCTTCCGGATGTTCGAGCGCGACAAGGCCGAGCTGCGCGAGCTCGGCGTGCCGCTGGAGACCGGCCGCCTGTCCAGCTTCGACACCGTGGACGGCTACCGGATCGCCCGCCAGGACTACGAGCTCGGCGAGATCCACCTCGAACCGGACGAGGCCGCCGCCGTCGCGCTGGCCGCCCGGCTGTGGGATTCCCCCGAGCTCGCGATGCCGGCCCACAGCGCGCTGGTGAAGCTGCGCGCCGCCGGCGTCGAGGTCGACGAGGAGCAGGGCCGGGTGCAGCCGCGGGTGCGTGCCACCGACCCGGCGTTCGCGGCCCTGCTGGCCGCCGTGCGGGCCGGGCGCGCCGTCACGTTCGACCACCAGCGCGGCGGCGTGGGCGGGCCGGTGCAGCGGCGCACGGTGGAACCGTGGGGCGTGGTGTCGTGGCGCGGACGCTGGTACCTGTGCTGCTACGACCGCGACCGCGCCGCACCCCGGTGCTTCCGCATCTCGCGGATCATGGAACCGGTCACCGCGCTCGGGCCGGTGGGCGCGGTGCAGGTGCCCGAGGGCGTCGACCTGATGGGGATGGTCCGCCAGGGGGTCGACCCGCCACCGGCCACCGACACCGCCCGCGTCTGGATCGCCGACGGCCGCGCCCACGGCCTGCGCCGACTCGCCCGGGTCGTCGGCAGGCGCTCCCACGGTGGGCGCGACGGCGACGAGGTGGAGCTCGACCTGCGCAACGTGGAGACCCTCGCCCGCTGGGTGGCGGGCCACGGCCCGGACGTCGCGGTGCTGGGCCCGCAGCGCCTCGCGGAAGCCGTGCGGGCGAACTGGGCGGCGGCGGTGGCCGCCCACACCGAACCGTTGGTGCCGAGATGAGCACAGGTGGGGTCACGGAGCGGCTGCCGCGGCTGCTCTCTCTGGTGCCCTACCTGCTGGCCCGTCCCGGGATCCCGGTGGCGGAGGCGGCCGCCGACTTCGGGATCTCCGAGAAGCAGCTGCGCCGCGACCTGGAGCTGCTCTGGATGTGCGGGCTGCCCGGCTACGGCCCCGGCGACCTGGTCGACCTGTCCTTCTCCGGAGACACCGTCACCGTCACCCACGACGCGGGCATGCGCCGCCCGTTGCGGCTCACCACCGCGGAGGCCACCGCGCTGCTGATGGCGCTGCGCACGCTCGCGGACGTGCCGGGCGTGGCCGACACCGAAGCGGTGCGGCGGGCCGCGGCGAAGGTGGAGCGGGCCGTCGGCGACGCCGGCCTGGCCGGCGTGGCGATCGACGGCCCCAGCCGCGAGGAGGCCGCCACCACCGCGGCCGTCCGCGATGCGCTCGCCGCGGGGAACGCCATGCGGATCGTCTACTACACGGCGGGCCGCGATGCCGTCTCGCAGCGCACGATCGACCCGATGCGCCTGCTCATCGTCGACGGTCGTGGCTACCTGGAGGCCTGGTGCCGCCGGGCGGAGGCCGTGCGCCTGTTCCGGCTCGACCGCGTCGAGGACGTCGTCGTGCTCGACGAACCCGCGGCGCCCCCTCCCGACGCCGAACCCACGGACGTGTCGGAGGGCCTGTTCCGGCCCAGCGCCGACCACCGCTCCGCGGTGCTGCTCCTCGAGCGCGAGGTGCGGTGGGTGGCCGAGTACTACCCCGTGGACGAGATCGCGGAGCTCGGCGACGAACGCATGCAGGTGCGGCTGCGCTACGCCGACCCCAGCTGGCTGGTCCGGCTCGTGCTGGGCCTCGGTGGTGGGGCACGGCTGGTGGAACCGGCGGAGCTGGTGGAGGCGGTTGCGTGCGGGCGCGGGAGGCGCTCGGCACGGTGGATCGGGAGAACGGTGCGAATGGGTGACATGATGCTGGTTGTGCTCACGGTCGTCGTGGGCGTCGTGCTCCTCGTGGTGTTGCTGCTACTCGTACTGCCGCCTGTGCGGCGGTTCACCCGGGCGAACGCGGCGTTGCGTGCGGGCGTGGCAGGTCGGGTCGCCGTTCTGCGCGCACTGGCGGACGAGCGACGACGTGGATCGGCCTGAGCCGTACCCGCGTAGACTCCGGAACGATTGCTCACGGCGGAAGGACGACAACCATGCCAAGCCTCGGCGGCTGGGAGCTGGTGATCCTCATCGGGATCCTCGTGCTCCTGTTCGGTGCCAAGCGCCTGCCGGATATGGCCCGGTCCATCGGTCAGTCCGCCCGGGTGTTCAAGGGTGAGATGAAGGGCATGAAGGACGAGGCGGGCAACTCAGACACCTCGGCCGAGTCGCCCGCCGCGCCGGAGCCGAAGGTCCTCCCCGAGGGCCAGGCCAAGGCCGCGGAGAAGGCACCTGAGTCGACGCGTGCCTCCCAGCCCGGCTCGGGCAGCACCTCGGCCCCGTAAGCACCAGCGCGGTGGTTCGAATCCCCCTCCGTCGGGTCAAGAGAGCGAAGAGTCCCGACGGAACGATGTCGCTCGTCGAGCACATGTACGAGCTCCGCAACCGGCTCACGGTTGCGCTCGTGGCGATCGTCATCACCACGATCTTCGGCTACATCTGGTTCGCCGTTCCCTTCTTCGGCATGTCCAGCCTCGGCGACCTGTTGAAGGCGCCGTACTGCGCCCTGCCGGAGGCGTCCCGTGCGGTGTTCACCGCGGACGGGTCCTGCACGCTGCTCGGCACCGGGCCGTTCGACCAGTTCACGCTGCGGCTGAAGGTCGGCGCCACCGCGGGCGTCGTGCTGGCGTGCCCGGTCTGGCTGTACCAGGTCTGGGCGTTCATCGTCCCGGGGCTGCACTCCAACGAGCGGCGCTACGCGCTGTCGTTCGTGTCGGTGGCCTCGGTGCTGTTCGTGGCGGGCGCCGTGCTCGCCTACGCGGTGATCACCCAGGGCCTGGCCTTCCTGCTCACCATCGGTTCGGAGATCCAGACCACCGCCCTGTCGGGCGACCAGTACTTCTCGTTCGTCATCGCGTTGTTGCTGATCTTCGGGGTGAGCTTCGAGCTGCCGTTGCTCGTGGTGATGCTGAACGTCGCGGGCGTGATCAGCTACGCCCAGCTGAAGGCATGGCGCCGCGGGCTGACGTTCGGGCTGTTCGCGTTCGCCGCGATCGCGACACCCGGCCAGGACCCGATCTCGATGATCGCCCTCGCGATCGCCCTGGTACTGCTGTTCGAGCTGGCCATCCAGATCAGCCGCATGAACGACCGTCGGCGCGCGCGGCGGCGGGCCGCCGAGGGCTGGGATGACTGGGACCCCGACGCCCCCAGCCCGATCGACACCAGCCCGAGCGCGATCGACACCACTCCCAGCGACATCGACACGGCTCCCAGCACGCTGGACGCCAAGCGGCTCGACGACGTGACCTGATCGCCCCGCGGGAGTCCGTTCGTCGGATTGCCGGCCGGCTTCACACATCCAGCACCGACTTCACACAAGGCGGGCCATGGGTGAAGTCGGTGCCCGGTATGTGAAGTCACCGCAGCGCGTGGGGCAGCAACAGACTGTGGTCAGGCGCGCCACTCCCGGATCGGGTGCGCGATCTCGACGAACGGCGGGGCGGTTTCCGGCAGCGAGGCGCTCACCGGGCGATCATGCATCCCCGGTGGTGAACGAGCTGTGAACGGGCGCGGCGGCCCTCCGTCGTGGGGATGTGGAAACCTGGAGATCGTGGCCACCAGCCAGTCTGCTCCGGCGGAGGCGTACGCCGCCGCCCGGAGCCGCTCCGCACGTCCGCGGCTCACCGAGTTCGTGCAGACGCTCCCGTTCGAGCTCGACGGGTTCCAGCACACCGCCTGTGCCGCCCTCGAGGAGGGGCACGGCGTGCTCGTGTGCGCCCCCACCGGCGCCGGGAAGACCGTCGTCGGCGAGTTCGCCGTGCACCTGGCGCTCGCGCAGGGGCAGAAGTGCTTCTACACGACACCGATCAAGGCGCTGTCGAACCAGAAGTACGCCGACCTCGTCGAGCGGCACGGGGCGTCCGCGGTCGGGCTCCTCACCGGTGACCAGGCGGTCAACGGCAACGCCCAGGTGGTCGTCATGACCACCGAGGTCCTGCGCAACATGATCTACGCGGAGTCGCGGCAGCTCGAACACCTCGGCTACGTCGTGATGGACGAGGTCCACTACCTCGCCGACCGGTTCCGCGGCGCGGTCTGGGAGGAGGTCATCCTCCAGCTGCCCGAGCACGTCTCGCTGGTGAGCCTGTCGGCCACGGTGAGCAATGCCGAGGAGTTCGGCGACTGGCTGGTCACCGTGCGCGGCGACACCACCGTGGTCGTCGACGAGCACCGGCCGGTGCCGCTGTGGCAGCACATGATGGTGGGCAACCGCCTGCTCGACCTGTTCGCCGGGGAGACCTCGGCGGGCGAGCTGGAGGTCGACCCGGATCTCGTCCGGCACACCAAGGAGCTCGACCGGCAGAGCTCGATGGCGCAATGGGACCGCGGCGCGCGGGGCCGTGGCCGCTCCGGCCCGCCGCGACGTGGCGGGTTCCGCCCGCCGTCCCGCACCACCGTGATCGACCGGCTCGACCGGGAGGGCCTGCTGCCGGCCATCACGTTCGTGTTCAGCCGCGCCGGGTGCGACGCCGCGGTCGGGCAGTGCGTCCGGTCCGGGCTGCGGCTCACCACGGAGGACGAGGTCGAGGAGATCCGCCGCACGGTCGACCGGCGCACCGCGGAGCTCCCCCAGGCCGACCTCGCCGTGCTCGGCTACTGGGAGTGGCGCGAGGCCCTCGAGCGCGGCATCGCCGCCCACCACGCCGGGATGCTGCCCGCGTTCAAGGAGACGGTCGAGGAGCTGTTCGTCCGTGGGCTGGTGCGCGCGGTGTTCGCCACCGAGACCCTCGCGCTCGGGATCAACATGCCCGCGCGCACGGTCGTGCTGGAACGGCTGGTCAAGTACAACGGCGAGTCCCACGCCGAGCTCACCCCCGGCGAGTACACCCAGCTGACGGGGCGGGCGGGCCGCCGCGGGATCGACGTCGAGGGCCACGCGGTCGTCGTCTGGCAGCCGGGGGTGGACCCCGAGCAGGTCGCCGGGCTCGCATCCACCCGCACCTACCCGCTGCGCAGCTCCTTCCGGCCCGGCTACAACATGGCCGTCAACCTGGTGGGCAGGCTCGGCACCGACGCCGCCCGGGAGCTCCTGGAGCTGTCGTTCGGGCAGTTCCAGGCCGACCGGTCGGTGGTGGGGCTGGCCCGGCGGATCGAGCGCAACGTCGAGGCCCTCGCCGGGTACGAGAAGTCCCTCGAATGCCACCTCGGCGACTTCCGCGAGTACGCCGCGCTGCGCAGGCGCGTGGCCGACCGGGAGAAGTCGCTCTCGCGGCAGGGGGTGGCGCAACGGCGTGAGGCCGCCGCCGATTCGTTGCGCGCGCTACGGCCCGGCGACGTCATCGCGGTGCCCGGCGGGCGCCGCGCCGGCCTCGCCGTGGTGCTCGACCCCGGCGTCGACACCGACGGCGACCCCCGACCGCTCGTGCTCACCGAGGACCGCTGGGCGGGTCGGCTCTCCGCGGCCGACTTCCCGGTGCCCGTCGAGCCGCTCGGCCACATGCGGCTGCCGAAGCGGGTCGACCACCGCGTCCCCCGGGTACGGCGCGACCTGGCGTCGTCGCTGCGCAACACCGGGATCGTCGCCCCACCGACACAGCGCCGGCGGTCGCGCGGCGGCGCCGTCGACGACCCGGAGATGGCCACGCTGCGCCGGGCGCTGCGCGCCCACCCGTGCCACGGGTGCGACGACCGGGAAGCCCACGCCCGGTGGGCGGAGCGGTACGCGCGGCTGGAGCGCGACACCGACCAGCTGCGGCAGAAGGTGCGGGCCACCACCCACTCGCTCGCCAGGGCCTTCGACCGGATCCGGGCGCTGCTGGGCGAGCGCGGCTACCTCGACGGCGAGCACATCACCGAGCACGGCGAGCGCCTCGCGCGGCTGTGGGGCGAGTCCGACCTGCTCACAGCCGAGTGCCTGCGCCACGACGCGTGGGCGGGCCTGGAGCCCGCCGAGCTGGCCGCCGTCGCGTCGGCGCTGGTCTACGAGTCGCGCCGGGACAACGGGCCGATGCCGCGGGTGCCGTCGGGTGCCGTCTCGGACGCACTGGCGGCCACCGTGCGGCTGTGGGCCGAGCTGGAGGGCGACGAACGCCGGCACAAGGTCGACCGCACTCGCGAGCCCGACCTCGGTTTCGCGTGGCCGATGCACCGTTGGGCGCGCGGGGAGTCCCTCGCGGCGGTCCTCACCGCCGCGGAGCAGAACGGTGTGGAACTCTCGGCCGGCGATTTCGTGCGTTGGTGCCGGCAGGTGCTGGACCTGCTCGACCAGATCGCCGCCGTCGCGGGGCGCGACAGCGGGGTCGGCAGGGCCGCCGCAACGGCGATCACCTCGATCCGCCGCGGCGTGGTTGCGGTGGGTACGGAGTGATACGGCCTAAGGGGCGACCGGCTCTGTGCCCGCCGAATGGCCTGTGCTTTGATCGCCCGACCGCACGTCTCCAGGGGGAAGGCCCGCGATGAGTACGCCACAGGGACCGCAGCCACCACACGGTGCGCAGCAGCAGCCTGCCGAGCAGCCCGCGTGGGGCCAGCAGCAGCCGCAAGGCGGGTGGGGGGCTCCGCAGGAGGCGCAGCAGCCGGCCGACGAGGAGACCCGCGCCGTCCCGCAGCAGGGGTGGGACTCGCCCGAGACGAGCGAGGTGCCCCGGCAGGAGGCGTCCGAGTCCCGCGAGGCGTCCGAGGCCCCGGTCGAGTCCGAGCCCGCCGAGGACGAGCGGGAGGCCGGGGACCTCTTCACGCCCAGGACCGAGGAGAAGGCGCCCGAGCAGCCGCCCGCCGACGAACCGGGCGAGGCCACCACGCTCGTCCCCACCCAGAACGCGCAACAGCCCGAACCGGCACAGCAGGCACAGCAGCAGATGTGGGGGCCCGCCGACCAGACGCAGGCCGCGCTGCCGTACCCCCCGCCGGAGCAGCACCACGGTGCCCAGCCCGGTCAGGCCCAGCCCGGTCAGGCACAAGCCGGGGTCCAGGCGGGCCAGGGGCAGCCCGGAGCGCAGCCGGCCTACGGTCAGCCGGGTCAGGGGCCGAGCCAGAGCCAGCCGAACCAGGCTCAGGCGGGGTCCCAGGCCGACCAGCACCAGACCGACCAGCACCGGGTCGACCAGCACCAGACCGACCAGTCTCAGCCGGGCCAGTCTCAGCCGAGCCAATCTCAGCCGAGCCAATCTCAGCCGAACCAGGCCCAGCCCGGCCAGTCCCAGCCTGCCCCGGGCCAGCCAGGGCGGGCCAGCCCGGTCAGCAGTACCCGGGCCAACATCCCACGCAGGCCCAGCCGTCGCAGCAGGCGCAGCAGCAGCAGCCGCCGTACGCGCCTCCCGGGCACCAGCAGGCGCCCTACGCCGCCCAGCAGGGTGGCCCGTACGGGGCGGCGCAGCCGGGTTATGGACAGCAGCAGCCCTACGGGCAGCCCTACGGCGCCCAGCCGGGCCAGGCGTACGGCCAGCAGCCCACCCAGGTGTTCGGCCAGCCGCAGCCACGCAGGCGGGTCAGCAGGCGCAGCCGGGCCAGCAGCCGGCACAGCAGTCGCCGTACGGGCAGGGCCAGTACGGGCAGCAGCCTACGGGCAGCAGGCGGCGGGACAGCAGCCGGCGGGGCAGCAGGCGTACGGCCAGCAGGCGGCGGGGCAGCAGTCGCCGTGGGCGGCCACCCAGCAGGCGGCCGGTCAGCAGGCGCCTGGGCGGCGCAGCAGCAGGGCGGGTGGGGTCAGCCCGGTGCGGGTCAGCAGCCCACGCAGCAGTGGGGCGGGCACCGGAGGCTCAGCAGCAGTGGGGCCAGGGGCACCCGCCGCCGGACGCCCGGGCGCGGGCGGCGCGAACAACAAGATGCCGTTGATCATCGGTGGCGCCGTCGGGGCGGTCGTGCTCGCGGTCGTCGCGGTGCTGGGCTTCGTGAGCCCCGGGTTCTTCAACACCCGCGTGCTGGACGCGGCCGCGGTGGAGACCGGCGTGCAGCAGGTGCTCGCGCAGGACTACGGCCTCGAGGTCGAGTCGGTCACGTGCCCGGACGGGCAGCAGGTCGTGCCGGACGCGGGCTTCGAGTGCACGGCCGTAGTCGACGGCGCCCAGGTCCCGGTGCCGATCAAGATCACGAGCTCCGACGGCAACTACGAGGTCGGGCGACCGGCTTGACGCAGGCACCCGCCGTCGAGGCGCTCGGACAGGGTGAGCTGCGCGCGGCACACACCCTGTTCGCCGCCGCGATCCACCGCGGTCCCGCGGACGATGCCGCGTGGGCGCGGACGAGCGAGCTCTACAGCCCGGGCAGGACGCTCGGGGTGCACGCGGACGGTGCTCTGGCGGCCACCGCGACGTCGTTCCCGAGCGGGCTGGCGGTGCCGGGCGGGGCGGTGCTCCCGATGGCCGCGGTCACGCGGGTCGGGGTGCGCGCCGACCACACGCGCCGCGGCATGCTCACCGCGCTGATGCACACGCAGCTCGCCGACGTGGCCGACCGCGGGGAGCCGTTCGCGTCGCTACGGGCCAGCGAGGCGCGCATCTACGGCCGGTTCGGGTACGGGATCGCCTCCCGTGGGCGGACGGTGCGGGTGCGCGCCGACCCCACAGTGCTGCGGCCCGATGCCCCGCGCGGCGGGGCCGTGCGGCTGCTGCGGCGTGACGAGATCGTGCCGGTGTTGCGGGAGGTCCACGGTCGGATCGCCGCGCGGCGCCCGGGTGGCATCACCCGCAGCGAGGGCTGGTGGTCCATGGCGGTGACCCGCCGGGTCGAGGTGGACCGCGCGCACGTGCTCGCGGCCGTGCACACCGGCCCGGACGGCGACGACGGGTTCGCCGTCGCCCACCGGGGCGACGGGCCGGGCTTCCCTGAGCGCTCGCTCGAGGTGCTCGACCTGCACGCTGCGGACGTGCCGGCGACGGCTGCCCTGTGGCGGTTCCTGCTCGGCGTCGACCTCGTCGAGCACGTGCAGGCCAACCTGCGCCCGCTGGACGAGCCCCTCGAGCTGCTGCTGACCGACCCGCGGGCGTGTGCCGTCCTCGGCGTCGACGACGAGACGTGGCTGCGGATCGTGGACGTGCCCACCGCGCTCGCGGCCCGCAGCTACGGCCCCGCCGACGCGGTGCTGCTCGGCGTGCACGACGGGGTGCTGGCGGGCAACAGCGGGGTGTTCCGGATCGCCGACGGTTCCGCGGAACGCGTCGGCCCGCTCGACGGGTCGGTGCGGCCGGAGCTGGAGTGCACCGTCGCGGCGCTCGCGATGGCCTACCTGGGTGACCGCAGCCCGTCGGAGCTCGTGGCGAGCGGCTGGTGGGGCGCCCCGGATCCGTCGGCGGTCCCGCGGGCGGACGCCGCGTTCGCCACGCCGGTCCGCCCGTGGTGCGGCACGTACTTCTAGCGCGCGTTCTTCAGCATTGCGGTGCAGAGCCGTTCGACCGAGCTGCCCACGCCCCAGCGGTCCCCCAGCGAGGCAAGCCGTTCCAGGTCGGCGGGCTCGGCGGGGAGGGTGTCGGGCCGGTCGAGCTCGACGGGGGCGTCGACCGCCACCCGCACCACGGGTTCGACGACGGCCAGGTAGGGCGCGGCCGCCGCGAGCTTCGTGCGGACGGGTGGGCTCAGCCGGGCGTCGGTCGTGTCGGCCACGGCGGCGCGCAGCTCGTCCCAGGTGGCGAAGCGCCCGACCAGGGTGGCGGCCGTCTTGGCGCCGATCCCGGGGACGCCGGGCAGCCCGTCGGACGGGTCGCCGCGCAACATCGCCATCTCGGCGTAGGCCTCCCCGGCCCGGCCTGCGGGCACCCCGTACTTCGCGGCCACCTCGACCGGACCGAGGTGTTCGGCCTTCGCCAGCCCGCGCCCGACGTAGAGCAGCCGGATCGGCACGGGTTCGTCGCGCACGATCTGCATGAGGTCGCGGTCGCCGCTCACCGCGAGCACGGGGTCGGTGTGCTCGCCCGCGGCGAGGGTGCCGATGACGTCGTCGGCCTCGTAGCCTCGCGCCCGCGGTGGCGATCCCGGCCGCCGCCAGCACCTCGAGCAGCACGGGGATCTGCGGTTCGAGGGTGTCGGGGACGATCTCCGGGAGCCCGGCGGGGGCGGTGTCCGGCTCGCCCGGCACCCGGTGGGCCTTGTAGGAGGGCAGCGCCTGCACCCGGAACGCCGGGCGCCAGTCGAGGTCGAGGCAGGCGACGAGACGGGTGGGCCGCCGGTCGGTGATGAGCCGGGCCACCATGTCGGTGAACCCGCGGATCGCGTTGACCGGGGTACCGTCCGGCCCGGTGATCGACTCCGGTACGCCGTAGAAGGCACGGAAGTACAGGCTGGCGGAGTCGAGGAGCATCAGCGACTGCGCGGGCGGTGCGGGCGGGTCACGCGGCACAGCTTGCCGGAATACCCTCCCTCCCATGACACCGGCCGTTCCGACCGCGCTCCTCGCCGACCGCATTCGCCGTGCCGGCGAGGTGGCCGCCGCACAGGACATCGACCTGCTGCTCGTCACCCCGGGCCCGGATCTGCGCTACCTGCTGGGCGTCTCCGGAGAGTCCCACGAGCGCCTCACCTGCCTGGTGCTGCCCGCCGCGGGCCACCGCGCCCCGCCCGCGCTGGTGGTGCCGCGCCTGGAGGCGCCCGGGTTCGCCGACCTCCCCCTCGACGAGCTGGGGATCGAGGTCGTCACGTGGCGCGACGGGGAGGACGCCCACCTGCTCGTGAGCGACCTCGGCGGCGGCCCGAGCCGGGTGGGGCTCGCCGACGCGATGCCGGCCGCGCACGTGCTGCCGCTGCGCTCCGCGTTCCCCGACGTGGAGCAGGCCCTCGCCGGGCCGGTGATGCGGGAGCTGCGGATGCGCAAGGACGCGGCCGAGCTGGCCGAGCTGCGCGCCGCCGGTGCGGCGATCGACCGCGTGCACGCCCGCATGGGCGAGTTCCTCAAGCCCGGGCGGACGGAGGCCCAGGTCGGCGCCGACATCGCCGCGGCGATCGTCGAGGAGGGCCACACCGAGGCCGCGTTCGTGGTGGTGGGCTCCGGGCCGAACGGGGCGAGCCCGCACCACGACATGTCCGCCCGGGTGATCGAGAGCGGCGAGGTCGTGGTGATCGACATCGGAGGGCCGTTGCCGAGCGGCTACAACTCCGACTGCACCCGCACCTACGCCGTCGGGGGCGACGCCCCGGCTGCCGTCCGCGAGGCCTACGCCGTGCTGCAGGACGCCCAGGACCGCGCGGTGCGCGCCGTGGCGCCGGGCATCGCCGCCGAGCGGGTGGACGCGGCTGCCCGCGAGCCGATCTCCGCGGCCGGGCTGGGTGAGCGGTTCCTGCACCGCACCGGCCACGGCATCGGGCTCGAGGTGCACGAGGACCCCTACATCGTGGCCGGCAACGCGCTCGCCCTCGAGCCGGGCATGGCCTTCAGCGTGGAGCCCGGCGTGTACTTCGACGGCGAGTGGGGCGCGCGCATCGAGGACATCGTGGTGGTCACCGACGAGGGTCACGAGCGGCTCAACAACCGCCCTCACGACCTCGTGGTGCTCTGACCGCGAGTTCGTGATCAGCGGACGGGTGCCTCGACGGCCAGATGTGGCCACTCACGCACCAGGCCGCTGATCATGCCCCTTGGGGCCTGGGTGTGATCAGCGGCCGGGCGCACCCACGGCCACATGTGGCCGCCGGCGCACCGAAGCGATGATCATGGTCGCGCCCGCTCAGTCGACCTCGACGAACGCCGGCCGCGGCGTCGGGTCCACGTCGGGTGCGGCGGCGGGCCCGACGATCGATTCGAGCACCCGTGCAACCGCGAGGAGGCGGTCCTCCCGCAGGTGCGGCCCGACGAGCTGGATGCCGACCGGCAGGCCGTCCGGGGTACACGCTGCCGGGAGCGAGAGGGCAGGGCACCCGGTGATCGTGATCGCCGACGGAAGCCCCATCCACTCCAGGTAGTCGTGCATCTGGGTGCCGTCGATCGCGCGCGGGTAGCGGGTGGTGATCTCGAACGGCGCCACCTGGCAGGTCGGGGTGGCCAGGACGTCGAAGGACTCGAAGAACTCCCGCATCGCGTGGAAGATCCTGGCGGCGGTGTGCTCGGCCCGCGCGATCGTCGGGCCGTCGAGCGCCGCGCCCTGCTCGATGTTCCACACGGCGTCGCCCTTGAGCCGGCCCGGGTGTTCGGCCAGCACCGGGGCGAGCGACAGCTGCATCTTGAGCGCACGCAGCACCCGGAAGGCCTCGATGGCACCGGCAAGGTCGGGGGTGGCGAGCTCCACCTCGAAGCCCTGCCCCTGGAGCGCGGCCACCACCGGTTCGAGCGCGGCACGGACCTCGCCGGCCACCACGACCTGCCCGTCCAGGTCGGGCGACCACGCCAGCCGGATCGGGCGGCCGGCCGCGGGCACCGGGAAGTACGCCTCCGGAGCGGCCGACACCGGCCAGCCCGCGCGTGGGTCGGGGCCCGCGAGCACGCTCAGCAGCAACGCGAGGTCGTCGACCGTGCGGGCCATCGGCCCGACCACCGCCAACCGCCCGAACGGGTCGCATCCGGCCACGACGGCACCCGCCCCGGCGACGGCCGGAAGCCGACGACGCCGCAGAACGACGCCGGATTGCGCAGCGAGCCGCCGGTGTCGCTCCCGTCGGCCAGCGGGAGCATGCGAGCGGCGAGGGCGGCCGCCGCGCCACCGCTGCTGCCGCCCGCCGTCCGGTCGGGCGCGTACGGGTTGCGGGTGACCCCGTAGACGGGGTTGAACGTGTGCGAGCCGAGCCCGAACTCCGGCACGTTGGTCTTGCCGACCGCGATCGCCCCCGCCGCGGCCATCCGTTCGACGACGGTGTGGTCGAGCGTCGCGACCCGGTCGGCGAAGATCGGGCTGCCTTGGGTGAACCGGAAGCCCGCGGCCGGGACGAGGTCCTTGTGCGCCACCGGCAGGCCGTACAGCGGGCCGTGCGGCGCGTCCCTGCGGAACGTGCGGTCGAGCTCTCGCGCCGCGGCCAGCGCGCGCTCGGGCCGGAAGTCGACGATCGCGTTGACGGCGGGGTTGAGCCGCTCGATCTCCGCGATGTGCGCCTGCATGACCTCCGCGGCGCCGAGCTCCCCGGACCTGGTCGACCGGGCCAGCTCGACGGCGGCGAGGCGGGTCGTGGTGTTCTCACCGATCGTCACGGCGACGACGTTAGGCGGCGCGGCGCCGTGGTGGTGGGTGCGCTCAGGCGGCGGGCGCTGCGCCGGGGCCGGTTCGAGGTGGGTCCGTTCGTCGGGTCCGGCCACGCAGGCCGCGGCGTCCGATCCGGATCGGACGAACTCGCCGACGCAGCGGCCCATCTGCGCGTGTGCGGCGGCCGTGGGGTGGAACGACTCCTGGGCGAGGTGGAAGCCGATGGCGTCGAGCCCGCCGTACACCAGCGCCTCCGGGTCCACGGTGATGCGGCGTTGCCACTCCTGGGCCTGGGTCGGCTGGGTGCAGGCCTCGTAGCCCTCGGTGGCGCGGGCCATGTCGAGGAACCGGGCGCCGGTGCGGTCGGCGACGTCGTGCAGCGCGGCCGACAGCGCCGGGAACAGCGTGGTGCGGCCCCAACCGGCGTCGGGCTTGCTGTACGGGCAGCCCGCCAGCCCCTGCAGCGGCAGCATGTGTTCGGTGACGGGGGAGGCGTAGGAGGCGAGGACGAGCGCGTAGTCGTCCACACCGTACCCAGCCTGCCGCATCGCCGACCGCACGTCGCGTACCGCCGTCTCCACCTTGGCCGCGGTGGCCGCCATCCGCTCGGGCACCAGCGGTCCGATCGTCTCCCGGCACGGAGGCTCGCGCGGGTCGATGAACGCGCGGATGCAGGCGACACCGGTGCCGAACAGCGCGGCGTCGTCGTTGGCCCCGACCTGCACGACCACGGTGTTCACGCGGTAGCGGCCCGCCACCTCGACGAGCCTGCCCGCCTGCGAGCCCTCGGTGTAGTGGGTGCCGTCGCCGAACGCGACGTTCGCGGACTCCGCCCCCGAACACGCCAGGTTCACCGACTCGGAGGCCAGGCCGGTGCGGTGGACGTAGGCGTGGACGGAGCGGTGGCACCAGTTGTCGTGCTCGCCGCGGGTGCCGGCCTCGTAGTCGCCCGCACCGTCGCCTGCCGCGGCGCTGTCGCCGAGGGCGACCACCGCGGAGGGTGGCTGCGCGAGCGCCACGGCGGGCGAACCGAACAGCGCGAGCACGACGGCACCGAGCGTCGCGCCGAGCACGGCGAGGGAGCGTGATCGAATCACGAGAATGACGCTATGCGCATCGCAGGTCCCTGACCAGGGCATTCACCGACACCGGTGATCGTCGCCCGGACGGCGCAGTGCATGGTCACCGGCTGCGAGCACGCTCGGCGCTCCGGGGTTGCGGCCCGGGAACTTCAGGGGTGTCTCCGGGCGTTCCCCGGGTCCCGGTGGCGGCAACCAGGCCGACACTGGGTTCCAGCGGCGAGACGCGCCGCGATTCGGAAGGAGCCCGAAGTGGCATCGACCCTGACCCGCCCGCGGCACGGCAAGGTGATCGCCGGGGTGTGCGCGGGCCTGGCCGACCGGTTCGGCATGAGCCCGTTCATGGTCCGGCTGCTGTTCGTGCTGTCGTGCCTGCTGCCCGGCCCGCAGGTCGTGATCTACCTCGTGCTGTGGGTCCTCATGCCGAAGCGCCCGTACTGATCGGGTAGGCATGCGGGGTGTCCCGCACCCTGCTCATCGGAGCCCGGCTGTTCGATCCCGCGCCGGGCCCGGGCGGCGTCGAGATCGATGCCGGGCGGGTCACCTGGGTGGGCTCCTCCGACGCGGCGGGGGAGCGCCGTCCCGGCGCCGCCGTGCTGGAACTCGACGGCGCCGTCGTCACGCCGGCCTTCGTGGACGCGCACGTGCACGCCACGGCGGCCGGTCTGCTCGCCGACGGCCTCGACCTCACCGGATGCACGTCGGCGCGCGCCTGCTCGACGCGGTGGCCGCGAGGGCCGCGCTGCGCCCCGGGGCGCTCGTCTGGGGCCACGGCTGGCAGGACCAGTGCTGGCCTGACGAGCTCCCGCAGCGCCCGGCCCTCGACCGCGCCGCGGCGATCGCCGGTATACCTGACGCCGGATCGACGTCCACTCCGCGCTCGTCTCCTCCGCGCTGCTCGACCGGGCACCGGCGTGCCGGCGCCGCCGGGTGGTCGCTCACCGCGCTGTCCGGCGATGCCCACCACCGGGCCCGCCGGGCGGCGCTGGCCGCCGTCGACACCACCACCCGCGACTCCGCCCAGGCCGCGTTCCTCGCCGCGACCGCCGCCCGCGGGGTGGCCGTCGTGCACGAGTGCGCGGGCCCGGACATCTCGTCGGCAGCAGACCTCGCCGCACTCGGATCCCGGCCCGGGCCGCAGGTATTCGGTTACTGGGGTGAGGCGGTGGGCACCACGGCGGAGGCCCGGGAGCTGCTCGCGGCCACCGGCGCCCACGGGCTCGCGGGCGACCTCTTCGTCGACGGCTCGCTCGGCTCGCGCACGGCGGCCTGCGCGCCCCCTATGACGACGCGCCGGGCTGCACCGGGAACCACTACCTCGATGCCGCCGCGATCGGCGCGCACATCGCGGCCTGCACCGAGGCCGGCGTCCAGGCGGGGTTCCACGTGATCGGTGACGCGGCGGCGGACGCGCTGCTCGCCGGGCTGGACGCCGCGGCGACGGCGACGTCGCCCGCCGCCGTCCGCGCCGCCGTCCACCGGGTGGAGCACCTGGAGATGGTGGAGCCCGCACAGGCCGCGAGGCTGGCCGAGCTCGGCGTCGTCGCGAGCGTGCAACCGCTGTTCGACGCGTACTGGGGCGGCCCCGACGGCATGTACGCGACGCGCCTCGGCGCGTCCCGGGCCCGCGGGATGAACCCGTTCGCCGGCCTGCGCGACGCAGGGGTGGCGCTCGCGCTCGGCTCCGACGCCCCCGTGACCCCGGTCGACCCGTGGGCCGCCGTGCGTGCGGCGGTGGAGCACCGCACGCCCGCCTCCGCGATCAGCGCGGCACAGGCGCTCGCGGCGCACACCGTCGGCGGGCACCGCGCGGCGGGTGACCGGTCACCGCTGGCCGGGCGCCTGCTCCCCGGTGCCGTCGCGAGCTACGCGATCTGGGACGGCGCGGGCCCGCTGGACGGCACCGCGAACCCGCGCTGCCTGCGCCTCGTGCACCGCGGCGAGGTGCTCCACGACGTCCTCGGAGCGATCGAGACGGCATGATCGGCCCGAGATGGCGCCGCAGCGCCCGTGCGTCGGCGAGCGGGAGTGATCTCGCAACGATCAAGGTGATCATCGGAAGTGGTCCAGGAGCGACGGATGTGTCGCTCTGGCACCGCTTGCGCCGATCATGTGCGGGTCGATCGTCGGCAGTGGTGGCGAGGCGACGGATCAGTCGTCCCGCCACCATTCCCGGCGATCACGCGCCGCCTGCCGGCCCTCCGCGAAACCGGCCGAGGTCGGCATCGCTCGTCCGGATCGGGTGTCCCCGGGCGTGCCCTTCGTCGCACGTAGGGCTGACCCGATGGTGGATCCCGGCCGGGTTCTGGCACACTGCCCGCCGTGACGGACCGGACGTACCGCACGGGCTCTGCCTTCGGGCCTGCCCTGTGCTGTCCGGGGTGTTGTCGCTGCTGTCGCAGCTGAGACCCCCGGCCCCGTCCGTCCCGGCCGCCTATCGCGGCCCCGCACGTCTGTGAACCCACGATGATCAACACCCCCGACCTGCGCGGGCACACCGTCCTCGTCCTGCACGCCCACCCCGACGACGAGGCGATCTTCACCGGGGTCACGCTGCGCCGGCTGGCCGACGCCGGAGCGCGCACGATCCTGGTCGTCGCGACCGCGGGCGAGCTGGGCGGCTCCCGCGTGCCGCTGCGCGCCGGGGAGACGATCCCCGAGCGCAGGCTCGCCGAGCTGGAGCGGGCGGCGCCGCTGCTCGGGGTGTCACGCCTGGCGCTGCTGGGCCGGCGCGACTCGGGCCTGCCCGGCTGGGCCGACGCGCGGCACGAGCGGGCGCTCGCGATGGCCGACCCGCTGCTGCTCGCCCGGGAGGTCGCCGAGATCGCCGACGACGAGGGCGCGGCGGCGATCGTCCACGACGACGAACACGGGATCTACGGCCACCCCGACCACCGCGCGACCTTCCGGATCGGGGCCACCGCGGCGGAGATGCTGGGGCTCACCGGCTACGGGGTCACGGTCGACCGTGAGCACCTGCACGTGTCGGCGCGCGAGCGCCACCTCGTCCACGGGGCCGCCCGCGCGGCGGCCGTCCCGTTCGGGCGGGTGACCGCGGAGATCGGGCTCGCCGTCACGGGCACCGACGCGCACCTGCGGAACAAGCGCGCCGCGATGGTGGCCCACGCGAGCCAGATCGCCGACGAGGACGTACCCGTCGACGGTTTCGCGACCGCGTACGGCTACGAGTGGTTCACCCGCAGCGGGGCCCCGGGACCGCTCGACGCGCTGGGCAACGCGCACCTGCTGGCCCCGGTGCCGGCGTGAACCGTGGCGGGGGTCGGCTCGATCACCGGCACCACACGGGCGACACGTAGGCTCGGCCCGTGGCCGTACCGACCGCCGACCCCGTCGCGCCCGATCCGGACACCGGGTCTCCCGCGACCGCCTCGGTGCGCCGGTGGTGGCGGGTCGCGGTCGGGGCCCGCGTGGCGGGCGCGGTGGCGGGCGGAGCGCTGCTCTACCTCAGCTTCCCGCCGCGCACGCTGTGGTGGCTGGTGCTGCCGGCGTTCGCGCTGCTGGGGATCGTCCTGTACGGCCGGCGGGCCCGAGTGGGTTTCGGTTACGGCTTCCTGTTCGGCCTCGGCTTCCTGCTGCCCCTGCTCGCCTGGACCGGCACGTTCGTCGGCTCGCTGCCGTGGGTGGCGCTGAGCGCGTTCGAGGCGCTGTTCATCGGGCTCGCGCGCCGGCATCGCCGCGGTGTCGCGGTTGCCCGCCGCACCCGTCTGGGCCGCCGCGGTGTGGATCGCGGGCGAGGCGGTGAGGGGCCGGATCCCGTTCGGCGGGCTGCCGTGGGGCCGGGTGGGCTTCGGCCAGCCGGACGGCCCGCTGCTGCCCCTCGCCGCGATCGGCGGCGAGCCGCTGCTGTCGTTCGCCGCGGTCCTGGCGGGGCTCGCGCTCGGCGAGCTGGTGCGCAGGCTGGTGCGCAGGCGCAGCCCGCGCAGGCTGGTGGCGCCCGCCGTGATCGCCGTCGTGACGATGGCGGCCGGGCCGCTCGCGGCGTTCGTGCCCGCCACCCCCGGCGGCGAGGACCGCACGGTCACGATCGCCGCCGTGCAGGGCAACGTGCCGCGGCTGGGGCTCGACTTCAACGCCCAGCGCCGCGCCGTCCTGGACAACCACGTGAAAGCCACCGAGCAGCTCGCCGCCGACGCCGCGGCCGGCCGGGTGCCGCGCCCGGACCTGGTGATCTGGCCGGAGAACTCCAGCGACATCGACCCGCTGCGCAACCCCGACGCCGCCGCCCAGATCAACAGGGCCGCACGAGCCGTCGGCGTGCCGGTGCTGGTGGGCTCGGTGCTGCGCAACCCGGACGGGCTCACCACCTCCAACTCCTCCCTCGTCTGGGAGGCGGGTGTGGGGGTCGTGGAGCGCAACGACAAGCGGCGGGTGCAGCCGTTCGGGGAGTACATGCCGTGGCGGGAGTTCTTCCGCCTGCTGTCCCCGTACGTCGACCGGGCAGGCCACTTCGTGCCGGGCGAAGGCGCGGGCGCGGTGAACATGGCCGGGGTGCGTGTCGGCATCGCGATCTGCTGGGAGGTCGCGTTCGACGACCTGGTGGCCGACAGCGTGGCCGCCGGTGCCGAAGTGCTCGCCGTGCCCAGCAACAACGCCACGTTCGGCCTGTCGGAGATGACCTACCAGCAGCTGGCGATGTCGCGGATCCGGGCCGTCGAACACGACCGTCCGGTGGTCGTGGCCACCACCAGCGGGGTGAGCGCGACGATCACCCGGGACGGCGCCGTCACGTCGAGCACGCAGCAGTTCACGCCGGATGTCCTGGTCGATCGGACCGAGCTGCGGCACACCACTACTCTGGCCACCCGATGGCGGTCCGCACCCGAATGGCGCTTGCGGCCTTGGGGATACTCGCGATCGGCGCGGGGATCGTCACCAGGCGTCGCGCGGTGAGGCGTGCGGGAAGGGATGAGGATGGCTGAGCCGAGGGGCCGGGTGCTGGTGGTGATACCCACCTACCAGGAGCGGGACAACCTGGGTCCGGTCGTGGCACGGCTGCACGAGGCAGTGCCCGAGGCCGACGTCCTCGTCGTCGACGACGCGAGCCCGGACGGCACCGGCGAGCTCGCCGACGAGATGGCGGCCGCCGACCCGCGGATCACGGTGCTGCACCGCGGGGGCAAGGCGGGGCTGGGCGCCGCCTACCTCGCCGGGTTCGCCACCGCGTTGCGCGGCGACTACCAGGTCGTCGTCGAGATGGACGCCGACGGCTCGCACCCGCCGGAGGACCTGCCCGCGCTCATCGCAGCCCTCGACGACGCCGACGTCGTGCTCGGCTCCCGTTACGTGCCCGGCGGTGTCGTGCGCAACTGGCCCGCCCGCCGCCAGCTGATCTCCCGTGCGGGCAACCTGTACTCGCGGGTCGCGCTCGGTGTGCGGATCAAGGACATCACCGCGGGCTACCGGGTCTTCCGCCGTCAGGTGCTGGAGGAGCTCGACCTCGACCGGGTCTCGTCGCAGGGGTACTGCTTCCAGATCGACATGGCCTGGCGGGCCGTGCTGGGCGGCTTCCGCGTGGTCGAGGTGCCGATCACGTTCACCGAGCGGGAGCGCGGGGCGTCGAAGATGGACACCTCCATCGTCGTCGAGGCGTTCTGGCGGGTGGCCTGCTGGGGTGCCGGGAGGCTGGTCCGCCGCACCCCCACGGTGCTGCGCGCCGCCGCTCCGACCGACGTCACCCCACCGCCTGCCGGCGACGGGGCCGTGAGCGACGGGTCGGTCCGTACGTGAGCGCCGAACCACGCGAGGAGCTCACCTGGGAGCTGTTCGGCCGGGCCTCCCGCGAGCTCGCCGAGCGGATCGCCGCCGACGGCTACGACGCCGACATCATCCTGTCGATCGCCCGGGGCGGTCTGTTCGTGGCCGGCGCGCTCGGCTACGCCCTCGACGTCAAGAACCTGCACGTGGCGAACGTCGAGTTCTACACCGGGGTGGACGAGCGGCTCCCGGTGCCGATCATGCTGCCGCCGGTGCCCAACGTGGTGGACCTGTCCGGCGCGCGCGTGCTCGTGGCCGACGACGTCGCCGACACCGGCGCCACGCTCAAGCTCGTGCGGGACTTCTGCGGCGAGCACGTGGCCGACGTGCGCTGCGCGGTGGTGTACGAGAAGCCGCACAGCAGCGTGCAGTGCGAGTACGTGTGGCGGCGCACCGACCGGTGGATCAACTTCCCGTGGTCGACGCTGCCGCCCGTCGTCGAGCGCCCGCAGCAGGTGCTCGACGCCTGAACACACGAGAGCCGGGCCGCCCGAAGGCGACCCGGCTCTCGTTCGTGCGACGTCAGGCGATCTCGCGCCGGCGCTCGGCCAGGAGCTCGAGGCGCTCGGTGAGCAGCACCTCCAGCTCGGCCACGGAACGACGCTCGAGGAGCATGTCCCAGTGGGTGCGCGGGGGCTTGGCCTTCTTCTGCTCGGGCTCTGCGCCGTCGACGAGGCGAGAGATGCTTCCGTGCAGACGACATTCCCAGGTTGCCGGGGCCTCGGCATCGCCCGCGAAGGGCACCTCGAACTCGTGCCCGCGCGGGCATCCGTAGCGCATCGACTGCCGCGGCGCGAGGTCGTGGTTGCGGTCCGTCTCGTAGCTGACAGCCCCGAGCCGGCTGCCACGGAGCACGCGGTCGGCCATGCGTCATCCTCCCTACCGGGGCCGAGGGAGCCTCCCTCGGCCATCACCACCGGGTGTAACGTCTGCAGAACAGCCGTCCATTCCCGCCACAGGGGCGGAATCCGTCCGGGTGTGGTCAGTTCATGCGACCACACCGGACGTCCGCCGCCCCCGGTACACGAGTGTCCCCGATCGGCGGCCGCTACACACGCACTTGTGACCTGTCAGCCAGATGTGACTTATGTCACAGCGGTCTGACGTGCCTGTTTCACAGGGTCGCCTTCCGATGCGTTACCCCGATGCAGCGCCTGCGGCGATCCCAGAGGGTGGACGCACCGGCCACAGCGCCGCCAGCGGCCGACAGCACGACGATCACCCCCACGATCCCGGCCCGCTGCGCGTCGAAGAGCGAGACGAACAGACCGAACAGGGTCGGCGCCAGGAACGACACCGCACGGCCCGTGGTGGCGTAGAGGCCGAAGAGCTCGCCTTCACGGCCCCGGGGGGCCAGCCGCGCGAGGAACGTGCGCGACGACGACTGCGCGGGCCCCACGAACAGCACCAGCACCAGGGCGAGCACCCAGAACGGCGCCGGCCCGGACACCACGAGCAGCAGCGCGGCCGCCGCGATGATCGCGGCCAGCGACACCATGATCACCGGCTTCGGCCCGACCCGGTCCTCCACCCGCCCGCCCGCGAGCGCACCCACCGCGGCGACGACGTTGGCCGCCACCCCGAACAGCAGCACGTCGCCCGCCCCGATTCCGTACACCCCGACCGCGAGCACCGAGCCGACCGTGAAGATCGCGGCAAGCCCGTCGCGGAAGAGCGCGCTGGCGCCGAGGAAGTAGACGGTGTGCCGGTCCTCGCGGTAGAGGGCGACCAGATCGGCGGCGAGCGCCCGGTAGGAGCCGATGATGCCCAGCGCGGGACGCCTGCCCGCGGCGGGCGGAGCCTCCGGCACCCCGAACAGCAGCGGCAGCGCGAACACCAGGAACCACGCCGCGGCCACGAGCGCGACCGCACGCACGTTCAGCCCGTCCTCGCGGGGCACGCCGAGGAACCCCCCGGTCGGACCGGAACCCGCGACGAACCCGTAGTAGACGACGAGCAGCAGGACGATGCCACCGACGTAGCCCATCGCCCAGCCGAAACCCGAGACCCGCCCCATCGTCGCCCGGGTGGACACATCGGCGAGCATCGCGTTGTAGGACACCTGGGCGAGCTCCGCCACCACCGACCCGAGCGCCAGCAACGCCAGTCCCGGCCAGAGGTAGCGCGGATCGTCACGGATCGCGAAGAGGCTCGCCATCGCCACGACCGTGCAGACCGTCCACACACCGGTCGAGAGCTTCCGCCGCCCCGACGCGTCGGCCCGCTGCCCGATCACGGGCGCCAGCAGGGCGATGACCAGCCCGGCGGCGCCGATCGCGTAACCGAGGGCCGCGCTGGCCGCCGGGCTCGCGTCACCGACCGCGTCGGTGAGGTACACGGAGAAGACGAACGTGAGGATCACGGCGTGGTAGGCCGCCGACCCCCAGTCCCACAACGCCCACGCCAGCACCCGGCCACGGTCGACGGGCACGGTCGACGCTCGCACCTGGGGAGACTAGTTCTTCCCGCCCTCAGACGTCCTGCCACACGCCGCGCGCCTGCAGCACCTGCCGCAGCACGTCGGGGCGGTCCGACAGCAGACCGTCGACCCCGAGGTCGAGCAGCGCGGCCATCTCGACCGCGGTGTTGACGGTCCACACGTGCACCTCCCGGCCGCTCGCGTGGGCCGCCCGCAGCAGCGCCTCGTCCACCACGACGAGGGGGCCGAACCGGCTCGGGAGCTGGGCGAGCTGCCCGGGCGACGGCGGCACGGGAAGGCTGCGCACCGGGCCGGGCAGCCGGTCCAGCCAGGCCCGGGCGCGCAGGCCGAACGCGGCGCCCTGCCCCATGGACGTGCACAGCCGCGGCCCAGCGGCCTGCCGCGCCCGCCGCAGCCACCCGTCGTAGTAGCCGCCCACGCAGACCCGGTGCCAGCTGTCGGTGCGCTCGAGCACGGCGAGCACCGGCCCCACCGCGGCGCCCGACTTCAGCTCCACGGTGATCCGGGTCTCCGGCAGCTCCGTCAGCACCTGCTCCAGCAGCGGCAACGGCTCCCGGCCACGCACCCGGACCTCGGTCAGGGTGGCGGCGGGCAGCGCCTCGATCCGCCCGTGGCCGTCGGTGGTGCGGTCGAGCGTGGCGTCGTGGTGCACGACCGCGACGCCGTCCGCGCTCGCGTGGACGTCCAGCTCGAGGTAGCCGAAGCCCTCGCTGACCGCGCGGTGGAACGCCGCCAGGGTGTTCTCGCAGCCGTCGAGATCGTCGATGTGCCAGCCGCGGTGGGCGTAGGCGCGCGGATAGGGGCCGTCGAGGTAGGGGTGCCGGGGCACGACCGAAGCCTCCCAGCCGAACCCGATCACGCGCGAGCCGGGAGGCGTTGCGGTTCGGTGAACAGCGGGGCGAGCAGGTCGCCGTGCTCGGCGATGCGGGCGGGCACGTCGCGGCGGTGAACACGAGATCGTCAGCCTGCGGCACGCCCGCACCTCGTCCCACGTCAAAGGCGTGGCGACGGTGGGTCGGGCCCGCCCGCGCAGCGAGTAGCTCCCGATCGTGGTCTTGTGCGGGTTGTTCTGGCTCCAGTCGACGAACACCTTGCCGCGCCGACGGGCCTTCGCCATCACGGCCGTGACCTTGCCCGGGGTGTCGCGGGCCAGGTCCTCGGCCAGCGCCTTCGCGAACTCCGAGGTCTCATCGGCCCGCGAGACGACCACCGGCAGGTACAGCTGCATCCCCTTCCCCCCGCTGGTGCGCGGGTAGGCGACGAGGTCGTCGGCGGCGAGCTTGTCCGCGAGCCGCTCCGCGACCCGCGCGCAGTCGACCACCGTGGCTCCCTCGCCCGGATCGAGGTCGAACACCACCAGGTCCGGCAGCTGCCGGGAGTCGTCCGGGCCCAGCCGCCACTGCGGCACGTGCAGCTCCAGCGCAGCGAGGTTCGCGGCCCACGCGAGCCCCTCGGCGTCGGAGATCACCGGGAAGTCGGCGCTCTCCGACCGGCCACCCGGGGTGCCCACGCGCGCCGTGCGCAGCCACCCCGGCGCGTGCCGCGACACGTCCTTCTCGAAGAACGAGCCCCGCTCCACCCCGTCCGGCCAGCGCACGAGCGTGACCGGCCGATCACGCAGGTGCGGGAGCATCACCTCGGCGACCGCGAGGTAGTACTCGAGCACATCGGACTTCGTGGTGCCCGTGAGCGGGTAGAGCACCTTGCCGGGGTTGCTCAGGCCGGCCCGGCCGAACCCCGCCGACACCGACCGGCGGGGGGACGGCCGGGGCGCGGCGACACCCGTGGCCACCTCCACCCACCGCGAGCTCGTGCGGCCCGGCTCGTAGGGCGAGTCCGGGTCCTTCGCCACGACGTGGGGGAGCTCCTGCTGCCGCGCCGCGTCCACCACCTCGCCGCCCGCCCCGGGGAACACCGGCGCGAGCCGCCACCGCGGCCCGTCCAGCGGCAGCCTCTCCAGCACGGCCCGGCGCTCCCGGAACGGCAGTGGGCACACGTCGCGCCCGTCGGCGTGCAGCACGTCGCCGATCCACAGGTACGCGCCCTCCGCGCCGCCGACCAGCTCCGCGTCCAGCAACACCTGCGTGGCCCCGAGCGAAGGACCCAGCTCGCGCAGGCTCGGGGCGGCGACCTCGTCGCGTCGCGTCGGTGAGCCGGGTGCGCCCACCCTCGGCCCGCACGATCACCCGCCGCCCGCCGAACCCGACCTGCAGCCACCACTCGCCATCGGACGGGAGCTCACCGGGCGTGGCGAGCATCAGGCGCACGTCGTGGGGGAGCGGCTCCCGCCCGCCGTCACGGTCGGAGCGGCGCAGCAGCCAGTTGTCCTTGCCGCGATCACCGCGCCGATCGCCGTCGGTGCGGATGAACACGAACCGCCCCGACGCCCGCTCACCCCGCAGCCGGACGATCACCTCGCGGCGGTTCCACTTCTCCGTCTCGAACGTGCCGGTGTCCCAGATGGTCATCGACCCGCCGCCGTACTCGCCGGCCGGGATCTCCCCCGAGAAGTCCAGGTACTCGATCGGGTGGTCCTCGGTGCGCACGGCGAGCCGGACCGTCTCCGGGTCGGTCGGCAGCCCCTTCGGCACCGCCCACGACGCCAGCACGCCGTCGCGCTCCAGCCGCACGTCCCAGTGCAGCCGGCGCGCGTGGTGCTCCTGGATGACGAACCGGTGGCCAGGGCCCTCGTCGGCCTCCGGGTCGGCCTCCGGGACCGGCTCCGGTGTGCGCCGCGCGTCGCGCTTGCGGCGGTACTCGTCGAGAGGCACGCCTCAAGGCTAGTTCTTGCGTCGAGCCCGGACGGGATGTGACGATAGGCAAGCCTTGCTTGCATGAAGGAGTGCCTGTGTACGTGTGCATCTGCTACGCGGTGCCGGACTCGGCGATCCGGGCGTGCATCGCGCGTGGTGCCCGTACCGTCGAGGAGGTCGGCGACGCCTGCGACGCCGGCACCGGCTGCGGCTCCTGTCACGACCACATCGACGTCTTCCTCGCCGCCGCGCACGCCCCGTCGGAAATCGCCGGGCTCGCCCAGTCGGCATAAGGGTCGCCTCGCATCGATTGAGGTTCGCCTGACCTGCGAAAAGGCGAACCTGTGTCTTTTGCCGGGAAATCGCGGGACTAACCTCGCAGTGCATTCCACTGCCGTTTCAGGCCGACGAAGCGAGGACCCCATGCGTGGCGACGACGAGATCATCGCATTGCTCAACGAGCAGCTGACCAGCGAGCTCACCGCGATCAATCAGTACTTCCTGCACGCCAAGATGCAGCAGAACTGGGGCCTGACCAAGCTCGCTGCATACACGAAGGCCGAGTCGCTCGACGAGATGCGGCACGCCGAACTGATCACCGACCGCATCCTGTTCCTGGAGGGCCTGCCGAACTACCAGCGACTGTTCTCGCTGCGGATCGGCCAGACCGTCCGCGAGCAGCTCCAGTCCGATCTGGCCATCGAGGTCGAGGTCGTGGAGCGGCTGCGCCCCGGCATCAAGCTGTGCCGCGACAAGGGTGACATCACCACCGCGAAGCTCTTCGAGGACATCCTCGCCGACGAGGAGCACCACATCGACTACATCGAGACCAACCTCGAGCTCATCGACCGGCTCGGCGAGCAGCTCTACCTCGCCCAGCTGGTGGACCAGCCGCCCACGGCCGGCTGACTCTTCGCTCACAACGCACCCACCGGCACCTCCCGATTGGCTATCGTCCGCGCGAACTTAGGTAAGCCTTCCCTGGAGGTGTCGGTGCTCCGACGTGCGCTCGTCCCGGCCGCGGCGCTGCTCATTGCACTCACCGGTTGTGCCGGCACGCCGCCGGCCGCCGATCCCCCGGCACCCGCGGCGCAGGCGGCACCTGCTGGGGAGCCGCCGGGGCGACGTCGATCCCCGTCGGCATGGGCGCCGCCGAACCCGACGGGGCGTTTCCTCGCACGATCACCCATTTCGGGGGTGCCACGACGGTCCCGGCAGCGCCGCAGCGGGTCGTCGTAATCGCCACGGGGCAGACCGACGCCATGTTGACCCTCGGGATCGTGCCGGTGGGCGCGGCGTCCGGCGCCGACGCCGACCTGGTGCCGCGCTACGTGCGGGACGCGTTCCCGCAGCACGCGACCCAGCTGGACGCCGTCGCCTCAGTCGGGTCGCGCCAGAGCCCGAACCTGGAGGCGATCGCGGCCCTGCGTCCCGACCTCGTGCTCGCCAACGCGGCCGCGTCACAGGACGTCTACCCGGCATTGTCCGCGATCGCGCCGACCGTGCTCGTCGAAGGCACCGGAGTGAACTGGAAGCAGGACTTCCTGATGCTCGCCGACGCGCTCGGCAAGGAGGGCGCCGCACAGGCGTTCCTCGACGGCTTCGCCGCCGACGCGGCACGACTGGGGGAGAGCGCGGGGGAGCAGACCGTCTCCTTCGTCCGGGTCACCGCCGACCGCACGCGGATCTTCGGCGTCGCGTCGTTCACCGGGTTCATCGCATGGGACGCCGGACTGCGGCGGCCGGAGCCCCAGCGGTTCGCCACGACCTCCCAGGACCTCTCACCCGAAGAGCTGCAGCTCGCGGACGGCGATCGGATCTTCTACTCGGTGCAGGGCGCGACCACCACGGCACAGGCCGCCGAGTCCGCGGTGCTCGCGAACCCGCTGTGGTCGACCCTCCCGGCGGTGCGCGACGGCCGCGCCTGCTCGTCGACGACGACCTGGTACCTCAACGCCGGCCCGACGGCCGCCATGCTCGTGCTGGCCGGTCTCGAGGAGGCACTGGCGGGCGGGCGCTGAACGACGACGCCGGGTCCTGCGGGCGGGGATCGGACAGGCGGCCCTCCGATTACGGTGGCCGGGTGACGGAGGAGGCCAAGGCGGCCCGGCGAGACGGTGGGCCGCGGCGCAAGCTGTTGATGAGCGAGATCCTCGAGCGGGCGGTGGAGCTGTTCGCGGAGCGCGGCTACGACGGCACCACCCTGCAGGACGTGGCGGACGCGGTCGGGCTGAGCAGGCCCAACCTCTACAACTACGTCCGCAGCAAGGAGGAGCTGCTCGTCGCCATGGTCGAGGCGACGAGCCAGGAGGCCGCGGCCACGCTGCGCGCGGTCCGCGAGCGCGCGGACCTGGACCCCTCCGAGAAGCTGCGCACGCTCGTGCGGACCCTCGTCCTGCAGCGCGCCGAGCAGCCCGCCCAGTTCCGGACGCTGGACCGCAGCGAGCAGTCGCTCCCCGCGGAGATCGCCGAGCGGCACCTGGAGGCCCGCCGCGCCGTCCTGCACGAGATGACAGGCGTGCTCGACGACGGCGTCACCGCCGGGCTGTTCCGTCCCCTCGACAGCCGGGTCACCGCGTTGTCGATCATCGGCATGTGCAACTGGGTGGCGTGGTGGTTCCACCCCTCGCCCGCGCACCCGGCCGAGCCGGTGGCCGAGCAGATCGCGGAGAACGCCCTCGCCATGGTGGCGCGTCCCGACGGGCGGACCCCGGACGCGCCCACCCCGCTCGGTGCCGCCGCGCTGCTGCAGCAGGACCTCGACTACCTGACCCGGCTCCTGCGGAGCGAGGCCGACGAGAAGTAAGCGATACAGCTCCGTCAGTATCTTGACGAGCGTGCCAGGCCGGTCTTACGGTTCCCGGGAACGGTTCGTCACGAGAGGAGCTGTCCGATGTCCGCCCAGCCATCCCCGGAGCGGGACCCGCTCGCCCACACGGTGCGCGGGGTCGACCACGCCGCGTTCCCGACGTTCGACCCGCGCGCCACGATCACCTTCTACCGGGACGTGCTGGGTTTCCCGGTGGTCCACGCGACGTGCGCCCTCGGCTGGGGCTCCGGCGACCACCCGGACTTCATCCACTTCTTCTTCGACATCGGCAACGGCGACCGGCTGGCGTTCTTCTACTACTTCGGCGTGCAGCCTACCGGGACACCGCGATCCCGGAGCTGATCCACCGGGCCCGGCACCTCGCGATCCACGTCGACTCCGAGGAGCACCTGCTGGAGTACCGCGCCGGCTCGACGCCAGCGACTGGCCCTGCGAGCTGCAGGTGCGTCACGAGACGGTCGAGTCGATCTACGTCACGGACCCGAACGGCTACCTGATGGAGATCACCCGCCCGCTGCGGGCGATCACCGTCGAGGACGACATCGACGCGAACGTCAGCGTCGACGCGCTGATGGACGTGGCGGGGGACGAGGACCCGACGCTGGAGAAGTTCTTCGCCCGCAAGGCGGCGCTGATCGCGGAGCGGTACGCGGGCGAGGCCGAGCTGGTGACGTTCGCGTGACCACCCTGTTCGTCCTCGACGTCGAGGACTTCCGCCCGCTCGCCGAGGTCGCGAGCAAGGACCCGGACACGACGATCCGCCGCCGCGGCCCCTACCTCGAGGTCGAGGCCCCCGGGGAGATCCGGATCGAGCGCGGCGCGACCGGGTGCCGCAACGCGGTCTGGTACAGCTCGGTCGCCGCCGTCGAGGGCGGGCGGGTGGCGCGGTGGGACAAGGTCGAGCTGGTCGTCGAGCCGACCACCGGGGACGGGCCGTGAGCCCGCTCGCCGTGGACCGCCTCGGTGCGGGCCGGGACGTCGACACCGCCGCGCCCCCGCGGGCGTCACGACCAGCACCCACCAGCTCACCACCGCGGACGGCGCGAAGGTCGAGGGGGTGCTGCACGCCCTCGACGGGGCCACCACCGTGATCACGGTCATGCACCCCCGGCAGTCCCTGACCCACCACCCGATGATCCCGCTGTTCCTCCGGGCCGGCGTGTCGGTGTGGACCCAGGCACCCGCTCCCCGAACAACGACATCGCGCTCGTCCACGAGCAGGCGCTGCTCGACGCCGCGGCGGGGCACGTGTTCCTGCGCGACCTCGGGTTCGCGTCGGTGCTGACCTTCGGCCACTCCGGCGGCGGCACCCTGTCGGCGTTCTACATCGAGCAGGCCGCCCTCGAACCGGAGACCCGGATCGACGTCACCCCGGCCGGCCGCCCGGTGCCGCTCCCCGGCACCCGGATGCCGCTCCCGGACGGGGCGATCTTCCTGGCCCCGCACCCGGGGCAGGGTCAGGTGCTGCGGCACTGCATCGACCCGTCGGTCACCGACGAGGCGGACCCGATGTCGGTGGATCCCGCACTCGACATGTACTCGGTGCGCAACGGGTTCGCCCCACCGCCCGAGCCCAGCCGGTACTCCGCGGACTTCCTGGCGGCGTACCGGGCGGCGCAGGGCGAGCGGATCGCCCGGATCGACGCGCGGGCCACCGAGCTGGCCGCGGACGCCGCGCGGGCCAGGGCCAGGTTCCGCCGCAGCGGCGACCCCGTGGACCGCCGGGCGGCGCTCGCCCCCCGGATCCTCACGACCTACCGGACCGACGCCGACCCGGCCTACGTGGACCCCTCGATCGACCCGAACGACCGGCACTACGGATCGCTGTTCGGCCGGCGCCCGGACCTGATCAACTACGGGCTGGTCGGCTTCGGCAGGCTGACCACCCCGGACTCGTGGCTGTCGACCTGGTCGGCCCACCACACCAACGCCGACTTCGTGCGCTGCGCTGCGGGGGTCCACGTCCCGACGCTGTACCTCGAGTTCAGCGGCGACCAGGCGGCGCGACCGGAGGCGGGCGCACGGATGGTCGCCGCGGTCGCCGCCACCGACACGACCCGGCACGTCGTGCGCGGGCAGCACTTCGGCCAGCCCGTCGCCGAGGGGGAGTCGACCGGGTACGTCGCCGCCTCCGCGCACGTCGACCACTGGATCGTCGACCGATTCGGGACCGCGCCACCACACGGAGAGAGGTGACCCACGTGGGCTCCATCGGAGTCGTCTACGACAGTGGCTTCGGCCATACCGCCGCCCAGGCACGGGCGGTGGGCGAGGGCGCGGCATCGGTCCCCGGCACCGACGTCTGCCTGTACTTCGCCGAGGAGGTCGCCACCGACCCCCGGCAGCTCGACCACTGCGACGCGCTGATCTTCGGCACCCCGACCTACATGGGCAGCGGCTCGGCCGTGTTCAAGACGTTCATGGAGGCCAGCTCCAAGATCTGGCTGGACCAGGGCTGGAAGGGCAAGCTCGCCGCGGGCTTCACCAACTCCAGCGGGCACTCCGGCGACAAGCTCAACACGCTCACGCAGCTCTGGCTGTTCGCCATGCAGCACGGGATGGCCTGGATCGGCCTCGGGCTGCTGGACGGCAACGGGCGCAGCACCGGCTCCGACGCGGAGCTCAACCGGCTCGGTGCGTACGCGGGTGCGATGGCCCAGTCCAACTCGGACCAGGGACTGGAAGGCATGCAGGACAGCGACCTGCGCACGGCGGCTGCGCTCGGTGAGCGCGTCGCGCGGCACGTGGCGCTGTGGCAGGGAGGCGGACGGTGAGCATGCGGATCCTGGTGGTCGGCGGCGGCCCGGCCGGCCTGTTCTTCTCCCTGCTCGCCCGGCGGGCGGTGCCGGACGCCACGGTGCACGTCCGCGAGCAGAACCCGCCCGGGGTCACCTACGGGTGGGGCGTGGCGTTCAGCGAGAGCGCCGCGGCCGCGCTGCGCCCCGCCGCACCCGACGTCGTCGACGCCCTGACCGCGGGCATGAGCCACGAGCAGATGGTGCTGAGCCTCGACGGCACCGGCGTGGCCGTGAACGTCGGGCGCAGCCACCTCAACGCCCGCTGGTCGCTCCTGGCCTCCCTCGAGCGGATCGCCCGCGAGGCCGGGGTGATCATCGAGCACGACCGCACCACCGACGTCACGGAGGCGGAGCTGGACGACTGGGACCTGGTCGTCGGCGCCGACGGGGTGAACAGCCGCACCCGGGAGCGCTTCGCCGAGCACCTCGGGCCCAGCGAGGAGCTGGGCACCAACTGGCTGGCCTGGTACGGCACCCCGAAGCCCTACCCGCCGTCGATCATCCTGCGCAACAGCGAGCACGGCCTGCTGATGAGCCACGCCTCGCAGTTCTCCGCCGAGATGAGCAACTTCACCGTCGAGGTCGGCCAGGAGACGTTCGAGCGGCTCGGGTTCGCCGGCATGACCGAGGACGAGTCCCGGGCGCTCTGCGAGGAGCTCTTCGCGGAGTCCCTCGACGGGGCACCGCTGCAGAGCAACCACTCCCCGTGGTTCCGGACGAAGTTCCTCAGCTGCGCGCGCTGGACCCACCGCAACCTCGTCCTCATCGGCGACGCGCTGCACACCGTCCACCCCTCGATCGGCTCCGGCACCCGGTTCGCCATGCGGGACGCCGTGTACCTGATCCAGGCCCTGACCGGGTCGGCGTGGGACGTCGGGGTCGGGCTCAAGGAGTTCGAGCGGAGCCGCAAGCCGGTCGCCGACTCCTTCCAGGCCGCCGCCAAGCGCAGCATCGACTGGTACGAGGGGCTGCCCGCCCGCACGATCACCCACCCCACGAAGTTCGCCCTCGAGTACCTCATGCGCACCGGCCGGGTCTCCTACCGGGAGTTCCGCAGGCAGAACCGCGACGTGGTGCTCGGCTACGAGCGCGACCTGCGCTGACCGACGAGAGAGACGTGCGATGACGCTCGCTTCCGACGCCAAGATCGTCCGCTATTCCCCCGAGGCCGAGGCCCGCTACGTCCGCGAAGGCCTCTGGGAGCCCCCGACGATCGCCCAGCACCTGCACGCGATCGCGCAACGCCACCCCGACCGGGACGCCGTGGTCTGCGGACCGGACCACCTCACGTTCGCCGAGCTGGACCGCATCACGGACCTGCGCGCCGCCGGCCTCCACCGGCTCGGCCTCGAACCCGGCGGCGCGGTGCTGCTCCAGCTGCACAACACGCTGAACACCGTGGTGGCCTGGTACGCGCTGCTCAAGGCCGGTCTCGTGCCGGTATGCACGCTGCCGCTGCACCGCGGCCACGAGATCTCCGAGATCGCCCGGCAGACGAACCCGGTCGCGCACCTCGTCGCCGCCGCCGATCCCCGCTTCGACCTGGTCGCCTTCGCCGTCGCGCAGGCCGCGGGCACCGAGCGGGCCGTCCTGGTCTCCGACGGGGACGCCACCGACCCTCGCGCGGTCGCGCTCGACCGGCTCGGCGACGACATCGATCCCGCGCAGGCCCGCAGCCTCGTCGAAGGCATCCAGGCCCGGCTCGAGCTGCAGTCGCTGGCGGTGTTCCAGCTCTCCGGGGGCACCACGGGCGTGCCCAAGGTGATCCCGTGCCTGCAGGCGCCGTACTGGCTCTACGGCGCGAGCCTGGCCCGGGCCATGGACTGGGGCCCCGGCGACCGCATCGCGTTCATGATGCCGATCGTGCACAACGCGGGCGTGATCATCGGCCTGCAGGGCCCGCACAGCGTCGGCGCCACCCTGGTCCTCGGCACGCCCGACGCCAAGACCGCGGTCGAGCTCGTCGCGGGCGGCGGGGCGACCGACGTCCTGCTCGGCCCCTTCGCCTACGACGTCGCGCTCGACGACGGCCTCGCCGCCGCGCCGACGCTGCGACGGGTGCTGTTCAGCGGGAAGAAGGTTCCCCGCGGCCACTTCGACGTGCTGGAGTCCCGGGGGATCTGGGCGGGCCAGATCTTCGGGATGAGCGAGGGCCTGTGCCTGACCACCCCGCTCGACCACCCCCTCGACGCCCGGGCCGACAGCGTCGGCGTGCCGATCTCGACGGCCGACGAGATCCGGCTCTACGAGCCCGGCACCGAGGACGAGGTCGCGCCCGGCGAGGTGGGGGAGCTGTGCACCCGCGGGCCCTACACACTGCTCGGCTACTACGACGCCGCCGAGCACAACCGCCGGGCCTTCACCGCCGACGGCTTCTACCGGACCGGTGACCTGATGGCCGAGCGGGTCATCGACGGCGCCCGGTGCTACACCGTCGAGGGCCGGATCAAGAACATGATCAGCCGCGGTGGCGAGAAGATCAACACCGAGGAGGTGGAGCTGCTGCTGGCCTCCCACCCCGCCGTCGCGGAGGCGGCGCTGGTCGCGATGCCGGATCCCCGGCTGGGCGAGCGGGCCTGCGCGTTCGTCGTGACCAGGGACGGCTCCGCGCTCGACCTCGCGGAGGTCCGCGTGCACTTCGAGGAGCGGCAGGTCGCCAAGTACAAGTGGCCGGAGCGGGTCGTGGTGCTGGCCGACATGCCACGGGTCAGCCAGGTCGGCAAGATCGACCGTCGGCGGCTGCGGGAGCTCGCCGCGGGCCTGGGCCCCGAACCGCGGGCATGACGGGAGTGGCGCCGGCACTGCCCCTGCGCCGGCACGCCCGGCTGCAGACCACCGCCCTCGACGAGGCGCAGGAGGCGGCGGGGCGGGTGATGTCGGCGCACCGGCTGCGGGCCACGCGGCCCCGGGAGTTCGGCTCCCGGCTGCACGCCGTCCGGATCGGCGAGTCGACGCTGCTCTCCGCGCGCTACGACGGCGCCGCTGAGGTCACCGCGCGCGTCCCGATGGACTACTACACCCTGCTGCTCGTCCTCGGCGGCGGCCTGGACGTCGAGGGGGAGGCGGGCACCGGCCGGATCGCGGTCGGGCGGGCCTGCGTGATCTCGCCGGGAGAGCGGCTGCGGCTGCGGTTCGCGCCCGGGACGGTGCAGGTCGCGGCGAAGCTGCCCCGCGCGGTCGTCGAGCGGGGCTACACCCGGATCGGCGCCGAGCCCGCCCGCGGGCTGGTCTTCGGACTGACCGTGCCGGACGACTCGGCCTGGATCGGCGTCCTGCGCCTGGCGGTGTCCACGGTGGACCGGTTCGACAGCGGGATCCTGCCCGCGGCGCCGGACTCGAGCTCGAACGAATGCTGGTCACGGCGCTGCTGCTGGCCCAGCCGCACGACCGGGCGGAGGCGATGGTGCGCGGCGGCGGGGCCCGCGGGTACCGCGCGGCGGGCGTCGCCGCGGAGGCGCTCGCGTGCGATCCCGTGGCACCGCCTCGGCCCGAGGAGCTCGCCCGGGACGCGGGGGTCTCGCTGCGCACGCTGCAGGAGGGCTTCCGGAGCCGGTTCGGCACCTCGCTCACGGCCTACCAGCGCGAGCTCCGCCTGGAACGCGCCCACCGAGCCCTGTCCGCGCCCGACGGCACGGGCACCGTGGCCGACGTGGCCCTGGCGTGCGGGTTCCTCCACCTGGGCCGGTTCGCCCGCGACTACCGGCTGCGCTACGGGATCACCCCGTCGACCACCCTGCACGCCTCGCGCGGCGCGGACAGCGCCGCGCGACGTGGATAGACCCGTCCGCACGCCGAGAGCGACGCTGGATCGACCCGTCAGTGCAGACGAAGGAGTCTCCCGTGACCAGCACCGATCGCGCCTCGACCACCTCGACGGCACCCTCTCCGCCGGCGAGGTCCGCCGCGCCCACGCCGCCATGCGCGAGGCCTGCCCGGTCGTCCACAGCGACCGCCACGGCGGGTTCGGCTACCTCACCCGCTACGAGCACGTCCGCGGCGCGCTGACCGACCCGGCGTCCTTCTCCTCCGCGGACGGGGTGAAGATCCCCACCAGCGCGCTGCGCCCGCCCGTCCCGGCGTTGGAGTTCGACGATCCGGAGCACGCGCAGTGGCGCCGTGTCCTCGACGGACCGCTGACGCCGCGCGCGGTGAAGGCGCTCGAGCCGGTGATCACCGCGGTCGTCGACCTGCTGATCGACGATTTCGCCGCCGCGGGCACTGCCGACCTCGTCGACCAGCTGGCCGAACCGCTGCCCGCGATCGTGATCGGGCGGATGATCGGGCTCGACCAGGAGGAAGCCGTCCGGGCGCGGGGGATCGCCGCCGCGCTCTACGCCGCGATGGGCTCCGCCGAGTTCCCCGCGCGGTACGCCGAGTTCCACGAGACCACGCAGCGCTGGTTGGCCGATCGCCGGGAGCGTCCCCGCGAGGACCTGCTCACCGAGATGGCGAGCGGGGCCGTGCAGGGCAAGGTGATCGACGAGGCCGGGGCGACCGGTCTGCTGCTCGCCTACATCGTGGGCGGCCACCACTCCACCGGATCGGCGCTCGGCGGGTTGATCCGGCACGTCCTGACCCTGCCCGGCCTGTGGGACGAGCTGCGCGCCGACCGGCGCGGCCTGCCCCGGGTGATCGAGGAGAGCCTGCGGCTCACCACCCCGCTGCAGCTGTTCGCTCGGACGCTGCGCTGCCCCGTGCAGGTCGGCGACCAGGAGCTTCCCGAGGGTGGCCGGGTGCTGCTCGACCTCGCCGCGGCGAACCGCGATCCGCGGGAGTTCAGCGATCCGGAGACGTTCGACCGCGGCCGCACGCGCAACCGGCACGTCGCCTTCGGTGCCGGAGCGCACGTGTGCCAGGGCCAGCACCTCGCACGGGCCGAGCTGCGGATCGCGCTCGGCAGGCTCCTCGACCGGCTCCCGGACCTTGAGCTTGCGGGCGACCCGGTCGAGAGCGGCCTGGTCGGCGGTTCCCTGATGACCCACTACGCCCTGCCCGTCTCGTTCACCCCGGAGGGCGCCCGTGAACGACGCCGCCGAGGTCCGGGTCGTCGTCGACCGGCGCAGCGTGCTCGCCGAGGACGTGGTGGAGTTCGCCATGCGACCGCTGGCCGGCGGGGACCTGCCCGCGTGGGAGCCCGGCGCGCACGTCGACGTCGTCACCGGGCACGGGATGGTCCGCCAGTACTCGCTGTGCGGCGATCCGGCCGACCGCACCACCTACCGCATCGCGGTGCTGCGGCAGGCGGACGGCCGGGGCGGCTCGGCCTGGCTGCACGACCGGCTGGAGGCGGGGGACGAGGTCACGCTGCGCGGGCCGCGCAACCACTTCCCGCTGGAGCCCGCGGCGAGCTACCTGTTCCTCGCAGGCGGCATCGGGATCACCCCGCTGCTGACGATGGTCCGGCAGGTGTCGTCGTCAGCAGCACCCTGGACGCTGCACTACGGCGGCCGCACCCGGGCCTCGATGGCCTACGCCGCCGAACTCGGTGCCGTCGAGGGGGACCGGGTCACCCTGGTTCCCCAGGACGAGTCCGGCCTGATCGACCTCGGCGCCGCCGTCGACGCCGCGCCGCCCGGTACCGCGGTCTACTGCTGCGGTCCGGAGCCGCTGATCGCGGCGGCCGAGGCCGTGTGCGCGTCCCGCGGGTTGTCGCTGCGCACCGAGCGGTTCAGCCCCAAGGAGATGGCCGCGGACGCCGTCGACGCCGCCTTCGTCGTGGAGCTGGCGGCCAGCGGCGGGGAGCTGGCGGTTCCCGCCGACCGGTCGATCGTCGACGTGCTGGTCGAGGCCGGCGTCGACATCCTCACCTCCTGCGAGGAGGGCACCTGCGGCACCTGCGAGACGGCCGTCCTCGCGGGCACCCCGGACCATCGCGACTCCGTCCTCACCGACGAGGAGCACGCGGCGGGCGACCGGCTGCTTCCGTGCGTCTCCCGAGCCCGCTCCGCCCGGCTCGTGCTCGACCTGTGACACCTTCCCCCGAGAGGACGACGATGTCCGACACCCGCACTCCCGGAGCCACCGCGGGGACGACCAGTCCCTGGCGCGTCGCGCTGGCCGGCCTGATCGGCACCACCATCGAGTGGTACGACTTCTTCATCTACGCGCTGGCCGCCACGCTGGTGTTCGGCCCGCAGTTCTTCCCGAGCACGTCGGACGTGGCGAGCACGCTGGCGGCCCTGTCGACGTTCGCGATCGGCTTCGTCGCCCGGCCCATCGGCGGGGCCCTGATCGGGCACTTCGGCGACCGGGTCGGCCGCAAGCGGATGTTGGTGCTCTCCCTGCTCGTGATGGGGGTCGGCACGGCGCTGATCGGCATCCTGCCGACCTACGAGACGATCGGCGTCGTCGCGCCGGTCCTGCTGGTGCTCATCCGGCTCGCCCAGGGTCTCGCCGTCGGCGGCGAGTGGGGTGGCGCCACCCTGCTGGCGCTCGAGCACGCCAGGACCCCGGCCCAGCGCACCCTGTTCAGCTCGCTGCCCCAGGTGGGGCTGCCGCTCGGCGTGGTGCTGTCCAGCATGGTCTTCCTGGTGGTGCGGCTCGGCACGGGGGAGGAGGGCTTCGTCGGCTGGGGGTGGCGGATCCCGTTCCTGGCCAGTGCCGTCCTCGTCGTCGTCGGTCTGGTGATCCGGCTGAAGCTGGACGAGAGCCCGGAGTTCGAGCGGCTCCGCGCGCAGAGCACCGTCCGCCGGGCCCCGATCGCCGACGTCCTCCGCGCCCCGAAGATCTGGGTCCCGGCCTCCGGGATCACCGTCGCCGCGTCGGTACTGGGCAACCTGCTCCTCGCGTTCGTGCTGGGCTACGCCGCACAGGCCGGGCTGCACAGTGCGTCGGCGATGCTCACCGTCACGATGGTCGCCGCGGTGCTGTGGGCGCTCGCGCTGCCGCTCGCGGCCGTGCTGGCCGGACGTCTCGGCCGCAAGCGGGTGCTCGTCGCCGGGATCGTCGCGATGGGGGTGTGGGCGGTCCCGTACTTCGCGCTGGTCCAGTCCGGATCGGGGGTCGGCCTCTACGTCGGCTCGATCGTCGCGGCACTCACCATCGCCCTGATGACCGGACCCTACGGCGCCTACCTCACCGAGGCGTTCCCCACCGAGATCCGCTACAGCGGGGCGTCGGTGGCGTACGGCATCGGCGGCCTGGTGGGCGGCGCCTTCGCCCCGATCGTCGCGACCCTGCTGGCCGCCACCTCCGGCGGCCTCATCGCCGTGGCCTGGTACGTCGTCGCCGCCGCCGTGGTCAGCCTCATCGCCACGCTCACCCTGCGCAGCCCCTACCGGCCGGTCGCCCCCGAGCCTCGTGTGACCCCGCCCGCGGTCGCGGCGCCGGACGCGACCAGCGCGTAGCACCGCGCCGTCCGGCCGGGGGACCCGGGGGCCCACCGACGCGGAGGCCCTGCACGAGGCGGTGGCGAGGGACGCATCCGCACCTCGCCGCCACCCTGCCGGTGTTCGCCAGCACGGACTTCACGGCGCACTTCGAGTTCGGACTACGGTTGCTCCTGGACGGACTGCGCGCCGTCCGGGGGTGAGCGTGGCGGTAGTGGACCAATGTTATGACAGTTTGCCGGATCGCCCGGAGGGGTTCAGCCCGTCATGATCCTGCCGAAGGTGCGCGACCCGCGCCTGGTGACGATCCGTCGCGGCGGGACCTTGACGGATCCGGATCACCATCTCCTCGCACTGTGGGCAGCGTCCTGCGCCGAACACGTCCTGCATCTGTTCGAGTCCGCACACCCCGGGGATCCACGCCCGCGTCAGGCCATCGAGCACGTCCGCGCCTGGGTTCGGGGCGAGGTCGGGATGATGGAGTCCCGCGCGGCGGGCGGCCACGCCATGGGCGCGGCACGGGACAAACGGGGCGCTGCCCGGCACGCCGCGTACGCGGCCGGCCAGGCGGGCGCCGTGGCACACGTCGCCGCCCACGAGCTCGGCGCGGCCGCCTATGCGATCAAGGCCGTACGGGCCGCGGCGCCCGACGGCGCAGCGGACGCCGCGGGCCGGCTCGAGTGCCGATGGCAACGCGACCAGCTCCCGGCGGCGATCCGCGAGCTCGTACTCGACGACCAGCGGCTCCGCAACGACATCTGCTGGTCGGTGTTCGACTGCTGACCTGGGCGATCTATTGAGCCGATAATCGACGTTATGACAGTAATAGCGTCGATGACGACCTTCCCGTGCACGGTCTCTTACGGGATCGGGCCGAGCAGTTCGATGCCGCTGCGCTGCGCCGCGGCGAGTGCCTGCTCCATGCTCGGCTCGGGACCGAGCGCCGCCACCGCGCGCATGAACTGCTCCATCGGCGCCCCGGGCGCGTGCACGACGAACGCGACGGCGTCCTCCGTGGACTCGTTGCGGACCGTGTGCGGGGTGCGGCCGGCCAGCGGCACGACGTCGCCGGCGCGAGCGTGGTGCGCCGACGGTCCGGGTCGTCGGCTCCGCCGACGTAGAAGGTGAACTCCCCCCGCTCCACCAGGTAGACCTCGCCCGGCTCGTGGCGGTGCATCACCGGCGGGCCTCCCCCGGGCCGCATCCGGATCCGGATGGCGAAACAGGGCGCCGCCGGTCTGGGCGCAGCCGGCCAGGACGGTGATCTCGTCCAGGCCGGTCCGGATGGTGTCCGGACCGGCAGGATCGACAGGTAACATGTCCATATGCAGATGATGGACAGGAGGCCTGTCTGATGTCAATGCGTCTGCCCAGCCTGGCCGGGCACGAGCGACCGGCGAACCTCGCGGTCCTCATGCGCGAGGCGTTCGTCGCGCTCAACGACCGCGTGCTCACGCGCCTCGCCGAGCACGGGCACGGCGTGGTGCGATCGGCGCACGGAGCGTCTTCCAGTACCTCGACGACACCGGTACGACGGTGAGCGCGCTCGCCGAGCGCGCCCAGATGACCAAACAGGCGATGGCGGAGCTGGTACGCCATCTCGAGACACACGGTACGTGCGACGCGTGCCCGACCCGGCCGACCGGCGCGCGAAGCTCGTCGTCCCGACCGAGCGCGGCCACGACGTGATCGCCATCGCCCAGGACCTCGTGCCCGAGCTCGAGCACGAGGTCGGCGAGATCCTCGGCGCGGAGCGGGTGCGCGACCTGCGTGCCGACCTCGATGCGATCCGCAGGGCGATCCCGGCCGGCCGATCAGACGGGCAGGTACGCCAGTAGCGCGGGCTCATCGCCCCCGCGCCACGTCCCGGTGAGGAACTCGGCGCCGTCGGGCCGCTCCGTCCACCCGACGATCCGCAGCACGACGAGCCCGCCGATGGTCGTGGCCGCCGCACCGTCGACCGGGCCGACGGACCCGGCGGCGGGCACGGGCGCAGCCGTGCTGCCGGAGCCGGACACGCGGGCGGTCGGTTCGCGGCGGACCGGCGCACCGTCGGACTCCACCCATTCCTCGGCCTCGCTGCCGCCGGTGCGGATCGCGGTGGCCACCGCCGCGGCGTACACCGGGTCGCCGCAGCCGTCGTAGACCCAGCGGCGCCCGAGGTGGGTGTGCTCCATGGTGCCGACGAGGTGGCGCTCGGCGCCTCGAGCGGGGCCGCGCGGTAGGTCAGCGGGACCTGGAGGACGTCGCCGTTCCCGGCCCGGACCAGGTGAGTCTCGATGCCCACCTCTCCCAGCGGGTCGTCGAACCGGAACGCGCCCAGCAGTTCGAACGGGGCCGCAGCGCCGGCCGCCCACGTGCGCGACGGGAGCCAGCCTGCGATCAGCTCGGCCTTGGTCGGGGTGATCTGCGCTCGATGGATGATGGCCACGGCGTGACGCTACGTGGCAGCCAAACATGGGATGTTAGGTTGTTTGAGTGGGGTTGACAGCGGTGCGGCCAGGCCGGTTGTGCGACGAGGTCGTGGCCCAGTTCGAGGCGCTCATCGCGTCCGGGGAGTGGCCCGTCGGGGCGAAGATCCCGCCGGAGCCGGAGCTCGTGGCGGCGCTGGGCGTGGGCCGCAACACGGTGCGCGAGGCCGTGCGGGCCTTGGAACACGCGGGCGTGCTCGAGCCGCGCCGGGGCGACGGCACCTACGTGCGCGCCTCGAGCGATCTCGGCGCCGCGTTGCTGCGCCGGGCGCAGCGCACCACGGCCGAGCACGTGCTGGCCGTGCGCACCAGCCTGGAGCGCGACGCCGCGGCGGCCGCCGCACTGCACCGCACGGAGTCCGACATCGCCGCGATCCGCGTGGCGCTCGCCGCCCGTCGCGCCGCGTGCGAGCAGCCGGACCGCGCGAGGTTCGCGGCCGCCGACGTCGCCTTCCACCGTGCCGTGGTCGCGGCCACCGGCAACCCGGTGCTGATCGACCTGTACGCCGGGCTCACCGAGGCGCTGCAGCGCACCGTCAGCGAGATCGACGAGCACGACGACGACCCGGCGGCCTTCCCCGGCCACGAGGAGCTGGCCGACGCGATCGTGGCGGGCGACCCGGACGCTGCGCGGGCCGCGGCCTCCCGCTACCTCGATGCCGCGCGCGCGATCATGGCCCGCGGCGACGCCGGGGACCCGGCGTGAGCGTCGAGGCACCGGCCACCGGATCCGCGCGGCTCGCCCCCGCGTCGACGTGGTGGATCGGGTTGGCGATCGTGCTGGTCGCGGCGAACCTGCGGCCCGCCGTCGTCGGGGTGGCGCCGCTGCTGTCGGAGATCCAGGCGGCGGAAGGGCTCTCGGCCACCGCGGCAGGCATCCTCACCGCCCTGCCGGTGCTGTGCTTCGGCCTGGTCGCCCCGGTGGCCCCGCCGCTGGCGCGCAGGCTCGGCATCGAACGCGCGTTGCTGGCGGCGCTCGTGCTGCTCATCATCGGGTTCCTCGTGCGCTCCAGCGGCTCCCTGGTCGCGTTGTTCGCCGGCACGGTGCTGCTCGGCTCGGCCATCGCCGTCGGCAACGTACTGCTGCCCAGCCTGATCAAGCGCGACTTCGCACACCGCACGGGGCTGATGACCGGCCTCTACACGATGGCCATCGCGACGGGCGGGGCGCTCGCGGCGGGCGTCACGATGCCGATCGCGCACGCCGCAGGGCTCGGCTGGCCCGGCGCGCTGGCCTCGTGGGGGTTGTTCGCGGTGCTGGCGCTGCTGTGCTGGCTTCCGCACGTGCGCCGGGCCGAGCGGCCTGCCCGTACGGCCGGGCGGCGCGTGGGCGGGCTCTGGCGCGACCCGCTGGCCTGGCAGGTCACCATCTACATGGGCCTGCAGTCGCTGGGCTACTTCGCGATCACCGCCTGGCTGCCCGCGCTGCTCGTCGAGCGGGGCTACGACCCGGTGGTGGCGGGCTGGCTGCTGTCGCTCTCCACCGTGGCCGGCATCGCGGGGGCCACGCTCGCCCCGGTGCTCGCCACCCGCTGGCGCCGGCAGCGGGCCGTCGCCGTCGCCATCACGGCCATCGCCGCGATCGGGCTGCTGGGGCTGCTCGCGCCCGTCGGCTTCGAGCTCGCGGCGGTGATCCCCCTGGGCTTCGCGCAGAGCGCGGCGCTGGGCCTCGCCCTCACGCTCGTCGCCGTGCGGGCACCGGACGCGGCCCACGCGGCCCAGCTGTCGGGCATGGCGCAGAGCGCGGGCTACGTGCTCGCGGCCGCGGGCCCGTTCGTGATGGGCGCGCTGCGCGACCTGTCCGGCGGCTGGACGGTGCCGCTGCTGCTGCTGGTGGCGCTGCTCGCCGTGCAGGGCACGGCGGGCGTGCTCGCCGGTCGTGACCGGCAGGTGCGGCGGTCGGCGGTGGCGTGACCGCGCGGTTCTCGCCAGCTCGGCGCACGGCGCTCGGAATTGTCGGTGACCCGTTCTAGGCTTCCTCGCGCACGAGAGAGGGGAACCGATGACCGTCGCCGCTGACGCGCCTCCCGGCACCTGGGAGCAGCACCGCGTCGAGCTCACCGCCTACTGCTACCGCATGCTCGGCTCGTCCGCCGACGCCGAGGACGCCGTGCAGGACACGATGGTGCGGGCGTGGCGCTCCTACGACAAGTTCGAGGGCCGGTCCTCGGTGCGCTCGTGGCTCTACAAGATCGCCACGAACGTCTGCCTGACGATGCTCGACGGTCGGCAGCGCCGCGCAACCCCGATGGACTTCGGCGAGGCGGCATCGGCCGACGGACCGCGGCCCACCCCGAAGCCGGAGATCTCCTGGCTCGAGCCGATCCCCGACGCCCGGGTGCTGCCCACCGCGTCCGACCCCGCCGAGCTCGCCGTGGCGAAGGAGTCGGTGCGGCTGGCGTTCGTGGCCGCGCTGCAGCACCTGCCGGCCCGCCAGCGGGCGGTGCTGATCCTGCGCGAGGTGCTGCAGTGGAAGGCGTCGGAGGTGGCCGAGCTGCTCGGCACCACCGTCGCGTCGGTCAACAGCGCGTTGCAGCGGGCCCGCGCCACGCTCGCCGAGCAGGAGCTCGCGCAGCCCGGGCCCGGCGGAGGCGGCGTGAGCGAGCTCGACGCCGACCACCAGGAGCTGCTCACCCGCTACGCCGAGGCGTTCGAGCGCTACGACGTCGGTGCCCTGGTCACGCTGCTGCACGAAGATGCCATCCTCAACATGCCGCCGTACGACATCTGGCTGCAGGGGCCCGAGGAAATCAGCAAGTGGTGGATCGGGCCGGGCGCGCCGTGCCGTGGCTCGAAGATGCGGGCGCTGTCGGCCAACGGCATGCCCGCGTTCGCGCAGTGGCGGCCCCGTCCGGAGGGCGGCGGCTACTACGCCTGGGCGCTGCAGGTGATCGACATCAAGGATGGCCTCATCATCGGCTACACGTCGTTCCTCGACGTCGACGTCCTGTTCCCGATGTGGGAGCTGCCGCTGTCGCTCGACGCGGAGGGCGAGCCGGTGTCGGCCTGAGCCTCAGGAGCCACCCGCACCAGCCAGTCCACGGCGTCAGCGCAGGCGTCGAGCACGGAGATGTGCCCGTCGTCCGGGCGGAACCACAGTTCCGACTGGGGCAGCCCGCGGGCGAGCTGTTCGGCGTGCGAGCGGGGCGCGATCCGGTCCTGCTCGCCCTGTACGAGCAGCACGGGTACCTCCACCACGGCGAGGTCGGCGCCCCACGGGCTGACGAGCGCGACGTCGTCGTCCACCTGCCCGTCGGGGCCCGCCAGTTCGGCGCACCCGCGTCGGCGCCCATCGCCTCCCATGCCCCCGCGAGCGCCGCGACGTCGGTGGCGGTGAAGACGGCGGGGTCGAACTCGCTCTGCTCGGCGTGCCGCATCCGGGCCGCGCGCCCGGCGAGGGCGGCGCGCAGGGCGCTGTCGTCCGCCATGCCCGCGAACCAGCTGTCGGCGCCGGTGAAGGGGGCGATCGCGGCGAAGCAGGCCACCCCGGTCACGCGGCCGGGCAGCAGCGCGGCGCACGCGAGGGCGTGCGAGCCCCCGCTGGAGGACCCCATCACGGCGAACCGGTCGAGGCACAGCACGTCGGCCAGGTGGACCACGTCGCGGCCGCCGAGCCGACGGACCGGCCGGGTAGCGGGGTGGACCCGCCGTAGCCGGGCCGGGCGTAGGACACCAGACGCACGCCGCGTTCCCGCGCCAGCCCGAGCAGCGGCTCGTACAGCGCACCGGTCTGCGGTGTGCCGTGGTGCCAGACGAGTGTGGTGTCACCGTCGCCGGTGTCGTGGATCCGCAGGTCGCGCCCGTCGTTGAGGCGCAGGTCCCGGGTGATCACCACCGGGTCACCGTAGCGCGGTCAGGTAAGGGCACTGACGAGCACGTCCGGGCAGGCGGCCGGTGGTCCCGACCGAGGGTGCCGGTGGCCGCGCCTCACCTGCTAGACGACCGGTCTAATCCGTTGCTAGGGTCCCGTCATGCCAGCCGCCAAGGTGGAAACGCGCCAGAACCTCCTGGACGCCGCGCGGCGGATCGTGGCCGCCAAGGGGTACGCCGCGGTCGGCATCAATGAGATCCTCGCCGAGGCCGGTGTTCCGAAGGGGTCGTTCTACCACTACTTCGACTCCAAGGACGCCTTCGGCGAGGCGATGATGAAGAGCTACTTCGACGAGTACCTCGCAGCCCTGGACGGCATCGTTGCCGACAAGGGCAAGAGTTCTGCGAAGCACCTGATGAGGTACTGGCGGGGTGTCTACGACACCCAAGTCGCGGACGACTGCCAGGGCGGATGTCTGGTCGTCAAACTCGGTGCGGAGATCGCCGACCTCTCCGAGGTGATGAGAGCGACGACGAAAGCCGGCACCACGGCGATCGTCGACCGACTGGAGCAGATGATCACCGGCGGCATTGCGGACGGGTCCGTGTCTGTCGATGACAGCCCCCGCGCGACAGCCGAGGCTCTCTACGACCTGTGGCTCGGAGCGAGCATCATGGCGAAGATCCATCGCAGCCCGGACCATCTCGACCGTGCCATGACGGTCACGCGCCAGGTCCTGCACGTCTGACGATCCCCCTCCCTTGCGGCAGCCTGCCCCAGGCGGCATCAATCGTCGACCGGTGGAGTAGACCGGTCTAAGAGAGAAGGCCTCATGACCACCGACCTCATCCGCTCCGACGCGAGCGAACTCGCTGAATTGATCCGCAACAGGAAGGTGTCGTCCGTCGAGGTGGCGCAGGCGCACCTCGATCGCATCGCAGCCACCGATCCGAAGGTCAACGCCATCGTCACGGTCGCCGGCAGCGCTCTGGACGCCGCGAAGGCGGCGGATGAGGCGCTCGCGGCGGGCGTGCAGGTCGGGCCGTTGCACGGCGTGCCGTTCACGGTGAAGGACTCGTTCGACACCGCCGGGGTGCTGACCCAGCGCGGTTCCCCGATCTTCGAGGGCCGCATCCCGGACACGGACGCCACCAGCGTGACACGGATGAAGCGCGCTGGTGCGATCCTCCTGGCGAAGACCAACCTCCCGGAGTTCTCGTACTCGACCGAGTCCGACAACCTCCTGACGGGCAGGACGAACAACCCCTGGAACCTCGACCGCACGCCCGGCGGCTCCAGTGGCGGGGAATCTGCGGCGATCGCGGCCGGTATGTCACCACTCGGGCTCGGAAGCGACCTGGCCATCTCGGTGCGCGGACCGGCAGCTCACACCGGCATCGTCGCCCTCAAGCCGACCCATGGGCGTATCCCGATGACCGGGGTCTGGCCGCGGGTACCGCGCCGTGACTGGCATGTCGGCCCGATGGCCCGCACCATCCGCGACCTCGCACTGGCGTACTCGGTGCTCTCCGGCCCCGACGCGCCGACGGCTTCGCCACCGTTCCGCGCGAGTTCGACGCGGGTTTCGGTGCGTCGCCGGACCGGCCCGTCCGCGTCGGCTGGTTGGTCGACTCCGGACTCGGCCCGATCGACCCGGAGGTCGCCGCCACCGTGCATTCGGCCGCCGAAGCGCTGCAGGCGCTGGGATTCAGGTCGAATCCGTGAACATTCCGGCGCTCGAGCGGGACAACCCTCTCGACCTCTTCTACCGGCAGCACGTCATGGAGGTGCGGCCGGCATTCCGGGACGTCACCTCCGGTCACGAGGACCAGATGGCCAAGGTCTCCACGTCCATGCTCGCCGGCCCCGACACGTCCGTGGAGGACTACGTCCTGGCCGAACAGGGCATCGAACGTCTCAGGGACGCATTCACCGAGTACTTCCAGAAGTACGACGCCCTCCTGCTCCCGGTCCTGCCCATCCCCGCCCACGAACACGGGCTCACCCGGTTCACCATCAACGGTCGGACAATGGCCGCCGCCCACATCCTGACGGCGACCATCCCGTTCAACCTGACCGGCCTGCCGGCCCTGTCCATGCGGTTCGGCACGAGCAGCGACGGCATGCCGATCGGTGTGCAGCTGGCAGCCAACTGGCACTCCGAGTCGACGATCCTGCACATCGCGTCGCTGCTGGAGTCGCTCAGCCCGGTCCGTGACCAGCACCCCACCATCTGACGGTCGCGAAAGCGGGGCGGCGGTTGGCCGGCGCGCCGAGCCGGCCGCACGGACAGGCGAGGGCGCTGACGAGCACGTCCAGGGAGGCGCTGGCACCGCCCGGGGCAGCACGTCGAGGAATACGCAGACGTCCTGTCCCCCGCGCTGTCGCCGAGCACGTGGTGCCGGCCGTGAGGGCGGGCGCGACGGAGCTGCAGATCTGCCCGGTCGGCCCGCCGCAGGAGCGGGACCGCACGATCGAGTTCTTCGGAGCGCTCGCGCGCGCTACTGCGTGATCGTCCGGATCGACAGCTGGTTGCCCGGAGGGGTGGCGCTGCACCCGGTCCCCTCCACCGGGACGAACAGCGCCGCCGTGTCCCCCGGCGGGTACACGCGTAGCCCGCGGACCGGCACGGGGTGGCAGGCGTCGGTCTCGTAGTTCTGGACGTTCGCGAGCTGGAGCTGCGCCTGTGCGGTGCCTCCCGGCGCGATGGGCACCTGGCCGCCGCGCTCCCCGGACATGGCCGCAGCCGGGCCGACCTGGTGGCCGTCGTCACCGGCGACGTAGGAGACGCCGGGGAAGCCGCGCAGCTCGCAGGTGCGGGAGCCGGTGTTGGTGAAGATCAGCGGCCGGTACACCGACCCGGCCGCGCGCCCCCCTCCCCGAGGGACACGGCGAGCTCACCGGTCGTACACCGCGGGAGGTCCGCCGCGTCCGGCTGCTCGGCCGGCTCGATCGGGCGGGTCGCGGCGGCGACCGGTGTCGCCGCGCTCGCGGACATCGACGGGGAGGCCGGTGACTGCGGTGCGCGCGGCACCGGCGCCGCGCACGCCGCCGCACCGATCACGACACCTGCGACGGCTGCAGCCGCACCTGCCCTCGTCCTGACCATGTCACTCCCCCGATCACCGGCGGCGCTCCCCCGCACCGCTCCACCTGGTCAGACGTGCGGTGGCGCGGCACGTTGCGGCCGTACAACCGATCGGGTGCCTTAGGCTTCGAAGCGATGTCGGCGACGCGCTTGCTGGTACTGGGGATCGTGCGTGGGTACGGGCGTGCCCACGCTACCGGATCGGCAACGACCTGCTGTCCTGGGGCGCCGACGAGTGGGCGAACGTGAAGTGGGGATCGATCTACCACGCGTTGCACGCGCTCACCGAGCGCGGGCTGCTGCGCGACTTCAACGAGATCGCGGGCCGCACCGAGTACGAGATCACCGAGCGCGGTGAGGCCGAGTACATGAAGCTGCTGCGCGAGGCGCTGCGCCGCCCGCAGCCGCGGCCCGACTTCCTCGGTGCGGCGCTGGCCATGCTGCCCTCGCTCCCCCGCGAGGAGGCGATCGCGCTGCTGCGGCAGCGGCTGGAGGCGCTCGAGGCGCAGCGGGACAAGGCGCGCGCGCAGATCGACGCACTGGTGGAGCCACCGCACGTGCGGGAGCTGTTCGGGCTCTGGGAGCACCAGGCCGCAGGCGGTGCCGAGTGGACGCGCGGTCTCCTCGAACGTCTCGAGGCCGGCGCGTACCCGATGGCGGGCGAGCCGCGGTCGCCGGGCGAACCCGGGAGCTGGGAGTCGCTGAGGTTCCCGCCGTACCCGCCGCGGGACGTGTAACGCACGTCCGGTTCCGGGCGATTCAAGTTTGCATAGCCCCTTCCTCGTCGGGCATCCTCGACGGCCGAGGGTTCAAACTTGAGTATCTGGAGGAACATGGTTGCCGCTGTGAGCGCCGAGGCGCTCCGCAAGCGCTACCCCGGATCCGAGACGCCCGCACTCGGCGGGTTCGACCTGTCCGTGCCACCGGGCACGGTGCACGGGCTGCTCGGCCCGAACGGGGCCGGCAAGACCACCGCCGTCCGCATCCTCACCACCCTGCTGCGCGCCGACGGCGGGCACGCCGCGATCGACGGGTTCGACGTGGCCACCCAGGCCCCGGACGTACGGCGGCGGATCGGGTTGGTGGGCCAGTACGCGGCCGTCGACGAGATCCTCGACGGCCGCCGCAACCTCGTGATGTTCGGCAGGCTCTTCCACCTCTCGCGCGCCGACGCCCACCGGCGGGCCGACGAGCTGCTGGCCCGGTTCGGCCTCGCCGACACCGGCCGCCGCCCGGTCGGCGCGTACTCCGGGGGCATGCGCAGGCGGCTCGACCTGGCCGTGAGCATGATCCTCGCGCCCGCCGTGCTGTTCCTCGACGAGCCGACCACCGGGCTGGACCCGCGCGGTCGCGCCGAGGTGTGGGACGCGGTGCGGGCACTGGTGGCCGGTGGCACCACGGTGCTGCTCACCACCCAGTACCTCGACGAGGCCGACCAGCTGGCCGACCGGATCTCGGTGCTCGCCGCGTCCGGGAACGCGGGTGGCCACGTGGTCGCCGAGGGCACTCCGGACGAGCTGCGGTCGCGGATCGGTGGGGACCGGATCGACCTCGTGGTCCGGCACGCGGCCGACCTGCCACGGGCCGCTGCGCTCGTGGCACGGGTGGCCGGCACCGGAGCCGAGGTCGACGAGGCGACCCGGCGGGTGGCTGCCCCGGTGCGCGAGCGCATGGAGGCGCTCACCGCGGTGGTGCACGGGCTGCGGCACGAGGGCATCGACGCGGAGGACCTCACGGTGCGCCGCCCCACGCTCGACGAGGTGTTCCTGCAGCTGACCGGGGCGGAGGTGGCCGCATGACCGGGATCGCGACCGGGGCGCGGCGCCTGCCGTGGGTGGTGTCCGACAGCGCCGTGCTGACCGGCCGCTACCTCACCCACCTGCGTGCGAAGCCGGTGGAGCTGGCGAACGCGCTCGGCTTCCCGATCCTGATGGTCCTGATGTTCGCCTTCCTGCTGGGCGGGATGATGGCCGTACCGGGAGGGGGCGACTACCGCCAGTCGCTGCTGCCCGGGCTGTTCACGCTCACGATGATGTTCGGGCTGTCGACGACGATGGTCGCCGTCGTCACCGACGCCCAGCGCGGCATCACCGACCGGTTCCGCTCCATGCCGATGGCACCCGGGGCGGTGCTGGTCGGCCGGGCGGTCGCCGACCTGCTCACCTCGGCGATCGCGCTCGTCGTGCTGTTGCTGGTCGCGCTGGCCGTCGGGTGGCGTGCCACCGGCGGCCTGGCGGGTTCGCCGCGGCGGTCGGTCTGCTCCTGCTGCTGCGCCTCGCAATGCTGTGGGTGGGCATCTACCTGGGCCTGCTCGTGCGTACCGCGGGTGCGGTCACCGCCGTGCAGGTCTTCGAATGGCCGTTCGCGTTCCTGTCCGGGTTGTTCGTCGCACCGATGACGATGCCGCCGGTGGTGTCGGCGATCGCGGAGTGGAACCCGATCTCGTCCACTGCAGCCGCCGCGCGGGAGCTGTTCGGCAACCCCAGCTGGGGCGGCGGGTCCTGGGTCGCCCAGCACCCCGTCCTGATGGCCGTCGTCTGGCCACTCGTCATCATCGCGGTCTTCGCGCCGCTGTCCGTCAACCGATACCGGGAGATGAGCCGTTGACCACGAAGAACCCCACCCCGCCCCGCTGGCTGAAGCCGATGAACAAGGTCTTCCTCGCGCTGCGGCGCACCGGCCTCGGCATGAAGGACCTGCCGGTGCTCACCGTGCCCGGCCGCAAGAGCGGCAAACCGCGCAGCACGCCGCTGTCGGTGCTGGAGCACGAGGGGCAGCGGTACCTGCTGGAGGGCTTCCCCGGCGCCGACTGGGCGCGCAACGTCCGGGCAGCACGCGGGCGGGCCACGCTGGCCACGGGCCGGCGCACCGAGCAGGTGCGGCTCGTCGAGCTGGACGCGCAGGAGGCGCTGCCGGTGCTGCGGCTGTGGCCGGTGCGGATCGCCGACGGCGCGAAGATCATGGCGGACGCCGGCGTGGTGGAGGCCGTCACACCCGAGGCGTTCGAGGCGGTCGCCGGCCGGTGCGGGGTCTTCCGCATCGACAGCGCGTGAGACCAGCTGCCAGGAACTGTCCGCTTTCCCTCGTAGGAAGGACTGCATGACCGCCCTCCCCACCGAGTACCTCTCCGTCACCGGCGCGCGTGAGAACAACCTGCGCGACGTGTCCGTGCGGGTCCCGAAACGGCGGATCACCGCGTTCGTCGGCGTCTCCGGGTCCGGCAAGTCCTCCCTGGTGTTCGACACGATCGCCGCGGAGGCGCAGCGCCAGCTCAACGAGACGTTCTCGGCGTTCGTCCGCGGATTCCTGCCCAAGCTCGGCCAGCCCGACGCCGACCTGATCGAAGGGCTGTCGACGGCGATCGTCGTGGACCAGAGGCGCCTCGGCGGCGGTTCCCGGTCGACGCTCGGCACGGTCACCGACATCAACGCGTTCCTGCGGCTGCTGTGGTCGCGCCGCAGCACCCCGCACGTCGGGTACGGCTACGCGTTCTCGTTCAACGAGCCGCAGGGCATGTGCCCGGCCTGCAAGGGCATCGGGCGGAAGGTGCAGCTCGACCACGGCGCGTTCTTCGACACGAACAGATCGCTGAACGAGGGCGCGATCCTGCACCGGGACTTTGCCGTCGACAGCTGGTACTGGCACGTCTACGCCCAGTCCGGGAAGTTCGACAACGACAAGCACTGCGACGACAAGCCGCTGCGCGACTACACCGACGACGAGTGGCAGCTGCTGCTGTGGGGTGCCGACGAGAAGGTCACGCTCTCCAGCCTCGGCAGCAAACCCCTGAAGATGGACCTCGAGGGTGTCGAGGCCAAGTTCAACCGCCTGTTCATCCGGGCCGACGCCGAGTCCGGCAGCTCGGAGCGCAAGCGCGAGACCGTGGCCCGCTACACCACGTCGGTGCGCTGCCCCGACTGCGGCGGCATGCGGTTGAACGAGGCCGCGCGCGCCGCCACCGTCGGGGGCCACACCCTGCCCGAGGTCACGGCGATGGACCTGCACTCCGTGCACGCGCTGCTGCCCACGCTCTCCGACCCCGACGTCGCACCGCTCGTGCACGAGGCCACGACGCGGGTCGGAGCGCTGATCGACATGGGGCTGGGCTACCTCACCCTCGACAGGGAGACCTCCACGCTGTCCGGCGGCGAGTCCCAGCGGATCAAGATGGTGCGCCACCTCGGATCGTCGCTGGTGGACGTCATGTACGTCTTCGACGAGCCGACGATCGGGCTGCACCCGCGTGACGTCGGACGGATGAACGACCTGATGCACCGGCTCCGCGACAAGGGCAACACGGTGCTGGTCGTCGAGCACGACAGCGACGTCATCACCGCGGCCGACCACGTCGTGGAGCTGGGCCCGCGGGCCGGCACCGACGGCGGCCGCATCGTCTACGAGGGCGACGTCGCCGGGCTCGCCACGTCCGGCACGCTCACCGGCGAGTTCCTGCACCGGCCGCTCACGCTGCGGGAGGAGCCCCGCACGCCCACCGGCCACCTGCACCTCACCGACGCCACGGCGAACAACCTGCGCGGGTTCGACCTGGACGTCCCGCTCGGTGTCCTGGTGGCCCTCACCGGCGTGGCCGGGTCGGGCAAGAGCACGCTCGTGCGCGAGGTGCTGGTGCCGCAACACCCCGGGGCGATCGTGGTGGACCAGAGCGCCGTGGCCACGTCGATCCGCTCCACGCCGGCCACCTGGACCGGGGTGATGGACCCGATCCGCAAGCTGTACGCCAAGGCCACCGGGGTGAAGCCGGGCCTGTTCAGCTTCAACTCCGACGGCGCCTGCCCCACGTGCAACGGGCTCGGCGTCCTGTACACCGATCTCGCGTTCCTCGATGGCGTGCGCTCCACCTGCACCGACTGCCACGGCCGCCGCTACACCGACGAGGTGCTCGCGCTCACCGTCGACGGCCGGTCGATCTCCGACGCGCTGGACATGACCGCGGCCCAGGCGTGCGAGTTCTTCACCGCGCGCGACATCCGCCGCCGGTTGCAGGCCGTCGTCGACGTCGGCCTCGGCTACCTGACGCTCGGCCAGCCGCTCTCCACGCTGTCGGGCGGCGAGTGCCAGCGGCTCAAGCTCGCGGGCCGGTTGCACGAGCAGGGCAACGTCTACGTGCTCGACGAACCCACCACCGGCCTGCACATGTCCGACTGCGGGCACCTGCTCGGCCTGCTCGACCGGCTCGTCGACGGCGGCAGCTCGGTGATCGTCGTCGAGCACAACCTCGATGTGATCGCCCACGCCGACTGGGTGATCGACCTGGGCCCGGACGGCGGCGACGCGGGAGGTCCGTGGTGTTCGAGGGCCCGCCGCGGGAACTCGTGCGGGCGCCGGGCTCGTTCACCGGGGACCACCTCGCCCGCCACCTCGCCACCGCCGCGGCACGGCACGGCCGAGACGGCGGTGAGCGCTGATCCTGGAGGATCGCACCACCTTGCGTGCCATCTCGGCGGACCGCACACCCCCAGCACCCCAGGAGTTCCATGACCGCGGCGCGACCCGTCGACCCGGCCGACCGCAGCGGCGAGCTGGCCGTCTTCACCCCTGCCGACCCGCCACGCGCGGGTCGGCTCCTGCTGACCGGAGACCTGCTGGCCGGTCTGGGCACACCCGGCGCGGCCGACCTCGTGCCCCCGCCCGGCGACACCACGAAGACCACCCCGGTACGGCGGGCACCCATCGCGGAGGCGCTGCCGCGGCTGCTCCGAATCGGCGCCCGGGCCGGCCGGGCCGAAACGCCCGGTTCAGCGGGTCGAGACGTCGGACTCGCCTGCTCCTCCCCGGCGAGTCCGACGTCCGCGGATGGTGGTCACGACGAGAGGGCGCCGGCGTTCTGGGCTGCCGCGGCCCGTTTCGCCGTGCACCTCGTGGCCCGGGGACGGATCCTGCCCGGAGTCAGCCCGGAGGGGTTCGACGCGTGGCGGGTCGGGCCGCTCGAGCCCGGCGACGCCGACCGGCTGCACGCACTCGCCGCGGCGATGCCGCCCACTGCCCGCGCTGTCGCGCAACCGGATGGGCCGTCCCTCGACCTGCCCGCCGCGGCGCCGCTCCTACGGGCGTTCCTCGATGCGGTGGCCGACGTGCTGCCCCGCACCGAGGACGCCCCGGACGTCGCCGGCACCCCGCTGTACGCCGCGACCGGGCCGCAGGCCGCGGCACACCTGCGGGACTGGGCCGACGAGGTCGCCGCGGGCGTGGATGCGGGGGTTCGGCTGTCGCTGCGGGTCGAGGCCGACCCGGACGCCACCCGGTTCCGCGCCGTCGTGCAGCTGCACGCGCTGGACGACCCCACCCGGGTGGGCGAACTCGCCGCGGTGTGGAGCGGCGCGGCCGTCGGGTTCGGGCCGCGCGCCCGGCTCGACGCGCTGCTCGCCGTGCGCCGCGCGGCGCAGTTCTGGGAGCCGCTGCGGCAGCTGCTCGGGCACGCCGTGCCGGACGTGCTCGACCTGGACGACGGGGACGTCACCGACCTGCTCGGCGACGGGGCGGCCCGGCTCGCCGCCGCGGGCATCGCGGTGCACTGGCCGCGGGATCTGCGACCCGAGGTCTCGGCACGGGTCGTCGCCGGCCGCGGGAGCGGCCCCGGGACCTTCACCGCCGGCGCGGAGCCGCTGCACCTCGACTGGGAGGTCGCGCTGCGCGGCGACCCGCTCACCGGCGCGGAGATGGCCGAGCTCGCGGCGAGCCACCGGCCCGTGGTGCGGCTGCGCGACGAGTGGGTGCTCGTCGACCCGGCCACCCGGGCACGCGCGACCGACCGCACGCTGGGCCCGGTCAGCCCGGTCACGGCGCTGGGGGCGGCGCTCACCGGCCAGGTGGACGACCGCGGGGGCTCCGTCCCGGTCGTCACCACGGGGTGGTTGGCGACGCTGCGCGAGCGGATCGCGGCGCCGCCCGCCCCGGTCCCGCCGCCGGACGGGCTCGCCGCCGTCCTGCGGGACTACCAGCTGCGCGGTCTGGCCTGGCTGGACCGGATGACCTCGCTCGGCCTGGGCGCCTGCCTCGCCGACGACATGGGCCTGGGCAAGACGATCACGGTGATCGCGCTGCACCTGCACCGCCACGCGATCGGCACCGGCCCGACGCTCGTGGTCTGCCCTGCGTCGCTGCTCGGCAACTGGGAGCGGGAGATCACCCGGTTCGCGCCGGGCGTGCCCGTGGACCGCTACCACGCAGCGGCCGCGCACTGCCCGACCACGCGGGGTTCGTGCTCACCACGTACGCCACGATGCGCCTGGATGCCGACACCCTCGCCGGGCACCGGTGGGGTCTCGTCGTCGCCGACGAGGCGCAGCACGTGAAGAACCCGGCCTCGGGCACCGCGCTCGCGCTGCGCCGCATCCCGTCGGCCGCCCGCGTGGCCCTCACCGGCACGCCGGTGGAGAACGACCTGGTGGAGCTCTGGTCGATCCTCGACTGGACCACCCCGGGCCTGCTGGGCACCCTCGCCGGGTTCCGGGCGCGGTGGGCCGACCCGATCGCCGAGCGCGCCGACCCGCGGATCGCCGACCGGTTCGCCCGGTTGATCGCCCCGTTCCTGCTGCGCCGCCGCAAGTCCGACCCGGGCATCGCACCGGAGCTGCCCGCCAAGACCGAGACCGACCGCCCCGTCGGCCTCACCCGCGAGCAGGCCGGGCTGTACGAGGCGGTGGTGGCCGAGACGATGGACCGCATCGCCCGCGCCGACGGCATGGCGCGACGCGGGCTCGTGCTCGCGCTCCTCACCGCGCTCAAGCAGATCTGCGACCACCCGGCGCTCTACGCGAAGGAACCCGACCCGGTGCTCCCGGGCCGGTCCGGGAAGCTGGAGCTGCTCGACGAGCTCCTGGACACGATCCTCTCCGAGGACGGCGCGGCGCTCGTCTTCACCCAGTACGTGGCGATGGGCAGGCTGCTGGAGCGCCACCTGCGGGCGCGCGGCACGCCCGTCCAGTTCCTGCACGGCGGCACCCCCGTGCCCGAGCGGGAGGCGATGGTGGACCGGTTCCAGCGCGGCGGGGCGGCGGTGTTCCTGTTGTCGCTGCGCGCGGCGGGCACGGGCCTCAACCTCACCCGCGCCGACCACGTCGTGCACTTCGACCGCTGGTGGAACCCCGCGGTCGAGGAGCAGGCCACCGACCGCGCGTACCGGATCGGGCAGACCCGCCCGGTGCAGGTGCACCGGCTGATCAGCGAGGGCACCGTGGAGGACCGGATCGCCGCGCTGCTCGACTCCAAGCGCGCTCTGGCCGACAGCGTGCTCGCGGGCGGCGACGGAGCGCTCACCGAGCTCACCGACACCGAACTGGCCGAGCTCGTCGAACTGCGAGGTGACCGATGACCGCCGCACGGGGGTTCCCCGCCTTCCCGCCGCGCCCGGGCAGGCGCGGCCGGTCCTGGTGGGCGCGCGCGTTCGTGGCGGCGATGGAGGACGCCGCCCTCGACGCCACCCTGCTGCGCGCCGGGAGGCGGTTCGCCGGGAGCGGGCGGATCGGGCCGATCACCGTGTCGCCCGGCCGGATCGCCGCCACCGTGGAGGACCCGGACGGGATCTTCGAGGTCGTCGTGTACCTCGCCGAGCCGACCGACGCGGAATGGGACCGCTTCCTGCATCAGGTGCGTGCCGAGGCGGGCCACCTCGCGGCCCTGCTCGACCGCGAGGTGCCGCGCTCGCTCGTGCGGTCGGCCGACGCCGCGGACGTCGCGCTGCTCCCGACGATCGGCGACCTGGAGTCCGACTGCGACTGCCCCGACATCGGCGACCCGTGCCAGCACGCCGCCGGGCTGTGCTACCAGGCGGCCTGGCTGCTCGACGACGACCCGTTCGTGCTGCTCCTGCTGCGCGGGCGGCTCGACGACCTGCTCGACGCGCTCGGCC
>MKJV01000072.1 GCA_001942185.1 Pseudonocardia sp. CNS-004
GGCGGCCTGCGCGCCACCGACGGCGATCTCGCCCATGGCCGCCCGTCGACCGGGGCGACGAGCGGGCGCGCGCGGCCGTCGCCCGCCCGCTGCCCTGCACGCGGACGCCGGTCGGGTCGGCGAGCACCTCGCTGACGAGGGTGTCGACGGGGGCGTCGGCGAGGGCGTCGGTAGGGGCACTCACAGGATCTCCTCCAGGTCGGAGAGGGCGTCGAGGCCGAGGTCGACGCCGAGTCCGGGGCGGTCGGGGACGCGGACGGTCCCGTGGTCGGTGAGCAGGTGGTCGACGGCCTCGCGGAGCCGGTTGGCGCGCACGTCCCACTCGACGGCGGTGGTGGCCGGCACGGCGGCGGCCACCTGCAGCGTGGCCGCCGTGGCGACCGCGCCGTTGTAGAGGTGCGGGTTGACGGTGGTGCCGCCGTCCGCGGCGAGCGCGGCCACCCGCAGGTACTCGGTGGGGCCGCCGACCTTCGACAGGTCGGGCTGCACGATGTCCACCGACCCCTGTTCGAGGTAGGGCGCGAAGGCGGCGGCGCCGTACAGGTTCTCGCCGGTGGCGAGCGGCAGCCCGCCGCGGCGGCGCAGCTGGGCCAGCTCGCCGGGGTGGTCCCCGGCGAGCGGCTCCTCCAGCCACTCGAGGCCCGCGTCGCGCAGCGCGGGGGCGATGGCGAGCGCCTCGTCGAGCGTCCACGCCTGGTTGGCGTCGCCGTAGAGACGGACCCCGTCACCGAGCACGCGGCGGGCCGTGCGCAGGTTCTCCAGGTCGCGGTCGGGCCCGAAACCGAGCTTCACCTTCACCGCGGTGTGACCCGCGGCCGCGCAGCGCTCCGCGGTGGCCGCGACGTCGTGCGGGCCGAGGCTGGAGGCGTAGACGGGCAGCTCGGCCGGGCGGTCCGGGCCACCGAGCAGCGCGGAGAGCGGCACGCCCGCGTGCCGGGCGGCCATGTCCCACAGCGCCGTGTCGGCGCCGCTGATGGCCTGGTGCACCGGGCCGGGCGCGCCCCACTGCCGGCCGAGCGGGCGCAGGGCGGCCCCGAGGAGGGTGTGCGCCTCGGCGGGTGCGGCCAGGGTGCGGCCCACGAGCAGGGGAGCGAGGCCTTCCGCGACGGTGGCGGCGCGCTCGCGCCACGCCCACGCCGGGTAGTTCACCCACGTCTCGCCGAGGCCGCGGCTGCCGTCGGCGAGCTCCACCTCGACGACGGCCATCGCCCGGTGGCCCATCGGCGCGAAGGACATCGCGACCCCGTCGACGACCGGGCTGCGGAAGACGCGGAGCCGGACCGCGGCGACGGGGGACGCCGGCAGCGACACCGGGGTCGACGTTTGTGCGGAAGCGAACATTGCATGCAGTGTGCGTGGCCGAGTGGGACGTGTCAAGGGAGCGGACGGGGTGGGCGGCGCCCGGTCAGCGCGCGACGACGACCCGGGTGCCGGCCTCGTGCAGGCGCCGGGTGAGCCCGTCGCTGAGCGGGCCGTCGGTCACCACGGTGTCGATGCGGTCCAGGTCGCACACGCGCACCGTGCCGGGGCCGCCCTCCTTGGTGGCGTCGCAGACCAGCACGACGTCCTCGGCGACGTCGAGCAACGCACGCTTGACGCTGAGCTCCAGCTCGGAGCGGACGTACACGCCGCGCGCGTCGATGCTGCTCACGCCCAGCACGAACACGCGCAGGCGCAGGTCGTGCACGAAGTGGGCGGCGCTCGGTCCGATGAGGGCCTGGTTGTCGTGCGACATCTCGCCGCCGATCGCGATCACCCGGATCGCGCTGCGCGGGAGCAGTGCGGCGAGGACTGGCACGGAGTGCGTGACCACGCAGCCCGCGAACTCCTCCGGGAGTGCGTGCGCCACCTCGAGGGCCGTGGTGCCGGCGTCGACGCCGACCGTGTCGTCGGCCGCGACCATCGCCGCGGCCGCCGCGCCGATGCGCCGCTTGGCCTCGGCGTTCACCAGCGCCCTCGCGCCGAAGACCGGCCGGCCGGGCGGGCCCGCCGGGAGGCTCGCTCCGCCGTGCACGATGGTCACGTCGCCGGTGACGGCCAGGCGGTGCAGGTCGCGGCGCACGGTCATCTCCGACACCCCGAGGCTCTGGCTCACCTCGGAGACCGACACGTGCCCGCTCGCCCGCAGCCGTTCCAGGATCGCGTCGCGGCGCCGCGGGGCGCCGTCGTAGCGCAGCGCCCCGGCCCGCGGCTCCGTCGTGTCGCTCACGCGTCGATGTTAACCGTGGTGCCGCCCGCGCAACGGATGGTAGATTTCGCACATCCGTCAAATCTGGTCGACCCCTGCTGGAGAAGCCGCCGTGACCGGTCACCCCGCCCTGAAGCGCCTCGCTCGCCCGTCCGGCGGGCTCGCCATGCTGGCGATCGACCAGCGGGAGGCGCTGCGCGCGATGATCGCCGAGCGCACCGGAGCCGCCGTGCCCGACGCGGACGTCACCGCCTTCAAGGTGGCGGCCGCCCGCGCGCTCACGCCGCACGCCTCCGCCGTGCTGATCGATCCGCAGTTCGGGTGGGACGCGGTCGTCGCGGCCGGTGCCGCCCACGCCTCGTGCGCGCGCATCGCCGCGGTCGACCACTTCGTCGCGGGGGAGGGCGAGTTCGTCCGCGACGCCGTGTTCGACGATGCGCTCGACCTCGACGCGCTCGCCGCGCAGGGGGCCCAGGCGCTGAAGCTGCTCGTCGTCTGGCGGCCCGACGGCGACGTCGACCGTCGCGTGGCGATGGTGCGCGACTTCGTCGAGCGCTGCCGGCGGCGCGACCTCGTCAGCATCATCGAGCCGGTGTCGCGGGCGCGCTCGCGGGCGGGGCGTTCGACGCCGATGCCGGCATCCTGGCGGCGGCCGGCGAGCTCGGTAGCCTGGGCGCCGACGTGTACAAGTCCGAGGTCCCGACCCACGGCGCCGGCAGCGACGCCGAGGTCCTCGACGGATGCCGCCGCCTCGACGACCTCGTCGACGGCGCCTGGGTCGTGCTCTCCTCCGGGGTGCCGGCCGACCGCTTCCCCGACGCCGTGCGGCTGGCCTGCGCGGCGGGGGCGTCCGGGTTCCTCGCGGGGCGGGCCGTGTGGGCCTCGGTCGTCGGCAGCCCCCGGCTCGCCGAGGACCTCGAGGAGGTCGCCGTGCCGGCACTGCAGCGCCTCGTCCGGGTGGTCGACGACGCCGTCGCCGGCTGAGCCGGCGGCCGTGGAGCCGGTCCTCGTCCTCGGTGCCGCCGTCGGTGCCGTCGTGGTCGGGGCGGTCCTGCAGCGCAGCACCGGGCTGGGGTTCGCGCTGGTGTCCGGCCCGCTGCTCGTGCTGGTGCTGGGCCCGTACGAGGGTGTCGCGCTGGCGAACCTGCTGTCGCTGGTCACGTCCTCGCTCGTGCTGGCGGTCACGTGGCGGGCCGTCGAGGTGCGCGCGGCGGTGCTGCTGAGCGCGGGTGCGGTGGTGGCGATCGTGCCGGGGGCGGTGCTCGCCAGAGCGCTGCCCGACCCCGTGCTGATGGTGGTCGTGGGTGGGCTCGCCGCCGGGGCGGCCGCGCTGGTGGCTGCCGGATGCCGCTTCCGGGCCCTCGCCCGCCCGTCGGGGAGCCTCGTGGCCGGCTTCGCGTCCGGGTTCAGCAACGTCACCGCCGGTGTCGGCGGTCCGGCGCTCGCCGTCTACGGCGCGAGCGCCGGCCTCCCGAGTGCCGGGTTCGTGCCCACGGTGCAGGTCGTCGGCATCGTCACGAACGCGTTGTCGTTCGCCGTGAAGCGCGACGCGCACCTGCCCGCCGGGCTCGTCGTCGGCTGCGTCGTCGCGGTGCTGGTGGGCACGCTGCTCGGGCGGTGGGTCGCCGGCTGCTCGGTGAGCGGGCCGGGCGGGTGGTCGTGCTGTCCCTCGCGATCGCGGGTGGCCTCGTGTCCGTTGCGAAGGGTGTCCTCGCCTGGTGACACCGACGGGACCGCCACAGGCGGCCGCGTTTCGGAACGTTCCGATGCTCCGATGGACCTCACCCCCCGGCGATCCGGCTGCGAGTGACGACTGCAGGCGTCCGCCGGGATGCGCGGCTCGTCGCGGTGATCCAACCGAAACTGTGCCCTGACCTGGCCCGACGTTGGTGACCAAGGGCGGATGGTGGCGATCGAAGATCGTTAGACCGCCCTGTGCCCTTGATCGGCGAAGCTCGGGGCAGCGGGCGGGGTCACACCCGGGAAGCACACGATCGTCGTCACCACCACCGCGGTGTACTTCTCAAGCCGGGCTGGCCCGGTGACCCTGCCGGCGATTTGACGCCGCGGAAGACCGCGACATACCTTCGCTGAGACATATGCGCAGCACGTGAGCATATGCTCAAGGAGGAGTGGATGTCGCTGCCGAACGTCGATCGACATCGCCTGCTGGTCCGGGCCGCGGTCATGTACTACGCGGAGGGCAAGACGCAGCTGGAGATCGCGCGCCACCTGGGGGTGAGCCGGGCCACCGCCGGCCGCCTCGTCGCGCAGGCCCGCGCGTCCGGGATCGTCCGGATCGAGATCGTCTCCGGGATCACCCGGCAGGTGGAGATCGAGCTCGCGCTCGAGTCCGCGTACGGGCTCGAGGAGGCCGTCGTCGTCGACCCGGCCGACACCGACGCCGCGGGCAACGTCGACCTCGGCCAGGCTGCGCCGACGTGCTGGCCCGCAGGCTCGAGCCCGGAGCCATCGTCGGGCTGGGCTGGAGCTCGAACCCCGCCGAGTGGATCGCACGCACGGCGGAGGTCCTGCGCACGGCGCGGCGGGCTGCCGGTGACGTCCTCGACGTCACCGTGGTGCAGCTCGCCGGCGCCGCCCCGAGCGACCCCGCCCGGGAGAACCCGATGCGCACCGTCGCCGCGGTCGCCGACGCGCTCGGGGCCCGGGAGATCCTCGTCTCCGGCCCGCTGTACGTCGACAACCCCGCCACGGTCGCCGGCCTGCGCGCCGATCGCGGCATCGGCACGGCCCTGGACACCGCGGCCCGCGCCGACATCTGCATGTTCGGCGTCGGCCACGTGACCGAGACGACGCCGCTGTACGCGAACGGCTACCTCGACGAGCCGAACCTGCGGCTGCTGCAGCGGCAGGGCGCCGTCGGCGACGCCGTGGGCCGGTTCTTCGACGCGTCCGGACGGCCGGTCGGCGGTGATCTCGCCGAGCGCACCCTCTCCGTCGAGCTCGAGGTCATCCGCTCGCGGCCGCTGCGGGTCGCTGCCGCCGCCGGGCCCGAACGCGTGGCGGCGTTGCGGGCGGCCCTGTCCGGCGGGCTGGCGAACGCCGTCGTCACCGACACCCCGACCGCGCAGGCCCTCGTCGAGGGCCCGCGGCCGGAACCCGTCCACCCCGATCCGAGCCACCCCGATCCGAGAAGGACCACACCGTGAACCACCCACCTGCGACCGGGGGAGCGCGCCGGATCCTCGTACTCCTCGCCGGCTTCCTCGCGTCGTGCTCGTCTCCGCGTGCTCCCTGAACGGGCCGGTCACCGATGCCACGGACGGCGCGACACCCGGCGCGGCGCCGGCGGCCGACGCCGACCGGGTTCCCTTCCTGCAGGGGCCGCTCACGGTCGGGATCGCCGCCCGCGAGATCGCCAACGACTACAACCGCGACATCATCAGCGGCGCCGAGGAGGCGTTCCGGGCCGCGGGCGGCACCGTGACCACCACGAACGCGGGCGGCGACGCCACGCGGCACATCAACAACATCCAGACGCTCGTGAACTCCGGCGTCAACGTGCTTGTCATCGAGCTCGGCGACCCGGCGCAGCTCGGGCCGGTGGTGGCGCAGGCGCGGGAGAAGGGCGTCGTGGTCGTCACCGCTGGCGTCGGGTCGACGGTGGCCGGCGCGGTCACCGACGTCGGCGGCGACGAGTCGCTGATGGCCGAGATGATGAGCCGGTCGCTGCTGGACGCGATGGGCTACCGCGGCGACCTGTACGCGTTCTGGGTGCCGGGCGCGCCGCTGCTGGAGACGCGGCTGCGGGTGCTCCAGGCCATGGTCGAGGACTACCCCGGTGTGACCCTGCACCTGCAGCCCTCCGACCACAGCCCCGCCCGGGTGCAGTCGCAGATGCAGGCGATCCTCACCTCGAACCCCGACCCGGGCTCGATCGCCGGGGTGTGGGGCGCCTACGACCAGATGACCTCGGGTGCGGTCCAGGCGATCCAGCAGGCGAACCGCCCGGAGATCGCCGTCGCCTCGATCGACGGCGACCGGGCCACGTTCCCGATGCTGTACGCGCTGGGCAGCCCGTTCGTCGCCACCGTCGTGCAGAACGCCCAGCTCATCGGGCAGCTCGCCGCGCAGGCCGCGCTCGACGCGCGCGAGGGGAAGGCCGTGGCCCCGAACGTCTTCACCACCGCCTGGATCGCGACCCGGCACAACGGGATCGCCGCCGCCGAGCGGCGCTACGGGCCCGGCATCTGGGAGCAGATGAAGCTCGACCGGGACGAGATCGTCCGGCAGTGGCCGCAGTCGCAGGACGTGGTGGTCATGCAGCCGGTGTCGCCGCGCGGTGAGGGGTGACGGCATGAGTGAGGTCCTCGATCCGGAGCCCACCGGCGAGGCCGCGGTGGTCGCGGCCGTCCGCGGAGCCGTCGTCAGGTTCGGCCCGACGACCGTCCTGCACGGCGTCGACCTCGAACTGCGCGCCGGTGAGGTGCACGCGCTGGTCGGCCAGAACGGCGCGGGCAAGTCGACGCTCGTGAAGGCGCTGATGGGGGTGAACCCCCTGGCTGCGGGCCACGTCGAGGTCGCGGGCAGCCGGGTGGACCTGGCGGGCCCCGAGGACGCGCGCCGGCTCGGGCTGGAGATCGTGTACCAGGACCAGCCGTTGGCCCCACGCCTGACGGTGGCCGACAACATGTTCCTCGGGCGCGAGCGGGTCCACGCCGGGGTCGTCCTCGACCGCGCCGGGATGAACCGGCGGGCCCGGCAGGTGCTGGAGCGGGTGGGGGCGGACTGCGGTCCCGACGACGTCGTCGGTGACCTCACACCGACGCAGCGCGTGCAGGTGTCGATCGCCGCGGCGCTGGCCGCCGAGCCGCGCGTCCTCGTCCTCGACGAGCCCACCGCGGCACTCGGGGCCGCCGAGTCGGCATCGGTCTTCGACCTCATCCGCGCCGCCCGCACCGACGGGGTCGCGGTCCTCTACATCTCCCACCGGCTGCACGAGATCACCTCGCTGGCCGACCGGGTCACCGTGCTGCGCGACGGCAGGCGCACCAGCGTCGCCCCGGCCGCGGGCCTGTCGACGCAGGACATCATCTCCGCGATGGTCGGCCGCGACCTCGAGGCGCTCTTCCCGGACGTGCCGCACAGCCCGGGCGAGCCGGTGCTCGAGGTCCGGCACCTGCGCTCCGGTGAGCTGGTCCGCGACATGGACCTGTCGGTGCGGGCGGGGGAGATCGTCGGCCTGGCAGGGCTCGTCGGCTCCGGCGCGAGCGAGACGCTCCTCGCGCTGTTCGGTGACCGCCGGGCCGGCGGCGAGGTGCGCCTCGCCGGCGCCGCGGTGTCCCCGTCCGGTCCGCGCGCCGCCGTCCGGCACGGGATCGCGCTCGTGCCCGAGGAGCGCCGGACCGAGGCCCTGTTCCCCGGGCTGTCGGTCGCCACCAACCTCACCGCGTCCAGCCTCGAGGCCCACGCCCGCGGCGGCGTGCTCTCCCGGCAGCAGGAGCGGCGCACGGCCGAGGACCTCGTCGAGCGGCTCGGCATCGTGCCGCGCTCGCCGGCGCAGGACGTCGCGACGCTGTCCGGCGGCAACCAGCAGAAGGTCGTCGTCGGGCGCTGGCTCGCCCGTGGCGGGCAGCTCTACCTCGTCGACGAGCCCACCGCCGGTGTCGACGTGGCGGCCAAGGCGGAGATCTACCGCCACCTCGGCGAGCTCGCGGCGGGCGGGGCGGCGGTGCTGGTGGTGTCCTCGGACTTCGAGGAGCTCATCGGGCTCTGCGACCGGATCCTCGTCGTGCGCGACGGCGTGGTCGTCGAGGAGATCGGCCGGGGCGAGGTCGACGAGGAAGGGCTCACCGCGCGTGCCGCGGGGGCGGGCACGACCGAAGACAGCGCCGCCCACAGCACCTCCGATGGCAGTGCGGACGCGCCACCACCACCGGCGCGCCGCCCGGCATGGCTGCGGCAGGCCGGTGTCGCCGTGGCGATGCTCGCGGTGGTGGCGGCGCTCGTCGCGGGCTCGCCCGGCTTCCTGCTCTCCTCGGGTTTCTGGGACGTGCTGCGGCAGGCGGGCACCCCGATGCTGCTGGCCACCGCGCTCGCCGTCGCGCTCGGTTCCGGCGCGTTCGACCTCTCCATCGGCGCGGTCGCCCAGCTCACCGCGACGCTGTCGGCGGTGCTCGTCGTGGCGGGCGTGCCCACGCCGCTGGTGCTCGTCGCCGGGATCGCCGCGGGCGCCGTGATCGGTGCGGTCAACGGGGGCGTCACCGTGCTGCTGAGGGTGCCGTCGTTCGTCGCGACGCTGGGGATGCTCTTCCTCCTCGTGGGCATCGCGCTGGGCATCAACGGCGGGCTCGCGGTGCCCGCGGAGACCCGCTCGTTCCTGCTGCTCGGCCAGGGCTTCGTCGGGCCGGTGCCCGCGATCGTCCTCACGGCCGTGCTCGTCATCGCCGTCGTCGCGCTCGGCTGGCGGTACACCTCGGTCGGTCTGCGGCTGCGCGCCATCGGCGACGACGAGCGCACCACCCGGCTGCGTGGTGTGCGCACGGGGTGGGGCACCGTGACCGCACTGGTGCTGTCCGGGGCCCTCAGCGGGCTCGCGGGCGTGCTCCTCGCGTCCTACTCCAGCGGCGCGACGGCCCGGGACGTGTCGCTGGAGCTGCTGGTCACCGCGCTGGCGGCGGCGTTCCTCGGCTCGGCGCTGACCCGGACCTTCCTCTTCGACCCGGCCACCGCGGCGGCCGGCTCCCTCTTCGTCACGGCCACCGGTGCCGGGCTCATCGCCAACGGCCTGTCCGACGAGTGGCTCGGCGGGGTGCAGGGCGTGGTGCTGCTGCTGGCGGTGCTCGTGGCGGTCGCCCGGAAGCGGGCGCTCGGACAGGTGGTGATCTTCTGATGAACGCTCCGACGCTGACCCGTCCGGAGGGCGGCTCCACCGGAGCCCCGGGCAGGCCCTCGGCCCGCCTGGACACCCTGCGGTCGTACTCGACGCTGCTCGGGATGATCGTGGTGGTGGTCGGGATCGCGGTCGCGCGGCCCCTGTTCGTCGACCCGCGCAACCTCGCGGCCGTCGCCGTGGACGCCACCGTCCTCGTCGTCCTCGCCGTGGGGCTCTCCGTGCTCATGTCGATGAAGGGTCTCGACCTGTCGATCGCGGCCACGGCCGATCTCGCGGGCTACCTCGCCGCCCGTGCGCTCCTCGACGGGCTCGGCACCCCGGCGGCCGTGCTGATCGCACTGGCCGTGGGGCTCACCGTCGGCGTCGCGGCCGGCGTGCTGTCCGGTTACCTCGGGGTCCCGGCCATCGTCGCGACGCTCGGGCTCAACCTGCTGCTGACCGCCATCGGTCTCGTCGTCTCCGACAACGGCACACCGCAGCAGCTGTTCACCGCGCCGATCGACCTCGTGCGGCCGGTGCTCGTCTTCGGCAGCGACTCGTGGGGCCCGATCCGGCTGCTGCTGATCGCCGCCGTCGTCGTGGTCGTCGTGACCTGGTTCGCGACCACCCGGACGACGTGGGGCCGGCGGATCGAGCTGGTGAACGCCGGTGCCAGGGCCGCGGTGCTGGCGGGCACACCGGTCCGTGCGACGTTCGCGTCCGGGTTCGTCCTGTGCGGCCTGCTGGCGGGCGTGGGCGGCCTGATGCTGACGGCGCGGACCGGCCTGGCCGTCCCCGGTTCGGCACAGCCGTTCCTGCTCGACGCGTTCACCGCGGTCTACCTGGCGCCACCGCCTCGCCGCGCGGGCGCATCAGCGTCCTGTGGACGGTGCTCGGCGCCGTGTTCGTCACCCTGCTCGCCAACGGGTTGGTGCTGCTGGGGCTCGGCGCGCCATGGCGCTACGGGCTGAACGGTGCCCTCATCCTGCTCGCACTCGCCCTCGGCGTCCTGCGCCGCCGCGCGACCCGTTGACCCCACGACGACGAGAGGAATCCATCGATGCCGCTCACCCTCGACGCCCACAACCACATCGGCGTGCGCCACGGCGCGAGCCAGACCGGCGAGGAGCTGCTGGCCCGGATGCAGGCTGCCGGCGTGGACCGGGCCTGCGCGTTCCCGTTCGTGGAGGGCGTGTTCGACAACGACGACGTGGACGCCGCCCGGGCCGCCGACCCCGACCGCATCGTCCCGTTCCTCGCGGTGAACCCGTGGCAGCGCGACGAGGCCGTCGCCGAGATCCACCGGCGGGCCGACAAGGGCTACCGCGGCCTCAAGCTGCACCCGACCATCCACGGCTACCACCTGTCGGACCTCGGGCTCGTCGGCCCGGTGCTCGACGCCGTCCGGGAACGCGGACTGGTCGTGATCTGCCACGCGCCTCCGACCTGTACAACGCACCACCGGAGTTCGCCCGGGTCTGCCGCGCCTACCCGGAGGTGCCGTTCCTGATGGCGCACAGCGGCACGTTCTGGTCCCACGACCAGGCCGTGGAGATCGCGGGCGAGACGCCGAACCTGTACCTCGAGACCGCCCGCGTCCCGATCTTCGAGGTTGCGCTGTCGATCAAGGAGCTCGGCCCGGAGAAGGTGGTCTGGGGCACCGACTCGCCGTTCGTCGACTACACCTTCGAGTTCGAGAAGATGGAGCGCGCCGCCGGCTCCGAGGACGCCCGGCAGCTCGTCTGCGGCGGCAACCTCGCGCGCCTGCTCGGGATCGACTGACAGCGCCGATCCCGGGGCCGATCGCACGGTACCGTGCCCCGAGGTGGACGATCGGTCACTGAGGGGTCAGCGTGGACGTCAGTGTGGGTGCCGCCGAGAGCGACGAGCACCGGGACCTGCGGGCGGCGGTCGGCGAGATCGCCGCGCCGTACGGCGGCGACTACTACGTGCAGCACGCCCGCGCGGGCCGCGAGTGCGCGGAGCTGTGGCAGGCGCTGGGCGACACCGGGTTCATCGGGGTCAACGTGCCCGAGGAGTACGGCGGGGCGGCGGCGGGCTCGCCGAGCTGACCATCGTGTGCGAGGAGATCGCGGCGAAGGGTGCGCCGTTGCTGCTCCTGGTGGTGAGCGCGGCGATCTCGGCGGAGGTGATCTGCGAGTACGGCTCCGAGGAGCAGCGCAAGGAGTGGCTGCCGGGTCTCGCGAGCGGTCGCACCAAGATGGTCTTCGCCATCACGGAGCCGGACGCGGGCTCCAACACCCACCGCCTCGCCACCACCGCCCGCCGGGTGGGCGACGAGTGGGTGCTCTCCGGGGAGAAGTACTACATCACCGGCGTCGACAACGCCGACGCGGTACTGCTCGTGGCGCGCACCGGACGTGACGAGAGCGGGGCGGCGCGGTTGTCGCTGTTCGTGGTGCCCACCGGTGCGCCGGGGCTGACCGCCACGCACCTCCCGGTCGACCTGATGCTGCCGGAGAAGCAGTTCACGCTGCACGTCGACGACGTGCGGCTCCCGGCGGGTGCGCTGGTGGGCGAGGAGGGAGCGGGCTTCCGCCAGGTCTTCCACGGGCTCAACCCGGAGCGGATCACCGGCGCCGCGCTGGGTGTGGGTGTCGCCCGATACGCGCTGGACCGCGCGGCGCGCTACGCCCGGGAGCGCGAGGTGTGGGGACGTCCCATCGGCGCCCACCAGGGCGTGGCCCACGCGCTGGCCAAAGCGAAGATCGAGACCGAGCTGGCGGCCCTGATGACGCACCGGGCCGCGGCGCTGCACGATGCCGGGCTGCCGGCGGGCGAGGCGTCGAACATGGCCAAGTACGCCGCCGCGGAGGCGGCCATGGCCGCCCTCGACGCCGCGATCCAGACCCACGGCGGCAACGGGGTGTCGGCGGAGTTCGGTTTGCTGCCCTACTGGGGCCTCGCGCGGCTGCTGCGGATCGCGCCGGTGAACCGGGAGATGATCCTCAACTTCGTGGCCCAGCACAGCCTCGGCCTGCCGCGGTCCTACTGAGGGGACGCCCGTGACCGTCCTGACCTCCCGCCTCGACGTCGCAGGCGACGCCTACGCGAGCAACCGGGCGGCCCAGCTCGGCCTGCTCGCCCGCCTCGACGCGCAGCTGGAGCAGGTGATCGCCGGCGGCGGCGAGCGCAACGTGCAGCGCCACCGCGAGCGGGGGAAGCTCCCCGTCCGCGAGCGCCTCGAGCTGCTGCTCGACCAGGACAGCCCGTTCCTCGAGCTCTCGGCGCTGGCGGCGTGGGGCACGGAGTTCACGGTGGGCGCGTCGGTGCTCACCGGGATCGGGGTGGTGTCCGGGGTGGAGTGCGTGGTGATCGGCCACGACCCCACGGTGCGCGGCGGCACGATGAACCCGTACTCGCTGCGCAAGACGCTGCGGGCGCTGGAGATCGCGCGCGTCAACCGGTTGCCGGTGGTGAACCTCGTCGAGTCCGGCGGCGCCGACCTGCCCACCCAGGCCGACCTGTTCGTGCCCGCCGGGCGGATCTTCCACGAGCTCACCGCGCTCTCCTCGCTCGGCATCCCGACCGTCGCGATCGTGTTCGGCAACTCCACCGCGGGTGGGGCCTACATGCCGGGGATGTGCGACCACGCGGTGCTGGTCGACCGCCGGGCCAAGGTGTTCCTGGGCGGCCCACCGCTGGTGAAGATGGCCACCGGCGAGGAGTCCGACGACGAGTCGCTCGGTGGCGCGGAGATGCACTCGCGCGTCTCGGGCCTCTCGGACCACTTCGCCGTGGACGAGCGGGACGCCATCCGGCTCGGCCGCCGGATCGTGGCCCGGTTCAACTGGCGCAAGCTCGGACCACGCCCGGCGCCCGACCCGCAGCCGCCCCGCTACGACCCCGACGAGATCCTCGGGATCGTCCCGCCCGACCCGAAGGTGCCCTTCGATCCCCGCGAGGTGCTCGCCCGCACCGTCGACGGCTCGGACCTCGACGAGTACAAGCCGCTCTACGGCACCTCGCTGGTCACGGGGTGGGCGAGCGTCCACGGCTATCCGGTGGGCGTGCTGGCCAACCACCGGGGCGTGCTGTTCGGCGAGGAGTCGAAGAAGGCCACCGAGTTCATCCTGCTCGCCAACCAGACCGACACCCCGCTCGTGTTCCTGCAGAACACCACGGGCTACATGGTCGGCGCCGAGTACGAGCAGGGCGGGATCATCAAGGACGGTGCCAAGATGATCAACGTTGTCACGAACAGCACCGTGCCGCACCTGACGATCACCATGGCGTCCTCGTTCGGGGCCGGGAACTACGGGATGTCGGGCCGGGCGTTCGACCCACGGCTGATCTTCGCCTGGCCGGGGGCGAAGCTCGCGGTGATGGGCGCGGCGCAGCTGGCCGGGGTGATGTCGATCGTCGGCCGCGCCTCGGCGGCGGCCCGGGGCACGCCGTTCGACGAGGACGCCGACCGGCGGCGGACCGCGGCGATCGAGGCGCAGATCGAGGCCGAGTCCGACGCCTTCTTCGTCACCGCCCGGCTCTACGACGACGGCATCGTCGACCCCCGCGACACCCGCACCGTGCTCGGCATGTCGCTCTCGGCCGTCCACTCCAACCGCGTCGAGGGCCGCCGCGGCTTCGGCGTCTTCCGGATGTGAACATGATCCAGAAGCTGCTCGTGGCCAACCGCGGCGAGATCGCCACGCGGATCATCCGCACCGCCCGGGCCATGGGCATCGCCACCGTGGCCGTGCACTCCGACCCGGACGCCGAGGCGCCGTTCGTCCGGCTGGCCGACGAGGCGGTGCGGCTGCCCGGGGCCGCGCCCGCCGAGACCTACCTCCGCGGCGACCTCCTCGTCGCGGCGGCGCGCGCAAGCGACGCCGACGCCGTGCACCCCGCTACGGCTTCCTGTCCGAGAACGCCGGTTTCGCCCGGGCCTGCGCCGAGGCGGGACTGACGTTCGTGGGGCCGTCGCCGGACACGATCGTGTCGATGGGCTCGAAGCTCCGCGCCAAGCGCTCGTGGAGACGGCGGGCGTGCCCGTGCTGCCCGGCGGGCTCCGCAGCGAGGACGCCGCCACCATCGGGTTCCCGTTGCTGGTCAAGGCCGCGTTCGGCGGTGGCGGGCGGGGGATGCGGGTGGTCCACGACCCGGGGTCGCTCGCCGCGGCCGTCGAGGGTGCGCGGCGGGAGGCCACGGCGGCGTTCGGGGACGGCACGGTGTTCCTGGAGCGCTACGTCGTGGACCCGCGCCACGTCGAGGTGCAGATCGTCGGCGACGCGCACGGCGAGGTCGTGCACCTGTTCGAGCGCGAGTGCTCGATCCAGCGGCGCCACCAGAAGATCGTCGAGGAGTCCCCGTCGCCCGCCGTCGACGACGCGCTGCGCGCCGAGCTGTGCGCCGCCGCCGTGGCCGCGGGGAAGGCGATCGGCTACACCGGAGCCGGGACGGTCGAGTTCGTGCTCGACCGCGACGGCCGCTTCTTCTTCCTCGAGGTCAACACCCGGCTGCAGGTGGAGCACCCGGTCACCGAGCTCGTCACGGGCCTCGACCTGGTGGCGCTGCAGCTGCGGGTGGCGGAGGGGGAGCCGCTGCCGCCCGAGGTCACCGGTGCGTCGATGGCCGGCCACGCGATCGAGGCGCGGCTCTACGCCGAGGACGTGCCCGCCGGGTTCCTACCCGCCACGGGCACCCTGCACCGCTTCCGTGTGCCGGAGCTGCCCGGCGTGCGCGTCGACGCGGGCGTGGCCGACGGCTCGGTCGTCGCCACCCACTACGACCCCATGCTCGCCAAGGTGATCGCACACGGCCGCACCCGCGGCGAGGCGGCGCGGCGCCTCGCCGGGGCGTTGCAGCGCGCCGAGATCCACGGCGTCACCACCAACCGGGACCTGCTCGTCGCGATCCTGCGCGAGCCCGACTTCCTCGCAGGGCGCACCGACACCGGGTACCTGAGCAGGCACGATCTCAGCGCCCGGCCGGCCCTCGGCCCGATCCACGCCGCCGCGGCCGCGCTCGCCGCACAGGCCGCGAACCGGGCCTCGGCGCCGGTGCTGGGCGAGATGCCGTCGGGGTGGCGCAACGTCGGCGGGATGCCGCAGCGCGTGGCGTACACCCTGGGCGGTGAGCCGCTCGACGTCGGCTACGCCTTCCGCCGATCGGGCCTGGAGGTGAGCGTGGGCGGCGAGCCGCTGCCCGTCACGCTCGTGCGGGCCACCCCCGGCACGGTGGAGCTGGAGGTCGCCGGGGTGCGCCGGGCCTACGCCGTGCACCGCGTCGAGGGGTGGGCCTACGTCGACGGGCCGGACGGGTCGACCGCGCTGGCCGAGGTGGCGCGCTTCGCCGACCCGAACGCCGTCGCGCACACCGGGTCGTTGCTCGCGCCCATGCCCGGTGGCGTCGTGCGGGTGCTCGCCTCGGTGGGCGACGCGGTCCGTGCGGGCCGGGAGCTCGTCGTGCTGGAGGCGATGAAGATGGAACACACCGTCACGGCGCCGGTCGACGGGGTGGTCACGGAGATCGCGGTCGCGCCCGGGGACCAGGTGGCCACGGGGCAGGTGCTCGTGGTGGTGGAGGAGTAGTGCCGGTCTCGATGGCGGATCTCGCCGCCGACCTCGCCGCCGAGTCGGCGCAGCTGCGCGGGATGCTCGTGGACCTCGACGAGGCCGGCTGGCGCCGCGACACTCCGGCCGAGGGCTGGACGATCGCCGACCAGATCTCGCACCTGGCCCACTTCGACGACGCCGCGCTGCGGTCCGCCACCGAGCCCGACGCCTTCCGGGCGGAGGTGGAGCGCGGCGGTCGCATCGACCCGGACACGATCGCCGCCCGGTACCGGGGCCGGTCCGGGGCGGAGCTGCTGGGCTGGTTCGACCGGTCCCGGGAGCGGCTGGTCGCGACGTTCCGCGGGCTCGACCCGGGCGTGCGGGTGCCGTGGTTCGGGCCGACGATGAGCGCGGCGTCGGCGCTGACGGCGCGGATCATGGAGACCTGGGCGCACGGGCAGGACGTGGCCGACGCGCTCGGCGTGGCGCGCGAGCCGACCGCGCGCCTGCGCCACGTCGCGCACATCGGGGTCGGGGCGCGGGCGTTCAGCTACGCGCTGCACGGCAGGGTTGTGCCCGACGCCCCGGTCCACGTCGCGCTCACCGCGCCCGACGGGTCGGTCTGGACGTGGGGGCCCACCGGTGCCGCCGACCGGATCACCGGTCCGGCACTGGACTTCGCCCTGCTGATCACGCAGCGGCGCCACCGCGACGACCTCGCGCTGACCATCACCGGGCCGGCCGCACGGGAGTGGACCGAGATCGGGCAGGCGTTCGCCGGTGGGGCGGGCGCCGGCCGTCGGTCCGGGCAGTTCTCGTGAGCGCCCGCGCCGTCCGGATCGCCAACTGCTCCGGCTTCTACGGCGACCGGATCGCGGCCGCCCGCGAGATGGTCGACGGCGGGCCGATCGACGTCCTCACCGGTGACTACCTCGCCGAGCTGACCATGCTCATCCTCGCGAAGGCGCAGGCCAAAGACCCTTCCGCGGGGTACGCGAAGACGTTCCTGACCCAGGTCGAAGCCGTCCTCGCCACCTGCACGGAGCGGGGGATCCGGATCGTCGCCAACGCGGGCGGGCTCAACCCGGCGGGGCTCGCGGCCGCCGTCCGGGAGGTGGCCGGACGGCTCCGGCTGGAGGTGGAGGTCGCGCACGTCGAGGGGGACGACCTGCGCGGGTCGCTGGGCGCGATCACGCCGCCGGTGGAGGGCGAGCCCGTCTCCGCCAACGCCTACCTGGGCGCGTGGGGGATCGCCGAGGCGCTGTCCGCGGGCGCGGACGTCGTGGTGACGGGGCGGGTCACCGACGCCTCGCTCGTCGTCGGTCCCGCGGCCTGGTGGCACGGCTGGGAGCAGGGCGACTGGGACGCGCTCGCCGGCGCGGTGGTGGCCGGGCACGTGATCGAGTGCGGTCCGCAGGCCACCGGCGGCAACTACGCGTTCCTCGACGAGATCACCGACCGCCGCTATCCCGGCTTCCCGGTCGCCGAGGTGGCCGCCGACGGGTCGTCGGTGATCACCAAGCACCCGGCACCGGCGGGCTCGTCTCCGTCGGCACCGTCACCGCGCAGCTCCTCTACGAGATCGCCGAGCCCGCCTACCTCGGCCCGGACTGCACCACCCACTTCGACACGATCCACCTGGCGCCCGACGGCGAGCACCGGGTGCGGATCTCCGGCGTGCGGGGCAGCCCGCCGCCGCCGACGCTGAAGGTCGCGCTGAACGACACGGGCGGCTTCCGCAACACGATGACGCTCGTGCTCACCGGGCTCGACATCGAGGCGAAGGCCGCGCACGCCGAGGCGCTGCTGTTCGACGTGCTCGGCGGCCGGCACCGGTTCACCGAGGTCGACGTCCGGCTGCTGCGCTTCGACACCCCCGACGCGCGGGCCAACGAGCAGGCCACCGCCCACCTGCGGATCACCGTGAAGGACCCGGACCCGCGCAAGGTCGGCCGGGCGTTCTCGAACGCCACCATGGAACTGGCGCTTGCCGGGTACGCAGGCTTCCACACCACGACGCCGCCCACCGCCGAGTCCGCGTACGGCGTGTTCCGCCCGGCCGCCGTCGCGCGCTCGGCGGTGCGGCACACGGTCGTGCTCTCCGACGGCGAGCGCCGGGTGATCCCCGACCCGGAGGTGGGAGAGGTACCGGTCTGCCGGCAACCGGCGGCCGTCGCGCTCCCCGGCGGGCCGGTGACCACGGCACCGCTGGGCGCCGTGTGCGGCGCGCGCTCCGGTGACAAGGGCGGCGACGCCAACATCGGCCTCTGGACGCGCACCGACGCCGAGTACAGATGGCTGCGCGGCTTCCTGACCACCGGCAAGGTCCGTGAGCTCCTCGGCCCCGAAGCCGCCGACCTGCGGATCGACGTGTGGCACCTCCCAACCTGCGGGCGCTGAACGTCGTCGTGCACGGGATCCTGGGGGCGGGCGTCGCCTCGTCGACCCGCCCCGACCCGCAGGCCAAGGGGTTGGGGGAGTACCTGCGCAGCCGGGTGGTCGAGGTGCCGGTGGAGCTCACCGGCCTGCCGTGATCGTCGCCCGCTCAGCCGTTGCGGAGCAGCCCGACGTCGGACACGGCCGCGATGTGCTCGGCCATTGCCGCGCCGGCACGTTCGGGGTCCCCGTCGCGGATCGCCGCGGCCACCTTCTTGTGCGCCTCCAGCGACTCGGCGGGCCGTCCTGGCTGGGCGAGCGACTCGATGCGACTCTCGCGGATCAGTTCGGAGATCTCGGCCATCATCCGGCCGAGCAGCCCGGAGTGGGCCGCGGCCGTGACGGCGGCGTGGAAGCGCTCGTCGCCCAGCACACCGCGCCCGCCGGCCGTGACGTCCTGCGCCATCGCGTCGAGGGCGCTGTCGATGGCGGCCAGGTCGGAGTCGGTGCGCCGCTGCGCGGCGAGGGCGGCGAGCTTGACCTCCAGCGCCTCCCGGGCCTCGATCACCTCGCGGAGCCGGTTGCGGCGGGCACCGATCGCGGCGAGCAGTTGCCTCTCGGGTGGGATGTCGAGGATGACGGCTCCGTCGCCGTGCCGGACGTCGATCACCCCCTGGACCTCCAGCGCGACGAGTGCCTGGCTCACCGACGCCCGGCTGACCGCCATCTGGGTGGCGAGGTCGCGTTCGGGCGGAAGGCGGTCGCCGACCTGCAGGCCCTCGGTCTGGATGTGGTCGAGCAGCCGCTCGACGAGCTGCTCGTAGAGCCGAGGGCGGATGAACGGGCGCAACGCCTCGCTGCCGCGTCTACGGGTCGTCGGCACTGGGTCGATACCTCCAACAAGCAGGGTTCGACCCGAGTATAGGTGTCCTATTGGCTAGGCCACTGAGTGATCCGCGGCGGCGAGTTCGGAGAAGGTGAGCGCGCCCACGAGATGGGAGGATCGACGGGATGAGGGGCGCGTCGTGACATCGCAGAACTCGCACCAGCACCTGTCCCACTGGGGGGTCTTCGAGGCCGTCGAGACGGCGGGCGGCCTCGACGTGCGGCCCGATCCGGCCGACCCCGACCCGGCCGCCACGCTGCTGCGCAACGTCCCCGCGATGCTGGACGAGCGGGTCCGGGTGCTGGTGCCGCACGTGCGCCGCGGCTTCCTGGAGCAGGGTGCCGGGCCGGACGAGCGGCGGGGCCGCGACGAGTACGTGCCGGTCCCGTGGGAGCAGGCGCTCCCGCTGGCCGCCGGTGAGCTCGACCGGTGCCGCACCTCGTTCGGCAACGCGTCGATCTTCGGCGGGTCCTACGGCTGGGGGAGCGCGGGCCGGTTCCACCACGCCCAGAGCCAGGTGCACCGGTTCCTGAACGTGCTGGGCGGCTACACGCGCTCGGTCGAGACCTACAGCCTCGGCGCGGCCAGGCCGCTGCTGCGCCGCGTCGTGGGCAGCGACGACCCGATCATGCGGCCCACCACGCTGCCGGTGCTGGCCGAGCACACCGAGCTGTTCGTCTGTTTCGGGGGCATCCCGGCCAAGAACGCGCAGGTCAACGACGGCGGCATCGCGCGCCACACCACGGCCGGGCACCTGCGTCGGGCGCGGGAGCGGGGTGCGGAGTTCGTGCTGGTCTCGCCGCTGCGCGACGACCTCGCCGGCGACCTCGACGCGGAGTGGATCGTCCCCGTCCCGGGCACCGACACCGCGTTGATGTTCGGGCTGGCCCACACGCTCGTGCACCGCGGCCTGCACGACGCGGAGTTCCTCCGCACCCACTGCGCCGGGTTCGACGAGTGGTGGGCCTACCTGTCCGGGCACACCGACGGTGTGGTGCGCGACGCCGCGTGGGCGTCGCGGATCTGCGGCGTCGCCGAGGAGCGGATCGTCGCGCTGGCGCAGCAGATGGCCGCGCACCGCACGATGATCACGCTGAGCTGGTCGCTGCAGCGGGCCCGGTACGGGGAGCAGCCGCTGTGGGCGGGCATCGCACTGGCCTGCGTGCTCGGCCAGATCGGCATGCCGGGCGGCGGCGTGGGGCACGGCTACGGGTCGATGGGCGGGATCGGCGGCCCCCGCGTCGACGGCGCGCTGCCGACGCTGCGGCGGGGCCAGAACGGCGTCCGGGACTTCATCCCGGTGGCGCGGATCGCCGACATGCTGCTGCACCCGGGTGCGGAGTTCGACTTCGACGGCGCCCGGCTGCGGTACCCCGACATCCGGCTCGTCTACTGGGCGGGCGGCAACCCGTTCCACCACCACCAGGACCTGGCGCGGCTGCGGCGGGCGTTCTCCCGGCCGGAGACGGTGATCGTCCACGAGCAGTTCTGGACCGCGACGGCCCGCCACGCCGACATCGTCCTCCCGGTGTCCACCACCCTGGAACGCGACGACCTCGGCTGCGCCCGCGGGAGCGACGAGCTGATCGCCATGCCGCGGGTCACCGAGCCCCGGGGCGAGTCCCGGTCCGACTTCGCGATCTTCCGGGCACTGGCGGACGAGCTCGGCGCCCGGAAGGAGTTCGACGAGGGCCGCGACGAGCGGGAGTGGATCGAGCACCTGTACGAGAGCTGGCGGGCAGCCCTCCGCAGTGATGATTCTGGGGGCGACGACCCGGGGCTCGACTTCGAGGGGTTCTGGGCGAAGGGCCGGATCGGCCTGCCCGGCGTCACGCGCCACCGCGTCCTCTACGCCGACTTCCGCGCCGACCCGGCGGCACACCCGCTGCCCACCCCGAGCGGCCGGATCGAGATCTCCTCACCCACGATCGCGTCCTTCGGCTACGAGGACTGCCCCGGCCACCCCAGCTGGCTGGAACCCGAGTTCCTGGCCGACCCGCCGGGCACGGGGCCGTTCCCGCTGTTCCTGGTGGCGAACAACCCGGCCACCCGCCTGCACAGCCAGCTCGACCACGGCGCCGGCAGCGCCGGGGCGAAGGTCGGCGGCCGGGAGCCGGTGCGGATGCACCCCACGGACGTCGCGGCGCGCGGGCTCGCGGCGGGCGAGGTCGTGCTGGTGGAGAGCCGGGTCGGCAGCGTGCTGGCCGGGCTGGTGCCTCCACCGACGTCGCGCCCGGGGTGGTGCAGCTCTCGACGGGTGCGTGGTTCGACCCGAGCGCACCCGAGGTCGCCACCTGCGTGCACGGCAACCCGAACGCGGTCACCACCGACATCGGCACGTCCCGGCTCGCGCAGGGGTGCACCGGGCAGCTCTCCCGGGTCCAGGTGCGCCGGGCCCCGCAGCAGCTGCCGCCGGTGCGGGCCCACGAGCCCCCGGTGCGGCGTGGGAATCCGGAATAGGGGATGGCCCTGCGGGCGCTGAGCGCTGCATGGCGACCTCATTCTCCGTGACCTGGGACTACCGCTGCCCGTTCGCCCGGAATGCCCACGAACACCTGCTCACGGGCCTCGCGGCCGGTGCCGACTGGGATGTGCGGTTCCTGCCGTTCTCCCTCGGTCAGGCACACGTCGAGGAGGGCGGGGTGAGCGTGTGGGACAACCCGAAGGACGACTCCGGGATCCTCGCACTCCAGGTCGGGGTCGTGGTGCGCGACGAGCACCCCGACCTCTTCCCGGCCGTCCACCGCGCGCTCTTCGCGGCCCGGCACGACGAGGGCCTGCACCTGGAGGACCGGGCCGTCGTCGAGAAGGTGCTCACCGAGCACGGCGCGCCCGCGGCGGCCGTGTTCGAGCGGGTCGACTCGGGCTCGGCGCTCGCCACCGTGCGCGACGAGCACGAGAGCCACGTCGCCTCGCACACGGTGTGGGGCGTGCCGACGTTCATCGCGGGTGCCGAGGCGGTGTTCGTGCGGCTGATGGACCGCGCCCCGCTCGGGAGCGACCCGGCACCGTCGATCAAGGCCGTGGAGCGGGTCGTGGACCTGCTCACGGGTTGGCCTGAGCTCAACGAGTTCAAGCACACGGTCGTCCGCCGCTGATCCCGACCCGTCATGTGGCGGGCTTGCAGGGCTCGGGCGTCGCCGCAGCGTCCTTCTACGGTGTCGCCATGAGCGCTCCGACCTATCGCTGGTGGATGGTCACCGCGCTCGCGGTCACGTCGACGGTGGGGTACGGGGTCCTCACCTACGCGTTCGCCGTGCTGCTCGTGCCGATGCAGGAGGCACTGGGCGTCGACCGCACCGCCGTCACCGGCGCCCAGACCGTGGCGTTGCTGGCGACGGCACTCGCCGCGGTGCCCGCCGGGCGCTGGCTGGACCGGCGGGGCGGCCGCGCGCTGATGGTCGGCTGCTCCGTGCTCGCCACGCTGTTCCTGCTGGCCTGGTCGCAGGTGACGAGCGTGCCGGCGTTGTACGCGGTGTCGTTCGGGCTCGGGGTGGCGTCGGCGGGAGTGCTGTACGAGGCGGCGTTCGCCGTCGTGGTCACCTGGTTCCGCGATCCCCGGCGGGGCACGGCGATGCTGATGATCACGATCGTCGGCGGCTTCGCCTCGACGATCTTCATGCCGCTCACGGCCGTCCTCGTCGAGGAGTACGGCTGGCGGCAGGCTCTCGTCGTGCTCGCCGTGGTCTACGGCGGCCTGACCGTGCCGCTGCACCTGCTGGTGCGCCGCCCACGGGACTTCGTGCCGCAGCGGCGAGCGGCCCGGCAGAACACCGCGAGCGCTGTGCGCGACCCGGGCTACTGGCTGATCAGCGGCGTCTTCGTCGTCCAGGGGATCGGGGTGTTCGTGATCGGCGTGCACCTGGTCGCGTACCTGCGCGAGCTCGGCCACGCCCCGACCGTCGCCGCGAACGTGGCGGGCCTGCTCGGCGTCATGTCGGTGACGGGGCGGGTGGTGACGACGGTCGCCGCCCGCCGGTACGGCACGGCCGTGGTCGCCGTCGTCTTCGTCCTGCAGGCGGCCGGGCTGGCGCTGCTGCCCGTGGTGGGGCAGGGGCTGGTGCCCGCGGTCGGGTGCGTGCTGGCCGTCGGGCTCGGCTTCGGGGTCAGCACGATCGCCCGCCCCGCGCTGCTCGCGGACCGGTACGGCGTCGCCGGCTACGCCACCCTGGCCGGGCTGATGGCCGCGATCCTCACGGTGACCAAGGCGCTCGCGCCCCTGGGCGCCGCGTGGCTGCGCACGGCCGCGGGGAGCTACACGCCCGTCATGATGATCTCCGCGGCAGGCGGGATCCTCGGTGCCGCCGGGCTGCTGGCGCTGCGGCCCGCCCGCACCCACACCGGGGATCTTGTCGGCTGATCACGCCATTTGACCGTCCTGTTCCGGCCGGAGCCAGACGGTCCACCGCTCCACCGCGACGTACCCCAGCCGCTCGTAGACCGGCCTGCCGTCGTCGCTGGCCATGAGCACCGCGGGCCGCTCCGGGTCGGAGAGGGTCGCGCCCAGGTCACGGCGGCGCCGGCGCCGCGGCCGCGCGCCGCGGGCAGGGTGGCGACGTACTCGACGAGTGTGACACCGGCGTGCTGGTGCGCGGCCGCCACCGCGGCCGGCTCACCACCCGACCACGCGACCCAGACGCGCGTGTCCGGTCGCAGGAGCGACGGGTCGAGCAGGTCGCCCGGCGTCAACGGGTCCAAGCCGGGCATCGGAAAGCCCTCGACGAGCACCCGCTCGGCCACCGCCAGCCCGTCCGCGTCGCGTACCTCGCGCACGTCGATCCCCGGCCGTGGCACGTCCGGCCCGGGGGCGGGCAGGCGCGCCATCAGCGGGGGATGCCCGACCAGGCCGAGCCCGTGCGGCCGCAGGTCCGGCGTGGGCCATGCGCTGATCAGCGCGAAGGGAACGTGCGGGGGGAACAGGTCGTCGACCTCGGCCAGGACCTCGCCGGGTTCGGTGAGCGGCTGCATCAGGACGACCGGGTTCGTCAGCGCCCCGCGGTCGCCGATCCGGCCGCCGGCCCACCGCGGGCCGGTGCGCCAGGGGCGTCCCGCGGCGGCCGCGACCGTGGTCGACCACGAGGCGTGGACGAGCACGGCCTGCCGCACCAGGGTGTCCTCGGCGGCCACGTCGGGCTCCCAGCCCGTCGTGAGGTGCTCGTCCCGGGGCGGGAGGATCGATGCGCTCATACGGGAAGGACTCGGGTGCCGGGCCCCCGGCGCTACGCGGTGGCCAGGTGCACTCAACCGACCAGCGCGATCACGGCTGGGGCACGATGCGCATGTAAGGGCGCGGGGCGGCCCAGCCCTGCGGCCAGATCTTTCTGGCATCGTCGTCGGAGACGGATCCCGCAATGATGACGTCCTCGCCCTGTTTCCAGTTCACCGGTGTCGCGACCCGGTGATTGGCGGTCAGCTGCAACGAGTCGATCACACGGAGCACCTCGTCGAAGTTGCGGCCGGTGGTCATCGGGTAGACCAGGACGAGCTTGACCTTCTTGTCCGGTCCGACGACGAACACGTTGCGCACGGTCTGGTTCTGAGCCGGGGTGCGCCGGGTCGGATCGCCAGAGGTGTCCGCCGGCAGCATCCCGTACAGCTTCGAGACCGAGAAGTCAGCGTCGCCGATCACCGGGTAGTTGGGCGCGTGGCCCTGGGTCTCGGCAATATCGCTGGCCCACTTCGCGTGGTTGCCCACCGGATCGACCGAGAGCCCGATGATCTTCACATCGCGCCGGTCGAACTCCGGCTTGATCTTGGCCAGGTAGCCCAGCTCGGTCGTGCAGACCGGGGTGAAGTCCCGCGGGTGCGAGAACAACACCGCCCACGAATCACCGATCCAGTCATGGAACCGCAGCGTGCCTTCCGTGGTCTCGGCCTCGAAGTCCGGTGCTGTGTCGCCGATCTGCAGTGCCATGTCCGTCCCTCCTCGCCCGGATGGTCGGTCGCCGCTCGGGAGGCGCGCATCCTCCTCCTGCCTGGTGCACGGGACAAGACGTCGCGGCGGCGCGAGGACGCAATGCCTCCACCCGCGCGGCATGTCTACGTCCATCCGGCACTACCGTCGTCGGTTGAGCGGGGGCGCCCGCGACGGGTGCCCTGAGGGGGGAGATTCTCCGGCCCACCGTCGCCTCCCTAGATCACGCTGCCCCGCGCCCCGTCGCCGGTGACGACGCCGAGCCCGGCCGCAGCCCACGCCCGCATCCCGCCGGCGACGTTGGCCGCGTCGAACCCCCAGCCGCGCAGTGCCTCCGTGACAGCGGCCGACCGCCCACCGGTCCGGCATATGACCAGGATCCGGCGGTCCCGCGGCAGCTCGGAGCGGCGCTCGTGAACCAGGCGCATCGGCAGCGCGGACGCGCCGGGAGCGTGCCCGGCCGCCCACTCGACGGTCTCCCGAACGTCGAGCAGCACGCCGCCGCCGTCGAGCTGCGCCTTCGCCGCCGCCGGCCCGACCTCCGGCATCGGGACCGACTCGAGACCCGCCGCGTCGTGGGCTACCGGTAGCCCGGCGCCCGCCCAGGCGCCATAGCCACCGAGCAGGTCGGAGACGTCCTGGAATCCCGTGCTGCGCAGCAGGCTGGCCGCCACTTGCGACCGGTAGCCGCTCGCGCAGTAGACGACGACCGGGTCCTCCTGTTCCAGGCCTGCGAGCCAGCGGGTGAACGTGGCCAGGGGGATCTCCCGTGCGCCAGGCAGGATGCCCGACGCGGTCTCACCCGGGTTGCGGACGTCGATCAGCTGCAGGCCGGGTTCCAGGCCGCGCAGCTCCGCGAGCTGTTCGATCGTGAGCCGCGAGCCGGCCTCGGCCAGGTCCGGGCGGGCGGCGAGCACCGCGGGCAGGTCGGCCAGCTGCCCGACCACCACGTCGAATCCGACCCGCGCCAGCCGGACCGTGGCCTCCGGCGCGAGGTCGGGCTCGCCCACCAGCACGACGTCGCAATCCGGCGAGAGCACATCGCCCGCCCACTCGGCGAACCGCCCCTGAAGCCCGATGTTCACCGCCCCGCGCAGGTGACCGGCGGCGAACTCCGCAGGCTCCCGAGGATCGAGCAACACGGCGCCTGCGGCGTGGCGTGCCAGTACCTCGTCCAGGTCGAGCAGCGGCGGAGCCGCGTGCTCGTCCAGCAGCGGGTGCAGCTCGCGGTTGCGCCGGGCGTCGTAGGCGAAGTACTCCGGGCGCACCGGCTGGCCCTCGGTGACGGCGGCGACGAACTCCTCCACGGTCATCGGCTGCAGCGCGTAGTTCGTTCTCCGCTGCTCGCCGATGGTCGAGCTCGTCTCGCTGGACAGCTGCTTGCCGCACGCCGAGCCGGCCCCGTGCGCCGGGAAGACCCGGGTCGCATCCGGCAGCCGCAGCAGCTTCTCCCGCAACGACCGGTACAGCTGCCGGGCCAGCGTCTCGGCGGAGAACCCGGCGCCGGCCGAGGCCAGCAGGTCGGGCCTGCCCACGTCTCCGACGAACAGGGAGTCGCCGGTCAGGACCCCGTAGGGCACCTCGTCGCCGGAATGCTCGTAGACCACCACGCTGATCGACTCCGGGGTGTGGCCCGGCGTGGCCAGTACCTCCAAGATCACCTCGCCCAGCGACAGCCGCTCCCCGTCGCGCAGCGGCTCGATCGGGAAATCGACCTCGGCGGCGTCGCCGTAGGAGATGACGGCGCCGGTGCGCGCGGCCAGCTCCAGATGTCCGCTGAGGAAGTCGGCGTGCACGTGGGTCTCGATGACCCGCTCGATGCTCAGACCGTGCGCGGCCGCGTCGCCGAGGTACACCTCGACGTCCCGCCGCGGATCCACGACGATCGCCCGGCCCGTCGTCTCGTCGCCCACGAGGTAGGAGGCGTGGGACAGGCAGGCCAGATAGTGCTGCGTGAGGATCATGGCGCCCTCCTCGGATCCGGGCGAACCTCCGGCGTGACCGCAGAGTGCTCCGATCTGCGCGGGCGCGATAGCACCGAAAGGTCGAGCCCGGTCACCTTCGGACCCGTGAGCACCGCTACACCCAGCCCGTCCGTCAAGTTGGCAGAGCCTCAGGTCTGGGGTCCGGCTCAGAGCTCCCGCACGCGTTGCAGGAGTGCCGCCAGGAGGCCCGCGTCGGCGCCGAGCTCGGCGGTCAACGACTCGCCCACCGTGGCCACGGCGGGAGCGAGGCGTGCGTGCTCGGCGCGGCCGTGGTCGGACAGGAACACCAGCACCCGCCTGCGGTCGGCGTCGTCGGCCCGCCGGTAGACGAGCGCGCGGTCGACCAGCCGATCGACGATCTTCGTGAGGGTGGGGGCGGGCACCATCGCCCGGGCGGCGATCTCGCTCATCGGGTGGCCTGCGCCGTCGGCGAGGTGGGCGAGCACGCGCCACTGGTCCAGGGTGGGGCCGTCCGGGCCGAGCGCGGCCTCCACCCGCCGCGACACCAGGTGCTCGACCTGGCTGAGCAGATCCGGAATCGCGGACGACACGCCGACCTCCGACGGGAAACGAGTTCGTGACACGAACTCCGTGACGCAGACACTGTCATCGTAAACACTGTCATCTCGAATCGAACGACCTGATCGACACGAGGCGGGAGGTCGGATGGGGCCGGGCCCGGTCGAGATCGCCTTCGTGGTCCCGCGGAGCGGGCCCGCGGGGATCGTCGGTCCGTCGTGCGAGGCGTGCGGGCTGCTCGGCGCGGAGGAGATCAACGCCTCCGGCGGGCTGCTGGGCAGCGAGGTGCGGCTGCGGGTCGTGGACGGCGGGCGGCGCCCGCGGTGGTCGCGCGTGAGGTGGGCGCGCTCGTCGCGGCGGGCGCCGTCGACGGGGTCACGGGCTGGCACACCTCGGCGGTGCGCCAGGCGGTGACGCCCGTGGTGTCCGGGCGGGTCCCGTACGTCTACAGCCCGCTCTACGAGGGCGGGGAGCGCACCCCGGGCGTCTTCCTCGCGGGCGAGACGCCCGACCGCCAGCTGCTGCCCGCCCTGAGCTGGATGGCGCGCGAGCTGGGGGTGCGCACGTGGTGCGTGGTCGGGGACGACTACGTGTGGCCGATCGCGTCCGCGCGGGTGGCCCGCGACTACGCCCACCGCCGTGCGGAGGTGGACATCGTCGACGAGGTGTTCGTCCCGTTGGGCGCCGACGACTTCGGGCCTGCCGTCCGGCGCGTCGAGCGCAGCGGCGCGCACGGCGTGCTGATGCTGCTGGTCGGGTCGGACGCGGTGCGGTTCAACCGGGCGTTCGCCGCCGCCGGGCTCGACGCCGCGTGCGTGCGGTTCAGCCCGCTGATGGAGGAGAACATGGTGCTGGCCAGCGGGGCGGGCGCCACCCGTGACCTGTACGCGTCGGCGGGCTTCTTCGAGGCGTTGCCGACGACGTCGGGCCTGGACTTCTCGCGCCGCTACGCGGAGCGGTTCGGCGTGCAGGCGCCCGTGCTGGGTTCGCTGGGCGAATCCTGTTACGAGGGCGTGACGCTGCTCGCGCGGCTCGCCGAGCGGGCCGGTGGCTCGCGCCGGGGGAGTGGGACGCCGCGGCCGACGCCCTCGCCTACGACAGCCCGCGCGGCACGGTGCGGATGGCGGGCAACCACCTGGTGCAGAGCGTCTACCTGGCCCGGGCCGAGGGTCTGGACCTGGACGTGGTGGCGCAGCTGACGCCTTGACGGAACATTTCTATCGCAATAGTTTCATCTGACAGTATCCCGTCGCTGTCGGAGGCTGCCGTGCCGACCTACGCCTACCGGTGTCCGCGTTGCGGCGAGTTCCAGCTCCACCGCCCCATGGCCGAGTCCGGACGCGAGACGACGTGCCCGGACTGCGCCCACCCGGCCGCCCGCGTGTTCGGCGCTCCCGCGCTGCGCGGGCTCGACCCGACCGTCCGCAGGGCGCTCGACGCGAGCGCCCGCAGCGCCGACACCCCGCAGGTCGTGACGAGCGTGCCGAGCCGCTCCCGGCGCGCGACGCCCGTCACGACGACCCGCGCCACGCCCGGCTGCCCCGGCCCTGAACCCGCACCCAGGAGACCCGCATGCCCGATGTCGTCTTCTCCGTCGACCAGGCCCGTTCGATGCGCGACCAGGCCGTGCCCGGCCACAACCGGTGGCACCCCGACATCCCGCCCGCGGTCACCGTGCGCCCCGGGCAGTCGATCCGCGTGGAGTGCCGGGAGTGGACCGACGGCCAGATCGGCAACAACGACTCGGCGAACGACGTGCGCGACGTCGACCTCACCCACGCCCACATGCTCTCCGGGCCGATCCACGTCGAGGGCGCCGAGCCCGGCGACCTGCTCGTCGTCGACATCCTCGACCTGGGCCCGGTGCCGCAGGAGACCGGGGACGCGCCCGGTCAGGGCTGGGGCTACACCGGGATCTTCGCCAAGGCCAACGGCGGGGGCTTCCTCACCGACCGCTTCCCCGACGCGTACAAGGCGATCTGGACTTCGCCGGGCAGAAGTGCACCTCGCGGCACATCCCGGGCGTCGAGTTCACCGGGATCACCCACCCCGGACTCTTCGGCACCGCACCGTCGGCCGAGCTGCTGGCCCGGTGGAACGCCCGGGAACGCGCCCTGATCGCGACCGAGCCCGACCGCGTGCCGCCGCTCGCGCTGCCCCCGTTGGAGGAGAGCACCCTCGGTGGCACCGCCTCCGGCGACGTGCTCGCCGCGATCGCCCGCGACGCGCCCGCACCGTGCCCGCCCGGGAGAACGGCGGCAACCACGACATCAAGAACTTCACCCGGGGCTCGCGCGTCTTCTACCCCGTGCACGTGCCCGGCGCCCTCTTCTCCGGCGGCGACCTGCACTTCAGCCAGGGCGACGGCGAGATCACCTTCTGCGGCGCCATCGAGATGGGCGGGTTCATCGACTTCCACGTCGACCTGATCAAGGGCGGCATGCAGACCTACGGGGTGACCACCAACCCGATCCTGATGCCGGGCAACGTCGAGCCGCGGTACTCCGAGTTCGTCACGTTCATCGGCATCGGCGTCGACCACGGCAGCGACACCCAGCTCTACAACGACGCCACGGCCGCCTACCGCAACGCCTGCCTCAACGCGGTGGAGTACCTGACGAAGTTCGGCTACTCCGGCGCCCAGGCCTACCTGCTGCTCGGCGCTGCGCCCATCGAGGGCCGGGTCAGCGGAGTGGTCGACATCCCGAACGCCTGCTGCTCGCTCTACCTGCCCACGGCGATCTTCGACTTCGACATCCGGCCGTCCGCCTCGGGGCCCGTCTCGGCGGACCGGGGGAGCTGCGCGGTGTCGTCATGACGGCCCTTGCGCGGCCCGCCCCGGCGGAGCACGGTCGGGGCCTCTCGTCGAGGAGGTTCCCGTGACCGGACCAGACGCCCCGTACGACGTCCACGAGATCCCGGCCCTCACGCTGGCCTGCGGCGCCACGCTGCGTCCCGCCCGGATCGCCTACCAGACCTACGGGACGCTCAACGCGGCGAAGGACAACGCGATCGTCTACCCGACCTGGTACTCGGGCCGCCACTGGGACAACGAGTGGCTCATCGGCGAGGACAAGGCCCTGAACCCGGACCGCTGGTTCATCATCGTCCCCAACATGCTGGGCAACGGCCTGTCCTCGTCGCCGTCGAACACGCCGCCGCCGTGGGACCGCGCCCGGTTCCCGAAGATCGCAGTGCGCGACAACGTCGAGGCGCAGCACCGGCTCGTGACCGAGGTGTTCGGTATCGAGAAGCTGGCGCTGGTGCTGGGCTGGTCCATGGGCGCGGGGCAGACCTACCAGTGGGCGGTGAGCCACCCCGAGATGGTGCAGCGGATCCTGCCGTTCTGCGGGTCGGCCCGGACCGCGCCGCACAACCAGGTGTTCCTCGACTCCCTGCGGTACGCCCTGCGCACCGACGCCGCCTTCGCCGAAGGGTGGTACGAGCCCGACGCCCTCCCGGTGCGCGGCCTGCGCGCGTTCGCGCGGATCTACGCAGGCTGGGGCTTCTCCCAGGCGTTCTACTGGGACGAGGTGTGGCGCGAGCTCGGGTTCAGCTCGCTCGAGGACTTCGCGGTCGGCTTCTGGGAGGGCTTCTTCCTGGACGACCGCGACCCGAACAACCTGCTCACGATGCTCGACACCTGGTGGAGCGGCGACGTGGGCGCCACCCCGGGTTTCTCGTCCACGGAGGAGGCGCTGGCCTCGATCCGGGCCCGCGCGATCGTCATGCCTGCCGAGAAGGACCTCTACTTCCCGCCCGAGGACGAGCGGTGGGCCGTCTCGCACATGAAGACCGCCGAGCTGCGGGTCATCCCCGGCGTGTGGGGCCACTTCGCGGGCGGTGGGGAGAACCCGGTGGACACGGCCTTCATCGACGAGGCGGTGGGCGAGCTGCTCGCCGCCCCTCCGGGCGGCGACTGAGCGCAGACGCCCCGCCTCGCGCGGATCGGCGGCCGGTGATCGATCCGAGATGCGGGAAACCGCCCTCCCGAGGGCGCACAGCGTGATCTCGCAACGATCAAGGCCGCTTGGCTCCGCCGCGCGCCGGTGAGCGCAGCTCGCGCGGAACCCAGCGGACGATCTCGACGCGGTAGGCGTCCCGCACCCGGTCGTCGCGCAACCGCGCGGATCACCCCCGCGCCGGGAGGATCGTGCCGGTCACCTCGCCGAACCCGATGCGGCCGCCTGCGGCGCCGGGGGCGGTTGCGGAGATCGTGACCTCGTCGCCGTCCTCCAGGAACGTGCGTTCCTCGCCCTTCACCGTGACGGGTTCGCGCCCGCCCCAGGTGAGCTCGATGAACGCGCCGCGCTGGTGCTTCTCCGGCCCGGAGACGGTGCCGGAGGCGAACAGGTCCCCGGTGCGCGCCGAGGCCCCGTTCACGGTCATGTGGGCCAGCATCTGAGCGGGCGACCAGTACATCTCCCGGTACGGCGGGCGGGAGACCTCCTCGCCGTTCCACTCCACGACGAGCTCGATGTCGAGCCCCCAGTCCTCCCGCGCCCGCAGGTAGGGAGGGGGTCGGGGGACTGGCCGGGCAGCGGCACGCGCGCCGCCTCCAGGGCGGCGAGCGGCACCACCCACGGCGAGATCGACGTGGCGAAGCTCTTGCCCAGGTGCGGGCCGAGCGGCACGTACTCCCACGCCTGCACGTCGCGGGCGGACCAGTCGTTGAGCAGGACCGCGCCGAACACGTGGTCGGCGAACTCGTCCACCCCGACGCGCTCGCCGAGTGCCGATCCGGTGCCGACGACGAAGCCGAGCTCGGCCTCGATGTCCAGCCGGCGGCTCGGCCCGTAGGTCGGTGCGGCCTCGTCGGGGGCCTTGCGCTGCCCGCACGGCCGGACGACGTCCGTGCCGGACACCACCACCGTGCCGGCGCGACCGTGGTAGCCGACCGGCAGGTGCTTCCAGTTGGGCATGAGCGGCTCGGAGTCGGGCCGGAACAGCCGGCCGAGGTTCGAGGCGTGGTGCTCGGAGGCGTAGAAGTCCACGTAGTCGGCCACGGCGAACGGTAGGTGCAGGCGCACGTCGGCGACCGGGTGCGCGGCGCCGTCGGGGACGCCTGCGGCCAGCCGCTCGGTGATCTGCTCCCGCACCTGCGTCCACCGGTCGCGGCCCTGCGCCATGAACGCGTTCAGCGACGGCGCCGCGAACACCGGATCGTCGAGCAGGGCGGCCAGGTCCACGACGTCGTCACCGAGGCGCACCCCGACCCGCGGCGCGCCGCCCGCTGGGGAGAAGACGCCGTACGGGAGGTTGTCGAGCCCGAATCCCGTCATCGGCCCGGCCCCCGGCCCGACCAGCTCCACGCGTAGGCGGGGTCCTCCGCGGCAAGGCCGCCCTCACCCAGCTCGAGGGGCTTGAACGTGTCGACCATGACCGCCAGCTCGTCGAAGAACTCCGCACCCAGCGCCCGCTCCACCGCGCCGGGCTGCGGGCCGTGGCTGTGCCCGCCCGGGTGCAGGCTGATCGAGCCCTGCCCGATGCCCGACCCTTGCGGGCCTCGTAGTCGCCGCCGCAGTAGAACATGACCTCGTCGGAGTCGACGTTGGAGTGGTAGTAGGGCACCGGCACGGCGAGCGGGTGGTAGTCCACCTTCCGCGGCACGAAGTTGCAGATCACGAAGTTGTTGCCCTCGAAAACCTGGTGCACGGGCGGCGGCTGGTGCACCCGCCCCGTGATCGGCTCGAAGTCCTCCACGTTGAACGTGTACGGGTACAGGCAGCCGTCCCAGCCGACCACGTCGAACGGGTGAGTCGGGTAGACGTAGCGGGTGCCGGTGACCCCGCGCGACCCGCGGTGCTTGACCAGCACCTCCACGTCGGTGCCCTCCACGAGGAACGGCCCGCCGGGGCCGTGCAGGTCCCGCTCGCAGTACGGCGCGTGCTCCAGCAGCTGCCCGTAGCGGGAGAGGTACCGCTTGGGCGGCGCGATGTGCGAGTTGGCCTCGATGGCGTACAGCCGCAGGGGCTCGGAGCCGGTCGGGATCCAGCGGTGGGTGGTCGCCCGCGGCAGCAGCACGTAGTCGCCCTGCCGCGCGGCGAGCACCCCGAACACGGTCTCCACGGTGGCGCCACCGGACTCCACGTACACGCACTCGTCCCCGAGGGCGTTGCGGTACAGCGGCGAGGGCTGGCCCGCGGCGACGTAGGAGATCCGCACGTCGGCGTTGCCCAGCACCAGCCGCCGCCCGGTGACGGCGTCGGCGGCCTTCCAGTCCTCCCCGGTCAGCTGGTGCAGCTTCAGGTGGCGCGGCAGCAGCGGCCGGTTCTCGGTGAGGCCCTGGGCGGGCAGCTCCCACGGGGAGGCGTCGACGATCGCCGACGGCACACCCTGGTGGTAGAGCAGGGCGGAGTCGGAGGAGAAGCCCTCCTCGCCCATCAGCTCCTCGTAGTAGAGGCCGCCGGCGGGGCCGCGGTGCTGGGTGTGCCGCTTCGGCGGGATGTCCCCGACTCGCCGGTAGTAGGCCATGGTGGTTCTCCTCCCGAGTGGGTGGCGCGGGCGAGGGCCGCGCGGATCTCGTCGTGGGCGGGGTCGTCGAGGACGGCCGCGACGTGCGCGTCCGGGCGGACGATCCAGATCTCGTCCGGCCGGGCGCCGAGGGTGTCGGCGATGCCGGTCTCGTCGAGACCGAGCACCTGCACCGGCCCGGGCACGGCGGCGGCCGCGTCCCGGGCGGCCGCGGTGTCGGTCCGGCCGCCGGTGAGCAGCAGGAACCCGTCCCGCGCGATCTCCCGGAACCGCCGAGGGGGTCGTGAGTGGATACGGGTGCCATGGCCCGCGTATCCACTCACGGCGGGGTGGAGCGGGGCATCGGGAACGAGGACGCCAGGACCTGCCGGTGGTACGGAACCCCGCGGCGGGCGACCCGCGAACGGCCGGGTGGGGGACGGGGTGGTGAGCGGCGAGTCGACGTACCAGAACGGCTCGGACAGCCGCCCCGAGTCGACGAGCGCGCGGGCGGCGGGTTCGGTGGCCGCCCGGGAGAGGACGTCGCGGCGGTGGGCGGCCGCGGCCTCGTCGTGCGGGACCAGGAAGTCCATGGTGGCGGTGGTGACGGCGACGTTCTCGCGCGCCGCGGCGTGCCGCTCGTCGTGGTAGGTCTCCAGCAGCGCGGCGGGCGCCCACCCGTTGCGCACGTAGGCGATCTTCCAGGCGGCGTTCTCCGCGTCGGCCACGCCGGAGTTGAGGCCGCGGGCCCCGAACGGCGACACCAGGTGGGCGGCGTCGCCCGCGAGCAGGATGCGCCCGCAGCGCATGCGGTCGACCAGGCGGGTGTGGAAGCGGTAGACCGACTTCCACACGATCTCGTAGCCCCGGTCGCCGATGATCGCCCGGATGCGGGTGTCCAGGTCACCGGAGGCGACCTCGGCATCGAGGTCGTAGCCGGCGGGCACCTGCCAGTCGATCCGGAACGTCGAGCCGGGGCAGGGGTGGATGAGCACCTGGCGGCCCGGGTTCCACTCGGGGTCGAAGTAGAACCGCCGTTCGGTGGCCCACCCGGGCAGGTCGGTGCGGATGTCGCAGATCAGGAAGCGGTCGTCGAAGGAGTGGCCCCCGAACTCCACGCCGAGCGTGCGGCGCAGCTCGTCGCACCGGGAGCCTGCGCAGATCACGAGGTGGGAGCCCTGCAGCCGGGTGCCGTCGGCACACCGCACGACGACGCCGGTGCCGTCCTGCTCGACGTGGACGACGGGATGACCCCAGCGCACGTCACGAGCGGCTCGGCGGCGACGCGCTCGTCGAGGATCTGCTCGGTGCGGCTCTGGGAGATGTTCACGAACGGCGGGAACGCCGGACGGCCGGGATCGGCGAGCGTGTAGCTGAACAGCTCCGCGTCGCGGAAGAACGTGCGCGCGGTGGTCCAGGTGACGCCCTCCTCGGCGATCCGGTGCCCGGCGCCGACCGCCTCCCAGACGTCCAGGACGTCGCGTTGCTGGCAGATCGCCTTGGAACCGACCGCGTCCCGTTCGGGGCGGCGGTCGAGGACGACCGTCGGCACGCCCCACCGGGCCAGCAGCAGGGCGGTGGTCTGCCCGACCGGGCCGGCGCCGATGACGAGAACCGGATGCACGGGCGGGCTCATGACTGCAGCTGCGCCCAGACCTCCTGGTCGCGTTCCGCGGTCCAGATGATCGGCCGCTCGATCCCCGACAGCTCGTCCCAGAGCCGGGAGACGTCGAAGGGGAGGCAGTGTTCGAAGATCGGCCAGTGCCCGTAGTCGTCGACGAGCGCGGAGTGGGTGGCGTCGAAGGCGTCCTTGAGCGTGCCGCCGCGCTGCTGCACCGCGCCGACCTCGCGGATCATCACCTGCAGGAAACCGCGGGTCTGCCGGATCGCGGCGTCGACCTCGCTGCGGCCGCGGGTGACCGCCCCCCGCCCGCCGACCAGCTGCTCGGCCCCGAGCGCCTCGACCCGGTCCAGGGTGGTGCCCGCCCAGTCGCGGTGGAACGCGTCGCCGGTGTAGAGCGCGGCCTGGGCCTCGACGAGGTCGCCCGCGAAGAGGATCTTCTCGCGGGGGAGCCACGCGGTGATGTCGCCCTCGGTGTGGCCGCGGCCGTGGTACTGCAGCACGAGGTCGCCGCGGTCGCCGCCGAGGTCGATGGTGAGCCGGTCGGCGAACGTGAGCGTGGGCCAGGTGAGGCCGGGCACCGAGTCGGCGCCCTCGGCCAGCCGCGGCATGCGGGCGAACTCGCTCTCCCAGTCCTGCTTGCCCCGCTCGGCCACGAGCGCGCGGGTGATCTCGTGGGACACGATCGTCTCGGCGTCGAACGCGGACGCGCCGAGCACGCGGACGGCGTGGTAGTGCGAAAGCACGAGGTAGCGCACGGGCTTGTCGGTGCGCTCGCGCAGCCGGTCCAGCCACTTGCGCGCGGCCACCGGCGTGGCGAGCGCCTCGAAGCAGACGAGGAAGTCCTCACCCTCGATCGCCCCGATGTTGGGGTCGCCCTCGGCGGTCAGGGCGTACACGCCGTCGGCGAGGACCTCGAGCGTCTGTTCCTTGGCGGCGGTGTCGGCGGACGAGGCGAACGACTTCGCCTGGCTTGGCTGGGCCACGGTGACGCCCTCCCGGCAAATAAAAGGTTTAACTACCTGGCACCGTAGGGCCTCCCGCCCATGAACGCCAGTCAGAATCGGTGACTGACCCAGTCCTCGGACCGCGCGCCCGTGCGAGCTTCGCCAGCACCGTGTTGAACACCTCCAGCTCCTCGGGGGTCAGCAGTGCGGCCCACTCGGCCTCCCGCTCGTTGTGCACGCGCAGTGCCGCCTCCAGCCGGCTCGTGCCGTCGGCGCTGAGTGACAGCACGACACCGCGGCGGTCCCGCTCGTCGGGGCCACGCTCGAGGAGCCCGGCGGCGCTCAACGTCCGCGACAGGCTCGACACCGCCGCGCGGCTCATCCCCGACAGCTCGGCCGCGCGGCTGGCCTCCTGCGGTCCGGCGATCCACAGCGTGAACAGCAGCCGGAACGCCGACCAGCTCCACCCGGCCGGGCGGTGCACCGTGGACTCCAGGTCGTAGACCACCGTGTTGGTGACCCGGTAGAGCAGCAGCACCATCGCCATGGCGGAGCGGTTCACCTCCGGCAACCGCTCCACGGCTCGGTCCGGGGCGGTGTCGGCGAAGGACAGGAAGGCGTCGTCGGACTGCTGGTCCACCGAGCGATCGTATGGGCGCCCGCCGTCAGCGCGGAGCCGCGGCGCCCCCGAAGTGCTTCTCGATCAGCGCGGTGGCCTTCTCCCGCTGACGGACGCTGATCTCGGCCGCCTGCTCCTCCCAGCCGAAGACGCACGAGGAGAGCACGCCGTCGAACCCGATCGCGGCGAGCGCGGCGAAGACCTCGTCGAAATCGACCTCGCCGCGGCCGATCTCGGCGTGCTGGTGCACCCGCACGGTGGAGCCGGGCGGGTTGACGATGTAGCGCAGCCCGTTCGACGCGGTGTGGTCGAGGGTGTCGGCGAGGTGCACGTGGGTGAGCTTCTCGGCGGCGGCGGTGATGATCCCGGTGGCGTCGTCGCCCTGGTGGAAGGTGTGCGGGGTGCAGTAGAGGAAGGAGATCCAGTCCCGGTTCAGCCCGCGGACGAGGCCGACCGCGGCGTGGCCGTCCTCGATGAAGTCGTCGGGGTGCGGTTCGAGCACCAGCGTGACGCCTTCGCGCTCGAAGACCGGGGTCAGCTCGTCGAGGGAGCGCAGGAACTGGCTCTCGGCGTGCTCGGCGGCTTCGGGGCGGCCGTTGAACTCGGAGTTCATGACGTCGACCCCGAGGTCGACGGTGATCTGGATGGCGCGCTTCCAGGCGCGCACCGCGGCCTGGCGTTCGTCCTCGCCGGGGCCGGACCAGCGCAGCACCGGCAGCACGGAGGCGATGCCGACGCCGGCGTCGGCGGCGCGTCTGCGCAGCTTCGCGACGCCGGCGTCGTCGACGCGGGGATGGCCGAAGAACGGGATGAAGTCGGCCTTGGGGGAGAGCTCCATGTGGGAGTAGCCCAAGCGGGCCACCACGTCGGGCAGCTCCTGCACCGAGTGCGTCGCGTGGAACATCTGCGGGTCGAGGGCGAGCTTCATCGCTGTCCTCCGGTGGGTCGGCCGCGAGGATCCGGACGTTAGCGACGCGAACGTCCGTATGTCAAGACAAACAGCTATGCCGCCCGAGGCGTGCGCGCCCGGCGAACCGCCCTGCGCTCCGCCTCGGTGGCGCCGCCGAAGATCCCGTGGTCGAGGCCGTTGTCGAGTGCGTACGCGAGGCACTCGGCGCGCACGGGGCAGCGCGCGCAGACCGACTTCGCCCGTTCCACCTGCTGTGCGCCGGGGCCCATCTCCGAGAGCGGGAAGAACAGCTCCGGATCCTGGTCCCGGCAGGCGGCACGCTGCCGCCAGTCGTCGAAGTAGGGCATGGGAGTGCCGCCTCCAATCATGGGTCGGCACACGCAGGGGGCATCCCCCGCGTGCGCAGTGGGTGGGTGCATCGCCGGGTGGCGACGCAGAGATGATCGACCGCGGGCCGGAGCCGGCCGCACGGGAACGATGCGCCTGTACAACGCGCGTCCACAACCGAGTTGTTCCCGAGGTCGTGGCCACGAACGCACCGGACTCCACGGCAACCGCCCGGGCGACTTCCCGACGCGCTGGCCTCCGATCTGCGGAGGATCAGCGACGCGGTGGCGGAACGAGCGTCAGGAGCGCGGGTTGAACGGGTCGGCCACCAGCGGCACGGGCGTGGAGCGCGCCGGTGCGGCGGCCTGCGGGGCAGGGCTGGGCGGCTGGAACGGCTGCACGTCGACGGTGGGACGTGCGGAGGTCTCCTCCTCCGGTGCCGCGTTCCCGGCCGCTGCCGCGTTCCCCGCGCTGGGCGGGCTCAGGCGCTGCTTCGGTGCCGGTGCCGGTGCCGGTGCCGCGGCCCGTGCCGCGGGTGCCGCCGCTGCGCGCGCCGGTTCCGGTGTGTGCACCGCCGTCGGGGTGCGCCCGCCCGGCAGCGCCCGCGCCGCCGTGATGAACGGTGCGAGTGCCTGCCGGAAGGCGCTGAGGTGCGACTCCGAGAGGTCGATCTCGTAGCTGCGGCCGTCCAGGCCGAACGACAGCGTCGTCACGGCCTGGGAGCCGTCGATGTCGTCAACGAGCCGAGTCATGACGTACCGCGCCAAGAACGTTCCCATCCCCCGAGGAGTGGCAGATCGGACCGACAGTACGACACGCCTCTCGCAGGCGGATCGGTGGGCCGAGCCTGCCGCGATCTGGTGGATCGCCGCCGGCGGTCCTAGCGTTGGAGAATGACCACGACGCTGTCACCGGTGACGCTGAAGGCGGTCGACGGGCCCGGCCAGCCGGAGCCGACCCCAGCCCTCCAGGACCTCTACCGCGGCTTCGAGCGGGAGCTGCTCGTGCCGCTGTGGACGGAGATCGGCGATCTCATGCCCACCAGCCCGCGCCCGGCCGCGCAGGCGCACCTGTGGCGGTGGCAGAACCTGCTGCGGCTGGCGGAGCGGTCGGGGGACCTGGTGCCGGTCGGTCGCGGCGGTGAGCGCCGCGCCATCGCGCTCGCCAACCCCGGCCTGGGTGGCGCCCCGTACGCCACGCCCACGCTGTGGGCGGCGATCCAGTACCTGAACCCCCGCGAGGACGCCCCGGTCCACCGCCACACGCAGCACGCGTTCCGGTTCGTCGTGGAGGGCGAGGGCGTCTGGACGGTCGTCGACGGCGACCCGGTCGCCATGCGCCGCGGTGACTTCCTGCTCACGCCCGGCTGGCGGTTCCACGGCCACCACAACCAGGCCGACCAGCCGATGGCGTGGCTCGACGGGCTCGACATCCCGTTCGTCCACCACGTCGGGTCGGCGTTCTTCGAGCTCGGCCCGGACGAGGTGGCCGACCGCTCGACGCCCGACCGTTCCCGTGCCGAGCGGCTCTGGGCGCACCCGGGCCTGCGTCCGGTCTCGCAGCCCGGTCCCACCCCGAGCTCGCCGATCGCCGCGTACCGCTGGGAACACACCGACGCCGCCCTCGCCGAGCAGTTCGCGCTCGAGGACGAGGGGCACTCCGGTGTGGTGGAGCCGGGGCACGCCGCGGTCCGGTTCAGCAACCCCACCACCGGCGGCGACGTCATGCCGACGATGCGCGCCGAGATGCACCGGCTGCGCCCGGGGGCCACCACCGCGACGCGCCGCGAGGTCGGATCGGCGGTCTGGCAGGTCTTCGACGGCGCGGGCACCGTGCGCGTCGGCGAGCGCGAGTGGCAGGTCGGGCGCGGTGACCTCGTCGCCGTCCCGTCCTGGGTGCCGCTGACGATCGCCGCTGACCCGGGGCTCGACCTGTTCCGGTTCTCCGACACCCCGATCGTCGAACGCCTGCACGCCGACCGCGTCCAGGTGGAGGGAGCCGCTGAGTGAGGCCGACCGACCCGGACGCGGACGTGGACGTGGTCGTCGTCGGGGGTGGCATCGGCGGTCTCGGGAGCGCGCTGGCGCTCGCGCGCTCGGGCTACGCCGTGCGCGTCCTGGAACAGGAGCCGGAGTTCGGAGAGCTGGGCGCCGGCCTGCAGATCGCGCCGAACGCCACCCGCGTCCTGCGCTCGTGGGACCTGCTCGACGAGGTCGTCGACCTCGGCGTCACACCGCGGCGGCTCGTGCTGCGCGACGCCCTCGATGGCAGCGAGCTCACCCACCTCGACGTCGCGGAGACCGTGCGCCGCTACGGCGCGCCGTACGTGGTGACCCATCGCAGCGACCTGCTGGCCGCCCTGCTGCGGGGGTGCCGGGAGGCCGGCGTCGACCTCGTCACGGACGCGCCGGTCCACGACGTGGAGCTCGCCGCCGATCACGCGGTCGCCGTGGGGGACCGGCGCCGCGACCGCGGCCGCGTCGTCGTCGCCGCCGACGGTCTCGGCTCCCGGCTGCGCTCCCGGCTCAGCGACGACGAACCGGTGAGCTCCGCCTACGTCGCCTACCGGGGTGCGCTCCCGCTCGCGGACCTGCCCGACACGTCGGGCCTCGCCCTCGACGACGTCGTCGTGTACATCGGGCCCGGCTGCCACTTCGTGCAGTACCCGCTGCGCCGTGGCGAGTTGTTCAACCAGGTCGCGGTGTTCCGTTCGCCGAGGGCCCTCGCGGGCGAGCAGGAGTGGGGCACTCCCGACGAGCTGGACGCCGCGTTCGCCGCCGCCTGCGACGGCATCCGGGAGGCGTTGCCGAACCTGTGGCGCAACCGCTGGTGGCGCATGTACGACCGCGAACCGATCAGCACGTGGGTGCACGGCAGCTCGTCCTCACCGGCGACGCGGCCCACCCCATGCTCCAGTACCTCGCGCAGGGCGCCTGCCAGGCCATCGAGGATGCCGCGCAGCTCGCCGAGCAGGCCACGAAGGCCCGCACCGCGAACGGCACCGACTGGGATCGCGCGCTCGCGGCGTACGCCGAGATCCGGACGGTGCGCACCGCCCGGGTGCAGCGCACCGCACGCCAGTGGGGCGACCTGTGGCACTGCGACGGCCTGTTCCGCGCCACCCGCAACGCCCTGCTGCGCGACCGCGACCCGAACGACTTCCGCTACGTCGACTGGCTCTACGCGGGCTGAGAGGTTCCGCTCCCGGTGAGCATCGCCCGTGCCCGGGCCACCTCCAGCTTGCCCGTGGGGGTCCGGGGCAGCTGCTCCACCACCACGACGCGCCGCGGCACCTTGTAGCCGGCGAGGGTGCGCCGGACCCAGTCCTGCAGCTCCGACACGGCGGGTGCGGCGGGGGAGGCGACGACCGCGGCGACGCTCTCGCCCCACGTCGGGTCGGGCACGCCGACGACCGCGCAGTCGGTGACGTCGGGGTGGGCGAGCAGGGCGTCCTCGACCTCCTGGGGGTGCACCTTCTCACCACCGGTGTTGATCACCCCGGAGCTGCGGCCGAGGAAGCGGATCGCGCCGTCGGGGTCGAGGGTGGCGTGGTCGCCGGGGATCGCGTAGCGGACGCCGTCGATCGTGCGGAAGGTCGTGGCGGTCCGTGCGCTGTCCTTGTAGTAGCCCAGCGGCATCGGCCCGCTGTAGCCGAGGAGGCCGACCTCGTCGGTGCCCGGTTCGAGGAGCAGGTCGCCGGGGCCGACGACGACCGTGGCGGGCACCGGGAGGAACCGGGACGGCAGGTCGTCCACCCCGCGCGTGATCGCGAACGCGAACGGACCACCCTGCTCGACCCGAGGACGTCGTGATCGCCACCTGCGCGCGTTCGTGCAGGGCGTGCTTGAGCCGGTCGCCGAACACGGTGCCGGAGCTGATCACCCCGCGCAGCGACGACAGGTCGTGCGGCCTGCCGGCCGCCTCCGCGGCGCGCAGCTCGTCGACCAGCGGCTGGCAGACCGCGTTGCCCGCCACGATGATCGTGCTCGCCCGTTGCGCGGCGACCGTCTCCCACACGTGGCGCGGGTCGAGCCTGCCCGGCCGGGCGGTCACCGCCCGGCCGCCGACCAGCAGCGCGCCCATCGTGTTGAACATCCCGGTGCCGTGCATCAGCGGGACGACCGGCATCATCGCCGGCGCGCGGCCCTCCGAGCGGGCCGCCACCGCCACCTCCACCGCCTCGTCGAGGGTGGCCGGGAGCGTGGTGCGGCCCAGCGGCCCGAAGACGGCCACCGCGATGCTGTGCAGGAGGTCGGCCTGGCGCCAGATCACGCCCTTGGGCTTGCCGGTCGTGCCGCCGGTGTACATGAACAGCTGGTCGGAGCCCGGTCGCGGGGTGTGGGGGCGTGGTGGGGTGGTGGCCAGGACGTCGTCGAGCTCCGTGGCCGGTGGCCCGTCGCCCGGCCCGACGCGCACCAGCAGGCGCAGGGTCGGGACGTGCTCCGCGGCGTGGGTGACGTTCCCCGCGAGCGTTCCGCTGAACACCACTGCCGCGGCATCCGCGTCCGTGAGCAGCTCGGTGAGCTCGTGGCCGGTGTAGCGGTAGTTCGCGTTGACCGGGATCGCGCCGATCTTGAACGCGGCGAACACGGTCTCCAGGTACGCGGCGCCGTTGTAGAGGTAGCAGGCGACGGTGTCACCCGGGCCCACACCTGCCGCCTCGAGGGCGGCGGCGAGGCGGGCGGCGCGGTCGTCGAACTCGGCGTAGGTGAGATCGCGCCCGGGCTCGGAGACGGCGATCTCGTCCGGGAGCCGGCTCGCCACCGCCTCCCACACCGTGCCGAACGATGCGTCCACTTCCGTCAGCTCTGCTCGGCATCCGGCGCGAGGCCGAGCAGCCGGATCGCGTTGTCCTTGAGGATCAGCGGCCGCACCTCGTCCTTGAGGTCGAGCTTCGCGAAGTCGGCGAGCCAGCGGTCCGGGGTGATCGCCGGGAAGTCCGAGCCGAAGAGGACCTTCTTCTTCAGCAGCGAGTTGGCGTGCTTGACCAGCTGCGGCGCGAAGTACTTCGGCGACCACCCGGAGAGGTCGATGTAGACCTGCGGTTTGTGGCCCGCCACGGCGAGGGCCTCGTCCTGCCACGGCACCGAGGGGTGGGCGATGATGATCGGCATGTCGGGGAAGTCGACGGCCACGTCGTCGAGGTGGATCGGGTTGGAGTACTTCAGCCGGATGCCGCCACCGGCGCGCTGACCGGAGCCCACCCCGGTCTGGCCGCTGTGGAACAGGGCGGGCAGCCCGGCCTCCGCGATCACCTCGTACAGCGCGTACGCCGCCCGGTCGTTCGGGTAGAACTCCTGGGCGCTCGGGTGGAACTTGAACCCCCGCACGTGGTGTTCCTCGATCAGCCTGCGGGCGATCCGCACACCCGCCGCGCCGCGCCCCGGGTCGACGCTGGCGAACGGGATCAGCGTGTCCGCGTAGTCGGCGGCCTGCTCGGCGATCTCCTCGTTCGACACGCGCGACTCGCGCCCCGTGCGCGTCACGGAGTCGACGGTGAACACGACGGCCGCCATCGACCGTTCCCGGTAGTACGCGGCGAGCTCCGGGACGGTCAGTTCGGGGATCGTGCCGAACGTACCTGCGAGAGAGGAGGCTTCGGCCCCCGAGCGCTCCTGCTCGGCGACGGACGCCAGCACGTGAACGTGCACGTCGATCGCGGTGATCCGGTTGACGTCCATTCGCCACACGTTAGGAACGCGGCGGGGGTGGGGACAGAGCGCAATGACCGATCGGTCTCGGCCCGCCGGGCGAGACCGGCCGAGACACATGACGTGGATCGGGGCCGGGAGGCCGCGGCGGGATGACGCGGCGCGCCGCGCGTGGGCATGCTGACGGCCGGACAGGTCGTGGCCGGGAGGAGGTCGGATGCCCGGTCGAGGCTCGGGAAGTGTTGTTGCGCCGGTCGGCGCGCCGCTCGTGGACTGGTCGGAGCTTTCCGAGCACGCTCCCGACGGCCTCGCGGTCGTGGACGCCGACGGGTACATCGTCTGGCTGAACGCCGCCGCGGCGCAGCTGTGCGGGCGTGACCCGGCCGATCTCGTCGGCATGCCGGCGCCGTTCGCGCTCGCGCGCGTCACGATCGAGGACGAGCCCGCCGAGCAGGTGTCGATCTGGGCCCCGGGCGACGGCGTGCGCCGGGAGTTCGCCTACCGGGCCCGCCCGCTGCCCGGGCCGGGGCGGGGCACGGTCGTGGCGTTCCGCGACGTCACCGCGGAGCGGCACCGGCAGCGCCGGGTGGCGGCGCTCGCGCGGACCTCGGCGACGCTCACATCGGCGCGCTCGGTCACCGCGATGCTCGACGCGCTGGCGCACGAGGTCGTGCAGGCCGACGCGCTCGCCGCCGTGCAGATCTTCACCTTCGACGCGGCCGGCCGGAAGCTGCAGATCATGGGTTCGGCGGGCTTCCGGCGGTGGCCGGACTTCTTCGACCGCATCATGCGGTGCCGGGCGGGCGGGGCCGCGCTGCGGATGCTCGACGCGCTGGACGCGCACGAGCCCGTCGTGGTCCCGCACCGCTGGGCCGCGATCAAGGACGACCCGGCGTGGGAGCCGCTGCGCGAATACCTCAGCGAGCTGGAATGGGACTCGTTCGCGAGCGTGCCGCTGCGGATCCGCGGCCGCGCCGAGGGCGTGATGAACGCGTTCTTCGCACCCGGTCAGGTCGTCGGCCGGTCCACGATGGAGTTCCTGGTGGCGATGGCCGAGCAGGCGGCCGTTGCGGTCGACTACGCCGCGCTGATGCACCAGGAACGGGCACTCGCCCGCCGTGAGGAACGCCAGCGCCTCGCCCGCGACCTGCACGACTCGATCGTCCAGCAGGTGTTCTCGGTCGGGATGCAGGCGAAGTCGCTCACCGTGCTGGGCGGGCGCGGTGAACCGGTCCCGGCGCCGAGCGTGCAGCGGATCGCGGGCGAGATCGAGGACCTCTCGAAGACGGTGCTCGCCGACCTGCGGGCGATGGTCCACGAGCTGCGGCCCGCGACGTCGGCGCAGCTCGGCCTGGAGGAGGCGATCCGGGCGCTGGCCGAGAGCACCGGCAACCGCACCGGGCTGCGCTTCGAGGTGGTCGTCGGCGACGGCGTCGCCGACGTCGGCCCCGAGCCCGCCGAGGACGCCTACCGGATCGTCGCCGAGGCCATCCACAACGTCGTCAAGCACGCCGAGGCGGGCGCCGTCACCGTCCGCGTGGGCGTGCGGGACCACGTGCTCACCGTGACCGTCGCCGATGACGGGCGCGGCGTGCGGGCGGCCCGCGCGGCGGCCGGCCCCGGCCGGGCCGACCGCTACGGCCTCACGAGCATGCGGGAGCGTGCCGAGCGGTGGGGCGGCACGCTGCGCGTGCGGCCGCGGTCGGGCACGGGTACCTCCGTGCGGGCCGTCATCCCGCTCCCCGTCACGGTGCCCCACGAACGGATGTGACACCGGATATGACACCCGAGGAGGACTCCATGCTGGACGGCAGAGTTGCCGTGGTGACCGGGGCCGGGCGCGGCCTCGGCCGCTCCTACGCGAGGGCGCTCGCCGCCGCCGGTGCGGCCGTGGTCGTCAACGACCTCGACGCGGACGTCGCCGCGGAGACGGTGGCGTCCATCGTGGACGCGGGCGGCGCCGCGGTGGCCGAGGTCGGCGCCGTGGGCGGGTCCGAGATGGCCGATGCGCTCGTCGCTCGGGCCGTCGACGAGTTCGGCAGGCTCGACGTGATGATCACCAACGCGGGTGCGCTGCGCGACAAGACGCTGCGCAACACCACGGACGACGACTTCGACCTGGTCGTGACGAGCCACCTGCGCGGCACGTTCACCTGCGGCCGGGCGGCCGCGGCACGGTTCCGCGAACAGGGCGAGGGCGGCAGGCTGATCCTGGTCGGGTCGCCCGCCGGGCAGCGCGCGAGCTTCGGCCAGACCGCCTACTCCGCGTCGAAGGGCGCGATCGTGGCGATGATGCGCACCTGGGCCGTGGAGCACGCGAAGATCGGTGTCACGGTGAACGCGCTGGTCCCGACGGCGCTCACTCGCATGGTCGCGACGATCCCCGGCCTCGGCGAGCTCGTCGAGAAGGCCGACCGCGGCGAACCCATCCCGGAGGACGTCCGCCGGAAGGGACTCGGCTCGCCCGACGACGTCGCCCCGCTCGTCGTGTACCTGGCCTCGGCCGCGTCGGCGGGCGTCACGGGACAGGCGATCGCCGTGGGCGGCGACCGCATCGCGCTGTGGACCCACCCCGACCAGGTCGCCGAGCAGCTGCGGCCGGGTGGCTGGACCGCGGAGGCGGTGCGTGACGTGTTCGACGGCGAGCTGAAGGGCGAGCTGCAGGACTACGTTCCCGCACCGCTCGACCGGGGAGGGGAGTGACGTGGCCGCGGTCGTGGTCGAAGGAATCGAGGGCGTGCGCGCCCTGCCGATCGGGGAGGAGCTGGGCCGCAGCGGGCTCTACGAGATCACCCAGCGGGCGGTGGACCAGTTCGCCGAGGCCACCGCGGACCACCAGTGGATCCACGTGGACCCCGAGCGGGCGAAGGACGGCCCGTTCGGCGGCACCATCGCCCACGGGTACCTCACCCTGTCGCTGATCCCGCGGCTGATGCCCGAGATCGTCGAGTTCACCGGCTTCCGCATGGTGGTCAACTACGGGTGCGAGCGGGTGCGGTTCCCTTCGCCGGTGCCGGTGGGGAGCAAGGTCCGGGCCGCCGCCGTGCTCGACGCCGTCACCGACGTGCAGGGTGGCGTCCAGCTCACCATCACGCTGACGATCACGGTCGACGGCGCGGCCAAGCCGGCCTGCGTCGCCACGATCCTGGTGCGGCACCTGGTCTGAGCCCGCGCCATATGACGTAGGGCCCCCGATGACGGATCGCCGGTGGAAACCGGTCATGAGCGGGATGGCGGGGCGCGCCGTGACCTCTAGCGTCTTGGCGATGGTGCTCGATCGCTGCCGCGTCATGGGCGTCGTCAACGTCACGCCGGACTCGTTCTCCGACGGCGGCTGCTACGCCACCACGGAGGCCGCGGTCGCCCACGGCATCGCCCTGCGGGCAGCGGGCGCCGACTACGTCGACGTCGGCGGCGAGTCGACCAGGCCGGGCGCGGCGCGGATCGACGCGGCCACCGAGCTGCGCCGGGTGCTGCCCGTCGTGGCCGGGCTGACCGCCGCCGGGGTGGCGGTGAGCGTGGACACCACGAGGGCGCGCGTCGCGGAGGCGGCGATCGGTGCCGGGGCCGTGCTCGTCAACGACGTCAGCGGCGGGCGGGCGGACCCGGACATGGCTGCCGTCGTGGCCGCCGCGGGGCTGCCGTGGGTGCTCACCCACACCCGCGGCGGCAGCCGGGACATGTACGCGGCGGCGGTCTACGACGACGTCGTGCGGGACGTGGTGGCCGAGCTGCGGAGGTGCGCCGACGACGCGGTCGCGGCCGGGGTCGACCCCGGCAGGATCGTGCTCGACCCCGGGATCGGCTTCGCCAAGCACGCCGAGCACAGCTGGGCGCTGCTCGCCCACCTCGACGCGCTCGTCGCACTCGGGTTCCCGGTGCTCGTCGGGGCGTCGCGCAAGAGCTTCCTCGCCGAGGCGCTGCCGCCGTCGCGGTCGTCGGCCGACCGGGACGCCGCCACCCTCGCCACCACCGTGATCGCGGCACTGGCAGGAGCGTGGGGCGTGCGGGTGCACGACGCCGCCGGTTCGGCCGACGCCGTGCGCGTGGTCGCCGCCCTGCGCGACGCCCGCGGTGCCGTCGCCGCGCGCCGTGCCGGCCGGGGTGGGCCGATGACACCGCTTCGGGTGTTCGTCGTCGACGACCACTCGGTCGTCCGGCGCGGCGTCGTCTCCTACCTCGACGTGCTCGACGACGTCGAGGTGGTGGGGGAGGCCGCCGACGGCAGGGACGCCCTCGAGAAGCTGGGCGCGCTGGACACCACCGCCACGCTGCCCGACGTCGTGCTCATGGACCTGCAGATGCCCCGCATGGACGGGGTGACCGCCACCGGGGAGATCACGGCCCGCTTCCCGTCGGTCCGCGTCGTGATCCTGACGAGCTTCGGGGAGAACGAGCGGGTGCACGCCGCGCTGCAGCAGGGCGCGGCCGGCTACCTGCTCAAGGATGCCGGCGCCGCCGAGGTCGCGGCCGCCCTGTACGCCGCGGCGCGCGGTGAGGTGTTCCTCGACGCCGCCGTCGCCCGGCGCCTCACCCAGGAGATCCGTGGCCCGCGCAGCGGCCTGGCGGCGCTCACCTCCCGGGAGCGGGAGATCCTCGTCCTGGTCGCCGCCGGGATGTCGAACAAGGCGATCGCGTCCGAGCTCGTGATCAGCGAACGCACGGCCCGCACGCACGTCAGCAACGTGCTCGGCAAGCTGAACCTGACCTCCCGCACCCAGGCCGCCCTCGTAGCTGTGAAGGAGGGCCTGGTGGGGCCGCGCTAGGGGGCTGGGTCGCCACGGAGCCGCTGATCACACACCCTTCCGAGCGGTCGCGTCTGCCTGCCCGTGGGCCCGCCGGTAGTGCCGGCGTGCCTTGAGCCGGTTCCCGCAGGCCTTCATCGAGCACCACCGTGCGGTGTTCGGCCGGCTCCGGTCGAGGAGGAACCGGCGGCACTCGTCGTTGGCGCAGGGGCGCAGCCTGCCGGGCAGCTCCTCCTGGATCCGGGCCCATGTGAGCAGGGCGCGGCTCGCCGGCCGCCGGTCGTCGGTGACATCGAGGTGCCAGGCGATGCCGTGCTGCGTGACCTCGGGGCGCAGTCGTAGGTCCGTGAGCAGCGGTGCCAGCGTTTCGGGGCCCGCGGTGCCGCGGACCACCTCCTGCAGCCGATCGCGGGCCCGGCGCAGGTGGGTCACCTCGCCCGCCGTGCCGGCTCCGCCGTGGTCCCGGGCCCATCCCCGCGCCTCCTCGTCGGTGGCGAGCAGGTCGAACTGCCGGCCGTCCGCCACCGGCGTGCTGTTGAGCAGGTCGAGGAGCAGCGCCTCGTCCTCGTGTTCCGGCATGCAGCAAGTCTAACCAGCAAATAGCTCTTGACAAGTTAGACGAGGAGGTGTGGCATGGCCATGCCTAACTGGTAAAGATGAGCGAAGGAGTTAGTCGGATGGTCCAGGTCCACCACCGCACGGCGACCGTGAACGGGCAGCGGGTCTTCTACCGGGAGGCCGGAGCCCCCGGCTCACCCGTCGTGCTGCTCCTGCACGGCTACCCGACCAGCTCGCGGATGTTCCGGCACCTGATCCCGGCGCTCGCGGACCGCTACCACGTGATCGCCCCCGACCACATCGGCTTCGGGCAGTCGGCCACCCCTGCAGTGACCGAGTTCGGCTACACCTTCGACTCGCTGACCGACGTCACCGAGGCGCTCCTCGACCGCCTGGGGGTCGACCGGTTCTCGATGTACGTGCAGGACTACGGCGCGCCCATCGGCTGGCGGCTGGCCCTGCGCAGGCCCGCTGCCGTGCAGGCGATCATCAGCCAGAACGGGAACGCCTACGACGAGGGCTTCGTCGAGTCCTTCTGGGCGGACGTGCGCGCCTTCTGGGCCGCACCCGGTCCCGCGACCGAGGCCCCCGTTCGTGCCGCGCTGGATCTGGACGCCATCCGCTGGCAGTACGTCCACGGCGTGGCGGAGCCCGACCTCGTCGACCCCGACACCTGGGTCCTCGACCACGCCGAGGTCAACCGGCCCGGCGTGCCCGACGCCAGATGGCCCTGTTCCTCGACTACGCCACCAACCCGCCGCTCTACCCGGCCGTCCACGAGTACTTCCGGACCAGCCGCGTGCCGCTGCTCGCGGTCTGGGGCAAGGGCGACGAGATCTTCGCCCCGGCCGGCGCCACCGCGTTCGCCCGTGACCTGCCGGACGCCGAGATCCACCTCGTCGACGGCGGCCACTTCCTGCTGGAGAGCGCGCTGGACACGGTGGTCGGCCACATCCGGGACTTCCTGGGTCGGGCGGTGCCGGCGGTGCGTGTCAGTGCAGGACCACCGTCTTCGTGCCGTTGAGCACCACGCGGTTCTCCGTGTGCCAGCGGACCGCCCGGGCCAGCGCCCGGCACTCGACCTCGCGTCCCCGGGCGGCGAACTCCTCGGCCGTGAGCCGGTGGTCGACCCGCATGAGCTCCTGCTCGATGATCGGGCCCTCGTCGAGGTCGGCGGTGACGTAGTGGGCGGTGGCGCCGATGACCTTGACGCCACGGGCGTGGGCCTGGTGGTAGGGGCGGGCGCCCTTGAAGCTGGGCAGCATCGAGTGGTGGATGTTGATGGCGCGGCCCTCGAGCTGCTTGCAGGTGTCGTCGGACAGGATCTGCATGTAGCGGGCGAGCACGACGAGGTCGATGCGTTCGTCGCGCACGAGGTCGAGCAGCGCGGCCTCCGCGTCGGGCTTGCTGTCGGCGGTGACCGGGATGTGACGGAACGGCACGTCGTAGTTGTCGGCGAGGCGCCCGAGGTCGGGGTGGTTGGACACCACGGCGACGACGTCGAGGTTGAGCTCGCCCACGGAGGTGCGGAACAGCAGGTCGTTGAGGCAGTGGGCGAACTTGCTGACCATCAGGAGCACGCGCTGGCGCTCCGAGGCATCGACCATGCGCCATGTCATGGCGAATCGGTCGGAGACGTCGGTGAACGCGGCGCGCAGCGCGGGGACGTCGAGTTCACCGCCGTCGGCCCGGGCGAACTGCACCCGCATGAAGAAGGTGCCGGAGTTGGGGTCCTCGAACTGCTGGCTCTCCCGGATCGTGCACCCCTGCCCGACGAGGAACCCGGACACCGCGTGCACGATGCCCAGCGTGTCGGGGCAGGACAGCGTGAGCACGCAGTGCTGCCCCGGCTGCTCGGGGGTCACGACGCCTCCAGGCGGTCGATCCACTCCCGGCGCCAGGCCTGCGTCTTCTCGAGCTCGTTGAAGGTGAAGACGTGGAAGCCCGCGAGGTTGCTGCCCGCCCGCCCGAAGCTCGGGGTGAGCCGGCGGATGAGCCGGTTGGGGCTGTAACCGCCGGGCAGGAAGAAGCGCCAGAACATGTTCTGCTGCTTCTTGAGGAACCGCGCCGACTGGCCCAGGCCGATCCCGGCCGTGATGCGCACGAGCTTCTGGCGGCTGACCGCGCCGGGGATGCCGACGCGCACGGGGAGGTCGACCCCCCGCGACCGGATCTTGCGCGCCCAGTCCACCGTCGTGCCGGCGTCGAAGCAGAGCTGGGTGATGACCTGGGTGGCGTGCGGCGCCTTCTGCGCCAGCGCCTTCTCGATGACGGCGTCGGGGATGTGGCCGTGGCCTCCGGGTAGCCGCCGACGCCGACCGTCGAGAACGGGTGCCCGATCTCGTCCAGGCCCCGCAGGAGGCTGAGCGCGTCGGGAAAGGACCCGGCGGGCTCCGCGGCGTCGCCGCCGATCACGAACACGCTCCGGATGCCCGCCTCGCGCAGCTCCGCGACGATGTCGGCCAGGTGGGCGTCGTCGCGCACGAGCCGGGCCGCGAGGTGGGGGGCGGCGGTGTACCCGTGCCGCGACAGGCGCACCGCCAGGTCGATCGTGGGGGCGAGGCCCTTGGCCTCGGTCGTGGTGACCGTCAGGCCCACGTCCAGGGGGACGTGTTCGAGCACCCCCGCCTCGGTCTTCTTGAACGGCAGGATCTCGTAGCTGGCGCCCCGCAGCGCGTGGACCAGCGTCGCCCGCTTCGAGCCGACCGGCTCGGAGGGGGACGCCGGCGCGTTCGTCGCCGCCCGCTCGGAGCGGGCGGTCGGCTCGTTCGTTTCTGTCGACATCATTTCCCCCGGTACTCGTCGCGGGCGAACTGCACGTACGGGACCGGGGCGACGGTGGCCCGGATCTTCCACAGCCGGTGCTCCTCGACCTGCGGCTTGGCCGAGTTCGGTTCCTCGCCCCACAGCACGGTGACCTCGGTGCCCGGGGTGCTGTGGGCGACGTCGACGGTGGCGAGGGAGACCATGGCGCGCTCGTTCGCGATGTAGCCGCAGTCGAGGGAGACCCCCACCTGCTCGGCGCTGTCGTCTCCGCCGATCACGACCTTGTCCTGCTGGTGCAGGGCGTAGCGCGCCTTGGGCAGCTCGAGGTGTTTCGCGCCCGGTCCGGGCGCGAACAGGGAGCCGATGGCCGCGGCGACGTCGTCGGCGTTCCAGACCAGGGTCACCTTCCGCCGCGGGGGCGCCTCGGCGAGCCGTTCGAGAGCGGCCCGGCCGACGAAGTCGTGGTCGAACCGGACGGTGCGCTCGTAGCCGATGTCGTAGGGCGTGAGGTAGTAGCTCGCGATGTCCCGCCCGTCGACGCTGCCGCCGAGCGAGCCGACGGCGGCGGCCGGGAGCCATTCGCGGTAGGCCGACATGTGCGGGTCGTCGCCGAAGATCGCGGGCAGGGGAGCGGGCACCCAGCCCGACTCCAGGTTCGCCGTCGAGTAGGCCTTGGCGCCCGCCCGGACGAGCCCGTGGTCGCGCCCGGCGTCGAGGAGCGCCGCGAGCACGGCCTCGCCGTCGGCCCACGGCCCGAACAGCTCGAAGCCGGGTTGGCCCGCCATGCCGTGGCGCAGCCCGCGGACCCGCCTGCCGGCGATCGTGAACTCGGCCATGTGGAAGAACTTCGTCGCGGGGAGCGGCGCACCGGTGGCCTGCTCGATCACGGCGGCGGCGGTGGGTCCCTGCAGCTCGTAGCGGTAGAGGCGGGGCGGTCCGGTGCGCACGGCGGAGTTGTCGTCGCGTTCGGCGGTGGCGTCGTGGTCGCCGGTGGCGAGGTGGAACTGCACCCAGTCGACGACCATCGGGTGCCCGACCAGGTCGTAGAGCTGGTCCTCGAGGTGGAACAGGATGGCGTCGCCGATCAGGTACCCGTCGTTGTTGACGGCGACGTACTGCTTGGCCCGGTTCACCCCGAAGTTCGCGAAGGTGTTCACGGCCAGGCCGGAGAGCAGCCGGTGGGCGTCCGGGCCCTCGACGAACAGGTCGGTCATGTGGTGGGACTGGTCGAGCAGCGCGCACGTCCGTGCCCACGCCCGCTGCTCGGACCGCCAGTTCGTGAACTCCGGGGCGATCGGGAACGTGTGGGGTGGCGTCGGGGCGTTCCGCAGCAGCTCCACCGGGTTTCCCACACGGGCGATCGCGGCGGCGAGGCTCTCGGGGGGCACGTCGTCGACGGTAGGAAAGCGCAGGCCCGGCCCTCATCGCGCGGATGACGGCATCGAGGTGGCGGTCCGTCGGGGGTGGACCGGGACAGATGACGTTGTCCCATGTCGCTCGGACTCGCCACCCGGGTCTCCGTCTACCCCGCCGATCAGGGCCGCCCGCCGCCTCGCCGCCGGTGCCGGTGCCAGCCCGCGGTGCGGGCGGGCCGGGCCTTCCCGATCCGCTACACCGAGGCCGCCACCTACTCGGTGGCCATGAAGACCCTCGACCCGATCGACCAGGCCCTCGCCCCGTTGCTCACACCGTGACGCACCAGCTGGGTCCCGACGCCACGAGGCGGTGAGCAAGGGTGGTCTCGGACCGAGAGGGGCTCGCCGACCCGGCGGAGATCGTGCAGCCGACCATCGGCGCGACGTCGCATGGCACCGCGCCTGGCGCGGAAACTGTTGCCAGATGGGCGCTCGCCGCGATGATCAGCAGTGGCGGCGTTGGTGACCAAGGGCAGATGGTGGCAATCGAAGATCGATTGACCGCCATTCGGCCTTGATCGGCGAGGTTCGGGGCAGCGGCCCGCGATGGCGCGCATCCGATTCGGGGTGAGCGGCACGTCACTGCTGCCGCGCCCGCACCACCGTCCTGCTCGTGGTGATCACCCGTGCGTGACCGGCTCGGGCGTCACACCGCTGCTGCCGCGGCGACCGTGAAGTGCTGCTCGGCGTGATCCCTGATCGCCAACGACCACCGATCAGTTCGGAATCACTCGTCTAGTGTCGGCGCGTGGCCGAAGAAGATCCCCGGGACGAGAAGCCCGAACCGCCGACCGACGACCTGGTCACCACGACGCACACGCTCCGCACCGCCGAGGGCGAGCTCGCGTACACCGCGACGGCGGGCCGGATCGTCGTGCGCAAGGAGAAGCACACCGACGGCGCGTTCGACGGTCACGAGCCGCACGCCGAGGTCTTCGTCGTCGCCTACACCCTCGACGGCGCCGAGCCCGGCTCGCGGCCGGTCACCATCGCGTTCAACGGCGGGCCCGGCTCGTCCAGCGTGTGGTTGCACATGGGGCTGTTCGGGCCGCGGCGCGTCGTGATGGGGGACGCCGGCGCGCTCACGCCCCCACCGTGGGGGCTCACCGACAACTCCGAGTCGCTGCTCGCCCACTCCGACCTGGTGTTCGTCGACCCGGTCTCCACCGGCTACTCGCGGGCGGTGGAGGGCGGCAAACCCGCCGACTTCCACGGCTACACCGGCGACGTCGAGACCGTCGGCGAGGTGATCCGGCTGTGGGTCACCCGCAACGAGCGCTGGCTCTCGCCGAAGTTCCTCGCGGGCGAGTCGTACGGCACGCTGCGCGCCGCCGCGCTCGCCGAGCACCTGCAGGACCGGTACGGCATGTACGTCAACGGCCTGATGCTGATCTCGAGCGTGCTCGACATGGGCACGATCCGGTTCACCGAGGGCAACGACCGGCCCTACCCGCTCTTCCTGCCGACCTACGCGGCGATCGCCCACCACCACGGGCTGCACCCGGGGCGGTCCCTCGCCGACGTGCTCGCCGACGCCACCGACTTCGCCGCGGGTGACTACCCGCGGGCCCTCGCCCGCGGCAACCGGCTGCCCGCCGCGGAGCTCGACCGCGTCGCCGCCCGGCTCGCCGCCCTGTCCGGGCTCGACGAGGGCTACGTCCGCCGGGTGCGCCTGCGGATCGAGCACCAGCGCTTCTTCCGGGAGGTGCTGCGCGCGTCGGGGCGGACGGTCGGGCGGATCGACGGCCGGTTCACCGGCTGGGAGGCCGACGACGGCGGCGAGACCCCCGGTTACGACCCGTCGATCGCGGCGATCACCGGCCCGTACACGTCGGCGATCAACTCCCACGTCCGCACCACGCTCGGCTACGCGAACGACCTGCCCTACGAGATCCTCACCGGCCGGGTGCAGCCGTGGTCGTACCGGGAGTTCGAGGGCAGGGCCGTGTCGGTGGTCGGGAAGCTGTCGGCGGCGATGCGCGCCAACCCGCACCTGCGCGTGCACGTGCCTGCGGCTACCACGACGGCGCCACGCCGTACTTCGCGGCCGAGGAGGTGCTCGCGACCCTGCCGATCCCCGACGAGCTGCGCGACCGCATCGAGGTCCGCTACTACGAGGCCGGGCACATGATGTACGTGCACGAGCCGAGCAGGCTGCAGCAGTCGGCCGACCTGGCGGCGTTCGTCACCGCCACGCCCTGACCGGCCAGCCGGTGGCCATGCGGACGCCGAGGCCGACCAGCAGGGTGCCCATCAGCGCGTCGATGCCGCGGCGGACCCGGTTGCCGGTGAGCAACCGGCGCAGCGCGCTGACCACGCCCGCCAGCACCGTGAACCAGGTCAGTGTGACGCCCGCGGCGACCCCGGCGAGCAGCAGGTGGTCTGCGGCGGTGGCCGAGGTCGGCAGGAACTGGGGGAGCAGCGCGACGAAGAAGACCGCCACCTTGGGGTTGAGCAGGTTGGTCACGATGCCCTGGCGGAACGCGGCGGGCGCGCTGGTCGCCCGGGCGCCAGGGACGTGCTCGGCGCTGTCGTACTCGCCGCGCCGGGCGGCCAGCAGCGCGCGGACGCCGAGCACCACCAGGTAGCCGGCGCCGACCAGCTTGACCGCGGTGAACGCCACCGCGGACGCGGCGAGCAGGCCGGCGATGCCCAGCGCGGTGACCACCGCCCACGCGAACACGCCCACGGCGATCCCGGCGCCGCACGCCATCCCGGCCCGCCTGCCGGAGACCATCGCGTTGCGGGTGACGATCGCGAAGTCGGGGCCCGGGGACATCGCGGCGAGCAGGACCACGCCGCCGAGCGCGACGAACTGGGTGACGATCACGCCCCGACGTTACTGGGACGGTCGGTGCGCCGCCTCGGCTTTGCGCGGGAACCCCGCGGATGGCATCTCAATGAATGGGAACGCGGTGTTGCCCGATTCCCCCGCTCGCGGATCCTGCCACCATGAACGGTGCCGTTCCGGCGAACGTCGTCTCGCTCGAGGTCGTGACCAGGACGCGCGAGGCCGACGGCGTGGTCGCGCTGACGCTCGCCCGCCCGGACGGCCGCCGGTTGCCGGACTGGACGCCGGGCGCGCACATCGACGTCGTGCTTCCCCACGGCCTCACCCGCCAGTACTCGCTCTGCGGGGACCGCTTCGACCCCCACACCTACCGGGTCGGCGTCCTGCGTGAACCGGACGGCCGCGGCGGCTCGGCCTACGTGCACGACGTGCTCGCACCCGGCGACGTGGTCGGCGTGGGCGGGCCGCGCAACAACTTCCCGCTGGTCCCGTCGGACTCGTACCTGTTCGTGGCGGGCGGGATCGGCATCACCCCATTGCTGCCGATGATCCACCAGGCCGAACTGCTCGGTGCCGACTGGCGGCTGCTGTACGGCGGCCGCACGCGGGCGTCGATGGCGTTCGGCGACGAGCTCGCGGTCCACGGCGGCCGCGTGCAGGCCGTTCCCCAGGACGAGCACGGGCTGCTCGACCTCGCCTCGTTCCTCGGAACGCCACGCCCCGGCGTCAAGATCTACTGCTGCGGCCCGGCGCCGTTGCTCGCCGCCGTGGAGCGGGCCTGCGCGCCGTGGCCCGCCCACACGTTGCACCTCGAACGGTTCGTCGCGAACGACCAGGGCGCGCCCGCCCGCTCCGGCCCGTTCACGGTGGAGCTGGCCCGCACCGGCGTCGTCGTGGACGTCTCGCCGGGCGACTCCGTGCTGGACGCCGTGCGCGCCGCGGGCGTCGACGTGCTGTCGTCCTGCCGGCAGGGGACCTGCGGAACCTGCGAGACCACCGTCCTGGCCGGCAGGCCCGACCACCGCGACTCGATCCTCGCCGACCACGAGCGCGAGGCGGGCGACTGCATGTACCCGTGCGTGTCGCGCTCCTGCGACGACCTGCTCGTGCTCGACCTCTAGGAGGCCACTGTGACCACAGCGCCCGTGTCCGCCCCGCCCGGGGTGCCCGAAAGCGCCGCCGACCCGTTCGCGCACGACGTGCTCGAGGACCCGCTGCCGCTGCACGCCCGGCTGCGTGACGCCGGTCCGGTGGTGTACCTGACCAGGTACGACGTCTACGCGTTCGCCCGCTACGCCGAGGTGCACGCCGCGTTGACGAACTGGCAGGGCTTCGAGTCCGGCGCCGGGGTCGGCCTGTCCCACTTCCGCCGCGAGAAGCCGTGGCGCCCGCCGAGCCTGCTGCTGGAGGCCGACCCGCCGCGGCACGACGCCCCGCGACGGGTGCTGGCCGGGATCGTCGGCGTGCGGGCACTGCGCCGCCTGCGCGAGCAGTGGGCCGCCGCGGCGGAGGACCTGGTGGAGCAGGTCCTCTCCGGGGGCAGCACGGAGGTGGACGCCGTCCCCGTGCTCGCCGAGGCGTTCCCGCTGCGCGTGTTCCCGGACGCGTCGGGCTGCCGCCGGGCGGCCGGGAGCACCTGCTGCCCTACGGTGACCACGCGTTCAACGCGTTCGGGCCGAGCAACGACCTCGTCGCGAAGGGCGCGCCCCGGGTGGCGGAGCTGTCGGCGTGGGTGAACGCGCGCTGCGCCCGCGAGGAGCTCGCCCCCGGCGGGTTCGGCGCCCGGATCTGGGAGGCCGCCGACCGTGGGGAGATCACCTACGAGCAGGCGCCGCTCGTCGTCCGCTCGCTCCTGACCGCGGGCGTCGACACCACCGTCCACGGCCTGGGAGCCGTGCTCCACGCGTTCGCCACCCACCCGCAGCAGTGGGCGCGCCTGCGGTCGGACCCCCGGCTCGCCCGGGTGGCGTTCGACGAGGCCGTGCGGTGGGAGTCGCCGGTGCAGACGTTCTTCCGGACGGCCACCACGGACGTCGACATCCCGGGCGGCGCCACCGTGCCGGCCGGCCACAAGATCCTGATGTTCCTCGCCGCCGCGAACCGCGACCCGCGGCGCTGGACCGACCCCGACCGGTTCGACCTGTCCCGCGACCCGTCCGGGCACGTCGGGTTCGGCATGGGAATCCACCAGTGCGTCGGCCAGCACGTCGCGCGGCTCGAGGCGGAGGCACTGCTCACGGCGCTCGCCCGCCGCGTCGCGACGATCGAGCTCGCCGGCCCGACCCGGCGCCACCACAACAACACGTTGCGCGCCTGGGAGTCGTTGCCGGTGCGGCTGGCGCTCGGCTAACCCGTGAGGGGCCCGCGGTGGGAGTTGCGCGGTCCGGGCCAGCCCCACGCGATGTCGTCGACCGCCAGGAACGGCTCGTCGACCACGGTGGCGGGGGTCAACCCGGTGAACGCCACGACGTCCCGGTGCAGGTGGGACTGATCGGCGTAGCCGCTGTCGGCGGCGACCCCGGCCGGGTCGCGGCGCGCGACCAGGCCGTGGACGGCGTGGTCGAAGCGGACCAGCTTCGCGGCGCGTTTGGGCGGCAGCCCGACCTGGGCGTGGAACCGGGACCACAGCCGTTTGCGACTCCAGCCGAGCTCGTCGGCCAGGTGCTCGATCCGGACCGTGCCGCGACCGGCGACGATCCGGCGCCAGGCCCACGCCACCTCCGGTGACACCCGTGCCGCGGCCGCGAGGCGGCGGGCGAGCCACGCGTCGGTCAACGCGAAGCGCTCCTCCCAGGAGGGGAGTTCGGCCAGGCGCTCGCCGATCCGTGCCGCCTCCCGGCCCCACAGATCGTCGAGGGTGACCACGTCGCCGTTCAGGTCGGCGACGGCACCGCCCAGCACCGCGTGTGCGACCAGCGGTGACAGGCGTACCTGCAGACACTCGAACGCGTCGGCGCGCAAGTCGCGAAGGGCCTCGCCGAACCCGAGGCCGATGACGAAGCTGCCCTGCTGGCGCCGTCCGAGCGCATCCTCCACGGCGATCCGGCCGCCGAACACCAGAACCACGGTCACGGCCGGGTGGGGGATCAGCCGGAGGCCCGGCGGGGTGATGCCGCGGTCCCGGAACCCGGCCATCGTGACCCCGGGTACGCCGCTGGGTTGCGTGGGGCAGGCGATGTCCCACAACACCCCGTCGTCCGCCCGGGCACGGCCGATCACGTTCCCGATGCTACGCAGGCCTGCCGAGCGGAACATTCGTCCAATCCGGCCGCACGCACCCGCGACGACAGTTCGCGCATGACCGAGGACGTGCTGCTGACCCTGGACGACGGCGAGATCCACGTGTGCCTGGACGGCCCCCGCGACGCCCCCGCGCTCCTGCTCATCCACGGGACCGCTGTGTCGGCCCGGTCGTGGGAGCCGATGGTCCCGCTGCTGACCGGGTCCCACCGGGTCGTCCGGATCGACCTGCTCGGCTGTGGCCGGTCGGCCAGACCGGACGGTGCGAGCTACGCGGTCCCGGACCAGGCGCGCCGGGTCGGTGCGGCGCTGGACCGGCTCGGGGTCGGGCGGGCCGTCGTCGTCGGCCACTCCAGCGGCGGGGCGGTGGCCACCGCACTCACCGAACAACGGTCGGACCTCGTGGCCGCGGTCGGGCTCGTCAACACCGGACCCGACATGGCCGCCTACATCGCGAAGGACGTGCCCGTCCGGGCGGCCTCTTGGGGCGATCTGACCGACGACCAGGTGCGTCGGGCCATGAGCGACGGGTTCGGTCCGGGCTACGAGATCCCCCGGGCGTTCGTGGAGCAGTTCCGCGACATCGACTTCGCTGTGTTCACGGCGATCTCGCAGAGGGTCCGCGCGTACCTGGACGAGCGAGGGCTGCCGGACCGGCTGGCACCGCTCGGCACGCCGCTGCTGGTGATCTTCGGCGAGGAGGACCGGAGGTGGCGCCCGTCATCGGCCGCCGGCTATCTCGCCGTCCCTGGTGCGACGGTCGAAATGCTGCCCGGCGTCGGTCACTCGCCCAACATCGAGGACCCGCCGCGCACCGCCGAGCCACTCCTGGCCTTCGCCGCGAAGCACGCGCCGTCTGCGGGTTGAGGGCGTGGACGAGGGGCCACTCGTCCGTCGGAGCGCGAGTTGGTGGGGCTGGCGCGATTTTGTGGTGCGTCGTGCGTTGGCCTGTTGGAGATCGGCTCCGTAGGTGTCGCCGGCTGTCGCGGATCCACATCCGGGGGCGCGGGTGGGTATGTGGCGCGTTGCGCGTTGCGGTGTGGGCGGGGCCGGGTGGGGGACTACCGATTCGGTGGTGCGCTGCGAGATGCTCGTTTTGCCTTCCGGGCCTGCGTACGAGCGCTCGGCTCGTGCGCAGGTCGACCGCGTGTGGTCACCCTCGGTCGCGGCTCGGGAGGTTCACCGACGGTGGTCGTCCCTCGAGGGCGGGCCGGTCGCGGTGCGGCTCAGAACGGGGGCGCGGCTCAGAACGGGGGTGGGTCCTCGTTGTCGTCGGGCGGGATGACTTCGCCGTCCCAGAGGGCTGTGGTGCGGCGGTCGCGTTCGAGGCGTTCCAGACGTGCGACGAGGTCTTTCGGGAGGTCTCGTCGGGCGGGGGCCTTGTCGGGCGGCAGGTCGGGCGGCAGCTCGTCGGGTCGGTAGTCGTGCGGGCGGCTTCTGGTGACGGTGCCGGTCGGGGTGATCCACTGGATCCGCCCGTCGGGCAATGCCCGCACGTTCCAGCCGGGGGTGTGTTTCATGCGGTGGTCGTGTCCGCAGCAGGCGTGCAGGTTGGTGTCGTTGGTGGGTCCGTCCGGGTACGGGGTGATGTGGTCGAGGTGCCCGTCCAGGGCGCGGCGGCGGCAGATCGGGCTGCGGCAGTGCACGTCTCGGGACCGCACGAAATCGGCGAGTCCGGTGGGTGGTCGGTAGGTGGTGCGGCCGTGGTCGAGCACGGTGCCCGACAACGGGTCGTACACCAGCCGTTTCAACGCGGCGTCGGTGGCGATTTCGCGGGCCAGGGCGGCGGGGATCGGGCCATGTCCGACGAGTTCACAGGGTTGGTCGTCGGCCCCGATCAGGGTGCTGAACGGCATCAGGACCTGCACGAGGGGTTTGCCGGGATTCACCGGATGCGGCGCGGACCAGGTGCCGTTCGAATCGGTGCCGCTCGAGGCGGTGTCATCGGCGGAATCATGACTTGGGCCGTTGCCGGTCTCGTTGCCGGTGTCGTCGCCGGTGTCGTCGCCGGCGTCATCGCCCGGACCATTGGTGGTGGCGTCGGCGGGTTCGGGTGCGGCGTTGGTGAGCCGGCCCGACAACAGCGCGGCGGCGAGGTCGGCGCGGCGGGCGTCCATCCCGCGCGGGTCGTCCTTGCCGCAACCCAGGGCGAGGCGGGTCAGCCACTGGTAGCTGGCCTGAGCATCCGGGGCGGGCGTCAACGCCCACAGCGACGCCATCCCGTCCTGTTCTTCACTGATCGACACCCGTCGGTCCCGGCGGGCGGCTTTGTGACGTTCAGCAGCACCCTGTGGATCCGCGGCGATCACGGCCCGTTTCAGGGCGGCCTTGAGTTGGCCGAGGGTCTGGTCGGGGGCCGGTCGAGGACACGTTGCTGCACCGCACGCGCCTTCTCCACCGGGAGGTAGTGGGTGGTGTCGCAGATCGCGGTGACGCGGCGTTCGTCGAGGCGGCCCCGCTGCCACAGGGCGAGGGTTTCGGGGAGGACCTGCTCCAGTTGCACCGAGCGGCCGAGGCGGGCCTTCGCGGTCATACGGGCCTGCTTCAGGGCGAGCCCGACCTCGTCAGGGGCGAACTTGCCGATCGTGCACGCCTTGTCGGAGGCCAGCATCGTCGGGTCGTCGCCGGGGCGGCGGCGCGCGAACTCGGCCAGCAGGCGTGCTTGGCGGGCCTGGGCCCATCCGGTGAGCCGTTCGAACCCGACGACCGCGTCGATCAGCTGTTCGTCCGACAGGCCGGCCTCGACGCTGGTGTCGGCGTCGATCTCCAAGGCGAAGAGCCCGGACGGGACGGTGTTGCCCCAGGTGCGGTCCTCGACACCGGTGCGCAGTTCGTGTTCGAGGCTGGCCCAGTCGACGGCGTCCTCGAGTTCGGGTTCGACGGGTTCGTCGACTCCCACTCCGGACACTGACTCGAACATACGTTCGATACTATCTTGTTGTGACCGTGCCCGCAACTGGACGTTGCAGCAGTGCTCGCGGTGGATCCACACGTCGACCGCGAGCAGACGGCTTGCTGACTGAGTTCGGGAACTCCGCGACGGTCGAGCCGGCGACGCGCGACGAGGAGGACGCCTGGGACCGGGTCACCGGCGAGTCGTCGCCTCATCCTCGAGGAGGCGGTCGAGCGTGCGTCGGCCCAGCCTGCTCATGCTCGGGTTGCTGTCGGCGTAGTACCACACGAGCCCCATCGCCTGCGCGAACGCCCACGCCTTGCTGCGCTCCCACTCGAGGTCGTCGCACCCGAGGTCGTCGCGGAGCAGCGGGCGGGTGCGCGCGTCGAGTAGATGCCACGCGCCGACGAGGTCGAGGGCCGGGTCGGCAGGCGCCAGGCCGCCCACGTCGAGGACGCCGACGAGCCGCCCACCGGAAACCAACACATTTCCTGGGATGAGGTCCCCGTGGTTCATGACGTCGGGAGCATCGTGCGGGAGTTCGCGGAGGCCGCTCCAGAGCCGCCGCAACCGGGGGACGTCGAGCAGGTGCTGGCTGTGGCGGAAGCAGGTTTCCAGCCAGGCGTCCTGCGACTGCAGGTCGCCTCCTCGGCCGTGCCCGGAGAACGTCCGGCCCCGCGTGTCGATGCCGCGGACATCGGCGATGAGCTCGGCGAGGTCGTGGGCGAACCCGGCGGAGGAGCCGGGATCGTCTTCGGTGGCGGTAGTCCCGGGCAGCCAGGTCTGCACCGACCACGGCAGCCGGTAGCCGGGTCCGGGCCGGCCGAGCGCCACCGGTGCGGGCACCTGGAACGGCGTGCTGCCGGCCAGCTCGCGGGCGGCGTCCGCCTCGGAGACGAGCATCCGCCGCGTCGTGTCGGCGTCGTCGCCCCGGAGAGGGAACCGTGCCGCGAAACGGTCACCGATGCGGAAGATCGCGTTGACGGTCCCCTCGGACGCAACCGCCCTGATTGGCAGCCGCGCCCACTCGGGGAACTGCTCGTCGACCAGTGCTCGGACAGCTGCGCGAGACACGGTCAGCTGGTCAGCGTGCATCGGCCGTTGCGGCACCGCGTCGAGCGGGCTCTCCTTGCCGATCATGGGGCCATCATGGGAGCACGGCCCAGACTCGGCTACCGAATTACAGTGCACGGATGATGATCGCCCTCCACGCCGGTGAACTGCCCCGTTCCGGAGGCGAGTAATGAATGCTCCGCATTACTGTCAGCATTGGTGGCGGAATCCGGTCGACCTCTAAGACGGCCTCACCGGAATCGACGAACACAACTGGCACCGGTACTGGTGAAGGAGCGGTTGATGATCACTGACCCAACGATCATCCGGATCGGTGAGGGGGTGGAGCTGCACCACCACCGAGGTCAGCGCGAGGCCGCTCGCGATCTGTTCGCGAAAATCTGGGACGACATCGGTGGTGAGCAGGGCGACCCGCTGCACGTTTGCGTCCTTGCCCACGCGATGGCCGATGTTCAGGACGACGTGCATCAGGAGCTGATCTGGGACCAGCGAGCGCTTGCCGCCGCAGACCTGGTCACCGATGAGCGGGTGGCGCAAGCCGGTGTGACGCTTCCGGTGGCCGGCTTGTTCCCGTCGTTGCACCTCAACTTGAGCGAGTGCTACCGCAAGCTGGGCAATCTCGGCCGCGCCCGTGAGCACCTCAGGCAGGCGCAGGCCACGATCGGTGCGCTAGGCGATGACGAGTATGCGCAGCTCATCAAGGGTGGCCTGGAGCGGTTGGCCGAACAGTTGAGATTCGACTGAGAAGTTCAGAGAAGCCTGGTCAAGCCAGTAGTTGGAGCAGAGGCCGCGCCTGACGGTCGCAACTGTCGGGCGGGTTGCGTCGATGAGCGGACTTGCCGGGAAGGGGCATGTTCAGCCAGTAGAAGGCCAGGACGCGGCGAGCCTGCCGGGCACGCTCGCCGGCATCCGGGTCCGACACGAGGAGTCGGAGCAGATCCTCTGTTGCGAGCACGCCGCGCAGCCACACTGACAGATGCTCGACCAGGTCGGCGATCTCGAAGGCCTGGTCGCTCGGGCCGCCGTCCACGAAGTCGGCAAGCCGGCAGCGCGGCAGGATTCGGTCAGTTGCCGTCCGGGTGGCGGGCCCGCGAACCCAGCAGGGCTCGCCCGCCCACGACGAGGTAGCCGACCAGCAGCACGAACATGACCGCGCTGACCCAGACGGCGGCAGGTCGCTGGGCGGTGCCGGCGATGGCCTCGCCGATCCGGATCGCGTTCATCGACGATCCGAGCGCGCCGAGCAGGGCGATGGCCAGGGCGGCGATGATGGCGGGGCGGCGGCGCGTCTCCGTGCGGGCGACGGCGGCGCAGACGAGCAGCGGGATCCCGACGAAGGCGGGGATGAGCGCCGTGACGCTCACGGCGGACGTCAGTGCGTAGGCGCCGACGCCGAGGACGACGAGGCGATGCCGAGAACGGCGGTGAACCGGACCATCTGGACATTCTACGAGACGTCGAATCGGCGAGTACCGCTGGACGCCAACCGCGCAGCGAGTTGACCAGTGCGAGCTCGTCGGCGTCTGCGAGGTCGTCCGGTCGCAGGTTCCGCTCGCGCAGCGTGCCGTCGGCCACGAGCAGGGCGCGCCCGACGCCGGGCAGGCAGCCGCTCTCCAGCGGGGGCGTCCACCACTGATCGTCCAGGCGGACCGCGAGGTTCGCCGTGCACGACTCCGTGACCTCGCCCCGCTCGTTCACGAGCAGCACGTCGTCGGCGCCGGGTGTCGCGCCAGCCGTGACGAGTACGGCTCACGCAGGCTGGTCTTGTGGTGCGGCCAGCACGCGGCCGAGTCGATCGGTTCCGGGTCGACGGCGAGGCGGACCGGGCTCGTCGCGGCCGCGGGGAGCTCCTCGACGTCGACGCCCGCGGTGCCGTCGCGGTAGCAGCGCAGCCGGACCCGGGCCTCCCGGACGCCGGTGAGCCGCGCATCCAGCGTGGTGCGCACGGCGGCGACGTCGACTCCGAACCCGAAGTACGTCGCCGACGCCGCCACTCGCGCCAGGTGGACGTCGAGCGAGCGCAGGTGCCCGTCCTCGAGCCGCATCGTCTCGAGGAGGTGGAACTCCCGCGGCCGGGTGGCGAGCACCCGGGCCTTCGTGAGCAGCTCGGCGTACTCCTCCGCCGGCCGGGAGCTCCAGGTGATCCCGCCGCCGGTGCCGTAGGTCGCGACGCCCCGCTCGCGGTCGACCAGCACCGTGCGGATCGCCACCGAGAATCGGGCCCGGAACGCCGCGCCCGGTGGCGCGACGACCCCGACCGCGCCGCAGTACACGCCGCGCGGCGAATGCTCGATGTCGCGGATCAATGCCATGGTGCGGGCCTTCGGGGCGCCGGTCACCGACCCGCAGGGGAACAGGGCGCGGAAGATCCCGCTCAGGCCGACGTCGGGGCGCAGCCGGGCGGTGACGTCCGAGGTCAGCTGGTGCACGGTCGCGAAGCGTTCGGCGTGCAGCAGGCGCGGCACCGTCACGCTGCCGTCGGCGGCGATGCGCGCCAGGTCGTTGCGCACGAGATCGACGATCATGACGTTCTCGGCCCGTTCCTTCGGGCTGGACCGCAGCCGGGTGACGATCCGCTCGTCCTCCGCGGCGGTGCGGCCGCGGGCGGCGGTGCCCTTCATCGGGCGCATGAGGATCCGGTCGCCGGCCAGCTCGAAGAACAGCTCGGGGCTCGCGCCCGCGACGACGAACCGGCCCGTGTCGAGGTAGGCGTTGTGGGCGCCGCGCTGGGCGAGTGCCAGGTCGCGGTAGAGCTCCTCCGGGTCGCCGTCGGCCGCGCGGGTGAGCCGGGTGGTGAGGTTGCACTGGTAGGTCTCGCCCGCGGCGATCCGGGACCGCACCTCCTGCACGGCCGCGCGGTGGCGGTGCTCGTCCCACTCCGGACTCCACGAGCCCGCGGGCCACCCTCCGGACCCGGGCCGCAGCGCGGCGGCGTGCTGGGGGGCCGTGGTGAGGCCGAACCACGCGAGCGGCAGCCCGTCGAGCGGCTCCCGGGTGGTGAGCGTGGGATCGAGGCCCGATGCCGCCTCGTACGCGACGAATCCGAACGCCCACATCCCCGCTGCGGTGCGCCGGTCCACCTCGTCGAGGACGTTCGCCACCTCGCAGGGCTCCCGCGCCACCAGAACCTGCTCGGCCTCGGGGAACCGGAGGGCGGAGCCGGTCGTGAGGTCGTCGAACCGCGCCGTGGGGCGGGTGGTCGGCATGCTCCGATCCTGCACCCACGCCCGCGCTGCCGGATCGGGCGGACCGAGCATCCGTCCTCGGCTATTCGTCGCGCCCGGTGGCGGCGCGGACGAGCGCGTCCAGTTCGGCCGCGACGTCGTCGAGTGCGCGGGCGCTGCGCTCTGCACGGGAGACCGCGACCGCACCCTCGGTGGCGGTGACGACGAGCGTTGCGAGCCGGCCGGCCCGTTGCGGGTCGACCCCGTGCGCCTCGAGCGATGCCGCCAGCAGGGACGCCCACGCGCGGAACACCTCGCGGCCGCGTCGACGGCGCCGCCGGGGCGTCGACCTCCTCGACGGCGACGGCGAGCACCGGGCAGCCTGCGCCGTAGCCGGTGCCGGTCACGACGTCGCGCCACAGCGCGAGGAAGCTGCGCAGGCCCTCGACGGGGCCCGCGCGGAGCCGGTCCCGCAGCAGGCGTGTGACGACGTCGCCCGCGAACCGCACGGCCTCGGTGGTCAGCTGCTCCTTGCCGCCGGGGAAGTAGTGGTAGGTCGAGCCCAGCGGGGCACCGGAGTGCCGGGCGACCTCGCGGATGCTCGTCGCGTGGAGGCCGCGGCGCCGGAGCATGTCGGCGGCACCGGCCACGAGCTGTTCGCGAGGTGCGCGTTTCCTATCGTCCATAACGGTCGTCATACTAGTGCTATGACGACTGTTATAGCCGGGCGTGAGCTGCGGTTCGAGCGCGCCGGCCGGCTGCGCTGGCACGAGCGCGCCGTGCCGGAGCTGCGCGCGCCGACCGATGCGCTGGTGCGCCCGTTCCTCGCGGGACGCTGTGACGGCGACACGTTGCCGATCCATCGACCCGTCTCGCGCGCGCTGCAGGCCGGGCTGGCGCTCGGGGTGGTCGATCCCGTCGTCGGGCGGATCTGCGGGCCGGTCCCGTTCCGCGGCCCGGTCCCGATCGGGCACGAGTGCGTGGCCGAGGTCGTGGAGCTCGGATCCGAGGTCACGGGCCTGGAGATCGGGCAGCGGGTGATCGTGCCGTGGGCCGTGTCGTGCGGGACCTGCCCGCGGTGCGCGCGCGGCCTGACCTCGACGTGCGACCGGGCAGGCGGTCCGCTCGCCGCGTTCGGGTTCGGCCCGTCCTGCGGCCCATGGGGTGGCATGGTCGCCGACACCGTGCGCGTCCCGTACGCCGCGCACATGCTCGTCCCGGTGCCGCCGGGCGTGCCCGCCGAGCGGGTCGCCGCGGCGAGCGACAACCTGGCGGACGCCTGGCGGGCCGTCGTCCCCGCGCTCGCCGATCGGCCGGGCGGGAGCGTGCTGGTCCTCGGCGGTGGTGCGTGCAGCATCGGCCTCTACGCGGCCGGTTTCGCCGTCGCCCATGGCGCCGCGGTCGTCGACTACGTCGACCGCAGCGCCGCCCGCCGGGCGATCGCCGAGTCCTTCGGGGCCCGGGTACCGGCGCGCCCCGAACCGCCGGATCGCGGCTACGACGTCGTCGTCGAGGCCGCCTCCACGGCCGCCGGCCTGCGCACCGGTCTCCGCGCGGCCGCGCCGGGAGCCGTCTGCACGGCGGTCGGGTACTACCTCGCCACCGGCACCCGGGTGCCGCTCATGCACATGTACGCCACGGACGTCACGCTGCACCTCGGTGTCTCCCACGTCCGCGCACTGCTGCCGGAGCTGCTGGAGTTCGTGCGCCGCACCGGCTTCCCGGCCGAGCGGGTCACCACCGTCACCGCCGACTGGGACGACGCTCCGAGCGCCTACGCCACCCGCACGACGAAGCTCGTCCTGCGCCGGGACCCGGTGTCAACCGGCTAGCGCCAGCGCCTTCTCGATGGCGTCCAGCTCGGTGGGGGAGAGATCGAGGTTCTCCAACGTGTCGAGGTTGGCGTCGAGCTGGGCGACGCTCGACGCGCCGACGATCGCCGACGTGACGGTGTCGTGGCGCAGCACCCACGCCAGCGCGAGCTGGGCGACGCTCTGGCCGCGCTCGGCGGCGATCGGGGCCAGGCGGCGGACGGTGGCGATCCGCTCCGGCGTGATCGCGGAGGCCGTGAGGTAGCGTCCGCCCGCGGCGCGGGAGTCGGCGGGGATGCCGTCGAGGTAGCGGTCGGTGAGCACACCCTGTTCGAGGGGCGAGAAGACGATCGCGCCCGCGCCCTCGGCGTCGAGGACGTCCAGGAGCGTGGGCTCGCCCTGCTCGATGCGGCGGTCGAGCATGGAGTACCGCGGCTGGTGCAGCACGAGCGGTGTGCCCAGCGCGCGCAGGATCTCGGCGGCGCGGGCGGTGTCCTGCGGTGAGTAGGACGAGATCCCGGCGTAGAGGGCCTTGCCCGCGCGCACCGCGGAGGCCAGCGCACCCATCGTCTCCTCGAGCGGCGTGTCCGGGTCGCGGCGGTGGCTGTAGAAGACGTCGACGTAGTCGAGGCCCATGCGGCGCAGGGACTGGTCGAGGCTCGCGGTGAGGTACTTGCGCGACCCGCCGTCGCCGTAGGGGCCGGGCCACATGTCGTAGCCCGCCTTCGTGGAGATGATCAGTTCGTCGCGGTAGGGCGCCAGGTCGTGGCGCATGATCTCGCCGAACGTGCGCTCGGCGGCGCGTAGGGCGGCCCGTAGTTGTTGGCGAGGTCGAGGTGGGTGACGCCGCGGTCGAACGCCCGGAAGAGGATCGACTTCTGCACCTCACGGGGCTTGTCCTCGCCGAAGTTGTGCCAGAGGCCCAGCGAGATCCGGGGCAGGACGAGGCCGGAGCGGCCGGCGCGCCGGTAGATGTCGGCGGCGTAGCGCGTCTCCGCGGCGGTGTAGGACATGTCGATCAGTCTGCCCCACGGATCCGCCGGTCAGTCGAGTGCGAGGGTGCGGGTGAGCCACCGGGCCGCGTCGCCGCCCGCGTCGATCGCGGTCCGGACGGCGGTGGGCACGTCGAGGTCGTCGAGCAGCGCCGCCCGCACCCGGGCGACCGCGGCGTCGGTGCCGCCGCGGGTGCGCCTGCGGCGTAGAGCTCGTCGAGCAGCCGGGTGGCGTCCGCGAGCGCGCCGGGCCGGAACTCCCACGCCTGGTCCCAGCGCCGGTCCACGAGCATGAGGCGCACCGCGGCGCCCGGCGCGCCGCGCAGGAGATCGCTCACCAGCACGAGGTTCCCGGTGGACTTGGCCATCCGGGCGCCGTCGAGGGCGACGAGTCCCACGTGGACCTGCCGGCGGGCGAACGGCGCGACACCGGTGGCCGCCTGTGCCATCGCCACCTGGTAGGCGTGGTGCGGGAACGCGAGGTCGGCGCCGCCCGCGAGCACGTCGACCGCGCCCCCGAGCGTGGCGAGCGCCATGGCCGCGCACTCGGCGTGCCAGCCGGGGCGCCCCGGCCCCCACGGGCTCGGCCACGCCGGGTCCCCCGGGCCGGACGGCTGCCAGACGGCCACGTCGAAGGGGTCGTCGCGCAGCGGGTCGTCCGGACGGTCGCCGTACTCCGCCGACAGCGCCCTCGCGGCCTCGGCGGTGAGGCCCGCGGAGGCCGGTACGTGGGCGCCGCGGAAGAACACGTGCCCGGCGCGCTCGTACGCCGCACCGGTGACGAGCAGCGAGGACGCCAGGCGGATCACGTGGTCGACGTGGTGGCGGGCGTGCGGCGCGTGCGTCGGCGGGCGGACGCGCAGCGCGGCCATGTCCTGGTCGAACAGTACTCCTGGACCAGGCCGAGCTCCTCGTACGAGCGGCCCCGCTCGGCCGCCGCCCGGGTCAGGACGTCGTCGACGTCGGTGACGTTGCGCGTGAGGACGGTGCCGACCCCGGTCGTGCGGATGACCCGGCTGACGACGTCGGCCCACACGAACGTCGAGGCGTGCCCGAGGTGGGTCACGTCGTACGGGGTGATGCCGCAGACGTAGATGCGGGCGGGGACCGTGAGCGGGAGCGGCGCACCGGCCAGTCCGAGGATCTCGGGCGTTCCCAGCGTGGCGTGGCCTGCGTGACCCATCGGCCCATCGTGGCACGCGGCGCGGTCCCCGGCACCGCTGGAGCCGCCCACCTCCGAAACCGGTTGCCGTGGTCCCGGGCCGCGGGCTCGAATGGCTCCGTGGCCTTCGACGCGATGTCCTTCGATCCGCGCTCCAGCTTCGGCCGGGATGTGGCCGCGACCTACGACGGCACCCCCCGCGGCGACGAGGAGGCCGCCGTGGCCAGGCTCGCGGACCTGGCGGGCGACGGGCCCGCGCTGGAGCTCGCGATCGGTACCGGCCGGATCGCGCTGCCGCTCGCTGCCACCGGCCTGCGCGCGACGGGGTCGAGCTGTCGCAGGCCATGATCGACCGCCTGCGGGCGAAGCCGGGAGGCGACGCTCTGGCGGTCACGTGCGGCGACATGGCCACCACGGCGCTGCCCGGCCGGTACCGGCTCGTGTACGTCGTGTTCAACTCCCTGATGAACCTGGTCAGCCAGGACGAGCAGGTCACCTGCGTCGAGAACGCCGCGCGCCACCTCACCGACGACGGGGTGTTCGTCGTCGAGAACGTCGTGCCCGACCCGATGTACGCGCTGCGCCGCGACCGGGACGGCGTCGACCAGTACGTCGACGCGGAGCACATCGGGCCCGACGGCGTCACCGTGGAGGTGGGCCGCTTCGACCGCGTCACCCAGCGCGTCGACAAGTGCCACATCGGGCTCGGCGGTGCTGGCGTCCGCCTCGACCCGCTCGCCCTGCGCTACGTCTGGCCGAGCGAGCTGGACCTCATGGCCCGGATCGCCGGTCTGCGGCTGCGGGACCGGTGGGGTGGGTGGGCAGGCGAGCCGTTCGACGGGCGCAGCCTGCGGCACGTGTCGGTCTACGCCCGCGCGGAGCGTGCCGGTTAGCCGGGAGTCGGTGGCGCTCCCGGGTGCGTGATCGCCAGATCGGCGCGTTCCCCGACGGGGGGTGTCGGGTTTCGCGCCGGACCGACGATCATGACGCCGGCCGCAGGAGCGCGAGGCCTGGGGCCAACCGCCGTCACGGGCCGCCGGGCCGGCAGCGGTAGGCGATGGTGTCGCGGTGCATCCCCAGGTCCACGAGGTCGCGGACGAGGACGACGAGACCGCCCCGATATGCGACGAGATCGTCGAGGTCCGGAACGTCGGAGCGGCGGCGAGGCATACCGCCACGATGGGCCCCGCACAGCCGCTCGGGCAGGTGCCCCGCAGATCTGTGGATGCCTGGATCGCGCTGTGGAAGCACCTTGTTCCGACGAGCGGCGCGTTCGTCGGAACCTATCCGACCACCCGCCGCTCGTCGGAAAGCGGCGCGGCGCCGGGCGCGGGAGGCGAGGAACACCGCCACGGAGTTCGCGGTGACGACGAGGCCGATGCCGAGCCAGTCCAGTGGGGCGAGGGTCTCGCCGAGCACGACGGCGCCGATGCCGGCCGCGAACACGGGGCTGACGCTCATGAAGAGCCCGAAGAAGTGGGGTGGGACGCGGCGCAGCGCCAGCAGGTCGGCGAGGAACGGGACAGCGACGACAGCAGTCCCGCCGCCGCGGCGCAGGCGAGAGCGCCCGGGGTGGGCGGGTGCGCGACGAGGACGGCGATCCCGATCGGCACGTACACGAGACCCGACACGGCACCGGCGGCTGCCGAGCCCTCCAGGCCCGGCGCGCGCCTGCCCACGGTGCGGTTGAGCAGGATGTAGGTGGCCCAGCAGAGGGCTGCCAGCAGCGCGAGCCCGATGCCGATGTAGTCGCTCGACGGCTGTGGCCTGGTGAGGACGACGACCCCGGCGGCGGCGAGGACCACACAGCCCAGGGCGTGGCGGCGCGCGCCGGCCAGCGCGACGGCGAGCGGGCCGAGGAACTCCAGCGTGACGGCGAGCCCGAGCCCGATGCGGTCGATCGCGGCGTACAGCGAGACGTTCATGATGGCGAACACCGCGGCGAGCGCGAGCACGGGCCACCACTGCCGCCGCGTGAACGAGCGCAGCCGCGGCCGCCCGATCGCGAGCAGCACCGCACCGGCCACCCACTGCCGTACCGCCACCACCCCGACCGGCCCGATCACGTCGAAGGCGAGTGCGCCGACGGCCGCCCCGCTCTGGCTCGACAGGCTGCTGGAGAGCATGAGCGCGATCCCGGCGGCGCGGCTCGTGGTCGGCGCCTCCCGCGTCGACCGGATGTCGGTGTCCACGGGACCAGCATGCGTGCCGGCCGACCATTCCCAAAATGCATCTTGTGTCCGATCGATACGCTCGACGTATGGATCTGGAGCTGCGGCACCTCCGTTGCCTCGTCGCGATCGTCGACTCGGGAGGGTTCACCGGCGCTGCCTCCGCGATGGGGGTCACGCAGCCGTCGGTATCGCGTGCGCTCGCAGGGCTCGAGGATGCGCTCGGGGTGCGGGTGCTGCGCCGCACGAGCCGCGAGGTCGCGCTGACCGCGGCGGGCGAGCGGGCGCTCGCCAGGGCGCGGCGGGTGCTCGCGGAGGTCGACGACCTCGCCCGGGAGGCGCGCAGCGGCCACACGCGGCTCCGGGTCGGTCACGCCTGGGCCGCCGTCGGCGAACACACCGTCGAGCTGCAGCGGCGGTGGGCGGTGGCACACCCGGACGTGGAGTTGCAGCTGGTGCGCACCAACACCCCCACCGGCGGGCTCGCCGAAGGCGCCTGCGACATCGCCGTGGTGCGCAGCCCACCCGGCCGGGCCCGCCTCGACACCGCGCGGTTCGACGACGCGGTCGTCGGGCTGGAGGCACGCTACTGCGCGCTCGCCACCGACGCCCCACTCGCCCGGCGCCGGCAGCTGCGCCTCGCGGACCTGGCCGGCCACGTCGTCGCCGTGGACCCGCGCACCGGCACCACCACCCTGGATCTCTGGCCCCCCGACGCGCGGCCGGCGGCCGAGGAGACCCGCGACGTCGACGACTGGCTCACCGTCATCGCGAGCGGCCGCTGCGTGGGCGTCACCGCGGAGAGCACGCTCACGCAGTACCGGCGCCAGGGTGTCGTGTTCCGCCGCCTGCGTGACGCGCCGCCGGTGCCGGTGCGCCTCGTCTGGTGGCGCGACGATCCGCACCCCGCCACCGCGGACCTCGTCGGGCTGATGGCGGAGCTCTACCGGTCGACGGGCGGACACACCCCATAGATGCGGTTGATGCCATCCATCCCGACTATCTGTTTCCGGTTCGGGTCGGCCGGTTCCTACCGTCGATGCATGCGGATCGTGGTGTGTCGGCTCGACGAGTTCCCGCCGGGTGAGCGGCGCATCGTTCAGGCGGGGCGGCGTTCCATCGGGGTGTTCCGGGTGGGGGACCGGTTCTACGCCATCAACAACCACTGCCCCCACATGGGCGGGCCGCTCTGCCGCGGCCGGACGAAGCCGTGGGTCACCTCGGGCGGTCCGGGTGAGTTCGTGCTGGCCGAGGACGACGCGTTGCTCGCCTGCCCGTGGCACGGGTGGGAGTACGACCTCGCCACCGGCCAGTCCTTCCTCGGCCCGGGTGAGCCCCCGGTCCGCACGTACGAGGTGTCCGTCGAGTCGGAAACGCCGGAGCCCGCGCCGCGGGCCGGCCGGATGCCCGGGCCGTACGTCGCCGACACGTTCCCGGTGCACATCGAGGACGCCCACGTCGTGGTCGAGACGACGCCCCGGCCTGCCGCGCAGGCGCAGGCGTTCGAACTGCTGGAGGTTCGCAATGACGAGCACGCTGCCCCGCGAACAGGCACCCGCCGCGCGGACCGGTCACACGATCGTCGACTCCGACATCCACCCGCACGCGCTGCCCCGCCAGATCCTGCCGCGGCTGTCGGCGCAGCACCGCAGGCGGTTCGAGGTGTTCGGCAGCCGCGTGCCGGGTCCTCCCGAGATCTACCCGCGGGTGCGCAACTCCGGGTTCCGGCTCGACTCCTGGCCCGAGGGCGGCTTCCCCGGCAGCGACCTACAGATGACGCGTGACCAGCTGCTCGACGAGTTCGGCATCGACCACGGCGTCCTGATCCCGCTGCAGGGTCACAGCTGGGGCGTGGAGCAGCGCGGTACGCCGCGGCGCTCTGCGGTGCGTTGAACGACTGGATCGTCGAGGAGTGGCTCGACCAGGAGCCGCGGCTGCGCAGCTCCATCGCGATCCCGATCGAGTCACCCGACCTCGCGGCCGAGGAGATCGGGAAGCGCGCCGCCGACCCGCGGTTCGTGCAGGTGTTGCTGTCCACGGGCGGCGAGTCCGGCTTCGGCGTTCGCCGCTACTGGCCGATCTACGCGGCGGCGGCCGCCGCCGGGCTGCCGATCGCCGCGCACACCGGCGGGCTGGAGCAGCACCGCGGCGCCGGGTGGCCGTCATTCTACCTCGAAGAGCACGTCTGGAACGGCAACACGATGGCCTCGCTGCTCGTGAGCATGCTCTGCGAGGGCGTGTTCGACGAGTTCCCGACGTTACAGGTGGTCTGCGTGGAGGGCGGGATCGCCTGGGCGGGCCCGTTGATGTGGGCGCTCGACGAGGCGTGGCCGCAGCTGCGAGAGGACGTCCCGCACCTGACGAAGCCGCCGTCGGAGTACATCCGCGAACACGTGTGGTTCACGACCCAGCCCGTCGAGGAGCCCGACGACCCGAAGCACCTGGAGACCGCGCTGCGCCACATCGGGATGAACGACCGGATCATGTTCGCCTCCGACTACCCGCACTGGGACTTCGACTCGCCCCAGCAGGCGCCGAAGCTGTTCCCGGCCGCGCTGCGCCGCGACATCATGGGCGCCAACGCCTGCCGCCTCTACGGGCTGCCCGAGCGGGAGGTGGCGGCATGACAGCGGTACAGACGGCAGTGATCGACACCGACGTCCACTGCTCGCCGAAGGCCCTGTCGGACCTCGCGCCCTACCTGGACCCGTACTGGCGCGGTTACATCACCGAGGGCGGCATCGCGCTCTCGCCGACGCAGGGCGGGGCGTACCCGCCTGCCGCCCCGACCAGCGGCACGCCCGCCGCCACGTCGGTCGAGCAGCTGCGCGAGGGGTTCCTGGACGTCGCCGGGACGCAGCTGGCCGTGTTGAACTGCACGACGTCGTTCCACTGCAACCGCAACCCGTACTACGAGGCGGCGCTGTGCCGGGCGGTCAACGACTGGCTGGTGGCCGAATGGCTGGAGCGCGACGAGCGGTTGCGGGGGAGCATGGTTGTGCCCACCCTCGACACCGACGCGGCCGTCGCCGAGATCGAGCGGATCGGGGACCACCCGCGGATCGTGCAGGTGCTCCTGCCCGTCCGCACGGACGCGCCGTGGGGCAACGTCCGGCACCGCCCGCTCCTGCGGGCCGCGGCCGAACGCGGCCTCGTCGTGGGGCTGCACGCGTGGGGCCGGATCGGCAACGCGCCGACGTCGTCGGGGATGACCCACACCTACCTCGAGGACTACCTCGCCAACTCGCAGATCATCGTGCAGGGCCAGGTGACGAGCCTGGTCACCGAGGGCGTGTTCACGCAGCTGCCCGATCTGCGCGTCACGCTGCTGGAGTGCGGGTTCTCGTGGCTGCCCACCTTGTTGTGGCGGTTCGACAAGGACTGGAAGGGGGTGTGGCGCGAGGTCCCGTGGCTGGACGCGAAGCCGTCGGAGACCGCGCGGCGCCACCTGCGGCTCACCACGGCCCCGGCCCAGCTGCCATCCGACCCCGTGCAGGTGCGGGAGGCCCTCGACCTGCTCGACGGCGGGTCGATGCTGCTGTACGCGAGCGACCACCCGCACGACCACGGCACCGGCGGGGAGCGGCTGCTCGCGGCGCTCACCGACGCCGAGCGAGAGCGCGTGCTGGGCGGCAACGCCGCCGACTGGTACCGGCTCGCCTGATGCTCGACGGGTTCGCCACGGCCGACGTCGCGACGCCGGGCGGTGGGCGCATCCGCGTGCGCACCGCGGGCACCGGGCCGCCGGTGGTGCTGCTGCACGGCTACCCGCAGACGTCGGCGATGTGGCACCTGGTCGCGCCCGAGCTCGCCCGCGACCACACGGTGGTGCTCGCCGACCTGCCCGGGTACGGCGACAGCCTCGCGCCGCCGAACGCCCCGGTGGAGGCGTTCGGGAAGCGCGCGATGGCCGCGGAGGTCGTGGCCGTGATGGGCGAGCTGGGACACGACCGGTTCGCCGTGGTCGGGCACGACCGGGGTGCCCGCTGCGCGTACCGGTTGGCGCTGGACCACCCGGACGCCGTCACGGCGCTCGGCGTGCTCGACATCCTGCCCACCGCGGACGTGTTCGCCCGCGTCGACGCCGCGTTCGCCCGCGGCGCGTGGCACTGGTTCTTCCTCTCCCAGCCCGGTGACCTGCCGGAGCGGTTGATCGCCGCCGACCCGGACGCGTTCTTCCTCCGCGGCGCCACACCGTTCGACCGGCACGCGCTGGCCGCCTACCGCGCGGCCTGGTCGCGGCCCGAGGTGGTGCACGCGATGTGCAACGACTACCGGGCGGGCGCGACGGTCGACGTCGCCGACGACGAGGCCGACCGCGGCCGGCGCACGATCGACTGCCCGACGCTGGTGCTCTGGGGTACCGGCGGCCCGCTCGGACGCGAACCCGACGTGCTCGGCACCTGGCGGACGTGGGCGCCACGGGCGGAGGGGCAGGCTCTGGAGTGCGGGCACTACGTCGCCGAGGAGCGGCCCGCCGAGACGGTCGTCGCGGTGCAGGCGCTACTGCGGTCGTGAGTGGATACGAGTGCTCCAGCACTCGTATCCACTCACGGGGGCACCCATACTGAGGCGGTGGTGAGGCGGGGAACGTCGCTGGCGAACCTCGACCTGAACCTTCTGGTGATCTTGCGTGAGCTGCTGCGGGAGCGGAACGTCACGAGGGCCGCGCGGCAGGTCGGGATCACCCAGCCCGCGGCGAGCGCGGCACTGGGCAGGCTGCGCCGGCACTTCGGCGACGAGCTGCTCGAACGCGCCCGCGGCGGGTTCGTGCTCACCCCGCTCGGTGCGCAGCTCTCCACCCAGATCGAGACGGTCTGCGCGGGCGTCGAGCGGCTCTTCTCCACCGACCCGGCCTTCCGGCCCGACGACTCCGAGCGGGAGTTCGTGCTCCTCGTGCCCGACTACGTCCTCGCGGCGCTCGGGGAGGGGCTCTCCCGAGCCATGTACGAGGCGGCGCCCGGCACCCGGCTGCACGTGAAGGTCGTCCACGAGGGGATGCCGGCCGACCTCCCGGAGACGCTGCGGGTGATCGACGGGATCGTGTCGGTGCCGATGCCGCGGTTCCAGGTCGCCGGGATCCGCGGGACGGAGCTGTTCCGCGACCGCTGGGTGTGCGTGGTGGCGGCCGACAACCCGGTGGGCGACCGCCTGGAGCTGGCGGACCTCGAACGCCTGCCCTGGGTCGTCCCGCACCACCCGGACGGCGAGTACCCGGCCACCTCGCCGCTCGCGCCGCTCTTCGCGCGGCTGCCCGCACGTCCCCGCGTGGCCGTGCGGGTGGACAGCTACCAGGCCACGCCCTACTTCGTCGCGGGCACCGACCGGGTCGCGGTGATGCAGCGCCGCCTCGCCATGCGGTTCGCCCGCCGGCCCGACCTGCGTGTGCTGGAGTGCCCCGGAGACCCGCCGCCGATCGTCGAGACGCTGTGGTGGCACGCCAAGAACGACGAGGACGACGCGCACACCTGGTTCCGGTCGGTGGTCGCGCGGGCGGCGGGGGACGACAGCGGGTCGGACGGCGCTCACCGCTGAATCGGCCATAGATCGTATCGATGGTGAGCATGTCAACTCGTGATTTCCGTGGATGGGCACGGCGTTCGTAGCGTGATCGTCGATCCGAGCGCACGAAGGGGTGTGCCATGGCCGATCAGGTCGACTCCCGTCCCGTCGTCGACGTCGTTCCGCTGATCGAGAACCAGAAGGTCGGCAGGTTCTGGCTCATGCTGTTCGCGGTCTCGTGGGCGGTGACGTTCCTCGACGGCTTCGACCTGCAGATCATCTCCTTCGCGGGCCGCTACCTCCAGGAGTCGTTCGAGCTCAGCAACACCCAGCTCGGCACGCTGGGCACGGTCGGGGTGGTGGGCACGCTCCTCGGCGGCATCGCGATGGGCTACGCCGGGGACCGGGTCGGCCGCAAGCCGGCGATCGTCGTCTCGACGGTCGGGTTCGGCGTGTTCATGCTGCTCTTCGCGGTGGCGCAGGACTACACGCAGCTGGTGGTGCTGCGGTTCGCGACGGGCGTGTTCCTCGGCGGGGCGCTGCCGCTGGTGTGGGCGGTGGTCACCGAGTTCGCGCCCGTGCGGCTGCGCTCGACATCGGTCGTGATCACGATGATCGGCTACAGCCTGGGCAGTGCGTCGGGTGGCCCGGTCTCCAACGCCCTCATCCCGCGGTTCGGCTGGGAGTCGGTGTTCGTCGCGGGCGGCGTCGCATCGCTGCTGGCCGCCGTCCCGGTGATCCTCTTCCTGCCGGAGTCGGTCAAGTTCCTGGCCCAGAAGGACCTGCGCCAGCACCGCATCGCCGCGATCCTGCGGCGGGCGGTGCCGGGCGCCGTGGTGCCGGCGGCGCCCGGTTCGTCGTCGGCACCGGCGACCTCGCCCGCGCCTCGTTCCGGCCGGCCGACCTGTTCCGCGGCGGCCGGCTGGCGCTGATCACGCCGCTGGTGTGGGTGGCGTACATGTGCTCGTCGGCGATCGTGTTCTACCTGGCGTTCTGGGGGCCGATCCTCAACGAGCGGATCGGGTTCAGCGTGTCCGCCGCGGCCACCCTCGCTGCCTGGACGGCCGTGGCCGGTGCGGCCGGGCAGCTGCTCATCGGGCGGTTCATCGACCACCGCGGCGCGGGGACGATCGCGTGGATGCCGCTGCTCGCGGTGCCCTGCCTCATGCTGATCGGGCTCGTCCAGCTGAACGCGGTCGCCTACATCGCCGTGATCGTCCTGGCCCACGTGTTCGTGATCGGCGGGCACGGCGGCATCATCTCGATCTGCGGGATCTTCTACCGGCCGGCGATCCGCGCCAACGGTGCGGGCTGGGCGACGTCGATGGCCAAGTTCGGCGCGATGCTCGGGCCGTGGCTCGCCGGGTTCGTCATGGACCACGGCGTCGATGCGCGCGGCACCTTCTTCGTGTTCGCGTTCTTCCCGGTGGCGATGGTCGTGCTGCTGGTGGTGCTGGGCCGCATCCAGAAGAGCCTGCCGGCCGACTCGGACGGTTCGTTGCAGGTTCCGGCGCCCGCCCTGCGCTGACCTTCCGCGTTGCGAAAGCGCCGTCGAGGCCGGGGGCCCACCCGGGCATCGTGAGGTGCATGAGCATGAGCACCCGCGCCGCGATCTGCCGGGAGCCCCGCAGGCCGTGGGAGATCACCGACGTCGAGCTCGACGACCCGCGCGCGAACGAGGTGCGGATCCGGTTCCACGCCGCCGGGCTGTGCCACTCCGACGACCACATCCAGAAGGGCGACGCCCGGATGCGGTTCCCGGTGGTCGGCGGGCACGAGGGCGCCGGGGTGGTCGAGGCGGTCGGGGAGGGGGTCACCCGGGTCGCGGTCGGCGACCACGTGGTCTGCTCGTTCATCCCGGCGTGCGGCTCGTGCCGGTACTGCTCCACGGCGCGGCAGAACCTGTGCGACGCCGGCAAGAACGCGGCCACCGGCGAGTTCGCGGACGGGACGTTCCGGTTCCACCTCGCCGATGAGAACGGCAGGGTGGAGGACCTCGGCGGGCTCTGCGTGCTCGGCACGTTCGCCGAACGCGCCGTGGTGTCGGAGTTCTCGTGCATCCCGATCCAGGACGACATCCCGTTCGACGTCGCCGCGCTGGTGAGCTGCGGGGTCCGACGGGGTGGGGTTCGGCGGTGTACGCGGCGGGTGTCCGCGCCGGGCAGACCGTGGTGATCTACGGGGCGGGCGGGGTGGGCAGCAACGCCGTGCAGGGCGCCCGGTACGCGGGCGCGAAGAACGTGGTGGTCGTGGACCCGGTGCCGTTCAAGCAGGACATGGCGAAGGTCTTCGGGGCCACGCACACGTTCGGTGACGCCGAGGCCGCGCACGAGTTCGTCGTCGACACCACGTGGGGCGAGCTGGCCGACCACGCGATCATCACGGTCGGCGTGCTGCACGACGAGGTGATCGCGAACGCATTGGCGGTGGTCGGCAAGACCGGCCAGGTGACGATCACCGCGGTCGGCAACGGCTCGCTGGTCGCCCCGGCCGGCATGCTGATCGGCTACCAGCGGCGCGTGCAGGGCGCGATCTTCGGTGCCTGCAACCCGCTGCACGACGTCCCTCGGCTGCTCGGGCTCTACCGCTCCGGTGACCTCAAGCTCGACGAGCTGATCACCCGCCGGTACTCCCTCGACCAGGTCAACGAGGGCTACCAGGACATGCTCGACGGCAAGAACATCCGCGGCGTCATCGTCCACGAGCACTGAGCGGCGCCGATGACGACGACGGTTCGGCTCCGGGTGCTCATGGAGCCCCGCCACGGTGCGCGGTACGAGGAGATCCTGGCGCTCGCGCTGGCCACCGAGAACGCGGGCTTCGACGCGTTCTTCCGCTCCGACCACCTGATGGGTGTCGACCCCGCCGACCCGTCCTACCGCCCGACCGACTGCTGGACGACGCTGGGCGCCTCGCGCGGGAGACCACGCGCGTGCGGCTGGGTGCGCTGGTGGGCGCCGCGACGTACCGGCAGCCGGGCCTGCTCGCCACGATCGTCGCCTCGGTCGACGAGATGAGCGGCGGCCGGGTGGAGCTCGGGCTCGGCACCGCGTGGTACGAGCGCGAGCACACGGCGTTCGGGATCCCGTTCCCGCCGCGGGCGGAGCGGTTCGACCGCCTGGAGGAGCAGCTCGCGGTGATCACCGGGTTGTGGTCCGGGCCGGGGTTCTCCTTCTCGGGCACGCACTACCGGGTCGAGGACAACCGGACACCGCCGCGACCCACCCAGCAGCCGCATCCACCGATCATCGTCGGGGGCAGCGGGCCGAGGCGGACCCCGGCGATCGCGGCCCGGTACGCGTCGGAGTTCAACGGGGCGTTGACGGCCGGTGGGGGCGCCGCGGGGCTGCGTGAGCGGTTCGACCGGTTCGCCCGCGCCTGCGAGGAGATCGGGCGCGACCCCGCGGACGCGCGACTGTCGGCGGTGCTGCCGGTCGCGTGTGGCGCCACGCCCGCCGAGACCGAGCGTCGCGGGTCGGTCATCGGGTCGGAGCTGATGCGGGCCAACGCGGCGATCGGTTCGCCCGCCGAGGTGACCGAGCGGATCGGCGAGCTCGCCGATGCCGGCGCGGACACCGTCTACCTGCACATCTACGACATCCACGACCTCGACCACCTCGCGCTGATCGGCGCCGAGGTGCTGCCGCACGTCGCGCCGTCCAGAACGGGGGCTCCCGCATGACCATCACGACCCGCGCGGCGATCGCGCGGCAGCCGCACACCGGCTGGGAGATCGTCGACCTGGCGCTGGACGAGCCGAAGGCGCACGAGGTGCGCGTGAAGTTCGCCGCCGCCGGGCTGTGCCATTCCGACGACCACATCACGCAGGGCGACGCCCCGGTGCGGCTGCCGATCGTCGGCGGCCACGAGGGTGCGGGCGTGGTGGAGTCGGTCGGGCCGGACGTGCGGCGGGTGCGGCCGGGTGACCGGATCGTCACCTCCTACATCCCGGCGTGCGGGGCGTGCAGGCCGTGCTCGACCGGGCACCAGAACATGTGCGTGAAGGGCCTCAACGCGGGCACCGGGATGTTCCTCGACGGCACCTTCCGGTTCCACCTGGGCCAGGAGGACCTCGGCGGGTTCTGCACCGTCGGCTCCTTCTCCCAGTACGCGGTGGTGTCGGAGTGGGCGTGCATCCCGCTGGCCGACGACATCCCGTTCGAGATCGGCGCGCTCGTCGGCTGCGGCGTGCCGACGGGCTGGGGGTCCGCGGTGCACGCCGCGGGCGTGCGGGCCGGCGACACGGTGGTGATCTACGGCGCGGGTGGAGTGGGCAGCAACGCCGTGCAGGGCGCGCGCTACGCCGGCGCCAAGAACGTGGTCGTGGTGGACCCTGTGGAGTTCAAGCGGGACATGGCCAAGGTGTTCGGGGCCACCCACACGTTCGCCGACGCGAAGGCCGCGCACGACTTCGTGGTCGAGACGACGTGGGGCCAGCTCGCCGACCACGCGATCTGCACGCCGGGCGTGCTGACCGGTGACGTCGTGAGCGCCGCCGTGCAGGTGGTGGGCAAGGGCGGCAAGGTGACGATCACCGCCGTCGGGAAGCTGGGCGAGAACGCGGTGACGGTGCACGCCGGCCAGATGATCAGCTACCAGCGGCAGGTCCGGGGGGCGCTCTTCGGCGACTGCAACCCCCTCTACGACGTGCCCAAGCTGCTCGGGCTCTACCGCTCCGGCGACCTGAAGCTCGACGAGCTGGTCACCCGGCGGTACTCGCTCGACGAGATCAACCAGGGCTACCAGGACATGGCGGACGGCAAGAACATCCGCGGCGTCGTGGTCCACGAGGGCTGAGCGATGACGACACCTGGATTCGTCGCACCGGACGACGTCGACGCCGTCAACGAACTGCTGCGCGCGCAGCTGGAAGGCCTGCCCGCGCGCTCGCCGCTCTACGCCGAGCACCTCGCCGAGCACGGCGTCACGGCCGCGGCGTTCGCCTCGCTGGAGGACCTGCGCAAGTTCCCCTTCACCACCAAGCAGATGCTGCGCGACTCCCAGGCCGCAGCCCCGCCGCTGGGCCGGCACGCCGGCGTGGCGATGAGCGAGGTCGTGCGGGTGCACGCCTCGACCGGCACCACCGGGCGGCCCAGCTGGGTGGGCGTCACCCGCCGCGACGCCGCGGCGTGGACCGACATGGTGGCGCGCGCGTTCCGCACGATGGGCGCCACCCGCGAGGACGTCGTGCTGCACGGCGCGGGGCTCACGCTCTTCGTCGGAGGCCTCCCGATCCGCGACGCCCTCGAGCGGATCGGCTCCACCCTCGTGCCGATCGGCACCGGGGCGTCGGAGAAGGCGGTGCTGGCGCTGGACACGCTCGGCGTCACCGCCCTGCACTCCACCCCGTCCTACGCCCGGTACCTGGCCGAGTACATCCGCGGGCTCGGGCGGGACCCGAAGGAGTTCGGCCTGCGCAAGGTGTTCGTGGGCGGCGAGCCCGGCGGTGGCGAGCCCGCGTTCCGCGCGCACGTCGAGAGCGAGTGGGGCGCGCCCGTCACCGAAGGCCTGGGCAACGCCGACATGGCGCCCGTCCTGTTCGGTGAGGCGCCGGGCAGCGGTGGGATGCGGTTCACCGGCGGCCGGCACGTCGTCGTCGAGCTGATCGACCCGGAGAGCGGCGAGCCGGTCGGAGCCGAGGAGGGCGCCACCGGCGAGCTCGTCTACACGTCGGTGGACCGCGAGTGCTGCCCACTGCTGCGCTTCCGCACCCGCGACCGGGTGGTCGTCACCGGGCGGACCGACGACGGGGCGCCGCTGATCCGCTGCGTCGGGCGCACCGACGACATGCTGATCGTGCTGGGTGTGAACGTCTTCCCCTCCGCCGTGCGCGACCTCGTGCAGACCCTGCACCCGCGCACCACCGGCGCCGTGCAGATCGTCCTGCCGCAGGCGGGGCCGCGGGTGGAGCCACCGCTGCCGGTCGAGGTCGAGTGGGGGGAGCGGCCCGGCGACCGCGACCAGCTCACCCGCGACGTCGAGGCGCTGATCCGCAACCGGCTGTCCGTGCGTGCGGCGGTCACGCTCGTGCCACCCGGTTCGCTCGAACGTTCCGAGATGAAGTCCCGGCTCACCCGCCTCGCGAGCTGACAGGAGGCCGTCCATGTCGATCACTGGGCCGAACGCGATCCTCGACCCCACCGGCGGCGCAGCCGCGGTGGCCGCCCCGTTCGCACTCGCGGCCCGCAAGCGGGACCTCGCCGGCGTGCGCATCGGGCTGCTGGAGAACACCAAGCAGAACGCCGCCCTGATGCTCGACGAGGTCGGGAAGCTGCTGGTCGCCGGGCACGGCGCCGCTGCGGTGACGCTCATGCGCACCAAGACCGCCTTCGCCCTCCCCGCGTCCGACGAGCTCGTGGCCGAGTACGCACGCGAGTGCGACGTCGTGGTCACGGGTGTGGGGACTGCGGCTCGTGCAGCGCGTCGGCCGCGGCCGACGGTGTGGCGTTCGAACGAGCGGGCCTCCCGGCCGCGGTGATCTGCAGCGACGCCTTCGTGGCCACCGCCGACGCGATGGCCGCGCTGCGCGGCGCTCCCGGTTACCGCTACCTCACCACGCCGCATCCCGTGGCGATCCTGACGCCGGACCAGGTGCGGGAGCGGGCGGCGGGGCTCGCCGGTGCGGTCGCGGAGTTGTTGACCGCATGACCGCGCTCGACCCCGACGTCGCGCAGGCCGCGATCGAACACTGCTATGACCAGGGCTGGTCCGACGGCCTCCCGCTGGTGCCGGCGTCCCGGCCGCTCGTGGACCGGTTCCTCGCCACCACCGACCGGCGGCCGGAGGAGGTGATCGGGCGGCTCGCCCAGGTCGGCCGGGAGGTCACCGTGGAGCTCGCCGCGATCAACGCCGCCATGGCGGGCTGCAGGCCCGAGTACTTCCCGGTGGTGCTCGCCGCGTGGGACGCGCTGGTGCGCGAGCGGGCCACCGGTGGCGGCGGCTGGCAGTCGACGAGCGGGCCCGCCCCGCTGATCATCGTCAACGGGCCGGTGCGCGACGAGCTCGGGTTCAACAAGGCCGGTGGCGTCTTCGGGCCGGGGTTCCGGGCGAACGCGACCGTCCCGCGGGCGCTCGGGCTGATCGTCCGCAACGCGCTGGGCATCCACCCGCATGTGTTCGAACAGGCCACCCAGGGGTTGCCCGGACGGTGGTCGATCTGCGTGGCCGAGAACGAGGAGGAGAGCCCCTGGGAGCCGCTGTCCGTCGAGGCCGGGGTGCCCGCCGGCACGTCTGCGGTGTCGGCCACCCTGCTGCGCACGTCGGAGTTCGTGGACAACCGCCACACCAGCGACGCCGAACAGCTGCTCGCCGACTTCGCCGACACGATCTCCCGCACCGGCGCCTGGATCTTCCGCCACGCCTCGGCCGGGGTCGTGTTCTGCCCCGAGCACGCCCAGCTGCTCGCCGGCGCCGGCTTCGACCGGGCGACGGTCCGCGCGTGGCTCGCGGAGCGCTGCGGGCGCACGGTCGGCGACCTCGCGGACGTCGGGAAGGACGGCATGGGCGACAACGGCGTGCGGCACGCGAGCGGCTCGCGTCCCGACGGTTTCGACGTCCTGCTCGCCGACGGCGAGCCGGGCCACCTGCTGATCGCCGTCGCCGGAGCCCGCAACGCCGGGATCTCGATGGTCGTGCGCCTGTTCAGCGACTGGTCCGCCACGGCGGTCCCGGTCGAGACGAAAGAGCCGTGAGTGGATACGAGTGCTCCAACACTCGTATCCACTCACGGCCATTGAGGGGAGGAGCGTGCTGATGACTGACATGGTTCGAGCGGCCGTGCAGGTGGCGCCGCGACAGATCGAGCTGCGGGAGTTCCCGCGCCCGACGATCGGCGCGGACGACGGGCTGCTGCGGGTGGAGGCCAACGGCATCTGCGGCAGCGACGTCGAGTCCTACCGTGGCCACCTCGGGATGGCCGCGGTCCGACGATCCCGGGGCACGAGCCCATGGGGATCATCGAGGAGATCGGCGACCGCGCCGCCGAGCGCTGGGGCATCGAGCCGGGGGACAGGGTGGCGCTCGAGGTGATCGTCCCGTGCCGGTCGTGCCACGACTGCCTCACCGGCCGCTACCAGGCCTGCCGCAACCGCAAGTACGGCCACGGCGTCACCGGCATCGACGTGGCCCCGTCGCTGTGGGGCGGGTTCGCCGAGCACCTCTACCTGACGCCCGGCGCCGTGCTGCACAAGGTCGACAAGACGCTCCCCGCCGAGCTCGCGGTGATGTTCAACCCGCTCGGTGCCGGGGTCCGGTGGGCGGTGCACCTCGGCGAGGTCGGTCTGGGCGACACCCTGCTGGTGCTGGGCGCGGGGCAGCGCGGTCTCGCCGCGGTGATCGCGGCCCGGGCCGCGGGCGCGGGGACGATCATCGTGACCGGCCTGGAGGCCGACGCCCACAAGCTGGCGCTGGCGAAGGAGTTCGGCGCCGACCACACCGTCGTCGTCGACGGGCCCGACGCGGAGGACACCGTCGAGCGCGTCCGGGAGATCACCGACGGGGCGATGGCCGACGTCGTGCTGGAGCTGACCCCGATGGCGGCCGCCCCCGTCACCCACGCCCTGCTCGCGGCCAAGCACGGCGGGCGGGTGGTGCTCGCCGGCCTGAAGGGCGGCGCCGAGGTGCCCCTGAAGACCGATCTGATCATCAACCGCGCGCTCACGGTGCGCGGTGCCTACGGGGTGGACGCCCGCGGCTACGCGGAGGCCATCGCGATCATCGAGTCGCGCCGGTTCCCCCTCGAGAAGCTGCACACCCACACGTTCGGCCTGGACGACACCGCGCTCGCGATCGAGACGCTCGGCGGCGAGGTGCCGGGTGAGTCGGCGGTGCACGTGTCGGTCCACCCCAACCTGTAGAAGGAGCTCGCATTGCTGGTCGACGCCCACGCCCACCTGCTGCCGCGCGACTACCCGGCCGACGCTCCCGAGTGCTTCCCCCGGATGGAGGCGATCGACGGTGACACCGCGCGGCTGCTGCTGTTCGGCGCCACGCGGTTCCGCGCCCGTGACGCCTTCTTCGACGCGGAGCGGCGGATCGAGGAGCAGGACCGCTCGGGGGTCGACGCCGAGGTGCTGAGCCCGATGCCACCGCTCCTGCGCTACGACCTGCCGGCGGCCGACGGGCTGTCGCTCGCCCGGCACGTCAACGAGTTCGCCGCGCAGCTGTGCGCCGCCGCGCCGGACCGGCTCGTCGGCCTCGGCATGGTGCCGATGCAGGACCCGGACGCCGCGGCCGCCGAGCTGAAGGCCGTGCGCGACCAGGGGCTGCGCGGCGTGGAGATCGCCTCCAACGTGCTCGGCGCCTCGATCGGGGACGAGCGTTTCCTGGGGTTCTTCACCGAGGCGCAGCGCCTCGACCTGTCGGTGTTCGTGCACGCGATGCCGGCGGCGACCGACCGGCTGCCCCGCTCGGCGGCCGGCACGTACGTCGTCGGGTTGGAGGGCGCCATGGCCGCGGCGTCGATCATCGCGGGCGGTACCGCGGCCGCCTGCCCCGACCTGCGGATCTCGTTCAGCCACGCCGCGGGCGGCTTCCCGCTGATGGTGCCGAGGGCCCAGTACTTCTGGGGCGGCACCTGGAACGAGGAGCCCGCGGTGCCGGAACGCGCGATCGCGCACACCGATGGCCCCTCGCCGCTGGAGTACGCCCGCCGCTTCTTCTACGACTCGATGGTGTTCGACCGCCGCGCCCTGCGGTTCCTGGTGGATCTGCTCGGCGCCGACCGGCTGCTCGTCGGCTCCGACTTCCCCGCCATGCCCCGCGAGGAGCCCGCGGGCCGCACCCTGCGCTCCCTGGACCTGGAACCGGAGGTCCTGGAGCAGATCACCTGGCACAACGCGTGGAACTGGCTCGGCACGCCCCCACCGGCCGGCGGATGAGGACGCGAAGCGCGGTCCCGGCGTGGCGGCCCGACTTCACACATCGGGGGTGGGCTTCACACAAGGCGGGCCTTGTGTGAAGCCGGTCCCAGGTGTGTGAAGTGCCACCGGAGGCCGTGGCGGCCCGCCGACTTCACACACCGTTCCTGGGCTTCACACACGGCCGGCCTGGGTGAAGGGGCCTTCGGGTGTGTGAAGTGTCAGCGGCGGGGGCCGAGGGCTCTCGTGATCGCTCGGCTCGCCTGTTTCAGGACTGCCGCCAGCTCCCTGGGCCTCGCGCCTTCGATCTCCACGACCACGCTCAGGGCGGCCGTGACGTCGCCCGCGGGGTCGAGCACGGGGACCGCGACCACCATGTCGGGCATCGTGATCTGGCCGCGGGCCACCGCGACGCCCGTCTGGCGGACGCGGGCCAGTGTGCGGCGCAGCTCCGCCGGGTCGGTCACCGTCATCGGGTTGAACCGCTCCAGCGGGGAGCGCAGCACGGCCTCCTGGAAGTCGGGCTCGGAGAACGCGAGCAGCACCAGGCCGGTGCCGGTGGCGTGCATGGGCCAGCGGTCGCCGACGCGGCTGGTGACCGGGTTGCGCACGCGGGCGCGGATCGCCTCGACGTAGACGACCTGCATGCCGTCGCGCACGCCCAGCTGCACGTTGCCGCGGGTGATCTGGTGCAGGTCCTCGACGTGCGGGAACGCCGCCTCACGCAGCTCCAGCCCGCGCGGGGCCAACGCGGACAGCTCCAGGAGGCGCAGGCCGACCGAGTAGCGGCCGGCGCTGTCGCGCTCGAGCGCGCCCCAGTCGACGAGCTCGCGCGTGAGCCGGTGTGCGGTGGGCAGGGTGAGCCCGGCCCGGCGGGCGATCTCCGACAGCGACAGGCACCGGTGCCGCGGCCCGAACGCGTCGAGCACCGAGAGGGCACGCCCCGCGGCGGTCGGGCGGCCGTCCCGGGGCCGCGCCGCACTGCGGCCCGATGTGCCGCCGCCGGGACGTCCGGGCTCAAGGTCATGTCGCACCTCCGGTGGTGGGCGGATCGGGCGGGTTCACGGGCTGGGTGGGGTGACGAGTCCTTCCCGGATGGCGACGAGCGCCGCCTGCGTGCGGGACGTCAGCTGCAGCTTCGCGAGGATGTGGCTGACGTGGGTGCGTGCGGTGCGCTCGCTGATGTAGAGCTCGGCCGCGATCTGGTGGTTCGACATGCCGCGGGCCACGAGCGCGAGGATCGACCGCTCCCTGGCGGTGAGGGCGGCGAGCCCGGTGGGTGGCGAGACGAGCCTGCGGGTGAGGCGGCCCGCGACGGTGGGGTCGAGGTGCACCTCGCCCCGGTCGGCCGAGCGGATCGCGGCGGCGACCTCGTCCGGGTCGGCGTCCTTGAGCAGGTAGCCGGAGGCGCCCGCCTCCAGGGCGGCGTGCACGCGTTCCAGCTCGCCGAAGCTGGTGAGGACGACGACGCGCACGCCGGGGTGGGCGGCGAGCACGGCCCGGATGGCGGCGATCCCGTCCATCCGGGGCATCAGCACGTCCATGAGCACGACCTGGGGGAGCCTGCTCTCGGTGGCGAGCCGCTGCAGCTGGTCGAGGGCGTCACGGCCGTCGACGGCCTCGGCGAGCACCTCGATGCCGGCGGCGCTCTCCAGGTAGGCCGTGAGCCCGCGCCGCACGACCGCGTGGTCGTCGACGACGAGCACCCCGATGTCGCCGACGGCGTCCGGCGCCGGCGCGGTGTCGCTCATCGTGCGGGTCCCGGTCCGCGCACCGGGACGCACACCCGCACGTGACAGCCGCGCCCATCGGGGTCCGTGCTGCCGATCTCGATCGATCCGCCCCATCGCTCCGCTCGTTCCCGCATCGACACCAGGCCGAGCGCACCGGCCCGGACCTGGGCGGTCAGCCCGCTGCCGTCGTCGCTGACCTCGACGGTCACCCGGTCCGGCGGACCGCTGGTGCTGATGTGCACCGACGCCCGGGTGGCACCGGCGTGCTTGACGACGTTGTGCAGCGCCTCCTGCACGACCCGGTACAGGTCCTCCTGCAGCTCGACCGGCAGGTCGCCGACCTCCGCGCTGAGCTGGACGTCCACCTCGACGTCGAGACCGGAGGTGCCCCGCACCGACTCGGCGTGGCTGCGCACCGCTCCGGCGAGCCCGCGCTCGACCAGCTCCACCGGGTGCAGTTGCAGGACGAGGCCGCGCAGGTCGGCGAGCGCGGTCTGGGCCAGCTCGAGCAGCTCGTCGGCCACGGCCTGCACGCGTTCGGTGCGGACCGTGCGCCCGGGCGCGACCTGCGCCTGCAACGCCTTGGCCTGCATCCGCATCGAGAACACCTGCTGGACGACCGAGTCGTGCAGCTCGCGGGCGAGCCGGGCGCGCTCGGCGAGCTGGGCGTCGTGGCGGGATCGGGAGAGCAGGTCGGCGGAGTCGACGGCCGTGGCGGCCTGGTCGGCCATCGCCTCGAGGAACTCGACCGCGGCGGCGCCCGGCGGTTCGCCGGGCTTGTAGAAGGCGTTGAGCACGCCGACGGCGCGGCCGCGCACCACCAGCGGGACGGCGGCGAACGCGTCCCACCCGGGGGCGCCCATGATCCGGTGCAGCGGTTCCCAGGCCGGGTCGGCCATGATGGTGGCCTTGCGGTGGGGCACGACGATCCGGCGGCAGGATTCGAACGCCTCGACGAACATCATCCGGGCGCCGAGGCGCCGGCAGTCCTCGAGCCGGTCGGTGAAGTCGTGGGCGTCGGTGAAGCCGGCCTTGCCGACGACCCGCATGGTGCCGCTCTCGACCCGCAGGATCTGCACGGCCGCGATGTGCTCGGCCTGCACCACCTCGTTGGCGACGACGTCGAGGGTGACCGACAGCGACGCCGCGTCGGCGACGCTAGATGCCGCCCGTGCGATGGCCGCGAGCCTGCGTTGACCGCGCCGGGCGTCCTCCGGGTCGATGCCGGGCTCCGAACCGGGTTCGAGGGGACCTCCGCATCCTGGGCACCGCGGGACCGCGACCCGCTCGTTCCGCGTGAGCACTTCTGTCACGCCGACCCCTTCGTCTGCGTTCACCGGCGATCCGCGGCCATGTCCGATGGGCCGGAGATCGGGTCCAGTCTCACCATTGCGGGAGGCAGGTCACAAGTGTTGGGGGCCTCGTGGCCGAGGTCGTCCGCGGCGGCCCATGCGGCGTACGACATATGTCCGAGACCGGCCAGGAGATGCGGCGGTGGGGGAGAACATGTCTTCCGTCCCGCGAAACCTCCCTGCAACCCGGGTCGCCACTCGCAAGAGGCTGGGCGGGCCCGGGGTGAGCCCGGTCACCGTGCGGTGGCCCGCCCTCGCCCGCGGGCCGGCGACCGAACGGGAGTCCTACGTGAGACGACGCACGCACGTGGCACCACTGCTGACCGCCGCGCTCCTCCTCATGGCGGCATGCGGGGGCGGCGGCGGTGGCGGGGCGGCCGGGCCGGCAGCGCCCGCAGGGCCACCGCAACGCGGCGGCGAGGTCACCGTGCTCGAGAACGCTTCGTTCGCCGGTGGTTGGCCGACCGGGCTCGACCCGGCCACGAACACCACCGGCGGCGCCAACATCGCGCAGATGAGCGCCATCTACGGCGGGCTCTTCCGGCTGCAGGCGGCCGACGACGGGACCGGTGCCGAGGTCGTGCCCCACCAGGCCGAGAGCTACGAGCTGCTCGACGGCGGCACCACGGTGCGGATCACGATCCGGGAGGGGTTGCGGTTCACCGACGGCACCCCGTTCGACGCCGAGGCGGTGGCGTTCAACTTCCGGCGGGCCGTCGACTCGCCGTGCACCTGCTCGCCGACGTGGCCGCTCGCCGAGAACGGGATCACGACCGACGGCCCGCGCACCGTCGTGCTGACGTTCACCCGGCCCTTCGCCGCGGTGATCAACGCGTTCCCGGCCACGAACGTCAACTGGATCGCCTCGCCGACGGCCCTGGAGCAGATGGGCGAGGACCAGTTCGCGCTGGAGCCGGTGGGGGCCGGCCCGTTCACGGTGGTGTCCAACCAGCTCAGCTCGGAGCTCGTGCTCGAACGCAACCCGGAGTACTTCAAGGAGGGCCTGCCCTACCTCGACCGGCTCACCTTCCAGTCGATCGGCGGTGACCAGCCCGCCTACCAGGCGTTGCTCGCCGGCCAGGCGCAGGCCTACGAGGGCCTCAACACCACGCCCCTGTTGGAGCAGGCCCAGGAGGGCGGGCGCATCTCGGTGACGGTGCAGCCGCCCACGTCGCCCTACGTCGTGCAGCTGAACACCGGGCGCGCTCCGTTCGACGACCAGCGCGCCCGCGAGGCGATCTACCACGCCACCGACTTCGGCGCGATCGCGCAGGGCCTGTTCCGCGGCCGCTACCCGGTGAGCCAGAGCTTCACCGGCCCCGGCGGCCTGTTCCACCAGGAGACCGTGGAGGGCTACCCGGCCCACGACCCCGCACGCGCGCAGGCGCTCGTCACCGAGCTCGGCGGGCTCACCGTCACCCTCGGCACGCTCAAGGGCTACGTGGCCGAGCAGGTGATGACGGCACTGCAGACGCAGTGGCAGGAGGCCGGTATCACCGTGCAGATCGAGAGCTACGAGCTCTCGACGCTCATCGGTGAGTTCAACTCCGGCGAGTGGGACTCGATGCTGCAGACCGCGGGAGCGTGGGACCCGGCGGCCGGGGTCGGCGTGGGCTTCCGGTTCTCGTCGGACTCCCCGTTCACCGGCGTCAAGGACCCGCAGCTGGACACCCTGCTCGACACCGCGGAGGCCACGCTCGACCCGGCGGAGCGCGAGAGGCTCTACGACGAGGCGGGGCGCTACATCAGCGACCACGCCTACGCCCCGTTCGGCCTGGCGTTCGCCCCCGCCAACCTCGCGACGGAAGGGGTCTACGGACCGGGCCTGACCACGAAGATCCCGCCGATCGTCGTCAACACCGGGGTCCTCTGGGACGAGGTGTGGAGGGCCCCGCAATGACGGCCGCTGTGACGGCTCGCCCGCGCTGGTCGGCCCCGCCGAGCCTGCGGCTGGCCGGCAGGCGCCTGCTGATGGTTGTCCCGATCATCCTCGGCGTGAGCGTCCTGACGTTCTGGGTGCTCGATCTGATCCCCGGCAACGCCGCCCAGCAGCTGCTCGGGCCGGAGGCCACGCCCGAGCAGCTGCGGGCGCTGGAGCTGGAGCTGGGGCTGGACCGGCCCGCGGTGCTGCGCTACCTCGACTGGCTCGGCGGTGCGGTCACCGGCGACCTGGGCACCTCACTGGTGAACAGCCAGCCGGTCACCGGTCTGATCGCCGAGCGGATGGCCGTTACCGCGGAGCTGGTGGCGCTCGCCTTCGTCGTCTCGCTCGGGCTGGCCGTGCCGGTGGCGCTCCTGGCGGCGTACCGGCCGAACCGGCTCTTCGACCGGGTGAGCATGCTGATCAGCATCACCGGCCTCTCGGTGGCCAACTACGTGCTCGCGCTGCTGCTGGTGCTGGTGTTCGCGGTGGAGCTGACGCTGTTCCCGGCGATCGGGTTCGTGCCCTTGTCGGAGGGGGTGGGGGCGAACCTGCACTCGCTGGCGCTCCCGGCCGCCGCGATCGCGTTCCCGCTGTTCTGCTTCTACACCCGGTTCCTGCGCGGGGACCTCGTCGACCAGTTGCAGGGCGAGGACTACGTCACCACGCCGCGGGCCAAGGGATCGGACCGTGGCAGGTGCTGCTGCGCCACGCCTTCCGCAACTCGGCGTTCGGCCTGATCACCGTGGTGGGCCTGAACCTCGGCACGTTGCTGGGCGGCACCGTGATCGTCGAGCAGATCTTCGCACTGCCCGGGATGGGGCAGCTGATGCTCCAGGCGATCAACACCCGCGACTCCACCGTGGTGCAGGGCTGCGTCGTGGTGTTCGCCGTGGTCGCCGTGCTGGCCAACCTGGCCGCCGACCTGCTCTACGCCGTGCTCGACCCGAGGATCCGCTATGGCAGTCGTTGAGGCGGGGCCCGTGCTCGTCGAGCCCGACGGGGCCCGGCGGACGGGGAACCTGGCGCGCAACCTCGAGGTCGCGTTGCCCGCAGGCGGGCTGGTGCTCATCGCCGCCGCGTGCTTCCTCGGCCCGCTGGTGCTCCCGGTGCCGCCGCCGGTCGGGGGCAGCGTGCTCGACTCCTACCTCGACGCGGGGTCGCCGGGGCACCTGCTGGGCACCGACCCGAACGGCAACGACATCCTCTCCCGCATCCTGCACGGCGGTCGCTCGTCGCTCGTCGTGGCCGTCGCCGTGAACGTGCTCGGGCTGCTGGTCGGCGGCACGCTCGGGGCGCTGTCCGGCTACGTCGGGGGCGCGGTCGACACCGTGATCATGCGGGTGCTGGACGTGCTGATCGCGTTCCCGTCGCTCGTGCTCACCCTCGCCGTGGCGCAGAGCCTCGGTGCGAGCCAGACCAACACGATCCTCGCGCTCGCCTTCTTCTCGATCCCCGCGTTCGCGCGGATCTCCCGCGCGGCCACGCTGCGGCTGCGTGAGCTGCCGTTCATGGCGGCCGCGCGGCTCGCCGGCACCCCGGGGTGGCGGGTGCTGCTGCGCCACATCGCCCCGAACATCACCCCGCAGCTGATCACGTTCGGCATGCTCGGGATGGGCATCGTCATGGTCATCGAGGGGGCCTTGTCCTTCCTCGGGCTGGGCATCCCGCTCCCTGCCCCGAGCTGGGGCAACATGATCTCGCAGGGCCAGCAGAGCCTGTCGGCCACACCGATGCTGGTGGTGTGGCCGTGCGCGGCGCTGTTCGTCACGGTGCTCGCGTTCAACCTGCTCGGCGAGACGCTGCGCGCCCGGTGGAGCGGTCGGTGACCGCGGGGCAGGTGGCGGCCGACGCCGAATCGGTGGTGCCGCAGCACCCGCCGGCACCGCTGCTGGAGGTGACCGACCTGCGGGTGCGCTTCAGCCGGGCCGGCCGCACCGTCCACGCCGTGAACGGGCTGTCCTACCGCCTCGCGGCCGGCCGGATGCTCGCCGTCATCGGCGAGTCCGGGTCGGGCAAGAGCGTGAGCTCCCGGGCGCTGATGGGGCTGCTCCCGCCGACGGCGCAGGTGAGCGGGTCGGCGCGGTTCGACGGCGCCGAGCTGGTCGGCCTGCCGGAGCGGGAGATGCGCCGCCACCGCGGCGCCGACATCGCGATGGTGTTCCAGGACCCGGCCCGCTCGCTCAACCCGACGATGCGGGTCGGCGCCCAGATCACCGAGGCGGTGCGGGCGCACGCGCAGGTGGACCGGGGTGCGGCGAAGGCGCGGGCGATCGAGCTGCTGACGCTCGTCCGGCTGCCCGCACCGGAGCGGCGCTTCCACGAGTACCCCCACCAGCTCTCCGGCGGGATGCGGCAGCGCGTGATGATCGCCATCGCGCTCGCGGGACGGCCGCGGCTGCTCGTCGCCGACGAGGCCACCAGCGCGCTCGACGTCACCACGCAGGCGCAGATCATGGAGCTGCTCGTCGAGCTGCAGCAGGAGCTGGCCATGGCGGTCATCCTGATCAGCCACGACCTGGCGCTCGCCGCGAGCTACGCCGACGACGTCGTCGTGATGTACGGCGGCCGGGCCGTGGAACGGGCCCCGTCGGCCACGCTGTTCGCGTCGGTGCGGATGCCCTACACCCGTGCCCTGCTCGGCGCGATCCCGCTGCTGGAACGCGAGGCGCACACGCAGCTGCCGGTGGTGGCGGGCCAGCCGCCGGACCCGGCCGACCTGCCGTCGGGGTGCCCGTTCCGGCCGCGCTGCGCCTCGGCCACCGACGACTGCGCCACGGCACCACCGTTCACCGAGCACGAGCCGGACCACTGGTGGGCGTGCTGGCACGCGAGCGGGCGCCTTGAAGGCCCGCGAGCGCCGCAGCGGAGCGGAGGCCATCGGGCACGGGGGAGGCAGGATGACGACGGCGAGACAGCCGGCAGCGACGGAGACCGCACAGCGGGACCGCCCGGTCGGCAGGCCGCTGCTCTCGGCCCGCAACATCGTGCAGGAGTTCCCGGTGCGCGGCGCCGGCGGCCTGCGCGGCGGGATCGTGCACGCCGTGTCGGACGTGTCGTTCGACGTGCACGCGGGGGAGACCGTCGGCGTCGTCGGCGAGACCGGCTCGGGCAAGTCGACGCTCGCGCGCTCGCTGGTGCAGGCGCCGCGGCCGAAGTCGGGCGAGGTTCACTTCCAGGGCTCCGACCTGGTGCGGCTGCGTGGCCGTGCACTGGTGGCGGCGCGCCGCCACGTGCAGATGGTCTACCAGGACCCGTTCGGCTCGCTGAACCCGCGCTGGCGGGTGACGGAGCTGGTCGAGGAACCGCTTCTCGGGTACGGCGTGAAGGGCGCCGAGCGGCGTCGTCGCAGGGTCGGGGAGCTGCTCGACCTCGTCGGTCTCGACCCGTCGGTCTTCGGGAAGCGCAGGCCGCGCGAGCTGTCGGGTGGCCAGTGCCAGCGGGTGGCGATCGCCCGCGCGATCGCCCTCGACCCGGCGCTGGTGATCTGCGACGAGGCCGTGTCCTCGCTCGACGTGCTGATCCAGGCGCAGGTGCTGAACCTGTTCGAGCGGCTGCGCTCGGAGCTGGGGCTGTCGTACGTGTTCATCGCGCACGATCTCGCGACGGTCAGGCAGGTGAGCGACCGGGTGGCCGTGATGCACCTCGGGCAGCTCGCCGAGGTCGGGCCCGCCGACGCGCTGTACCGGGCGCCGCTGCACCCCTACACGGCCGCGTTGCTGGCGTCGGTGCCGGGGCTCGACCCGGCCACCGGGCGGGCCCGGCGCCCGGTGCCGCTGCGCGGGGAGCCGCCCTCGCCGCTGGACCCGCCGAGCGGCTGCCGGTTCCGCACGCGCTGCCCGCGTGCCCAGGCCCGGTGTGCCACCGAGGAACCCGCGTTGCAGGAGCGGGCGGCGGGGCACAGCGTCTCGTGTCATTTCCCGCTCGACGCGCCGGCGCACGCGGGTGGCGAACCGCGACATCTGACCCGCTCCGCGCCCGACGCCTCGGCGGGACCCGGCGGACATCTGCAGGTCGAGCCTCATGCCGGGCCTTCCTAGCATCCGAAACGGACAGCCGGCATGGACGCCGTCAGAGAGTGGGTTCCCCCCCGATGCATGACATCTCCCCGCCCCACCCCCATCGTCATCGGCACCGCAGGCCCTTCGGTCGAGCCGTCAGCACGCTCGCCGCGGGGCTCGCCCTGCTTCTCGCGGGCTGCGGCGGCGCGGCGCCGTCGAGTGATGCGCCTGGTGGGGGCCAGCCGACCCCCGTCACGTTCTTGAACGTCATCCCCATCGAGAGCCTGACCTACACCCCGGAGATCATCGCCAAGGCGAGTGGCCACTTCGCTGCCGAAGGCCTCGACGTCCAGTTCCAGGTGACGCGGGGCAGCGCCCAGGCGATCCAGACGGTCATCGCCGGCGGCGCGCAGATCACGCGGGTCGGGGACACCGAGATGATGGTCGCCACCGGGGAGCGGGGCGCCCCGGTCAAGGCCGTCGCGCAGCCGTCACAGGCGTCGACGTTGCGCGTCCTCTCGTCCGCGGAACGTCCGGTCGCGACGCCGCAGGACATGCGGGGCAAGATGATCGGCATCCCGTCCGAGGGCGGCACCAGCGAGACGCTGGTGGACACCCTCGCCACCTCCGCGGGCCTCACCGACACCGACCTGTCCAAGCAGGTCGTGGGGCTGAGCCCGGGTGTGTTCGACCTGGTGAAGCAGGGCCGGATCGACGCCTACCTCGTCGCGATGGACGCCTCGGTCGTGGTGAAGCAGCAGGAGCCGGGCGCGGTGGTACTGGATCCGGCGCAGTTCATCGCGGGTGGCACCCAGGTCTACATGACCTCGCAGGAGACGCTCGACGACCCCACGAAGCGCGACGTCGTGCAGCGCTACCTGCGCGCGATCAAGGCCGCCATGGAGCAGGTGATCGCCGACGAGCCACTCGACGAGACCCTGGAGCTGCTCGGCTCGGAGTACGACATCCCGGTCCTGAAGCAGCCCGAGGTGGCGAAGGAGACGCTGCGCACGTACATCGCGAGCTGGCAGGCCAACGAGGGCGCGCTGCTGGAGACCCCGGCGGACAAGTGGACGGCCATCTACGAGGAGGCCGTCGGGGTGGGACAACTGCCTGCCGGGCTGGATCCGAGCGCGTGGTTCACCAACGAGCTGCTGCCTGGGGCGTCGTCGTGACCCGCGGGTCGCACGCCGAGGCCGTCGACGACGTGGGCACCGATGGCGCCGCAGAGGAGGTCGCCGAGAACGCCGAGTTGGAGCTGCGCGGGGTCGACAAGATCTACCGGGCTCGCAGCGGCGCGACGACACAGGCGCTGCAGGACATCTCGCTGTCGGTGCGCGCAGGCGAGTTCATCTCGCTCGTCGGCCGCTCGGGATGCGGCAAGACCACGCTGCTGCGGATCCTCGCCGGCCTGGTGAGCCCCAGCAGCGGCCAGGTGCTCACCGGGGGTCGGGACCTGTGGCAGGGCGGCCGGCGCGACCTCGCGGCGTCGGCGCGGTTCGGACTGGTGTTCCAGGACGCGAACCTCTTCCCGTGGTTCTCGGTGGAGGACAACATCGCGCTGCCGCTCAAGCTGCGCGGGGTGGACAAGCGGACCCGCCGGGCCCGCGCCGCCGAACTCTGTGACCTGGTCGGCCTCAGCGGGTTCGAGAAGTCGCTGCCGCGGGAGCTGTCGGGCGGGATGCGGCAGCGGGCCGCGATCGCGCGGGCGTTGTCCTACGACCCGTCGATCCTGCTGATGGACGAGCCGTTCGGGGCGCTCGACGCGCTGACCCGGGACCGGATGAACCTGGAGCTGCAGAAGATCTCCGTCGTCACGGGCGCGACCGTCGTCTTCGTGACGCACTCGATCACCGAGGCCGTATTCCTCGCCGACCGGGTGGTGCTGCTGTCTCCGCGGCCGGGGCGGATCCGGTCGGTGACCGGTGTGGAGTTCCCGAGGCCGCGTTCGCTGGACGTGGAGAGCGAACCGGCCTTCCAGGATGTCGTGCGGCGGTTGCGACACGAGCTCGACGAGGAGGGCGGCTGATGGAACCGAACCCGCGCATGAAGTGGCTGCCCTGGGTCAGCACCCCCGTGGTGCTGGTGCTGGTGCTGGTGGTCTGGCAGCTCGCGGTCTCGGTGTTCGGGGTGTCGGAGTTCACCCTCCCGACCCCCGCCCAGGTCGCCGGGGCCCTCGGCGGGCTGCTCACCGATGCGACGACGTGGGGCCACATCGCCATCACCCTGGCCGAGGTGGCGGTCGGTTTCGTCGTCGCGCTCGCCACCGGGGTCGTCGTGGGGGTGGTGCTGGGTCGCGCGGAGTGGCTCGAACGCGCGCTGCGCCCGGTGCTGGTGGCCGTGCAGGTGGTGCCGAAGGTCGCCTTCATCCCCCTGTTCGTGATCTGGTTCGGGTTCGGTGTCACATCGAAGATCATCATGGCTGCCACGTTGGCGTTCTTCCCGATCATGCTGAACGTGATGCTCGGGGTGCGGTCGGTCGACCGCGGCCATCGTGACGTGATGCTCGGGCTCGGCGCGAAGCGCTGGCCCACGTTCCGCGACCTGGAGTTGCCCAGCACGTTGCCCTACGTGTTCGCGGGAATGGAGGTCGCGGTCGTGTTCGCCGTGATCGGGGCGATCGTCGGGGAGTACCTGGGTGGCAGCGAGGGCCTGGGCTATCTGGTCGTCGTGAGCCTCAACGCACTCGACGCGCCGCAGCTGTTCGCGGTGATCTTCCTGCTCGCCGTCCTCGGCTGCCTGCTGTACCTGGTCGTCAACGGGGCGAAGAGATTCGTCATCCCGTGGCACGAGTCGGTGCTCGGCGCCGACACACCGTGAGGGGGCTCCATGTTCGAAGCGATGATCGATCCCACCGGCGGCCCGGCCGCCGCCTCCGCCGGCCCGCGGTTGGCCGCGCGTCCGGCCCGGCTCGACGGCCTGGTCGTCGGTCTGGTGGCGAACCCGAAGAAGAACGCGGAGCCGTTCCTCGACGCCGTCGGCGAGCTGCTGGCGGCTGAGCACGGCACGGCCGACGTGGTGCGCACCCGCAAGACCAGCATCACCGACCCGATCCCGCAGGCCACCCTCGACGAGCTGGTGCAGCGCTGCGACGTCGTGCTGATCGGCGTGGGTGACTGCGGGTCGTGCAGCGCGGCGGCCGTCGCCGACGGGATCGCGTTCGAGGCCGCGGGCGTGCCCGCCGCGGTGATCTGCAGCGACGCGTTCCGGGTGAGCGCCGACGCGATGGCCAGGGTGCAGGGCAGCCCCGGCTACACCTACGTCACCACGCCGCACCCGGTGGCCCCGCTCGACGCCGACGGCGTGCGGGACCGGGCCCGGACCGCGCTGCCGGAGCTGGTCGGGCTGCTCACCGAGGTGCCGGTGCCCGCGGCGGTCTCCGGATGACGGCGGGCACGGTCGGCGAGGAGGACCTGCGGCAGGACGCCGCGCGGCTGCGGTACGCGCGGGAGGCCATCGAGCACGCCTACGAGCAGGGCTGGACCGACGGGCTCCCGGTCGTGCCGGTCACCGCGGACGTGGTGGAGGAGTTCCTCGCCGCCACGTCGCGCCCGCGCGACGAGGTCGTGGCCGCGGTGCCCCACCTGGGGCGCGAGTGCACCGTGGAGCAGGCCGCCGTCAACGCCGCCATGGCCGGGTGCCGCCCCGAGTACCTGCCGGTGGTGCTGGCCGCGTGGGACGCGCTGATGCGCCAGCGGGTGGTCACCGGCGGCGGCTGGCAGAGCACCAGCGGGCCGGCGCCGCTGATCGTGGTGAACGGCCCGATCCGCGCCGAGCTGGGCATCAACTCCGGCGGCGGCGTGCTCGGCCCCGGGTTCCGGGCCAACGCGACGATCGCCCGCGCCGTCGGGCTGGTCGTGCGCAACGTGTTCGGGATCCGGCCGGAGGAGCTCGAGCAGTCGACCCAGGGCCTGCCCGGGCGGTTCACGCTGTGCATCGGCGAGAACGAGGAGGAGAGCCCGTGGGAGCCCCTCGCCACCGAGCTGGGGCAGGCACCCGGGACGGATGCCGTGTCGGCGCTGCTGCTGCGCACCTGCGAGTTCGTCGACAACCGGCACACCGAGGACCCCGAGCAGGTGCTGTGGGACATCGCCGACACCGTCGCCCGCACCGGCGCGGCGATCGGCAGGCACTCGTCGGCGGGGCTCGTCCTGGGCGTCGAGCACGCCCAGATGCTCGCGGCGGGTGGCTTCTCGAAGGCCGACGTGCAGCGCTGGATCTCCGAGCACGCCTTCCGCAGCCACTCCGAGATGCAGCTCGCCGGCAAGAGCCTCGACGGGCAGGAGGGGCCGGGCATCGACGAGCACGGCCTGCACGTCGTGCCCGACCCGGAGCAGATCCCGATCGTCGTGGCAGGCGCGCGCAACGCGGCCATGTCGATGGTGGTGCGCCCGTTCGGCTTCGGCGGCTGGTCGCGCACCTCGCACCCGATCCGGCCAGGAGGAGGCACCCCGACGTGACCATCGACGAGACCGCGCTCTCCGGACTGCGCAGCACGCTGGCGGCCGACGACTACCGGATGGCGGTCGCCGAGGCGGGTGACACCGTCGAGGTGACGATCACCGCCGGGCCCGCGGCGTGCGACGACTGCCTGGTCCCGAAACCGATCATGCGCAACATCCTGCACGCGGCGCTCGGGGTGCCCGAGGACGCGATCGTGCTGGTGTACCCGGCGGACGTGAGCTGACATGCCCGATTCACCGCCGACGCCACCGCTGTCGCCGACGCTGCTCGACGTACGTGACCTCGCCGTGCGGTTCCCGACCTCGACCGGGCCGATCGAGGCCGTGTCCGGGGTGTCGTTCAGCGTGACGGCGGGCGAGACCCTCGCCGTGGTGGGGGAGTCCGGATCGGGCAAGAGCGTGTCGTCGCTCGCGGTCCTCGGGCTGCTCGGCGGCGGCCGCGTGACGGGAGGATCGATCCGGTTCCAGGGCGAGGAGCTCGTCGGGGCCGACCCGGAGCGGCTGCGCAGGCTGCGCGGCGCCGACATCGCGATGATCTTCCAGAACCCGATGAGCTCGCTCGACCCGCTCTTCACCGTCGGGGACCAGATCGCGGAGGCGTTGCGGATCCACCGCGCGGTCTCCCGGCGCGACGCCCACCGCCGCGCGGTCGAGCTGCTCACCGAGGTCGGGCTGCCGGACCCGCAGCGGCGGGTTCGGTCCTACCCGCACGAGCTGTCCGGCGGGCAGCAGCAGCGCGTGATGATCGCGATGGCGCTGGCCTGCGAGCCCGCGCTGCTCATCGCGGACGAACCCACCACCGCCCTCGACGTCACCGTGGAGGCACAGATCCTCGACCTGCTGCGCCGGATGCAGCGCGACCACGGTACCGCGCTGCTCTTCGTCACCCACGACATGGGAGTGGTGGCCGAGATGGCCGACCGCGTCCTGGTGATGTACGCGGGGCAGGTGGTCGAGCAGGGCCCGGTCGACGAGGTGCTGAGCGCGCCCCGCAACCCCTACACCCGGGCGCTGATCGAGTCGATCCCCACGCCGACCACGCCGCGGGACCGGCCGATGCCGGCGATCGCGGGCAACGTCCCGCACCCGCACGCCCTGCCCGGCGGCTGCCGGTTCCACCCGCGCTGCCCCTCCGTGCTGGACCGGTGCACGACCGACGATCCGCCGCTCTACGAGCTGGCACCGGCCCGCACGAGCCGGTGCTGGCGAGACGAACGAGCCCAGGAGGTGGCAGGTGTCGGCTGACCCGTCGGCCGGGTCGGCGACCGCGGTCGCCGGCCGCGACCCGGCCCCCCTGTTCGAGGCCCACGACCTCGTGAAGCACTTCCGGATGCGCCGTTCTCTGGTGAAGGCGGTGGACGGCGTGTCGATCGCGATCCCGCGCGGGCGCACCGTCGGCCTGGTCGGCGAGTCCGGCTCCGGGAAGTCGACGGTGGCCCGCCTGGCGCTGCGGCTGCTCGACCCCACGGCGGGCCGGATCTCCTTCGACGGCGTCGACCTGCTGGCTGCGTCGCGCCGTGACGTGCGGGCGCTGCGGCGGCGGATGCAGATCGTGTTCCAGGATCCGTTCGGCGCGCTCAACCCGCGGATGCGGGTGGCCGACGCGGTCGGTGAACCCCTCGCCGTGCACCGGATGGCGCGGGGCCGCGAGCGCACCGACCGGGTCGTGGAGCTGCTGGAGCGCGTCGGGCTGGGTGCGCGTGACCTGCACAAGTACGCCCACCAGTTCTCCGGCGGGCAGGCGCAGCGGATCGGGATCGCCCGTGCGCTCGCCACCGGACCGGAGCTGATCGTGTGCGACGAGGCGGTGTCGGCGCTCGACGTGTCGGTGCAGGCCCAGGTGCTGAACCTGCTCAAGCGGCTGCAGGCCGAGCTGGGGCTGTCCTACCTGTTCATCGCCCACGACCTGAACGTCGTGCGGTACATGTCCGACGAGGTCTGCGTGATGCGCCTCGGCGAGATCGTCGAACGCGGCGACGGCGACGCCCTGTTCGCCGACCCGCAGCACCCGTACACGAAGGCGCTCGTCGGCGCCGTGCGCAACCTTCCCGGCCGCCGTCCCACCGGCACGGAGCAGACATGATCGGGTACACGCTGCGCAGGCTGGGCTACGGCCTGGTCGTGATGATGCTGGTCACCGTGTTCGTGTTCGTGGTGATGCGGCTGGTGCCCGGTGACGCCGTCGCCCTGCAGCTGCAGGAGACCGGGGTGAGCGCGGAGGAGGCCGCCGCCATGCGGGCGCAGTTCGGCCTCGACGACTCCGTCTGGGTGCAGCTGGGGTCCTGGCTCGCCGGTGCCGTGCAGGGCGACCTCGGCACCTCGTTCTACACGGGCGAACCGGTCGCCGAGCTGTTCCTCGACCGCGTCCCGGTCACGCTGCAGCTGGGCCTGCTCGCGATCGTGATCGGTGCGGTGCTCGGGGTCGGGTTCGGCATCGTCGCCGCCGTCACCCGCGGCACCGCGGTGGACGCCGCGGTGCGCGTGTTCGCGGTGGCGTTCCTGTCGGTGCCGAACTTCGTGGTCGGGCTGCTCGTGCTCACGTTCCTCGCGCTGTGGTTCGCCTGGTCGCCGCCGATCGTCTACGCGGGCCCGGGCGAGGACCTCGTGAGCTGGCTGCAACAGGTCGCGATCCCGGTGATCGCGCTCGGCACCGGCGGGATGGCCGGCATCGCGCGCATGACGCGGTCGTCGATGCTGGAGTCGCTGGGCTCGGACTACATCCGCACCGTGCACGCCAAGGGCGCCCGCCATCGCACCGTCGTGTTCAAGCACGCGCTGCGCAACTCGACGATCGCGGTGCTCACGTTGCTGGGCCTCGAGCTCGCCACGGTGCTCGGCGGCACGGTGATCCTCGAGCAGATGTTCGCGATCCCCGGCACCGGGCAGCTCATCTACCAGGCGGTTCTCGACCGCGACTACCCGGTCGTCGTGGCCTGCACGATCTTCTACGCCGGCCTGTTCGTCGTGACGATCATCATCATCGACCTGCTCTACGCGCTGGTCGACCCGCGGATCAGGACGGGGAGGGCGCTGTCGTGAGCGGGCCGGATCTCCTCAGGACCGAGCCTCCCGCACCGCCGCGGCGGAGCCTCTCCGAGGCGGTGTCCGCGCTGCGCCGGTTCGTGCGGGCACAGCCGCTGGGCGCCGTCGCGCTCGTGCTGATCGTCGTGTTCGTGCTGGCCGCGGTGCTGGCGCCGTGGCTCGCGCCGCACGACCCGCTCGAGCAGTTCCGGCGCAACATCCTCGAGGAACCGTCGGGCGAGTTCCCGCTGGGCACCGACGACCTCGGGCGCGACGTGCTGAGCCGCACGATCCACGGCGCCCGCACCTCGCTGCTCATCGGCGTCGCCACCACCGGGATCAGCCTGGTGCTCGGCACCACGGTCGGCGTGGTCTCGGGCTACTTCGGCCGCGCCGTCGACGTCGTGATCCAGCGCGTGATGGACGCCGTGCAGGCCATCCCCGGGATCGTCCTGCTGCTGTTCATCGCCGTGATCCTGGGCCCGTCGGTGCGGAACACGGTCATCGCGCTCACCGTCGTCATCACGCCGTCGTTCAACCGGATCGCGCGCGGGGAGACGCTGCGGATCCGGGAGGAGCGCTACGTCGAGGCCGCCCGGGCCACCGGGGCGGGCACCCCGCGGATCCTGGCGCTGCACGTGCTGCCCAACCTGTTCGCGTCGGTGTTCACACTCGGCAGCCTGATCTTCGCCGGGGTGATCATCGCGGAGTCGGCTCTGTCCTTCCTGGGCATCGGCGCGCCGCCGCCCACGCCGTCGTGGGGCGCGATGCTGTCCGAGGGCGTGCGGTACGTCGAGCGGGCGCCGTGGATCATCCTCGTGCCCGCCGCGCTGCTCTCGCTGGCGGTGTTCAGCTTCAACCTCCTCGGCGACGCCTGCGCGACCACCTCGACCCCCGCCTGCAGCGGCCCGCGGTCGACAGGGCGGCGCGGCGCTGGTGGGCGCGGTGGCGCCCGCCTGCGGGCCTCGCGCCGAGCCTGACCCGCGCCGCCGAGAAGGACGCCGATACCTGACCGCTCGAGACGGGAGCACTGTGGACATCTCATTGGAGGGCAAGGTCGCCCTGGTCACCGGGGCGGGCCCGAACATCGGCAGCGGCATCGCGCTGGCGCTCGCGCGCTACGGGGCGAAGGTCGCGTGCAACGACATCGACCCGGCGGCGGCGAAGACCGCGGTGGACCGCGTCGAACGCAACGGCGGCACCGCCATCGCGGTGCCCGGCGACGTCACGACGAGGAGCAGGTCACCGGCTACCTCGACCGCGTGATCGAGGAGTTCGGCCAGATCGACATCCTCGTCAACAACGCCGCGCTGCTCGGCGGCAAGGGCGTGCTCGACGAGAGCACCGAGTTCTTCGACCGGGCGGTGCGGGTCGCGGCGCTGGGGAACTTCCTCAACACCAAGCACGTCGGGCGGCACATGGCCGAGCGCGGCATCCGCGGCTCGATCGTCGCGATCTCCTCGTCCAACGGCTGGTCCGGCTCCGCGGGCGTGATCGCCTACGCGTTCCACAAGGGCGGCGTGAACAACTTCGTCCGGGCCGCGGCGATGGACCTCGCCCCCTACGGCATCCGCGTCAACAGCTTCACCCCCACCGCCCCGACCCCCGACAACCCCGAGCTGATCAAGGAATGGGGCGCGGGCGGCGTGCTCGACCGCCCGCGCGCGCACGGTATCGGCGGCGCCACCGGCGACGAGGAATGGCGCCGCCCGTCCCGCTTCACCGGGCAGCGCGCCCCGCTCGTGCCCATGGGCACCACCGGCACCCCCACCGACATCGGCCACTGCGTCGCGTGGCTCTCCTCGGACTACGCGCGCCTCATCACCGGCTGCGACTTCGTCGTCGACGGCGGGGCGCGGGCGAAGAACTTCGCCTACGCGCCCGCACCCGCGGCCGACCTCGCCGGGCCGCTCCCGCTCATCCCGCTGGACGTCACCGGCGAGCTGGACAGGGAGCTGGCATGAGACCCGTCGACCGCAGGACATTCCTGCTGGCCACGCTCGCGGCGTCCGGCGCGTTCGGGCTCTCGGCGTGCGGCGGCGGTGGGCGCGCCCGGTCCGGTCCGGTCGGGGAACCGCGCCCCGGCGGCAGCCTCGTGGTGCAGCAGACCTCCGAGGTCAAACGCGGTCTCAACCCGCTGACGACCAGCGACCCGACCACGATGGGGATCGTCTCGGGCACCGTGTACGGCAAGCTCGCCGAGTTCCGGACCGGCCCGGACGTGAGATCACTGGAGATCGTGCCCGACCTCGCGGAGTCCTGGGAGATCGCGCCCGACGGCCTGACCTACACCTTCCACCTGCGGCGCGACGTGCGCTGGCACAACATCGCCCCCGTGAACGGGCGCCCGTTCGTGGCTGACGACGTCGTCGCGACCTTCGAGGGCCTGAAGCAGGCCACCGGCGTGCACACGTGGATGATCGAGCCGGTCACGAGCATCACCGCGGCCGACGACCACACCGTGGTGTTCAGCCTCGAACGGCCCTACGGCCCGCTGCTGGAGTACTTCGCCTACCACTTCAACATGATCCTCCCCAGGGAGGGCGTGGAGGGGCAGTACGACCTGGAGACCCAGGCGATCGGCACCGGGCCGTTCCTGCTCGACTCGCACACGCCCGACGTCGAATGGGTGCTGAAGCGCAACCCGGACTACTTCATCCCCGGCCGCCCTACCTCGACGAGATCCGCCGCCCGATCCTCTCCGACACCGCGGCCATCACGGCCGCCCTGCGCAGCGGCCGTCTCGACGCCGGCATCACCAGCGATGTGAACGTGGCCGAGGATTTCCGGTCCCGCGGCGGGTTCACGGTCACCGAGACGCCGGGCGCGCCGATCAGCATCTACCTCAACCCGACGGTGGAACCGTTCGACGACATCCGCGTGCGCCAGGCCGTCATGGAGGCGGTCGACTGGGTGGGCATGGGCGAGAACATCCGCGGCCACTTCACCCTGACCTCGCTGCTGCGCCCCGACACCAGCCCGGCCGCGCTGAGCAGCGACGAGGTCCTCGCCCTGCGCCCGTTCGACCCCGCCCACGCGCGCGCGTTGCTCGCCGAGGCGGGGGTGCCGAACGGGTTCACCACGTCGTTGCTCGTGCAGCGCGTCGACGACGAGGACGTGCGCGAGGCGCAGTGGATCCAGGCCGACCTCGCCGAGGTGGGCATCCAGGCTGAGATCGAGATCGTGGACCCGGCCACCGGCATCGACCGGCGCCGCAACCACGACTTCGCGATCACCAAGGCCCTGCGCGGGGTGCACCTTCCCGACCAGGTGTGGCGCGACTTCGAGCCGGACTCGATCGAGAACTACGCGCTCGTCGACGACCCGGAGCTCTACCGGCTGCTCGACGAGTCCCGCGCCACGGTCGACGACGCCGCCCGCGCCGAGATCTACCGGCAGATGCAGGTGCGGATGGAGACCGAGGTCCGCCAGGCGTTCTACCCGATCCAGAAGTTCGACTACGCGATCGCGAACGAGCGGGTGCAGGACCTGTGGCCGAGCCCCATCTACCAGGCCGCCGCCTGGCGGACGTATGGCTGAGCGACAGCGAGGCGTGACGGGACAGATGACGTACTCCATTCGCGTCTCAGCGCGGGTGTGGCGCCGCGGCGTCCCTGCTCGGATCAGCCCACCGCCCGCCGGCGCCCGAAGGAGTGCGCAGCCGTGACAGCAGCAACGACCGGTCCGTCGCGGAGGAGCATCTTCGCGGCGAGCTTCATCGGCACGTCGATCGAGTGGTACGACTACTACATCTTCGGCACCGCGGCCGCGCTGGTGTTCGGCTCGATCTTCTACCCGGACTTCTCGCCGGTGGCCGGCACGCTCGCCGCGTTCGCGACGTTCGCCGTCGGCTTCATCGCGCGCCCGCTGGGCGCCGCGGTGATCGGCCACTTCGGGGACCGGATCGGCCGCAAGTCGATGCTGGTGCTCACCCTGCTGCTCACCGGCGGCGCCACGTTCCTCATCGGTGTGCTGCCCACGTTCGCCGCCATCGGCATCGCCGCTCCGATCCTGCTGGTCACGCTGCGGCTGGCGCAGGGCTTCGGCGTCGGTGGCGAGTGGGGCGGCGCCGTGCTGATCGCCACCGAGCACGCCTCGCCGAGGCGGCGGGCGGTGTACGGCAGCTTCGCCCAGTTCGGCGTGCCGGTCGGCGTGCTCACCTCGAACCTGGCATTCCTCGCCGTGTCCGGCCTGTCCAACGAGGACTTCATGACGTGGGGCTGGCGGATCCCCTTCCTGTTCTCGATCGTGCTCGTGGTCGTCGGGTTCATCGTGCGCAGCAGGCTGCAGGACGCACCGGAGTTCGAGCAGCTCAAGCAGCAACGGGCCACCAGCAAGGTGCCGATCGCCGAGCTCGCCCGCAGCAGGCCGCTCCTGCTGACGCTCGCGAGCCTCGCCTCGATCGCGCCGCCCGCCGTCGGCTACACGGTGATCGTCTACATGCTCACCTACGGCACCAACGTCGTCGGCTTCGCCCGCCCGACCCTGCTCACGCTCATCCTGCTGTCCACCGTCGTCTGGATCGCCACGATCGCCGGGGCAGCGGTCCTCGCCGACCGCTACGGCGCGAAGCGGGTGTTCGTGATCGGCGCGCTCACCGCCGTGCTGTGGCCGTTGCCGATGTTCGTGCTCGTCGACACCGGCAACGTCGGCCTCGCCTTCATCGCCTTCTGCATCGCGGCCGTCGTGCAGGGGATCATGGCGGGCGCCCAGGGCGGCCTGTTCACCCAGATCTTCGCGTCCGGGTGCGCTACAGCGGCATCTCCGTCGCCTACCAGCTCGGCGGCATGATCGGCGGGGCGGTCACACCGATCGCCGCCACCGCCCTGTTCGCCGCGTACGGCACGTCCATGGCGGTCGGTCTGTACGTCACGGCCCTGTGCCTGGTGAGCTTCGCCGCGGCGCTGGCGCTGCGCGTCCCCGACGGCGCAGCGGCGTCGTCGCCGATGGAGGCGCTGCCGGCCGACGGCTGACCCCGCTCGCGCGTGGCGCCACGCCGATCGGTCGGCGTGGCGCCACCCGTGCGCGCGATGGCGGCTCAGGCGTAGGGCTCCGGAGGCGGATTCCCGCCGGCGACGCCCGGGTTCGGCGTGACGGTGCGCTGAGGCTTCGCCCGACGTCGCCGCGCCAGCCGCCCTCCTCGTGCCCACGGGACTCGATGAAGTCCTTGAAGTTGCTCAGGTCGCCCTTGACCCTGGACTGGATGATGCCCAGAGCATCGGCCGCCTTCTCGGTGATCCCCTCCGGCTCGTGCTCGAGCTGCAGGGTGACCCGGGTCCGGGTGTCATCGAGGCGGTGGAAGGTCACCACTCCCGCCTGGTGCGTGCCGTGGTCGGTGCGCCACGCCACCCGCTCGTCCGGGTGCTGCTCGGTGATCTCCGCGTCGAACTCGCGCTCGACGCCCGCGATGCGGGTGACCCAGTGGGTCCGGGTGGGTGTCAGCTGCTCGATCCGCTCGACGCCGTCCATGAACCGCGGGAACGACTCGAACTGCGTCCACTGGTTGTACGCCGTGCCCACGGGCACGGCGACATCGATGCTCTGTACGACGTTCGTGGTCATGTGCCAGGCGTACCCGCTGTCGGGCGAGGAATTCCCCGCCGGGCCCGGAATCCGGCTCCACGGGAGTGGGGCCTCACCGGGTCGGCAGTCCGGTGACGGCGGGGCCCTCCAGCACGGCTCCGTCGACGTCGAAGCGTGAGCCGTGGCACGGGCAGTCCCAGCTGCGCTCGGCCGCGTTGAAGCGCACCAGGCAGCCGAGGTGGGTGCACCGCATCGAGACCTGGTGCAGGCCGCCGTCGTCGTCGCGGTAGACGCCGGTCCGGTCGGTGCCCGAGCGCACCACACCGGCCTGCCCCGGGGGGATGTCGGCCGCGGACCGGACCCGGGTGGGCGCGAGGCGGTCACCGACGAGGTCGGCCGCCACCTTCGCGTTCGTCGACGCGAGGCGTGGCAGACCGCGCGGGGAGAGCCGGTGCGGGCTGAACGTGTCGGGCGTCGGCCGTCCGAGGACCCGGTCGGCGAGCAGGTGTGCGGCCATGGTGCCCCCGGCGAGGCCCCACTTGCCGAAGCCGGTGGCCACGTACATCCGCGACGACACCGGGGTGTAGGGGCCGATCATCGGTGTCTGGTCGTAGGGCACGGGGTCCTGTGCCGACCAGCGATGCGTCACCTCCTCGACGTCCCAGTGCGCGCGGGCGTGCTGTTCCAGCCGGGCGAACGCCTCCTCGTCGATGCCCGGCTCACCCGTCACGTGGTCGGAGCCGCAGACGATGAGCAGGTCACCCGCAGCACGGTAGGACCAGGTCGGGGCACCCGTCGTGATCAGCATGGCGGGCGGTGGCCCCCCGGACGGGCGGCAGGCGATGCAGTAGGAGCGGTGGGTCTGCATCCGTGCGAAGTAGCCGCCCCGATCCCACACCGGGTAGTGGGTGGCGACGACGACGTGGGCCCCGGTGAGCACCCCGTGCGTCGTCCGGACCTCGATCGGGTCGCGCTCCCGCACAGAGAGCGCGCGGGTGTCCTCGAACACCGCGGACCCGTTGCCGTGAACCGCCGCGGCCAGGCCACGGGCGTAGCGCACGGGGTGGAACTCGAGCTGCTCGTCCAGCCTCGCGGCCCCCGCGACCGGATAGGGCAGGGGGACGTCCGGCGTGACCGCGACCGGGAGCCCGGCCGCGCGGGCCAACGCCGCTTCCCGCTCGACCCGGGGCAGGTCGCCGTCCTGCACCGCGACCGTGTAGGCGGGCACCCGCCGCAGGTCGCAGTCGATGCCCTCGTCCGCGGCGATCCTCGCCACCTGCTCCACCGCCGACGCGGTGCCACGCCCGTAGGCGTGGGCGGCCTCGGCGCCGCGGACCCGCGCGATCCGGCTCAGCATCGTCGCCTGCAGGGCCGTGACCTTCGCGGTGCTGTTGCCCGTCACGCCGCAGCGACCCGGGACGCCTCGACCACCGCGACCCGCATGCCGGCGCGATCCAGGAGCAGGGCGGTCGTCAGACCGACGATGCCGGCGCCCAGCACGACCGCGTCATAGGAACGGTCGTCCGCGGGCACCGGATAGCGGGTGGCGGAGTCCTCCAGCCACAGCGAGTGGAGCGCGCTCGTCGTCGATGCGTCCCCGGCCGTCATCGACGGCCCTCCTTCCGGGCGGTCCGATGAGAACGGGTGGTGCGGAGCGGTTCCCCGTGGTCAGACACCCCGTCCGACGCTGCGTCCGGTGCCTCGGCTGCCGTACGCGCCGGCGACCGCGGCCACCCCGATCACGGCGACGACGAGCTGGACCAGTAGCTCGAGCCAGTCGACGCCGTCGGTGTCGGTCGGAAGACCGATCAGGCGGGCCACGAAGCTGCCGATGAACGCCGCGACGATGCCGACCACGATCGTCAGCCAGATCGGGATGCCCTGCCGTCCGGGCAGGATGAGCCGGGCGAGGGCTCCGATGATCGCGCCGATCACGATTGCGCTGATGATTCCGGTGATGGTCATTCGTCCTCCTCCGCACTCGGGGCAGGCGCGCCGCCCCGTCCTGGATCCCCCGCCTCGGACGCGCCATCGTCTGCCACCGGCGACCCAGGGGCCCGAAGAGGGGGCCCGAAGAGGGGGCACCGAAGAGGGTCACCGAACGCGGGCCGGCTAAACCCACGAGCCGGCGTACCGCCCGTACCCGGATCGACAAGATCACCCGCGCGCTGACCGCCTGAACGGCTGACCGCCTCGGGCGCCTCAGCCGAAGGGGCGGATCTCCGTCGGCAACGGGATCTCCACCAGGCGGGGGCCGGTCGCTGCCGCGGCCGCGCCAAGAGCCGCCTTGAGCTCGCGGGCCGTGGACACCCGGCACGCGGGGACCCCGTAGCCTTCCGCGATCGTGACGGCGTCCAGATCGGGCAGGTCGAGGCCCGGCGCGTTCTGCACGCCGAGCGCCGAGACGAAGCCGCGCAGGGCGCCGTAGCCGCCGTTGCGCAGCACGAGGAACGTGACGGGCAGCTGGTGGCGGGCGGCGGTCCAGAGCCCGGCGATGCCGTACTGGGTGGCGCCGTCACCGAGCACGGCCACGACCGGCCGGGTGGGGTCGGCCATGGCCATGCCGATGGCGGCGGGCAGCCCGAAGCCGAGCCCACCCGCGGCGGGGAAGAGCAGCGAACGGGGTGCGCGCAGGTCGAGGTGCGTCCAGAACTGGGTGGTGTTCGCCGTGGACTCGTTCACCAGACGCGCGTGCGCCGGCAGCGCCTCGGTGAGCGCGGCGAACAGCGCGTCGGCGGGGAACGGGCCCTCGTCGGGCAGCACGGCGTGGGGGACCTCGCGTGGCGTCGGCGGCGGGCGATCCGGGTCGCCGGGGAGCGCTTGCAGCAGCTGGGCGGTGATCGCGGCCACGTCGCCCACCACCGCGTCCCCGAACGGGGTGCGGGCCGCGGCACCGGGATCGGAGCCCACGGCCACCAGGTCGGTGCCCTCGGGCAGCCACGGGCCGGGCCGGTGGGCGTGGTAGCGGAACACCGGTGCGCCCAGCACGAGCACGAGGTCGTGACCGGCGAGGTGCTCGGCGACGCCCGCGATGCTCGGGGGCAGCACGCCGTGCCAGAGCGGGTGCCGGGTGGGGAACGGGCAACGCGGTGGGGTGGGGGCGGTCCACACCGCGGCCCGCCACCGCTCGGCCAGCGCCACGACGCGGTCGTAGGCCCGCTCGTCGTCGGCCTCGGGGCCGACGACGAGTGCGGGTGTGCGCGCCGCCGCCATCCGCCGGGCCAGCTCCGTGATCACGTCGGCGTCGGCGGCTCCGGCCCACCGCACGCGGCGGGCCGACAGCAGGGCCACGGCGTCGGCGTCTGCGGGCCGGTCCCAGTCGTCCATCGGCAGCGACACGAACACCGGCCCGGCGGGCGGGAGGGTGGCCCGGTGGAACGCCTCGGACAGCGCCCGCGGCACGTCCTGGGCCGTTGTGGGCTCGTAGGCCCACTTGACCTGCGGTTCCGGCACGCGGACGAGGTCGGGCTCGCCGAGCACCGCGTTCAGGCCCACCAGCGAGCGGTTCTGCTGGCCCGCGGTTACCACCAACGGCGTGTGGCTCGCGCGGGCGTGGCGAGGTTGCCGACGGCGTGCCCGAGCCCGGCGGCCGAGTGCAGGTTCACCAGTGCCGGGCGGCCGCTGGCCTGGGCGTACCCGTCGGCCATGGCGAGGACGGCGCCCTCGTGCAGGCCGAGCACGTAGCGGAAGTCGGACGGGAAGCCGTCGAGGAACGGCAGCTCGTTGGATCCGGGGTTGCCGAAGACCGTGGTCATGCCCCAGGAGCGCAGGAGGTCGTGGACGGTGTCGCGAACGGTGGCCACCAGCGGATCATCCCTCCACACCCGTGATCGGTGAAACCGTCGGCGGGGCCGGCTCACGCCCGACCCCGCGACGGCGCTGTGGGAGCGGTGCTCTCAGGCGGTGACCTTCGACCGCCATCCCGGCTGGTAGCTCTCCCGCACGACCTCGGCGTACGGCGCCGGGCTCACGACGGCGCGCACCGCGAGCTGCTCGTGCGGCTGCACGGTGGGCTTGCGGGTGCCGCCGTCGGGCTCGCCCCAGATCACCTGCACCTCGGCACCGAGCGGGACGCGGGGGCCACCGTGGCGAGGGAGAGGACCTTCCGCTCGTTGGCGCTGAAGCCGGTGAAGAGCGACAGCCCCACGACCGTGCCGTCGGAGTCGACGACGGAGTCGAAGTTGGACGGCCCGTAGTTGGCGTTCGGCAGGTCGAAGAACTGGTAGTCGGGGCCGTCCGCGACCGGCGAGGACAGCAGCTTCGAGACGTCCTCGGCGTTCCAGGCGAGGGTGACCTTGCGCCGCTGCTTCTCCGGCTCGATCGCCTGCAGTGCGTCGCGGCCGACGAAGTCGTGGTCGTACTTCACGAACGACCCGTAGCCCATCTCCCAGGGGTTCAGGTAGTAGTCCTCGATGTTCTCGGACACGAAGCTGCCGGCGATGGCGTTGGTGGCCTCGTAGCCCTCGGCGGGCAGCCACTCGCGGTAGTCGCGCAGCCCGTCGCTGGTGTACACGGCGGGCAGGGGCGAGGGGATCCAGCCCGACTCGAGCGTGTTGCACGCGTACGCACGCGATCCGCAGGGCTCGAGCCCGAACTCGCGGCCCGCCTCGAGGATCGTCTCGCGCACCCGGTCGTAGCTGTCGTACGGGCCCCAGATCTCCAGGCCGGGGGCACCGGCCATGCCGTGGCGCAGGGTGCGGACGTCCTCGCCGCCGATCTTCATGTGGCCCAGGGTGAAGAACCGGGTCTGCTCGACGGTGCCGCCGTGCAGCTTCTCGATGACCTCCCAGGCGCGCGGGCCCTGGATCTGGAAGCGCCACAGGTCGCGCGTGACGGCCTTGCCGTAGGGCCGCATGGGCGAGCGCTGGTCGACCTTGATGTCGACGTCGTAGCCCTGCGTGGCCCGGAACTGCAGGTAGTTGGCCACCGGGGCGCGGCCGACGTAGACGAACTGGTCCTCCGCCAGCCGGAAGAGGATGCCGTCGCCGATCACCCCGCCCTCCGGCGACACGGGCACGAACTGCTTCGCGGTGTCGACGGGGAACTTCGCGGTGCTGTTGATCCCGTTGTCGGTGATCAGCTTCAGCGCGTCGCGGCCGGAGATGAAGAGGTTGACCATGTGGTGGCTCTGGTCGAACAGCACGGCCGACTCCCGCCAGGCGATGACCTCGCGGCGGAAGTTGGTGAACTCGGCCGGCACGACGGGGTAGATGTACGCGCCAAGCTGAGAGTTGCGTAGCAGGTCGACGGTGCCTCCTGCCTGGTCCAGCACTTCCTGCAGGTTCTTCGCGCTCATGCGTGCCACCCTGTTCCCACTCGGTACGTCTCGTCGGGGCAACGCTATGAAGGTGCCACCTCCGCGGATACAGGGAAATGGCGCGACCGGGACGGCCACCGGAACGCCGCACGCCGCGTCATTTGACGTAGCGGTCGGCGGGAGCGCGATGATGTCCGGTGTGAACGCGGGGGTGCGGGTACTGGTCGTCGACGACCACGCGGTGGTCCGACGCGGGGTGATCGCCTATCTGGAGGTGCTCGACGACGTCGAGGTGGCGGGTGAGGCGGAGGACGGTGCCGCCGCGCTGAAGGTGCTCGCCGAGCTCTCGGTGCACGACCGGCTGCCCGACGTCGCCTGATGGACCTGCAGATGCCGGGCATGGACGGGGTCGCCGCGATCGCGGAGATGCGCCGCCGGTTCCCGTCCGTGCAGGTGGTGGTGCTCACCAGTTTCGGGGAGATCGAGCGCGTGCACGCGGCCCTGCACGAGGGCGCGGCGGGCTACCTGTTGAAGGACGCGGGCCCCGGCGAGATCGCCGCCGCGCTGCAGGCGGCGGCGCGCGGCGAGGTGTTCCTCGACGCCGCCGTGGCCCGGCGGCTCGCGCAGGAGATCCGGTCGCCGCGCAGCGGGCTGCGCTCGCTCACCGCCCGGGAGCGCGAGATCCTGCGCCTGGTGGCCGAGGGCCGGTCCAACAAGGAGATCGCCGCGGAGCTCGTGATCAGCGAGCGGACGGCCCGCACCCACGTGAGCAATCTGCTCGGCAAGCTGGGGCTGGCCTCCCGGACCCAGGCCGCGCTGCTGGCGATCCGGGAAGGGCTGGTGCCACCCGGCGTGTGAGGCCGCCGTGTCGTGTGGTGAGCCCTGACACGCCGGAAGCGGCCTTCCGCCGCCGCGGGCCGCGGGCTACTCTGGACGAGGTATCAGGAATCCTGTTATTCGGCGGAGGCCACATGGACACCGCAGTGGACACCGCAGCGCTGCGGCACGCGTCCGCTCCGGCACTCGGCAGCTGGCCGGCGCGGCGGGCGCGCATCGCACCGCACCGCCCCGCGCTCGTCGAGGGAGAACGCACCGTCACCTACACCGAGTTGGCCGAGCGAACCGCCCGGCTGGCCGCGGTGCTGGCCGGGCGCGGGATCGGCCCCGGCGACCGCGTCGCCTACCTCGGCCAGAACGCGATCAGCGTGTTCGAGACCTACTTCGCGGCGTGGCTGCTCGGCGCGATCGTGGCGCCGCTCAACTACCGGCTCGCCGCCGCCGAGATCCGGTACATGCTCGAGGATTCCGGCGCGTCGCTGCTGGTGCACAGCGCCGACGCCGACGCCCTCGTCGCCGCGACCGCCCCCGCCGTGCCCGTCCTGAAGGTCGGCGCCGAGTACGAGGACGCCGTCGCCGCCACGGAGCCGCTCGCCGACCCGCCTGCCGTCACCCTCGACGATCCGGCGATCCTGCTCTACACCTCCGGCACCACGGGACGGCCCAAGGCGGCCGTGCTCACCCACGGCAACCTCACCTGGAACACGATCAACCAGCTCGCCCACGTCGACGTGCTGAGCACCGACCACGCTCTGTGCATCTCCCCGCTGTTCCACTGCGTCGGGCTGGGCCAGGTCACGCTGCCCACCCTGTTCAAGGGCGGGTGCGTCGAGCCGCTCGCGAGCTTCGACGCCGGCGCCGTGCTCGCCCGGATCGGGGAGGCCGGGGTCGCCAGCTTCTCCGCGGTGCCGACCATGCTGCAGATGATGGTCGAGCACCCGGGTTGGCAGACCGCGGAGCTCGGCACGCTGCACACCGTGCTCTACGGGGGCTCGCCGGTGCAGGAGCGCGTCGCCCGCGCCTGGCTCGACCGCGGCGTGCAGGTCCAGCAGGGATACGGCATGACCGAGGCGGCGCCCGGCGTCTACATGGTGCCGCGCGGCGCGACACCGACCGGCCGGTCTCGGTGGGGGTCCCGCACTTCGCCACCGACGTCGCCATGTTCCGCGACGGCGAGCGCGTCCCGGTCGGCCCCGAGCCCGCCGAGCTGCTCGTGCGCGGCCCGAACGTGTTCGCCGGCTACTGGAACCGGCGGCAGGAGTCGGCGGCCGCGTTCGTCGACGGCGAGTGGTTCCGCACCGGTGACGTGCTGCGGGTGGCGCCCGACGGCTGGGCCGACGTCGTCGACCGCGTCAAGGACGTGATCATCTCGGGTGGGGAGAACATCTACCCGGCCGAGGTCGAGGCCGTACTGGTGCAGCTGGACTCGGTGGCCGACGCCGCGGTCGTCGCCGCTCCCGACGAGCGGTGGGGCGAGGTCGGCGCCGCGTACGTGCAGCTCCGCGCCGGAGCCGACGTGCCGGAGCAGGAGCTGCGCGCCCACCTCGAGGCCCACCTCGCCCGCTACAAGATCCCCAAGTACCTCGTGCGGACCGACGCGTTGCCCCGCAACGCCACCGGCAAGGTCCGCCGCGTCGACCTGCGCGCCCGCGCAGCCGTCGACTTCGCTTCCGAAAGGCCCAGTGAGTACTTCCGCGACCAGTGGTTCCGTGAGCAGGTCCGCCAACGGTGAGCGCCCGCCGTCCCTGCACGTCGAACGCCGAGGCGCCGTGGCCGTGCTCCGCCTGTGCCGTGCCGCCAAGCGCAACGCGCTCGACGACGCCACCGTGCTCGGCATCGAGGCGTTCTTCTCCGCGCCGCCGTCCGGGGTGCGGGCCGCCGTGCTCGACGCGGACGGCGAGCACTTCTCGGCGGGCCTGGACATGGGTGAGCTCACCGACCGGGACGCGGTCGGCGGGCTGGAGCACTCGCTGATGTGGCACCGCGCGTTCGAGCGGGTGGCCCGCGGGACGCTCCCGGTGGTCGCGGTGCTGAAGGGCGCGGTCGTCGGCGGCGGGCTGGAGCTGGCGAGCGCGGCGCACGTCCGGGTCGCCGAGCGGAGCGCGTTCTACGCGCTGCCGGAGGGCCAGCGCGGGCTGTTCGTCGGTGGTGGTGCCGCGGTGCGCGTGCAACGGCTGATCGGCACGGCCCGGATGACCGACATGATGCTCACCGGCCGGGTGCTCGACGCCGAGGAGGGGCAGGCCTGCGGGTTGTCGACCTACCTCGTCGACCCCGGCGCCGGGCTCGACACCGCCCTCGGGCTGGCGGAGCAGATCGCGGCGAACGCGCCGGTCACGAACTTCGCGGTGCTGCAGGCGCTCCCGCGGATCGCGGAGACCGGTCCCGACGAGGGGTTCTTCACGGAGGCGCTGATGGCAGCGGTCGCATCGAGCAGCACGGATGCCCAGGAGCGGATGCAGGCGTTCCTCGCCGGCCGGGGCGCGAAGGTGCGCCGGTCGTGACGGGTCCGGCGGGCACCGAGCTCGCGCGCTTCCTCGAGCGGCTGCGCGTCGAGCGGGGGCTGCGGTTCGCGTCCTACCGGGAGCTGCACGCGTGGTCGGCCACCGACCTCGACGGGTTCTGGTCGGCCGTCGCGGAGTTCGGCGGGGTTCGGTTCCACACGCCGCCCACCGCGGTGCTGGGCAGACGCGAGATGCCCGGGGCGCAATGGTTCCCCGGCGCCACCCTGAACTACGCCGAGCACGCCCTCGTGGGCCACGAGGGCACCGCCGTCATCGCCTACTCCCAGACCCGCGACCGCGTGGAGCTCACCTGGGCGCAGCTGCGCGAGCAGGTGGCCCGCGCGCGGGCGGGCCTTCAGCGGCTCGGCGTCGGCCGGGGCGACCGGGTGGTCGCCTACGCCCCCAACATCCCCGAGACGCTCGTGGCGTTCCTCGCCACGGCGAGCCTCGGCGCGGTGTGGGCGAGCTGTGCGCCCGAGTTCGGCGCCCGCAGTGTGATCGACCGGTTCGCGCAGGTGGAACCCACGGTGCTGCTCGTCGTGCCCGGCTACACCTACGGCGACAAGCCGATCGACCGCACCGCCGAGGTCGCCGCGGTGCGGGCCGGCCTGCCGACCGTGCGCCACGTCGTCGCCATCCCGTACGGCGCGGGGGAGGTGCCGGATGCCCTGTCGTGGGACGAGCTGCTCGCGCATCCGGGGGAGCTCGCGTTCGACCCGGTGCCGTTCGCACACCCGCTGTGCGTGCTGTTCTCCTCGGGCACGACCGGGCGGCCGAAGGCGATCGTGCACGGTCACGGCGGCGTGCTGCTGGAACAGATCAAGAACCACGCACTGAGCTGGGACCTGCGGCCGGGCGACCGGATGCTGTGGTTCTCGACCACGGCGTGGGTGATGTGGAACGCGCTGGTCGGCGGCCTGCTCGTCGGTGCGGGGATCGTGCTGATCGACGGCAACCCGGTGCACCCCGACCCGGGCTGGCAGTGGCGGCTGGCCGAGGAGTCGGGTGCCACCGTGATGGGGGCGTCGCCGGGGTGGCTGATGGCCTGCCGCGGCGCCGGGCTGAACCCGGCGCGCGACCACGACCTGTCGCGCATCCGCCAGATCGGTGCCGCGGGCAGCCCGCTGCCGCCCGAGGGGTACCGCTGGGTGGCCGAGCAGTTCCCCGGCGTGCTGCTCAACGTCGGCAGCGGTGGCACCGACGTGTGCTCCGGGATCGTGCAGGGCGGCCCGTGGCAGCCGGTCGTGGAGGGCGAGATCTCGGGCCCTGCGCTCGGCGTGGCCGCGGCGGCGTTCGACGCCGACGGCAAGCCCGTGGTGGGGGAGCTGGGCGAGCTCGTGATCACCGAGCCGATGCCGTCCATGCCGGTCGGCTTCTGGGGCGACGCCGACGGCACCCGCTACCGCGACGCCTACTTCGACGTCTACCCCGGGATCTGGCGCCACGGCGACTGGGTGCGGTTCTCCGAGTCCGGCTCGGTGATCGTCGCGGGCCGCTCGGACGCCACCCTGAACCGCGGCGGTGTGCGGCTGGGCACCGCCGAGTTCTACGGCGTCGTGGAGGAGCTGCCGGAGGTGGCCGACAGCCTGGTGGTGCACCTGGAGGACGCCGCGGGCGGCCCCGGCGAGCTGGTGCTCTTCGTCGTGCTCGCGCCCGGCGCCGCGCTCGACGACGCGCTGCGGGCCCGGGTCGCGAAGGAGCTGCGGGCCGCCTGTCGCCGCGGCACGTACCGGACCGGATCGTCGAGGTGCCCTCGGTGCCGCGCAACCGCACCGGCAAGAAGCTGGAGCTGCCCGCCAAGCGGATCCTGCTCGGCGCCGCCCCCGAGGACGTCGCGAGCCGGGACGTGCTGGCCGACCCGACGTCGCTCGACGCGTTCGTGGAGCTGGCCCGGTGACGGCGCCGGCAGCGGTCGAGACCGTCGCCGTCGTGGGAACCGGGGTGATCGGGGCGAGCTGGGCCGCACTGTTCCTGTCCCACGGCCTGGACGTCGTCGCCACCGACCCGGCCCCCGGTGCCGAGGACCGCCTGCGGGCGGACGTGGCCGCCGCCGGGCTCGACGTGCGCGGCCGGCTCACGTTCGCCGTCGATGCCCGCGAGGCGGTGGCGGGCGCCGACTTCGTGCAGGAGAACGGCCCGGAACGCCTCGACGTCAAGCACGACCTGTACGCCGCGCTCGACGAGGCGGCCCGGCCGGACGTGGTGCTGGCGAGCAGCTCGTCGGGCCTGCTGCCCAGCGCGATCGCGACCGCGTGCGCCGCACACCCGGAGCGGGTGCTCGTGGGCCACCCGTTCAACCCGCCGCACCTGCTGCCGCTGGTGGAGGTCGTGCCCGGGCAACGCACCACCGACGTGGCGCTCGACGCGGCGATGGCGTTCTACACCGCGCTGGGCAAGAAGCCGATCCGGCTGCGCCACGAGCTACCGGGGCACGTCGCCAACCGGTTGCAGGCCGCGCTGTGGCGGGAGGCGTACTCGCTGGTCGACCGCGGTGTCGCCACGGTGGCCGACATCGACACGGCGATCGCCAACGGCCCGGGGCTGCGGTGGGCGCTGCTCGGCCCGTTCACCGTGCAGCACCTGTCCGGCGGCCCCGGCGGCATCGCCCACGTGCTGGAGCACCTCGGCCCGCCCACCGAGGCGTGGTGGCGCGACATGGGCGACCCGTCGCTCACCCCCGAGCTCGCCGCCAAGATCGTCGACGGGGTGGACGCCGCGCTCCAGGGCACCGACGAGGCCGAGCTGGTGGCCCGCCGCGACGCCGCGCTGCGTGCACTGCTCGCCAGCAAGACCGCGCACCGACTGCAGTAGAGGAAGCCCGGATGGACATCTCCGCCCTGGACGCCATCGACGTCCACGTACACGTCGAGCAGGACGGCCACGGCTGCCTGTCGCTGGACCAGGAGCTGGTCGACGCGTCGGCCAAGTACTTCAAGGCCGACCAGGACCGCACGCCGACGGTGGCCTCGATCGCCGAGCACTACCGTGCCCGCCGCACCGGCGCGGTCGTGTTCACCGTCGACGCCACCGCGGGCACCGGCCACCCCGCGCTGTCCAGCGAGGAGATCGTCGACGCCGCGGCCGAGCACGCCGACGTGCTGATCCCGTTCGGCTCCGTGGACCCCCACGCCGGCAAGGCCGCCGTCGCACGCGTCCGCAGGCTCGTGGAGCGCGGCGCCCGCGGCGTCAAGTTCCACCCCAGCCTGCAGGTGTTCGAGCCGAACGACCGCGCGTTCTACCCGCTCTACGAGGCGATCGCCGAGCTCGGCGTGCCCGCGCTCTTCCACACCGGGCAGACCGGGATCGGCGCGGGCCTGCCCGGCGGGCGCGGCATCAAGCTGCGCTACTCGGCGCCGATGCTGATCGACGACGTCGCGGCCGACTTCCCGGAGCTCACCGTGGTGCTGGCGCACCCGTCGGTGCCGTGGCAGGACGAGGCCATCTCGATCGCCACCCACAAGGCCAACGTCTACATCGACCTGTCCGGCTGGTCGCCGCGCTACTTCCCGCCCCAGCTCGTGCGCGCGGCGAACGGGCTGCTCAAGCGCAAGGTGCTGTTCGGTTCCGACTTCCCGCTGATCACCCCCGAGCGCTGGCTGCGCGACTTCGGCGAGCTGGACGTCAAGGACGACGTGCGGCCGCTGATCCTCAAGGAGAACGCGGTGCGGATGCTCCGGCTCAGCTGAGCTCCGCGAGCGGCCGCGGCCGGGGATGGCGAGCCGGCCGGAGGCACGTGATCGCCGGAAATGGTGCCAGGGCGTCACAACCGTCCCCCTCGAACCACTTCCGGTGATCATGCGTGATAGGTCGACTCGACCGCGAGCCGGCCGAACACGGCGGGATCCTCCACCGCCCGACGGCGGAGAGGCACCACCGTTCTGATCGTCAGGCGAAGTCGGCGGGGGTGAACTCCTTCGGCTCGACCAGCACCATCCAGTTGCCGGAGTTGTCACGGGCGACGGCCTCGATCCCGTACGGGCGCTCCTCCGGGGTCTGGAGGAACTCCACGCCCTTCGCCTGCAGGTCCTCGAAGGTCTTGCGGCAGTCGTCGACCTTCATGCCGATGCCGAACATGTTGCCGGCGTCGAGGGCCCGGTTGATCGAGGCCACCATGTCGTCCGGGATCGGCGGCCCGGGAACCGTGAGGTGGATCTGCAGGTCCGGTTGGGTCGGGGTCTTCACGGTGCACCACCGGTAGCCCCCGCCGAGGGTGATGTCGGTGTGCTCCTGGAGGCCGAGCACGTCGACGTAGAAGGCCTTGGCGGCGTCGACGTCCTTCACGAACACGCTGGCGATGGATACGGCTGTGATCATTCGCCAGAGGCTACGAGCCTGCTGCCGTCGGCGGCTTCTCCTCGGTTGCGCAACCGCGCTGCTCGGCCAGTCCCCACATGAACACGAAGCACCCCGGGATGTGCGGCGCGCCGGTGGCGGCCCAGCGTCTCTGGAACTCGCTCGGCGACTCGCCGACCAGGTCCCGGAACCGGCTGCTGAACGAGCCGAGGCTGGAGAAGCCGACGGCGTGGCAGACCTCGGTGACGGTCAGGTTCGTGGCGCGCAGCAGGTCCTGGGCGCGCTCGACGCGCCTGCGCGACAGGTGCGCCGCGGGCGAGATCCCGTACGTGGCGGTGAACAGCCGCTGGAAGTGGAACTTGCTGATCCCCGCGACCGCGGCGATCGCCTCCAGGTCGAGCGGCTCGGTGTAGTGCCGGTCGACGTGGTCGCGCGCGCGGCGCAGGTGCACCAGCAGGTCGTCCGGGGCCCGGCGGGTCGGGGCGCTCACCTCGAGGAGTTTAGGCCGTATCCCGCGGATCGTGACCGCGGCATTCGCGCCCAGATCGCCCCTGGCTGCGTTGTCGGACCGACCGGGTATGCCGATACAACGCCTCGGCCCTCCGCCTTGCCAGGGGCGATCTGGATCACGAACCCCCTCGCCCGAGATCCACGGGACACGGCCGACAGCGCCCCGACGTGGTCTACCGGGGTGTGCCGAAGTCCTGCGTCCAGTAGCCGTCGACGACGGCGACGCCGATGTCCTCGAAGCCGCAGTTGAGGATGTTGTCGCGGTGGGCCTCGCTGTTCATCCACATCGACATCACCCGCTCGGGTGAGGTCGTGCCCGAGGCGACGTTCTCCCCGACCGAGCTCCACTCGTAGCCGGCCCTGGTGGCGCGCTTGCCCACGGTGGAGCCGTCCGAGCCCTTGTGGGTCATCTTCCCCATGTCCGCCTGGTCCCGCGAGTGGGCCTGCGCGGCGTCCGTGAGGTGGCTGTCGACGGTGACGGGATCGCAGCCCGCCTCCTGGCGCTCCTGGTTGACCATGGCGACGACGGTGTCGGTGTCGTCGGCGGCGGTCGCGGCGTAGGCCGCGGTGGCGGGCACGGTGCATGCCACAGCGACCAGGGCGGCGACGAGCGGTAGGCGGGCGGCCCCGCCGATACGTTCTCTCACACCCGTACAACACCCGAACGGGCGAACGGGATACGCCGGATGTCACGTCCCGTGACGCAAATGTCGATCACCGTCGCCGGGCTCGGGGAGAGAATGCGGCCATGCGGGTTCTGATCGCTGCCCTGGGTTCGCGGGGCGACGTCGCCCCGTTCGTCGGTCTCGGCGAGCGCCTGACGGCCGCGGGACACGAGGTGACCGTGGCCGCCCATGCCGAGTTCGCCCCTCTCGCCCGCTCGGGCGGGCTCGGGTTCGCGTGCCTCGCGGGCGACGCCCGGTCGATCGCCGACTTCCCGCGAGGCTGGCGCACCTCGCCGCGCTTCCTCGCCGACCAGGCGCGGCGCTTGACGCGGTACCTCGCGGACGCCGCCGTCGATCTGCTCGCGGCGGCGCGGCACGCGGACGTCCTGCTCGTGAACCTGACGGCGATGTTCGGGTACGAGATCGCGGACGGGCTCGGCATACCCGGCGTGGGCGTCTACTCCCAGCCGGTGGAGCCGACCGGCGACTTCCCGCCGATGCTGTTCCACTCCGCGCGCTCATGGGGGAGCGTCGGCAACCGGGTCGCCGGGCGGCTCGCGCTGGCCTCGATCACGCCGTACCACCGGGCCGCGGCCGGGGTGCGGGCCGAGCTCGGGCTACCCGCCCGCTCGTACCGGCAACGGGCCCGGCGGCAGCGTGAGCGGCGCTGGCCCGTGCTGCACGGCTACAGCGCGCACGTGCTGCCGCGGCCCGCGGACTGGCGGCCCGGCCTCGAGGTCGTCGGGTACTGGCCCGCCCACCAGCCGGCCGGCTGGACCCCGTCCGCGGACCTCGTCGACTTCCTCGGGGCGGGACCCGCGCCGGTGTTCATCGGCTTCGGCAGCATGGCCTCCGGCCAGGACGGATGGCTGTCCGCGACCGTCTCCGGCGCGTTGCGGCGCGCCGGTGGGCGGGCGGTGGTGCAGGCAGGCTGGGCCGGGTTGGAAGGCGCCGGCTCCGACGTGCTCACCATCGGTGACGTCCCGCACGCGTGGCTCTTCCCGCGGATGGCCGGCGTGGTGCACCACGGCGGGGCCGGCACCGCCGGTGCCGCGTTCCTCGCCGGCACGCCGGCCGTGGCGGTTCCGGTCTACGCCGACCAGCCGCTGTGGGGCGAGCGGATCCGCGTCCTCGGCGCCGGCCCGCCGCCCCTGCCGTTCGGCGAGCTGACGGCAGAGACGCTCGCGGAGCGCGTCCGCGACCTGCGCAGCGGCCGGTACCGGGCGCGGCCGCCGCGCTCGGCGGGCGAGTGCGCACCGAGGACGGCGCCGCCCGCGTGATCGAGACGCTGGACCGGCTCGCCGGCTGATCCCGGTCTCAGCAGGGCTGGTCGACCCCCGACGGGGTGTCCTCGCCGAGGGGTGCCGACTGCAGCTCGTTGCCGCAGATCTGCCCCTGCCGGGCGTCGGACTCGACCTGGAAGGCCTCGGCGACGTCGGTGATCTGGTTGCCCTCGACGACGTTGCCGCCCTTGTCGTACTCCGCGTCGTCACTCTTGATCTTGATGGCGACACCGGCGGAGTCGCTGATGGTGTTGTTGCGCACGACGTTGTCATGGCCGCGCAGCTCGATGTTGCTGCCGTCGAAATCGACGGACTCCACGTTGCCGGAGCACTCGTTGTTCTCGAACACGTTGTCGTGCGCGTTCTCCTTGACGTTGAAGCACTCCGAGCCGAACGTGCGGATGACGTTGCCGGTGACGCGGTTGCCGGAGCTCTCGTCGTTCTCGTGCATCGGCTGGCTGTCGGACTCCGGGCTCGTGCCGATGTAGACGCCCTCGCCGTTGTGGTACTCGAACCGGTCGCTGTCGTCGCCCTTCTTGCCGAACATGCCGCAGTACTGGATCACCGAGTCGGCGATGACGTTGTCGTGCGCGTTGTTGCGCAGCCGGATGCACTCGCCGCCCGCACCGCTGAGGAACATGTTGCGGATCTCGATGCCGGTGATGTCGCGGGAGACGTCGGACGCGCCGACGTAGATCAGCCGCCCGTCCTCGACGTCGGTGGCCACGCTCTGCTTGAAGGCCGTGACCCTGGACAGCTCCTCGGGGTACTGCCGGTCCTTCAGCTTCTCCTGGCCGTCGATCGTGAAGCCCTCGAAGACGTAGTGGCTGTGGTCGACGCTCACGATGCGGTCGGTGCCGTACAGCGTGGCCTGGTAGCGGCCGGACCGGTCCTGGCCCGTCTCCGGGCCCTTGATCGTGATCGGGGCGCCGGGGGCCCCGTCGCGCTGGGTGGAGAGCTGCTCGCGGTACTCGCCCGGCGCCAGGTTGATCGTCGTGCCCGGCTCGGCGTCGTCCAGGGCGTGCTGGATCGTCTTGAACGGGGAACCCGCCGAACCGTCGTTCGTGTCGTTCCCCGCGGGATCCACGTAGACCTGCACCCCGGCGGGGACCGGCGGGGGAGTCGGGCCCGGCGGCTCCGGTGGTGTCGCCCCGGGCGCGAAGATCAGCAGCGCGGCGACGAGCACCGCTGCTGCCGCAGCGGCACCGATTGCCAGGTTGCGCCACAGGTGGGAACGCCGCACGGGCGCGACGGGTGGCGAGTTGCGGACCTGGACCACTGAATCCCCTACTTCGATCGGGCGTGCTCGACCGCACGCGCTCCGCAACGATGATGCCCGCACGGCCTGAGCGAGGCTTCATCGGAGGGGCGGTGTCACCGATGCGGGTGTTGCGAACCGCGGGGGCGGCGTTGGCGTGGCTGCTGGCAACGGTGTTTCTCGTGCTCGCCGTGGTCCTGAGCCTCACGCTCGTCCTGCTGCCGGTCGGGCTGCTCCTGGGCTACGCGGCGTTCCGGCTCTACCGGCTCGGCCTGCGGCTGGCCCTGCCCCGCGCCACCGACATCGAGAAGGGGGTGCGGAAACAGGCCCGGCGCTGGCGGCGGACGCTCACCCCCGGCCGTCGACGGCGCCGGTGGCGTCGCCGCTGACGCGGCGGGCCGCCTGGCGCCCGCGCAGGACGTCGGCCAGCGCCGCGAGGATCTCGAACAGCAGCCGCCACAGATCGTCGGTCAGGCCGCGGACGATCTCGCCGAGCTCCCCGCGCAGCGACGGCACCGAGGGGGCGGGCTCGTTCGCGACCACCGGGGCCGCCACGGCCGCCCGGCTCCGCGGCGAGCGCCGCAGAGCCGCGGTCGGGGCGTCGTGTTTGACGCGCGCCGCCGCGACGAACTCCCCGAGCACCGCGCGCAACCGCGCGGCGTTCTCCTCCGACAGGTCGATGGCGTAGGACTCCCGGCCGAGGCCGAACTCGACCGTGCCGGACGCGCGGCTCCCGTCGAGGTCGTCGACGAGGACCCATCGCGTCTGGGTGGCCACCGGACACTCCCGTCGGGGTCGCGGAACGGGGTTCGTCCAGCGTACGGCGCCGCGGCGGGTTCGGCAGCGCCGGTGACCGGCGATCAGGCGAGGATCCGCAGCGGGGCCTCCAGCAGCGCCGTCAGGGTCTGCAGGAAGCGGGCGCGGTCGCGCCGTCGACGACGCGGTGGTCGCACGAGAGCGTCACCCGCACGATCGATCGCACGACCGGGACTCCGTCTCGGGGGCGGAGCTCCTCGGTGGCGGCGCCGACGGCGAGGATGGCCGCCTCCGGCGGGTTGATCACCGCCGTGAACTGCTCGATCCCGAACATCCCGAGGTTCGAGATCGTGAACGTGCCGCCGCTCATCTCCTCCGGGCGCAGCTTGCGGTCGCGCGCCCTGGCCGCGAGGTCGCGGGTCCGCGCCGCGATCTCGGACACACTCATGCGGTCGGCGTCGTGCACGACCGGTACGAGCAGACCCGACTCGACGGCCACGGCCATCCCGACGTTCACCCGGCGGTGCCGGTGCACGGAGTCGCCCGCGTACGAGACGTTGATCTCCGGGTGGGCCCGCAGCGCGCCGGCGACCGCCTTGACGACGAGGTCGTTCACGCTGACCTTGGGCCCGCCCGCCGCTGCGAGGGTCTCGTTCAGGGTGGCCCGCAGCGCGAGGAGGTCGGTGACGTCCACGGCGCGCGTCAGGTAGATGTGGGGCGCCTCCTGCTTGCTGCGCGTGAGGCGGTCCGCGGCGACCCGCTGCATCTGCGGCAGGGGCAGCACGTCCACGTCGGCAGGCACGGCCGGCGCGGGACCGGTGGGCGCCGCAGCGGCGGGCGTCGGCGGCTCGGCGGGTGCGGGGGCGTCCGCGGGTGCGGGCTTCGCGGCCTCGCTCACCGCCGCGCTCGCCGCCTCGATGTCCGCGCGGACGACCCGGCCGTGCGGGCCGCTGCCCGCCACCGTGGACAGGTCGATCCCGCGTTCGCGGGCGAGCCTGCGGGCCAGCGGCGACGCGGGCGGCGCGTTCGTCCGACGCTGCGGCGGGCGGCTGCGGGGCGACAGGTGGCGCCGGGGCGGGAGGCAGGGCAGGAGCGGAGGCCGTGACTGCGGCGCGGTGTCCGTGGCGGGGGTGTCCGTGCCGGGGCGCGTCCGTGCCGGGGGTGTCGGCGTCGCGCGCCGCCCGTGCGTCG
>MKJV01000073.1 GCA_001942185.1 Pseudonocardia sp. CNS-004
AACCTGGAACGACAACCCCCGCCCCTACGTCTGGACCAAGACCGCCGACCAGATCCTCGACAGCATCGCCCGCTACTGCGCCCGGATTAACGACTCAGGGCACTAGGCCCCCAGAAGGAACGCGACACACGAGAAGGCGAAGCGCTCTGCGCGAGCACACTTCTCCCGAGAGTGGAGCTGAGGGGAATCGAACCCCTGACCTACTCGATGCGAACGAGTCGCGCTACCAACTGCGCCACAGCCCCAGGCCCGGTTGACCGGGTGAGATGAACCTTAGCAGGCGGTCATTCGCCGGCCGCACGGCGGTATCCGGGGCGGGCGGGGCCGCCGAGGTCGTAGAGGTCGGGGTCGTCTTCGTCGGCTTGGACGAGTGAGGTCCCGGCGGGGAGTGCGGGGGGTGGGGCGGGGCGCAGGCGTGGGAGTGCGGGTTCGGGGTCGACCGGCTCGGCGTCGCGCTGGTCGCGGTTGCGGTGTGGTGTGGCGGCGACGTGGCGGTGTTCGTCGTCCTGGGTGTCGTCGGTGGTGTCCTCGTCGTCCCAGTCCTCGTAGCCGCCGTCGTGGTCGTCGTACTCGGCGTCGGACTGGTCGTCGTACCGGTCGTCGAGGTCGTCCTCGGCCGGTGGGTAGCGGTCGTCGCGGCGGGTGAGTTCGCGGCCGCGGCGGGCCCATGCGTCGAGGTCGGGGTCGTCGGCGGCGGCGGTGCGGCGGGTGCCTGCCATCCGTGCGGCGCGGCGTTCGCGGATCTCCTCTTCGAGGCGGACCTGTCGCCGCAGGTAGACGAGGTAGCTGACGAGTGCGATGTCGACGGCGGCGTGTGCCCACCACATTCCGGGTGCGACGAACGCGGCGATGACGCCGGTGACGAACGCCATGATCAGCATGGCGAGCACGACGCGCTGCCGGAAGGCGTATCGCGTTCGGGCGGCGAGTGCGGCGGCTTCGGGGTCGAACCCGCCGCGGCCGGGGCGGTAGCGCGGCGGCGGGCGTTCCCAGAGGTCGTCGTCGGACTCGGCGGCCGCCGGGTGCGGCATTTCGGTGCGGTCGTCGTCCCGGTCGTCGTCCCGGTCGGCGTCGCGCTCGGCGGCCCGGTCGGCGTCGCGGTCGTCGACCCGCTCGTCGTACCGGTCGGCGTCCCGGTCGTCGTCCCGGTCGTCGACGTGGTCCTGGTCGTGGTCCTGGTCGTCGTCGATCTCGACGCGGCCCGTCTCGTCCATCCCGTCCACCTCCCGTTCGCGGCCCGTGGCCGGAACCTGGCGCTGCCGCGGCCGGTCGAGCACCCGCCCGGACAGGGCCGCGACGCTCGGGCGTGCCACTTCCTGCCGGCGCCGCGCGACGGCGGGGACGAGGATCAGCAGCCAGAGCACGACCAGGCTCGCGAAGATCATCGAGCTCGGCACGGCTGCCTCCTACCCCTCCCCCGCGGCGCAGTTCCGGAGCGATCCGGTTGCCCGGTCAAGATCGCTCCCGCGGGTCCACGGTAGTGAGGGGCACCCGGTGATACCGGCAGCGACGCGCCGACGCGCCGAGGTTCACCCCTACGCCGGTGCGGTGTGAACCCGTTCCGCGCGCCTGCGGCGACGAGCCTCCCGGTCAGCCCGCCGGGGCGCACTTCGTCGGCGGTGAGCGCGAGGCAGATGTGGTCGCGCCAGTCGCCGTCGACGTCGAGGTAGCGGCGGAAGAGCCTCCTCGCGGAACCCGAGCTTCTCCAGGACGCGCAGGCTGGCCGCGTTCTCGGGGCGGACGGTCGCTTCGATGCGATGCAGGCCGACGCGGTGGAAGCAGTGGTCCACGGCGAGCGCGACGGCCGCGGTGATCACGCCGCCGCCGGTGACGGTCGAGTCCACCCAGTAGCCGACGTAGGCCGAGAGGAGGGGTTCGCGCACGACGTTGCCGACCATGACGTGCCCGACGAACCGGTCGTCCAGGGTGACGGCGAACGGGAGCGCGGTGCCGCGCCGCCCTGCGGATCGCAGCTGCAGCCAGCGGGCGGGCCATTCCCCCGGGGCGTGGCGTTCCGCCCAGCTGCCGGGCATGGTCGCTCCCACGGCGCGAGGTGCTGCTCGTCGCGGGTCCGGATGGTGGCCCAGGCACCGCCGTCCCGCAGCCGGACGGGCCGCAGCGCCACCACGCCCGCGCGGACCCGCAGCGGGCCGAGCCGGGCGGGCCAGCCGGGGTGGCGGGCGGACGACCGCCCCGGGTACGCGTGCGCCATCGGGGGCTCAGAGCGGGGCAGGCAGGAACGCCACGGTCACATGTTCGTCCACAGTGGCCTCGGTGACGTCCTCGGGGAGGATGATCAGCCCGTTGGCCTCGCCCACGGACGACAGGAGGTGCGTTCCCGAGGTGCCCATCGGCTGCACGAGGTAGTCGCCCGTGGCTTCCTCGCGCAGCAGGCGGCCGCGCACGTAGCCGCGGCGCCCCTTCGTCGAGTTGACGGGCGATGTGAGCCTCGCCGTGATCATGCGCCGGTGCGGGTCACGGCCTTGTGCGAGCCGGACGAGCGGGCGGACCAGCACCTCGAACAGCAGCAGCGCGGTGGCCGGGTACGACGGGAACAGGAAGGTGGGCACCCGGTCGGGTCCGAGCCGCCCGAACGCCTGGGTGGATCCGGGGTGCATCGCGATCCGGGTGGTGTCGAGGTCGCCGAGCCCGGCGAGCGCGGACTGCACCTCGGCGCCCCCCGATCCGCCGACGGCGCCACACACCACGATCACGTCGCTGAACGGGAGACGGTCCTGCAACGCGGCGCACACCTCACGCGCGTCGCCACGGACGAGCCCGGCGCGTGCGGTCTCGGCTCCGGCGTCGCGCGCGGCCGCGGTGAGCGCGTACGAGCACACGTCGGTGATCTGCCCGGCGCCGGGAGCGCGCGCGACGTCGACGAGCTCGTCGCCGACCGAGATCACCGACACGCGCGGCTTCGGGTGCACGAGCACCTTGTCCCGGCCCGCGGCGGCCAGCATCGCGACCTGCGCAGCGCCGATCACGGAGTCGCGGCGCACGGCGACGTCGCCGGGTTGCACGTCCTCGCCGATGCGGCGCACGAACGCGGCGGACGGCACGCCGTGGTGCACGTCGAGACGGGCGGTGCCGGCGTCGGTGTTCGCGACCGGGACGACGGCGTCGGCGAGCGTGGGCAGCGGCGCCCCGGCGGCGACGCGCACCGCCTGTCCGGGCTGCAGCCGCAGCGGCTGCCGGGACCCCGCCGGGATCTCCCCGACCACCGGGAGCGACACGGGGTCGGCCACCGTCGCGCCCACGAGATCGACGCTCCGCACCGCGTAGCCGTCGATGGCCGCCTGGTCGAAACCGGGGAGCGGCCGCGACGACACGACATCCTCGGCGCAGCGCAGCCCGTGCGCGTCCGAGATCGCGACCCGCACCGGCGCGGGCCGCACCGCCGTGGTGAGGATCCGCTCGATCTGCTCGTCGACCGTGCGCATCAGTACCCCCGACCGGTGGTCCGGCGCGGGTATCGGCGGATCCGGGTTTCCGCTGGGTGCGCCGGCGAGCCGGCCTCGTACCGGGCGTACTCGGCCGGCACGACGGTGTGCCCAGCGGGAAGCCGGGCCGTCGAGATGCGTGGTGGACCTCCGGTCGGGGGCACTCGGATCAGACCTTCAGCCGGTCGGTCAGCCAGGCGCGCAGGTCGGGGCCCAGGTCCGGGTCGGCGAGGGCGAAGTCGACGTACGCGCGCACGTAGCCTGCGGGGTTGCCGAGGTCGTGGCGTCCGCCCCGGTGCACGACCACGTGCACGGGGTGGCCTTCGTCGATCAGGAGGGCGATGGCGTCGGTGAGCTGCAGCTCCCCGCCCGCCCCCGGTTCGATCCGGTCGATGGCGTCGAAGACGGCACGGTCGAGCAGGTAGCGCCCGGCCGCGGCCAACGTGGACGGCGCGCGGTCCGGCGGCGGCTTCTCGACCATGCCGCGCACCCGTTTGACGTCCTCGTCGCCGGTGTCCTCGACCTCGAACACCCCGTAGGCGGAGACCTCCTCGCGAGCCACGTCGAACGCGCAGAGCACGCTGCCACCGTGGCGCTGCCGGACCTGGGCCATCTTGGCGAGCACCCCGGTGGGCAGGACGAGGTCGTCGGGCAGCAGCACGGCGAACGCCTGCTCGTCGGGGCCGACGGCGTCGCGGGCGCACCCGACGGCGTGACCGAGCCCGCGTGGCTCGTCCTGGGTGACGGTGCGCACCGCGATCAGCTCGTGGGCCCGCCGCACCTTCGCGACCAGCTCCTCCTTGCCCCGGGCCGCGAGCTCTTTCTCCAGTTCGGACGACTCGGCGAAGTAAGCGGCCACAGCGTCCTTGCCGGGCGAGCTGACGATCAGCAGCTGCTGCGCGCCCGCCTCCGCGGCCTCGGCGGCGACCAGCTCGATACCCGGAGTGTCGATCACCGGCAGCAGTTCCTTGGGCACCGCTTTCGTGGTGGGCAGGAAGCGGGTGCCCAGCCCGGCAGCCGGAACGACCGCGGAGCGGAACGGCAACACACCAGGCACCAGCTCGCTCACCGCTCGCCCTCGCTGACGCTCGGGCGGCTTCGCCGGGCACCGTGCTGATGGTGCGCTCGCTCACGCTCGCTCATGGTTGGCGAGCCTAACGGCGAGAGTAGGGTCGGTGTGTGACGGGACGCGCCGTTCTCGACGAGAAGACCCGGTGGCGTACCGCCGTCGTGGCAGCTCGGAGGGAAATTCCGGGCGCCGAACGGGCCCAGCGGGCCGCGGCGTTGACGACTGCGGCGCTCCGGCTGGCAGCCGGCACGGGTGGCCCGGTGTGCGCGTACGTCCCCGTCGGATCCGAGCCCGGGTCCCCGGAGCTGGTGTCCGCGCTGCACGAGGCGGGGCACGAAGTACTACTGCCCGTGGTGGCCACGGACCCCGGTCCGCTCGACTGGGCGGCATACACCGGGCCTCACTCGTTGACCCCTGCCCCGTTCGGGCTCCGCGAGCCCACCGGGCCGCGCCTCGGGCCCGAGGCCGTCACCGGCGCGCGGCTCGTGCTCGTGCCCGGGCTCGCGGCCGACCTGCGCGGCGTGCGGCTCGGCCGCGGAGCGGGCCACTACGACCGCACGCTCGCGCTCGCCGCCCCGGACGTGCCGATCGTCATCGTGCTCAACGACGACGAACTGGTGGAGCCGGCTCCCCGCCGAACCGCACGACCGGCCGGTGACGGGCGCGCTGCTCCCCGGAGCGGGACTCGTCACGCTGGGGAACAAGCGCCGGCACTGACGGGTTATGCTGGCACTCAGACCGTTCGAGTGCCAGCTCGATCGTGTGTGCCTCCGGAGGGACACGTGCCGACCTACCAGTACGCCTGCACCGCCTGCGACCACCGGTTCGAGGCCGTGCAGTCCTTCACCGACGCCTCGCTCACCGAGTGCCCGGCGTGCTCGGGCATCCTGCGCAAGGTCTTCTCGTCGGTCGGGATCGTGTTCAAGGGCAGCGGCTTCTACCGCACCGACAGCCGCTCAGGCGGGGGCGGTGTCGCGGCGAAGAGCGATTCCTCCTCGAGTGAGTCCGGCAAGTCCGACAACGGTAGCTCCGGGTCGGGCAAGTCCGAGTCGAGCTCCACGAGCGGTTCGAAGGACAGCTCCACGAGCTCCTCGTCGAGCACACCCGCCGCCGCGGCATCCTGACCGCCGCCGGATCCATCCACATCACCCGCGGGTTGTCCACAGGTTCGGCGACCCCACTCCGCTGACGTCGCCGCCGTCATAGCGTCGGCCTCATGACCGACTCCCGGCTCACGCCCCGGCCGCTCTCCCGGCTCGGAGCGCTCGTCGTGGGCCCGGGCTGGCGGCGAATCGCGTTGCTGCGCAGAGCCGCGGCCGGGGCGCTGGCGGCGCTGGCGCTCCTGCTCGCCCTTGCGCCCGGGTCCGACGACACGGGCGTGCCCGTGCTCGTGGCCGCCGCCGACGTCGCGGCCGGTGCCACCCTCCGCCCCACCGACCTCGTCGTACGCCCCTGGCCCGCCGAGCTCGTGCCCGGCGGCGCGCTCCCGGATCCCGCAGCGGCGCAGGGCCGCGTCCTCGTCGGGGCCGCGCGAGCCGGCGAGCCGATCACCGACACCCGCCTCGCGGGCCCCTCCGCGGCGCTCGGCGCGCCGGCCGGAGCGGCTGCGGTACCCGTCCGGCTCGCTGATTCCGGCGCCGCGGAGCTGCTCCTCCCGGGCAGCACGGTCGATGTGGTCACGGTGGGCGGCGAAGGTGACGAACCCCTCGTGCTCGCCGCCGGCGCATCCGTGTTGGCCGTACTGCCTCCCGATTCACCGTCGTCCGGGCGGCTCGTGCTGGTCGCGCTGCCGTCCGGGGAGGCCGCCCGGGTGGCCGCGGCCTCCCTCACCGAGCAAGTCGCCATTACGCTGCGCTGACGTGATCAAAGGCTTCAAGGACTTCATCCTCCGCGGCAATGTCGTCGACCTGGCCGTCGCCGTCGTCATCGGCGCCGCGTTCGGCTCCATCGTCACGGCGTTCACCCAGCGCATCCTGCAACCGCTGATCAACGCGATCACCCCGCCGGAGAGCCCGGGGTTCGGCATCCAGGTCATCCCCGGCAAGGAGAGCACCTACATCGACGTCGCCTCGGTGATCTCGGCGGCGCTCAACTTCCTCATCGTGGCCGCCGTCGTCTACTTCCTGATCGTGCTCCCCCTGAACCACCTCAAGGAGCGCCGGAGCCGCGGGGAGGAGGAGGGCCCCGCCGAGCCCACCGACGTCGAACTGCTCACCGAGATCCGCGACCTGCTGCGGGAGCAGCGAACGGGCACCGTGTCGGCGAGCACCGGGGCGGCGAGCGCCGGGTCTCAGTCCTGATCGTGGTGCGGGGGCCGGTTGGCCAGCAGCTCGGCGTCGCCGCCGCGTTGTTCCGGCCGGTCGTCGCGCTCGTCCGACGTGATGCTGGGCAGCACGTCCCCGAACACCTCGTCGAGCCGGCGACGCAGCGGCTCGGGCATCTCGTCCACCCCACCATCCTGCACCGGGTGCCACCATGGGCGCATGGGACTCACGGACAAGGCCAAGGAGCTCACCGACATCGCGCTGGTCAGGGCGGGTGAGTTGTCGGAGGTGGCGCGGGAGAAGCGCCCGACCTGTTCGACCGGGCCGCCGACCTCGCGGTGAAGGCCACCGACGCCGCCGCGAGCGGTGTCGACCGGGCGACCGGTGGCCGGTACCACGAACGGATCGAGGAGGTCACGGCGAAGGTCGAGGCCTCGCTCGACCGCCCCCGCCCCACCGACACCCCCACCGTGGTGGTCGTCGAGCCGGAGGAGCCCAAGAGCACTCCCTGACCGGACGGCCGGATCAGTCCAGCCCGGACAGCTCCGAGATCACGTGCCCGACGAGCGGCGTGAGCGTGGCCATGCCGTCGCGCACCGCGGCGCGGGACGGGGCCAGGTTCACCACGAGCGTGCTACCGGACACGCCGACCAGCCCGCGTGACAGCCCGGCGTCCACGCGCCCGCGGCGAGGCCGGACGCGCGGATCGCCTCCGCGATTCCGGGGATCGGTCGGTCGAGCACGCCCGCGGTGGCATCGGCCGTGACGTCGCGCGGCGACACCCCGGTGCCGCCGACGGTCACCACGAGGTCGACGCCGCCGATCACGGCGGTGTTGAGCGCGTTGCGGATCGCCACCGGGTCACCGGGGACCACGACGACGCCGTCGACCACCAGCCGCGCCTCCTCGAGCAGCTCGGTGACGAGCGGCCCGATGGAATCCTCGTGTTCGCCGTGGCTGATCCGGTCGTCCACGACCACCACGAGGGCTCGACCGATCTGAGGCGGCGCCATCTCCATGGCGCTCACCGTAGCGGGGCGCCCGACCGGCCATGGTCACCCGGTCCGGCGACCGCCGGGTCGCGCCGGCGCCAGGGAGGGGGAACCGGCGCCGACGCGACTGGCGTCCGGCGTGGGGCACCACGACCGGGACGCTTGAACGAGACCAGAACCTGCGTATTCGCGTCAACCGCTGACCACCACGATCCCCCGTGGGTGCGAAACCCGCGTTGCGAGACCCCGACTCGCGTGCCTCGAAACCCCGACTCGCGCGCACCGAGACCCCGACTCGCGGGAGGTGGGTCGCCTCCGCCCGCGAGTCGCGCCCTGAATGCACGCGAGTCGCGCTCTGCGTGCACGCGAGTTGCGGCCGGATGAGCTCCGTCAGTTCGGCGCGGCGGTCAGGGTGGCCTGCACGGTCCGGTCGCCGAGCTGTACCTCGACGACCTCGCCCGGAGCCCGCGACCCGACGGCGGCCTGCAGGTCGGTGCCGGTGGAGATGCGCTGGTCGCCGAAGCGCAGCACGATGTCGCCCTCGCGGATGCCGGCTTGGTCGGCCGCCCCGCCGGGGGTGATGCCACGGATGATCGCGCCCGCCTGCCGCGGGTCGTCGGCCACGGTGACGCCGAGGATCGCGCGGGACGCCCGGCCGGTGCGCTCGAGCTCCTCGGCGACGCGCCGGGCCTGGTTGATCGGGATCGAGAAGCCGACGCCGATCGAGCCGCCCTGCGCACCGGTGGTGGCGATCGCCGAGTTGATGCCGACGACCTTCCCCTCCATGTCCACGAGGGCCCCCCGAGTGCCCGGGTTGATCGCGGCGTCGGTCTGCAGCGCGTTGAGCACGGTGGGCGTGTTGGCGCCGGTCTCCTCGCCGACGTTCACGGCCCGGTCGACGGCGCTGATGATGCCGGTGGTGACGGTGCCACCGAGGCCGAGCGGCGCCCCGAACGCGATGACCTGCTGGCCGACGCGCAACGAGTCGGAGTTGCCCAGCTCGACCGGGGTGAGCCCGGACAGGTTCTGGGCGCGGATCACCGCGAGGTCGGAGCTCGGGTCCCGGCCGACGATCAGCGCGGGGGCGGTGGTGCCGTCCTGGAACACCGCGGTGACGGTGCCGGCCGTGGCGGCTTCCTCGACGACGTGGTTGTTGGTGAGCAGCAGGCCGTCGGCCGACAGGACCATCGCCGACCCCTCACCGGACGCGGTCGGCCCGTCGACGCGCAGCTGCACGACGCTCGGGAGGACGCGGGCCGCGACGGCCTCGACCGGGGTGGACGGAGCGGCGGCCTGGTCGATGGCGGGCACCGGCTGGCCGAGCACGCCGATCGACCCGCCGCGGCCGCCACCTGCGAGCGAGTGGCCCACGACCCCGCCGATCACCCCGGAAAGCAGGATCCCCACGACGGCGAGCGCGATCAGCGGCCCTCGACGTGGCGGCCTCGGCCCGCTGGGCGGCTCGAGGTAGTACGCACCGGTCGGCGGCCCGAACGGCTGGTTCTGCGAGGTCTGGTACGGGTTCCCCGGCGGCTGGGACATCGGCTGGGACATCGGCTGGGACATCGGCTGGGACGTCGTGGGATAGGCACCAGGCCGCCGTACCAGGACTGCGCAGGCTGCCCGGCCGGACCGGCGGCCGCGCCGGACGCCCACCGGTCGTCGGGGCGAGGCGCGGGCCATCCCGACCATGCGGGAGTGGAGGCGTACGCGCGTTCTCGGGCTGCCCACCGGGGCGGCCCTGCCAGCCACCCGGCGCGGGGACCTCGGTCGTCGCGTGTGCCGGGTGGCCGCCGCCATCGGACGCCCGGCCATCGGTGCCCGGCCCCGGCTGATCGCCGAGGCCGCGTGGCGCGCCCTCGTCCGGCCCTCCCGCAGCCCTGTCGTGGTCGGAAGGGAGGTTTGCCATGCCATCACCGAATTCGCGTCAAGGGACGTGCAGACCCCAGCCTAGCGACGTCCCGGGCGAGGCAGCGATCTTCCAGTCAGGCGAACAATCGGTGCCCGGGGAGCCGCATCGCGAGCAGTGCCCCACCCTCCGGCGCGCGGCCTGCCCACACGGCGCCCCCGTGCCGAACCGCGACCTGGCGGACGATCGCCAGCCCGAGCCCGGAGCCGGGCATCGTGCGCGACGTCGCGGCGCGGTAGAAGCGCTCGAACACCAGCGGCAGGTCTTCTTCGGCGATGCCGGGCCCGGCGTCGGCCACCTCCAGCACGACCGACCACTCGTCCAGCGGTCGCATCTGGACCCGGACGTGACCGCCCGGCGGGCTCCACTTCGCCGCGTTGTCGAGCAGGTTGAGCACGGCACGTTCGAGCGCGGTGGCGTCGCCGGTGAGCGTCCACGGCACGAGGATCGGGTCGAACTCGACGTCGCCCGCCCGCCGCCGCGCCCGCTCCAGCGCCCGTGACACGACCTCGGTGAGCTCCAGCGGCTCGTGCACGATCATCGGGGCGTCATCGCGTGCCAGCTCGACGAGGTCGCCGACCAGCGTGGACAGCTCCGCGACCTGGGCCTGCACGTCGTCGAGGATCTCGGCGCGGTCGGACTCCGGCAGGGTCGGCGCCCCGGGCCTGCTGGCGGCGGCGAGCAGCTCCAGGTTGGTGCGCATCGAGGTCAGCGGGGTGCGCAGCTCGTGACCCGCGTCCGCGACGAGCCGCCGCTGCTGCTCCTGCGACGCCGCGAGCGCGCCGAGCATCTCGTTGAAGCTGGCCGTCAGGCGGGCGAGCTCGTCGGACCCCTCCACCGGGATCGGCCGCAGCTCGCCGGTGGCGGCGACGCGTTCGGTGGCGGCGGTGAGCCGGTCGACGGGACGCAGCCCGGCGCGCGCGATGGCGACGCCCGCGATCGCCGCGACCACCACGCCGACCCCGCCGACGATCGGCAGCGCGAACCCGAGCTTGGTGAACACCTGTTGGGTGGCGTCGAGCCGCTGCGCGATCACCAGCGCCTGCCCGGGACCGGCCCGGACGGCGACCACCCGGTACGGCACACCGGCCTCGGTGGCCGTGCGGGTGGACGAGCTGGACTCGCCGTTCGCCACCTCCAGCTCGTCCTCGCCGAGCGGCGGGGCGGACGCGGCACCTTCCGCGGAGATCGCGGGGCCGTTCGCGAGCAGCAGCGCGAGCCGGATGTCGCCCGCACCGAGCACCTCGGTGGGGATCGTGGCGAGCTGCTGGGGGTCGGCGAGCTCGCTCTGCGCCGCGGCGGAGGCGCGTTGGAGCAGGTTGGTGTCGAGCGTCTGCATGATGTTGACGCGGACCGTGACGAACGCCGACACGGACACCAGCACCACCGCGAGCGCGGCCACCAGCGCGGCGAGCACCCCGACCCGGGTGCGCAGCGAGACCTGCTCGAAGGCTTCCACACGGCCGTTCGGCCTGCCGTACCGCTGCGGCGCGGCAGGCCAGCTCACGGCGGTGTGTCGCGCAGGACGTACCCGACGCCGCGCACGGTGTGGATCAGCCGCGACTCGCCTTCGGCCTCGGTCTTGCGCCGCAGGTAGCCGATGTAGACCTCCAGCGCGTTGCCGGTGGTCGGGAAGTCGTAGCCCCAGACCTGCTCCAGGATCTGGCCGCGCGTGAGCACCCGCCGCGGGTTGGTGAGCAGCAGCTCCAGCAGCGAGAACTCGGTGCGGGTGAGGCTGATCGGGCGGTCACCGCGCCGGACGTCGCGGGTGTCGGGGTCCAGCGACAGGTCGGCGAACTCCAGCGGCTTGCTCTGCCCCGCCGCCGCGGCGATGTCGTCCGGGCTGCGCCGGCGCAGCAACGCGCGCAGGCGGGCGAGCAACTCTTCGAGGGCGAACGGCTTGGGCAGGTAGTCGTCGGCCCCGGCGTCGAGGCCCGCCACCCGGTCGGAGACGGCATCGCGGGCGGTGAGCACGAGGATCGGGAGCTCGTCGCCCGCGGCACGCATCCGCCGGCAGACCTCGAGCCCGTCCAGGCGCGGCATCATCACATCCAGGACCATCGCGTCCGGTCGCTGTGCCAGAACGGCGTCGAGAGCCGCCTGGCCGTCGCCGGCGAGCTCGACCTGGTAGCCGTTGAAGGCCAGGGAGCGACGCAACGACTCCCGGACCGACCGGTCGTCGTCCACGACGAGGATGCGCATGCGGTCAGTGTGAACTCGTGATCTGAGACGCGCCTGAGAGGCTGCTGTGCGCCCGCAACGTTCCCCACGCGGGTGACCAGCGAATTCGGGTGTGCGCCTGCCCCCTCCGCGCTACCTTTTCCCTATGGCGTGCGCGCAGCGATTTCCGTGCCCCCGGCCGCGGTGCGGCCGCGCGGGCATCGACGCATCCGCCTGATCCGCGCGCCGGAGCGGCCGGGGGTGGGCCCACCCGCCGCCACCCGTGAGGATCGCCATGCCCGCCACCATCTCCCCCGGTCACGTCGCCGCCGCACTGGCGCTGCGCGACCTGACCGATCCCGCACAGGACCGCACGCCGCCGGCCTCCTGCTCGACGCCGCGGTCGACGCGCTCGCCGGGCGGTGGGGCAGCACCGTGCGCGTGCTGCGCTCGTCCCCCGCCGTCACCGTCGAGGACAACTACGACCGCCTCGGCTACCCGGCGTCCGCGGTCACGCGCGAGGCCCGCTACTCGCGCTACCTCGGCGACACCGTCATGCTGCGCAGCCACACCACGGCCGGCGTTCCGCCCGCCCTGCGTGCACTCGCCACGGAGCCGGACCCGCCCGCGGACGTGCTCCTCGTGCTGCCGGGGCTCGTGTACCGGCGCGACGTCATCGACCCCATCCACGTCGGCGAGCCGCACCAGGTCGACCTGTGGCGCATCACCCGGGGCGACGTCGACCTGGACGACATGCTCGGCACCCTCGTCGAGGCGGTCCTGCCCGGCGCCCGCCTGCGCACCGTGCCCGCCCGCCACCCGTACACCGAGCAGGGGCGGCAGCTGGACGTCCGCGTCGGCGGCGGCTGGGTCGAACTCGCCGAGTGCGGGCTGGCCGCGCCGCACGTGCTGGCCACGGCCGGGCTGGCCCCTTCCCGCTGGCGCGGCCTCGCGCTCGGCATGGGCATCGACCGCGCGGTGATGCTGCGCAAGGGGATACCGGACATCAGGCTGCTCCGGGCCACCGACCCGCGGATCGCGCAGCAGATGCTGGACCTCACGCCCTGGCGGCCGGTCTCGATGCTGCCGGCGATCCGCCGGGATCTCTCGGTCGTCGCCGCGGCGGGCGTCGACGACGAGCTGCTCGGCGACCGCGCCCGCGCCGCCCTCGGCACCGACGCCGACGTCCTGGAGAGCCTGACCCTGCTCGCCCGCACACCCCACGATCGGCTCCCCCCGTACGCGCAGGCGCGCCTCGGCACCGCGCCCGGCCAGGTCAACCTGCTGCTCCGGCTGGTGCTGCGCCCGTTGGACCGGACGCTCACCGACGCCGAGGCGAACACCGTGCGGGACCGCGTCTACGCCGCGCTGCACGAGGGCCCGCACCACGAGTGGGCCGCGGTGCCGGAACGGCATCGTTCGTGAGCGCTGGGCGCATGCCACCTCGGCGGCAGAGCCGGTGTCGCCGCGGGAGTTCTCGCCGGTATCGAGGCGCAGCAGGTGCTCGGCGCCCATCGCCACGGCCTCGAGCCCGTGATCGTTCCGACGGGTGACTTTGCGCCCTCGGAAGGGCGCTCCGCCCCATCTCGGCCGGGTTGATCGTTGCGAGGTGTGCGCGGGCGCCCTTGGCGGGGCGGGGGGTCTGATGTCGGATGGGTCTTGGGGCGGTGCGCTACCGCGCCCACTCGGCCAGCACGTCCTGCGCATCGCCGACGACGCGGGCGTGGAAGGCCGGGTCGACGGGCCCGTCGGGGTGCAGGTCGACGTTCACGCAGAAGGCGCCCGCCGCGCGGGCCGTGGGCGCCAGCCACGACGCGGGCGCCACCCGGCCGGACGTGCCGATCGCGAGGAACAGGTCGCACGCCGACACCAGCCGCCGCGCCGCACCGAGCTCCTCCGGGTCGAGCATCTCGCCGAAGAGGACGACGGCAGGCCGCGCAGGTCGGTGCACCGCCCGCACCGCGGCGGCTCGTTGCGGCGCGCCTCCTGCGCGGGCCCGATCCACCCGCAGAAGTCGTCGTCGAGGCAGCGGGCCCGCCCCGCCGACCGTGGAGCTCGACGACATCGACCGAGCCCGCGGCCTGGTGCAGCCCGTCGACGTTCTGCGTGATCACCGACGCCCCGGCCGCCGCGAGCGCCTTGTGCGCCGGTGTCGGGCCCGCAGCCGCGGCCGTGGTCCACATGCCGCCCCAGACGTCCCAGAGCGCATCGACGTTGCCGGGCAGCAGGTGGGCGTGCATGGCCCGCTCGATCTCGGGCGAGAGCGTCCACAACCCGTCCGGGCCGCGGAACGTGCCGAGCCCGGCCGCCACGCTGATCCCGGCGCCGGTGAGGGCGCATATCCGCGTGAACCGCTCCCGCGGGGCGATCTCGACGAGGCTGCTGACGTCCACGGCTGCCCGACCTCCCTCTGCGCGTGCCGCGCCCGGGTGCAGCGTAGGTGGAGGCGGAGCGCGATCCTCCAGGACACCGCGCGCGGACCTGCGTAAGATCCACCAGGTGGACGTGCCGAATCGGCAGGTTGCCGAAGCGTTCGTCGAACTCTCGGACACCATCATCACTGGTTTCACCCTCCCCGCCTACCTCGATCGGCTCGCCGACCACAGCCTCGACCTGCTCGGCACGCAGGCGGCGGGCGTCCTGCTGCGCGACCTGACCGATGACGCCCCGACCCGGGAGACGTCCCAGCTGGACTCGCGCGTGCTGCCGTACGAGGAGGGCGCCGGCATCGACTGTCTCGGCACCGGCATACCGGTGCACTGCCACGACCTCACCACGGCAGACACGCGCTGGCCTCGGTACGCCGACGCCGCCCTGTCCGCCGGGTTCCACTCCGTGTACGCGTTCCCCATGGGGCGGCGCGAACGAACCGTCGGCACGCTCGAGGTGTTCGCTGCAGCCCCCGTCGGGCTCGGCGACGACCGCATGGCCCTCGGCCAGGCACTGGCCGACGTGGCCGCCATCGGCCTCCTCAACGCCCACCACGCCCGGTCCAACGGCGCCCTGATCGACCAGCTCCAGGGCGCGCTCGACAGCAGGGTCGCGATCGAGCAGGCCAAGGGCATCCTCGCGGAACGCTTCGAGATCGACATGGACACGGCGTTCACCGCGATGCGCGGCTACGCCCGCAGCAACAACTCCCGCCTGCTCGACGTCGCCCGCAGCGTGGTCTCGACACCCGCCGTGGCCGCCGAGGTGCACGCGCGGCTCCGGCCGCACCAACGCCCGGCCGCTCCGGCGCCCGGGCAGGGCAGCAACGCGCAGCACGGCTAGGATCGGCAGCGCAAGCCCTCGTAGCTCAGGGGATAGAGCACCGCTCTCCTAAAGCGGGTGTCGCAGGTTCGAATCCTGCCGGGGGCACCGACAGACTCATCGGGTCGACCGCCCGGACACCCGGTGGCACGACCTACTTCGGTGCCTGGAACCCGCCGATCTCCTGCTCGAGCAGTTCGGCGAGGCGCAGCGGGGTGCGGTCCTCGAACATCGGGCCGATGAGCTGCACCCCCACCGGCAGGCCCTCGTGGGACCGGCCGGCCGGTATCGCCGTGGCGGGCAGGCCGGGCATGGTGGCCAGGCCGGCCCAGACGAGCTGGTCGAAGTACGGGTACTCGACGCCGTCGATGTCGATGCGCCGTTCCAGCGGATTGGGGCTGTGGTCGTGCGGGAACGCGGGCGTCGGCGTGACCGGACACACCACGGCGTCGAACTCGGCGAAGAGCTGCCGCCAGCCGTGGCGGTGGAGTTCGCGACGATTGTTCACCTCGATCCAGTCGCGGTGGCTGAACAGGATGGCGCGCAGTCGCGTCGCGTCGAGACCCTGATCGTCCGCGCCCAGTCCGGCGACGCGGGTCCGCAACTGCTCGTCCGATTCGATGGGAAAACGCGCGGTGGAGCCCGAAACCAGCAACTGCATGTAGAGCCGCGCAGCTTCGGCCAGGTCGGGCAGCAACCGACTGTGCCGTTCGACCCGGGCGCCGCCGCCGGCGAGCGCCTCGGCCACCCGGTTCGCCCCCTCCCGCACAGCGGACCCGGTCGGGATGAACGGGTGCTCGTCGACCACCAGGACCCGGAAGTCGCCGAGCCGCTCGTGACGCGCGGGCGGCAGCGTCACGTCGTACGCGACGCCGTGCGTCAGCGGGTCCGGCCCGGCCATGACGTCGAGCAGGAGCGTGAGGTCGCGGGCGGTGCGCGCCATCGGACCGACGACGGCGAGGTCGAGGTCGACCGGCAACGGCGGTGCCGACGGCGCGACCATGCCGCGGGTCGCCGCCAGCCCGAGTGTCGGCTTGTGCGCGTAGACGCCGCAGAAGTGCGCGGGCGTGCGCAGCGAACCGGCGAGGTCGGAGCCGATGGACAGCGCACCGAATCCGCACGCCAGGGCTGCCGCTGATCCGCCGGAGGACCCGCCCGAGGTGCGACCGTGATCCCACGGGTTGTGGGTGGTGCCGTAGATGTCGTTGAAGGTCTGGATGTCCTGCAGCCCCAAGGGCACATTGGTCTTACCGAGCACCACCGCGCCGGCGGCCTCGAGCCGCGACACCTGTACCGCGTCCTCGGCCGGCACGTGGTCCCGGTGGTGCGGGATGCCCCAGGTCGTGGGCAGACCAGCCATGTCGTAGGACTCCTTGACCGTCACCGGGACACCGAGCAGGGGCCGATCCTCACCGCGGGCGCGCGCCTCGTCGGCGCGCCGAGCGGCGGCCCGTGCACGGTCGAAGTCCGGCACGCAGACCGCGTTGACCACCTCGTCGTCGCGCTCGATACAGGCGATCGCCTCGTCGGTGAGCTCGACCGAGGTCACCTCGCCGGCACGCAATGCGGCCACGAGCTCTTCGGCCGACCGAAAATTCCACTCCATGAATCCGACGCTATGGGCCCGCCGCAGCGGGCATGAAAAGCTGCGGCGCGCAACAAGAAAGCCGAACTGGCCATCTTCTCCGGCGAAATCACGCGCTCGTTCCGCTATCGCCCCAGGTCACCGCGTCGGCAATGAACCAACTCCACAGGCAAGGACATGAAGTGCCGCTTCCCGCAACGGGATGGAGGTCTCAAAGCCAGATTATCCGGCCGCGGTGCCGCGGGCGCAGTGACGGGCCACCGCGACCGCATCGACGATCATGTCGGCCAGTACCTCGGGGGCCGCCCAGAACGCGCCGTGGTCCTGCCCGGGCAGGACTCGCAGCGTCGCCTGCGGGAGCAGGTCGACGAGCGCCCGCGCGCCCTCGTGGAAGAACTCCGGCGAGTTCTCCCCCACCACCACCTCGACCGGCCGCGAGGTGCTCCAGCGGTCGGTGGGCAGCGGCTTCCCGTCCTGCGTGCCGGCCGCGATCTGCGCGTCGTAGGGCAGCGTGTGGGCGTAGCGGCACATCGTCTGCCAGGACGGGTCGGCCTGCATCGGCCCGATGTACTCCGCGGGCACGCCGACCACCTGCGTGAAGAAGTACTCGACCACCTCGCTGCGCCGGTCCTCGCGCAGCAGGCCCTCGACGTGCTCGCGGTAGTCGGCGGGCACCGGCCGGCCGGGCCCGACGATGAGCGGCGGCTCGTAGAGGAAGAGCCCGGCGACGCGGTCGCCGAGTGCGGTGGCGGCGTCGAGGGCGAGCAGGCAGCCGCCGGAGCCGCTGGCCAGCGTGGCCGGCTCGCCGAGTGCGTCGAGCAGGGCGGCGATGTCCTCGACCTCGCGGGCCGGCGCGTAGGGCTGGGTGTCGCCGCTCTCGCCCCGGCCGCGCCGGTCGTAGTTGACGAGCGTGCACCGGTCGGCGAGGAGGCCGGCGATGAGGTCGAGGCCGTGGTGGTCGTCCAGCGCCGTCCCGACGAGGACGACGACCGGTCCGCTCCCGGTGCGCTCGTAGGCGATGGCGGTGCCGTCGGCGGAGGTGACGGTGGGCATGGCGATCTCCTTCAGCGCTCGACGTGGTCGCCGAGCTTGTCGAGGGCCTCGGCGAGGCCCGTGTCCATCCCGCTCGTCGCGGCCGTCGCGAGGTGCGCGGCGTCGACGTAGCGGGTCGTGATGGCGAGGTGGGTGCCGCCGTCGCGGCCGTCGATCGTGACGGTGATCGGGAGGGTGCCGTCCGCGGGGAGCTCACCGGTGTCGTCGGCGATCCCGTCGTCGAACGCGAGCACGGTGGGTTCCTCGACCCGCCGGTACACCGCGACGCACTGCACGGGCGCCTCGCCGCCGTCGTCCGGCGCGATGCTGTAGCGCCAGCGCCCACCCACGCGCACGTCCAGCTCGTGCACCGCGGTGCTCCAGCCGCGCGGCCCCCACCAGCGCGCCACCTCGGGCGTGGTCCAGCAGCGCCACAGCCGCTCGGGGGACGCGGCGAACGTGCGCTCGACCACCAGCTCGTACGGGTCTGCGCGCCTCGTGATCACCGTCCGGCCACTCATGGCCGCCTCCCCTCGTCGTCCGGCTCCCCGAGGAGCTCGTCGAGCTGGTCCATGCGGTCCTCCCAGATGCGGCTGAACGTCGCGAACCACGCGTCGAGCTCCCGGAAGGACTGCGCGCGCAGCCGGTAGATCCGCTGCTGCGCCTGCCGGTGCGCCTCCACCAGCTCGGCCTCGCCGAGGATGCGCAGATGCCGGGACACCTGCGGCTGGGCGAGCCCGAGCGCCGTGACGATCCCGCCGACCGACCGCGGCCCGGAGCGCAGCAGCTCCACGATGCGGAACCGGTTGGGCTCGGCCAGTGCGGCCAGCCTCCCCGGGACGTCTGCCTCGCTCACGTGACCGAGTATGTATCGGGGTGCATATACATGTCAATAGATAAACCGAGGTAGAGCGGGTCTCACCTCAGGTGCCGGGCGAAGAACCGGTTCCCCTCGTCCCCCTCGAACTGCGGGACGCCGGTGTGCCCGCCCATGTTGGCGTGCAGCGTCTTCTCCTCGGCGCCGAAGGCGTCGAACAGGTCGAGGGCCGTCTGCCGGTCGTTCCACTCGTCGTCCCACTGCAGCAGGACCTGCAGCGGGATGGTGACCTGCCGGGCCTCCTCGAACAGGGCGCGCGGCACGAAGCTCCCGGCGAACAGGAGGGCGGCCGCGATGCGCGGCTCGACCGCCGCCAGCCGGACGCCGATGGCGATCACCCCTCCCGCGTACCCGACCGGGCCGCGGATCCCGGGCAGCACGAGGAGGGCATCCAGGGCGGCCCGCCATTCCGGGACCGCCTGTTCGACCAGCGGGAGGACGAGCCGGTCGACGATCTCGTCGTCGACCGGCTCGCCGGCCCCCACCGCCCGGCGCAGGTCGGCGCGGGCCTCCTCGGCGACGGCGGAACGGGGCCGCTCCCCGCACCCGGGCAGTTCGATCGTGGCCGCGGCGTACCCCACCGCCGCGGAGTGCCGGGCCCGGGCGGCCAGTCGGGGGTACATCTTCTCCAGCCCGCCGGGGTGGCCCATCAGGATCAGCGGGGCCGGTGCGGATGCGGATCCCGGCGTCCACAGGACGCCGGGGATCTCGCCGAGGGTGAACCGACGTTCGAGGACACCGCCGTCGAGGCGCCGTTCGGAGGTGAATCGCATGGTCGTGCCTTTCGGGAGTGCTCGTGAACGGCGCTCCCGGACGACCTACCGCCCGACCGTGACCCCGCAGGGGAGCACCCATGTCGATACGTTCACGGGTACCACCTCCTCGGTCTCTTGCACGGCCGCCGGAAAGTAGCAGTGGTCGTCGTGGTCCACCAACGGGTTTCGCGCACAGCCCCGGGACAGGACGTTCCGGCGCTACCCGGCGTCGAGCATCTCGCGCGGGGCGGTCGTCGTCATCGGGCGTTACCTGCGCGCAGCCAGCCGATGTAGTCCGCGGCGGCCCGCTCGGTCCCGTACTCGGGCCGGAACCCGGTGTCCTGCTCGAGACGGCTGATGTCCAGGTGGGTGGCCGATGCCGGGCGTCCGGTGGGCAGGTCGACCCGGGCGTCCGGCACGACGGTCTTGATCGCGTCGATGATCTCGGCGTTCGAGGTCGAGCGGCCGGAGCCGACGTTGTAGGTCCGGTGGGTGAGGTGATCGGCGAGCTGGAGGAGCGCGATGGCCCGGCCGGTGTCCTTGACGTAGCAGAGGTCGAGGGCGTCCTCTGCGTACGCCGGGCCGGCCAGCGCCGACAGGTCGGGCTCCGTGCCGCGGGCGGCGGCGTGGATCAGCGCGGGCGCGGCGAAGAACGGGTCGGCGTGGCCGAGCGGACCCCAGGTGCCCGAGATCCGGTAGTTGACGATCTCGATGCCGGTCGTCTCGGACAGCTGCTCCGCGAGCAGCTCGTCGATCTTCTTCCCCCGCGGGATGGGGTGGGGCGCGGAGAGGGGCAGCGGCATGTCCTCGCGCAGCGGCCCGTCGGTGGCGGTGCCGGCGTAGACGCCGATCGTGCTGGCGACCCCCACGCGGCCGACGTTCCACTCCTGAGCGGCCTCGACCACGTTGAGGAGTCCGTCGAGAGCCGCGCGGGTCGCGGGGACGGCGCGCTCCGAGGTGGGGAGCCACGCGTGGTAGCCGGCGAGGTGCACGACGCCCGTGACGTCGTAGCGGCGGCCGATGCCGAGTAGTGACGCGAGGTCGGTGACGTCGCCCTGTTCGACCGCCACCGGCAGGTCGGCCAGGTGTGGCGGCACCTCCTTGGTGTTCCGCTGGACGAGGAGGCTCTCCTCGCCGAGGTCGTGCAGCGCGCGGACGGTGTGCGAGCCGATGAAGCCCGAGCCGCCGGTGACCAGGATCATGTCGAGCCTTTCAGTCGTCGAGCTGATCGTCAGTGTGATTAATCGTCAGTCGTACTGACAATCAGGATAGCGGTAGACTTTCGGCATGTCGAGCGTGGGCGGGCCGGGCCGAGAGGTGACCGAGGTTCTCGGCTACCTGCTGAAGCACGCGCACCTGCAGCTGACGGCGGCCACGACGAGTGCGCTGGAGCCCTTCGGCATCGATTCGCGCGCCCTGGGGGTGCTTCGCGTCGTGGCGTCCCGCGAGTCGACGACGCAGCAGGAGGTGGCGCAGCTGCTGGGAGTGGACCGCACGACGATGGTGGCGCTCCTGGACTCCCTGGAGGAGAAGGAGATCGTTTCGCGTCATCCGCACGCCCACGACCGTCGGCGGAACGTGGTCGAGCTGACCGAGTCGGGCAAGGACTTCTTCGAACGGGCGCAGGAAGCGGAGCGGAACGCCGAGAACGCCTACATCTCCCGCCTCGGGCCACGGGAGCAGCGGCAGCTTCGCGAGGCGCTGCACGTCATCGTCACCGGAGAGGCGCGGGCGACGCCTGATCAGCGCTGCCCGTACCGGCGGCGCATCTCCCGGGTCAGGTCCGCGGCGCGCCCGGCGTGCACGTCGGGGACCCGCGCGGCGAGCCGGTCGGCGCCGGCGCTGATCATCTCGAGCTGTGCGGCGAGCTCCCGGGCCGCCGTGTCCGGCGGGGTCGACGGCGGGCGCCGCAGGTAGGTGTCCAGGCATGCCGGCAGCTCGGCCCGCACGATCTCGGCGGCGTCGGCGAGGCGCTCGGGCGCCGCGACCCGGCCCGCCTCGTCATCGGCCACCCGGTCGAGCCGGTCGAGCACCAGCCGCACGGTCCTCACGATGTGGCGGACGGTGCGCTCCGCGCCGGGCGGCAGCTCCTCCCGCTCCAGCTCCACCCGCGTGAGCTGCGCTTCGGCCTCCCGGCGCAGGACGTCGGTCAGGCTCGGCTCCGTGGCCGGTTCCGCGACCGGATCGGGTGGGGCGACCAGTGCCCCCACCGCGTACAGCCCGATCGCGACGACGGGCCAGACGTCGCCGACGACTCCGGCGAGGTGCAGCCCGACACCGACGAGCGCGCCCACCATCCCCGCGATGTTCTTGCGCGAGTCGAGGTATCGGCGCACCGCGCGGAATCCCGTCATCGGTTCGGCTCCTCACCCACCGGTCGGCCCCGATTCTGCCGCGCTGTCGCCGGCCGGCTCGACCGCGCGGTGCCGCACGTCGCGCAGGGAGTCGTCGCTCCGCACCGCGCCCCGCAGCTCCGCCTGGGAGACCGCGCACCGCTGCACCAGCTCGAGGTAGGTCAGCCGGCCGTCCTCGCGCACGGCGCGGGCCACCCGCCTGGCCAGTTCGGCGATGTCGACGACCTCGATGCGCACCGGCGTGCCGTCCGGCAGCGCGTGGATCTGCGGCTGGATCTGGCGGGCCCCGATCACCTCGTTGGTGAGCCGGTCGAGCATCCGGAGGTTCTCCGCGTCGTCCGGGCCGCCCAACTGCAGCTCGTGCACGTGGTCCGCGGACATCTGCACGGTCACCCGGCGGACCAGGCGGTCGGCCAGGTCGGGATGGTGCGGCCGGATCACCTGCTCGATCCGCTCGACGAGGTCGTGCCGGTACTTCCGGGTGACGTTCCGGTCGCGGGCGACGGGGTTGTGCGCCTTCGTCAGGCGTCCGTCCGCGCTCAGCTCCAGCAGCCGCTCGGCCTTCCACCGGAACTCGCGGCGCGGCATCGACTTCTCGTACCAGATCTTGACGGTCGCCGGAGGCGGGCTGCGGGCGCCCCCGGCGCCGGTCATCGGGGACGGCGGCTCGGCCTGCCCTCGCGGCGCCCTGCCTGCCGCCGACACGGCGGGGCCCCGGGACGGTGGCTGCGGAACCGCGGGAGCGGCGGCGCCTGCTGCCTCGGGAACGTCCACCGCCCGCAGCGCACGGGCGCGGAGCAGCGCCTCGGCCAGCGGGGCGGCGTCCTGGTCGTGGCGGTGGCCGGTGTGCTCGAGAACGTGCCCGCCGGGCATGTGGAAGTCCCGTTCGTGCACCAGCAGGGCGGTCCACCAGCCGGGGTCGAGGCGGCCGGCGGCCAGGTGATCGGCGATCTCGTCCAGCATCCGCCGGGTGATCACCACCGCGCGCCCGTCGGCCCACCCGAACGCGATCACCCCGGGCACCGGCAGCTCACCGTCCAGCACCAGCACCTCGACCCCGGGCGGCCCGCGCGGCATCCGGCGCGGCAGCTTCGCCAACGGAACCAGGTGACCCCGCTGCTCGAGCAGCGCGTCGACGATCGCGAGCCGATCCGCCTCCGTGAGAGGCGTCAGCGCGACCGCTCCGCCGCCCGGCTCGCTCCGATTCTGCCGCGCTCGGTCGAGCAGCCCGGCCCGCGCGGCGGGCCAGCCCGCGGCGAATCCCGGGTGCAGTGGCAGGGTGTGCAGCTCGTCGAGCCGGACCCACCGCAGCTCGTCGCTCTCGTGGTCCGCGGTCGGCGTCAGCAGGGAGTCGGCCTCGGCCAGCACCCAGGCGTAGGCCCAGCCGCCGTGGTCGTCGACGTACGTGCCGGTCACCCGGTACCTGCCGGGGCGGATCCTGGCCTCCTCCCAGCCCTCCCGCATGGCCGCCCGCTCGTCGGACTCCCGGTAGTCGCGCGCCCCGCCGAGCAGGCCCCAGGTCCCGGCGTGCTGGTTGACCGCCGAGCGGTGCTGCATCAGCACCCACCGCGTGCCGTCCGCCGCCCGATGGGTCAGCAGCAGACCCGCGGCGCCGTGGCGCCCCCGGTGCCGCTGGCCGCAATCGCAGTCGACCCAGCCGTCCCCTGACCAGTCGGGCGCTCCGGTGCCGGCGGGTGCCGGTTCGTCGACGAGCATCGCCGCGCGGTTGCCCACCAGGTACTGGCGATCGAAGTCGTAGCGGCCACGTTGGATCCAGATGGCGTCGACCCCGCTCAGCGCGGCCCACAGCCCGATGTCCTCCTCGAGGGCCGCGGCGATCGCCGTGCCGCCGCGTCGACGGGCGGCGGCCGCGTCCTCGTCGCGCCGGCGCCGGGCCTCGTCGACGTGCACCACGACGGCGTCCTTGTGCAGGTATCCCAGCAGCGTCGCCGACCTGGCCGACCGCCGCCGCTGCGTGAAGCCACGGCTCGGCGTGTCGGCGCTGTACTCACCGGCCACCGCGTGGTCTGTGGCGAAGTTGGTTCCGCGCCCCTCCATGTTCGCGGCCCACCCGATGAACGGGGTGCCGGTGCGGAACTGTTCGGCCCTGCGGACGGCGTAGGCGCCCGCGATGCCCCGGTACATCGGGACGTGCCCGGCGGCCACGATCGTCCGCCAGTCCGCCTCACGCACCACGGCCGGTGGGCCGTCCATCCCCTGGACGGCCCACACCTCCCGCAGCGCGTCCGCGACCGGCATGGCGGCGAGCCTGGCCAGCTGGGCCCGGCCCCACTGCGCCACGCTCGTGCGGCGCGCACCGAGGTCGAGTCTGGCCTGCCACGCCGCGCCGCTGTCCGGGTACCGGCCTGCCGGGGGGTCCAGGCGGCGCTCGACGGCGCGGCGCAGCGCACCGGTGGTCGCCGCCAGCAGCGCGCCCCTGCCGGCCGGCGCGCGGCCGGCAGGGCGGCAGCCAGGCGGCCGCCACGGCCACGGTGCGGGCGTCGGGTGCCGGCCGTGGGTGAGCACCTGGCGTCCGCCAGCAGCAGGGTGACGAGATCGGTCCAGCGAGCCAGGTACGCCGCGCGGGCCGCCCCCTGCGGACCGAGCCCGAGCAGCTCCTCGATCGGACCGACCAGCGGGAGCAGCTCGGCATCGGTGTACCAGTCGGCCAGCGCCCACAGCACGTCGCGCGGCGATGGCTCGCGGCAGCCCGGCGAGGACCCGGCGGCCGCCCCGGCCAGGACCGCCATCGCCAGCGCCGCGCGGTCGCGCTCGGTGGCCGTGGCCCAGTAACCGGTCGCCCACCGCGGGCCACCCGCCGCGATCCAACCGGGCGCACCGTCGACGAACAGGCTCAGCTGACCGCCGGGGGCAGGCGTCGCGCGGTCGCTGTCGAGCAGGATCCGCGCGACGCGGCCCACCACAGCGTGGTGCAGCGTCGAGCGCTCCGCCCACGGCGTGCGGGCGATCTCGGCGAGGACCGGCCCGGCCTGGCGCCAGCCCTCGGCCGTCAGCTCCCCGGCCGGCCAGCTCTGCAGCAGAGGAGCCGCCCTGCGCAGCGTGGCGAGCGTGCCGCGCGCCTGGTCCCGGCGCTTCGCCTGCGCCGGGTCGAGCGCCTGCGGCCACAGCCCGTGAGAACCGCCCAGCAGGTCCAGCCCCGCCTCTGCCAGGTCGAGCTGCGCGGCGCCGAGCGACCACATCGAAACCCACGTGCCAGCCATCCGGTCCACGGCAGCGGCGAGCGCCCCCTCCACACCGTCGAGCAGGCGCGCACCGGCCCGGTCGTCGAGGCGGGCGAGCAGCTCGGCCCAACCGGGCGCCACGGCCAACGCGACCAGCGTCAGCCGATCGGCCCGCCCCGCGCGCCGCCAACGCTCGAGCCACGCGGGCCGCGGACCGTGGCCGACGAGCAGCTCGACGAACGGGGCGGGTTCGTCGAGGAAACCCGGCGCGGTCGGTGGTCCGATCCGCAGGAGTGCCGCGGCGATCTTGATGCGCCGATCGACATGGCCCCCGTCTCCGGCCGCCGACGGGAGGACGTGCCACAACCGCGCCCAGTCGACCGCGTCGGCACTCTCCCGCCCGGCGCCGTGGAGCAGGTAGGTGGCTTCGGCCTGGGCCAGGTGATGCCCGGCTCTCGTGACGGGATTCGCGGTCCGCCGGTCCCGCGGCCGGAGCCGGCGCGGCGTCGCGTGCCGATCGAGGCCGCGGACCGCCCGGTCGTACCGGGACCAGGCTCGGGCGAGCGTCGCCGCGTTCCCGGCGCGGGCCGGGTCCCCGAGCACGACGTCGCCTGCTTCCCACAAGGGGTCGAGGACGGATGCACGTCGGCGGCTCCCGTGTCTCAGCCACCAGAAGCCGCCCAGCGCGCCGAGCAGGCCGCCCGCGAACACCCGCACCGAGTTGCGGATCAGCCGGTCGGTCTCCCGGTCGTCCTGGCGCTGCTCCAGCTCGGTCAGCTCGGCGCGCAGGACGGGGACCCTCGCGTCGAGGGAGTCCAGGGTCCGGTCGAGCTCATCGACGTCCGACTCCAGCCATGCGAGTCGCCGCAGCGGCGACGCGAGGTCGATCGCGGGATCCGCGGCGTCCCGGATCAGCTCGTCGGCGTTCAGGCGCAGGTAGTACGGGTAGAGGACCTCGGGAATCGCCTCTGAGAGCTCCGCCTCGATCCGAGCGGCCGCTGCGGCGATCCGCTCCGACTCGACATCGGTGGAGAAGTCCTCGACCCGCCACCGCAGGGACTCGACCCGCGACTCGATCGACTCGGCGTGGAGGGAGCCGATGCGCCGGTCCAGCGCGTTCACCGCGGTGCGGAGCTCGCGTGCCCTGCGCTCGATCCGGTCCCGATCGTCGGTGGGGGCCTGTGCCGCCGCGGCGGGGGTGGCGTGCGCGACGGGAGCGGTGGAGGCGGTCGCCGCCGGGTTCGCCGCGGCGCCGGTCGTGCCCGGACCGCCTGCGAGCACGAACATGCCGCCGAGGACCGCTGCCGCCGCGAACCGCCCCAGCCGGTGTCGGGAGCGGCGGCGCGCCGTGACGTCCCGGGCGGCACGCAGCGCGTCGGCGAACGGGGCGGCGTGCGCATCGTGCCGGTCACCGGAGTGCTCCGTGTGCCGGGACCCGCCGGGCAGGTGGAAGTCCCGCTCGTGCGCGAGCAGGCCGTACCAGAAGTCGGCGTCCAGCCGGCCACCCGCGAGGTGATCGGCGATCTCGTCCAGCATGCGGCGGGAGATCACCACCACGCCCCGCTCGGCCCACCCGAACGCGATCACACCCGGCACCGGCAGCTCCTCGTCCAGCACCACCACCTCGACCCCGGGCGGCCCCCGCGGCATCCGGTGCGGCAGCTGCGCCAGCGGCGTCATCCGACCCTGCTGCTCGAGCAGCGCGTCGACGATCACGAGCCGATCCGCCTCCGTGAGGGGCGTGAGCGCGACCGCTCCGCCACCGGGCTCGCCGTGCATCAGATCGTCGTAGACCTGGCGCAGGTGACGACCGTCGAGGCGAGCCTCGACCGCAGCGGTGCGGGAGCATCTCGACGAACGCCGCGGTCACCGCGTCGCGCACCCGGTCGCCGACGTCCACCCGGTCCTTCCCGTGTCCGGCCGGGTACCGCGCGGTCGCGGTCGACCAGTACATGAGCCGGACCGCGAGTTCGACGCGCTCTGGCTCGGACAGCCGCAGGTCGGGCCGCGCTTCGAGCCGGTCGACCAGCCTGCGGGCGGCATGCGGCACGTGGACGTTCCGCAGGCTCATCCCCCGCTCTCCCCAGTAGCGGCGCAGACCGCGCTGCAGCGCACGCCTGGCCGCCCGGCGTTCGGACCGGGACAGCTGCATCCGCGCGACGACGGCGTCGAGGTCCGCCCTGGCCCGCCTGATCGCCGGCTGCAGCACGTCGCCGTCCACCGTGTGTTCGGTGCCGCTCCCTCGCGCCGGTCCGGAGGCCCGACGCCACCCCAGCGCGGCCAGCACCCCGCCGAACACGGCGCTGTGGACCAGGTCGAGGGGGTCCGGTGTCGTGTCCGGGAAGAGCCGGTGCCCCACCAGGTCCAGACCCCAGCTGGTCTCGGTCATCGCGCTCACCGCCGCAGTGATCCCGACGACCGCAGGGACCCAGAACCGGCGGAACGAGCGCACCTGCCGCTGCGAGAGCTCGCCGCTGCCGGTCCGGGACCTCGCAACGACCCGCCGCACGAGGAGCGCCGCGATGGCGACCGTCGCGCCGCCCTTGAGGTTCCCGGCGTGCGAGAAGAGGTCGAAGGGCTCCGGCAGCAACCCGCGCAGGCGCGGCTCGAGGTCGGCCACGACATCCAGCAGGAACCAGGCGGCCGTCCCGCCCAGGATCGCCGCGTGGTTGAGGACGAAGCGCCCCGCACCGCGGGCCTTCACCTCGGCTGCCAGGCCGTGGTAGCGCTGCAGTGCCCGCCGGTCCAGCCCAGCCCAGTTGCGGTAGCCGGCCCGGTAACCGTGGCCGGCGGCCAGGAAACGGTCGGCGGCGCGGACCATCCGGGCCCGGTTGTAGCGCTGCAGCGCCACCAGCGCGACGTTCACCGCGACGGCGACCGCGTTGATCACGAAGGTCGCCCCGAACCGCCCTGCGGCCAGCCCCGCGATCACCGGCAGGACCGTGTAGACGGCCGCCGCTAGGTGGATGAGTTCGTTGATGACGCTGCCGCGCACGGCGAACCCGGTCACCGCCTCCAGCGGGGGGCGGCTCCCGTCGAGCCGGTAGTTGGTGCCCTCGCCCGCCCGGGTCATCCGCCCGACCGTGCCCATCACGACCTTGCACACCAGCGGGCTGCCGAACCGCTCGTGCCGGCGCACCGAGGCATGCGCGTCGCGCGGGATCAGGTAGCGCAGCAGCGCACCGCGCAGCCGGCCGGACCGGGTGGACCGGAGCAGCTGGTGCACGGTCGGCGGCGTCGCCGCGCGGGCGCGGTCGAGCCGATCGAGCAGCTCGGCGGCGACCGCCTCCCGCGAGCGGCCGTCCACCGAGCGGGTCTGCTCCTGGATGCGGAACCGGGTCTCGTAGGCGAGCAGGTCGGTGAACCACTCCGGCTCGAGGCGACCGGACTCGACGAGCCGGTTCACCTCCTCCAGCACGTGCCCGAAGATCACGATCGCCCGGCCGGGCGCGTGCTGGGGATGCACCCACCCGAACGCGACCAGCGTCCGGCGCGGGTCCGGCACCCCGGCCCGGTGCAGCGCGGCCACCGTCGCCGCATCCGCGTCCCAGACCAGGATCGGCGGGGTGCCCGGGGGTCCCCGAGGCAGGGACGGGGCGTCCCGCCATGACACCGGGCGCATCCGCCCGGCGAGCCGGGGCAGCACGCGCAGGACCTTGCGCACCACCCGGGCGGCAGGTCACCGACGGCCAGCGGGCCTCCCCTCCCGCCCTCACCCGTGGTGCTGATGCGGTCGGCGCGCGGGGCGGCGTCCTCCGGGGTCACCGCGGGCGTGACCGGCCGGCCCGGGTCGCAGGCGCCTCGACGCGGGGCCGCCGGACACGGTGACCTGCCAGCGGCGGCCGGTCTGCGCGGTGTGCAGCCAGACGTCGCGGCCCTCGGCGACCAGCCGGCGCAGCTGTGCGGTCGTCACCACCCTGACTCGCCCGAGGGCGCGTAGGCATCGGTCCCGGGCGCGGCGGGCGGCGTCGGCGGGACGTACCCGTCGGCCGGCGCCGGTCACCGGGGAACCGCTGCGCCACGACGTGGCCCGCGGCGGCCAGTGCGTCCTCCCGCTCGGTGGTGGAGGCGGCCGGGTGGCGACGGCCTCGGCGACCCGGTCCAGGCGCTCGGTGACGACGAGGAGCAGCTCGTCGCCCGGCAGCACGGCCAGCAACCGGTCGCGCTGGGCGAGCAGGTGGGCGAACTGGTCGAGGACGTCGCCGGTGGTCAGCCGCCCGAAGATCTCCGGGTGCCTGCGCAGCATCCAGACGAACGGGTCGACCTGGCCCAGCCGGGAGTGCAGGCCCTCGTCGAAGTCGACGTGGTGGATCGGGCCCTGCTCGCCCCGCAGCAGGTTCACCCAGTGGAAGCCGCCCCAGTCGCCGAGCAGGGCGCCGATCGCGAACCGGCCGGCGAGCTCGTCGCGCAGGTGCCCGTTGCCGGGGGCTTCCAGGTCCGGGAAGGCGCCCTCGACGTGGTCGCCGACCTCCAGCACCTCCCCGGCCTTGATCAGCAGGCCGTCCTCGGTGCGGAGGTCCTCCAGCGCGACGGCGGCCCAGGTCCGGGATGCGGGCACGCCGCTCACCCGGTAGGCGGCGCCGGTGGTGACCGAGGTGATCAGCACGTCATGGCTGTCGGGGTGCTTGACCACCAGCCGCCGGCCACCGGCCTCGAACCTCATCACCTTGGGACGGCCGTCGAGGGTGGTCTTGCGCCGCTGGAGCGGCCCGGCGTAGGTCAGGTCGCCCGCGTGCAGGCCACGGAGCGGGAGGCCGGCCGCGGGGCGCGCGGTTGCGCGGAGTGCTCGGCGGCTCGTGGCGTCGCGGGCCCCGCCTCGGCGCCGACGCCTTCGCCCGCCCCGCCGCGGGCCTCGACCGGCGCGGCGGCGAGCTGATCGGCGTGGTCGTCGTGCCCCAGCCCGTGCCGTGTGATCACATGCCGCAGCGCGGTGATGGCCCTCCGGGCAGCAGCACCGACGCGCGTCGCGCGAGTACCGGGCGATGCGCTCGAGGCCTCGGTCGTCTCGGTGCTCGGCGCGTCGGGTGTCACCGGCGAGTCGGCTTCGACGACGCGGCCGCCCGAATCCAGCCCGGCGCGCCGGGCGACATCGGCCCGGCGCGCCTTGAGCCGTTCGACGAGCAGGTCCGTCGTAGCCGGCCCGAAACCGGCTGCAGCCACGATCGCCTCGATCTGCTCCGGGGTCACGGAAAGGACCTGACGCGCAGAGGTGCGCAGCTGTTCTACGGTCATCGACCGGAACACGTCTGCGGCCTGCGGGTTGTGGGCGTCCGGCAGCAGCGGGTCCTCGTACCCACGCAGGGTGTCCCATTCGGCCACGGCGTTGCCGAAGGCGCCTCCCTTGTGGTCGCCCCGGGCCCGGAACAACAACGCCCCGCCCGTGTCGATCCGTACGGGGGAGCCGCCGACGGTGACCACGTTGCCCGAGCCACCACCCATCACATCCCATCCACCCAGCCACGCATCGACTGCGAACCCGGGGAACAAGGCGGCCACGTACACGGGATCGGAGAGCCGCTCGGACAGGTCCGACCGCGCGCCCGCCGGCATCGGGGACGCCACGGCCAGCCGCCCGTCGACCGACAGCACCAACCTGTTCGCCGGCACCGCGATCCCTGCCGCTTCGTACAGCGCCGCGGCGAGCACCTCGTTGCGGGCATGATCCGCCGATGGCGGGAACTTGACGTAGTACTGCGAACCGTCGGGAGCACGTAGGTTCCGCCCGGGTTGCTTCCCAGCCTGCCCCCGACTTCCTGCCAGCCATCCATGGCCACCGGCCGGAACCGGTCCGCGACCCCATCGGGAACCGACCCGGCCGCGGAAGCCGCAGGCCCCGCCACCGCTTCCCCGACCTCCACGAGCATCGCCCCACGGTTGAGCACCAGGTAGTGCCGGTCGCCACCGCCATGGCTCTTGGAGATCGCATCGACCCCGGTCAGCGCCGCCCACAGGCCGATGTCGGCCCGGACCCGATCAGCCACCTCGTCGTGGCCTGCCTGGCGAAGGGCCGCCACATCCGCTGCGGCCCGTTCCTGGGCGGCGTCCAGATGCATGACGTGCGCGTGACGGCCCAGGTAGCCGATCACCACCGCCCGGGATCCCGTCTCGGCCCCGCCGAACATCTGCCGGAATCCGGGGAGCAACGGCTCGGAGAAGCGACCGGCCACCCCCGGGTCGGTGCTGAAGTTGGTCCCGCGACCGCCCATGCTCGCCGCCTGTCCGACGAACGACCGGTCGCCGGTGCGGAACTGCTCGGCCCACTCGTCCGCCCGATCGCCGAAGTCGTCGTGGATGCCCCGGTACAGCGGCTCACGGCCGGCAGCGAACAGCTCCCGGCGCCGGGCGCTGTCCGCCGGTGCCGGTGCATCGTTCATGCCCCGTGCAGCCAGCACCGTCAGCAGAGCGTCTTCCGGTGACAACGTCGTGAGTTCGTGCAAGAACTCCGGATCCCACTCGTCGATGTGGGCACGACGCCGGTCGGAACCGGCCGGGGCGGCGGCCCGGGCCGACCGCAGGGCCTCGGCGAACGGGGCCGCGTGCGCGTCGTGCCGATCACCGGTGTGCTCCGGCGCGCGCCCGCCGCGGGGCAGGTGGAAGTCCCGCTCGTGCTCCAGCAGGCGGTACCACCAGCCGGCATCCAGGCGGCCGGCGGCCAGGTGCCCGGTGACCTCGTCCAGCATCCGCCGGGTGATCACCACAACGCCGCGCTCCGCCCAGCCGAACGCGATCACACCCGGCACCGGCAGCTCGCCGTCCAGCACCATCACCTGCACGCCGGGCGGCGCCCGCGGCATCCGGTGCGGCAGCGCGTCCAGAGGCGTCATCCGGCCCTCCATGCGCGGGAGCGCGTCGAGCACCGCCAGCCGGTCGGCCTCGCGCAGGGGGTCGAGTGCGGCCGCCCCACCGCCGCCGCTGCCCAGCCCGGGCCGCGCCGCGCCCAGCCCGCGGCCGTGGGCCGGCGCGTACAGGACGGCGACGGTGAGGTCGTCGCGGCCGCCCTCGTTGCGCGCGGTGTCGGCGAGCAGGGTCGCGCCATCGTCCGGGCCGCCGGCGCCGGTGGCGAAGATCATCTTCCCGAGATCAGCCGGCTTCGGCAGGTAGCGCCACAGGCCGTCGGTGGCCAGCACCAGCACGCCGGGCACGGGCGGGGTGACGGTGGTGACGGCCGGTTCGGGCATGTAGTCGCTCGCCGCCCAGCGGGTCATGATCCCGCCGTCGGTGATGTCGCCGCCGCGGGAGTCGTCGAAGGTCAGCTGGATGTCGGGGTGCGTCTCGAGCCGGGTGCGGTCGAGGGGCAGGTAGTAGGCGCGGGCGGTGCCGAGGTGGCTGATCGTGATCGTCCCGTCGGCGGCGTAGTAAGCGGCGAGGTAGGCGACCGCGGCGTGGCCGGCCTCCGGGGTGTAGTTCTCCGCGAGGCCCCCCAGGCCGGCCTGGTGCGCGTCGCTGAGCGCCTCGGCCGGAGTGCGGCCCACCCGGTCGGTGCGCAGGATCTCGGCGCGGAACGCGGTGGCGAACCGGTGGGCCGCGAACCGCGACCCGGGGTAGCTGAACACGCCGTCCACGACCACGGCGACGCGGTCGCCGTTCGGAAGCGTCAGCAGTGTCGCGGCGTCCTGGTTGGTGCGGTTGCCCAGCCCGCGCCGCGTCGACGCGGCCATGCCGGGCCCGCCGAGGTCGTCGTCGCCGTAGGGGTGCTCGACGCGGTCGCGGTGCGGGATGACCGGGGAGACGCCGGGCACCGGGGCCACCGGCATGCCCGTGAACAGGTCCTGGTGTGCGGCACGCAGCTTCTTCGCCGCGACCCGCGCGGCCTCGATGATCCGCAGGCCGCCCGCGGTGCGGTACAGGCCCGCGGCCAACGCGTAGGCGTGGTCGATCTCGTAGCGCTCCAGCGACAGCCTGGCCTCGGCCAGCGCCACCTCCCGTTCCCGGCCGGGATGCAGCCGGTCGAGCTGGGCGCGGGCCGCGTCCAGCTCCCGGGTGATCTCGCGCAGCCAGTAGTCGGCGGTCGGCGGCAGCGGGTCGGAGCCGGGGGCGTACGGGCGGGCGGCGTCGGCCGCGCCCAGTGCCCGGTCGACCTGGTGCAGGTGCGAGCCGACCGCCTTCAGCTCGTCGGCGGCCCGGCGGCGGGCCTCCCGCAGCCGCGCGTACGCCTCGACCTCGGCGGCGCGTGCCGCATGCAGCAGGTCGGCGGCCTCGGTGCGCAGCAGCTGGTCCGGCCGCTGGTCGGCGAGGAACTCGCCCGCACGCCGCGCCCGGAAGTAGATCCGGTCGGCGGCGTCGGTCTCCCGCAGCAGGCCGCGCAGCAGACGACGCTGAGCGCCGGGCACCGTGTGGTGCCGCCACCGCGACACGACCAGATCACGGACGTTGCGGGCGAACCGGACGGGCGCGGCGGGGTGGTCGGCGGGCAGCGGCCAGCTGAGCCGGCCGGCCGAGTGCCGCATCCGGTAGCCCAGCCCGGTCAGCCGCCGCCAGGTGATGCCGGCGTCGTCGATCCAGCCGTCGTGCCAGTGGAGGAACGCGAGATCGCCGTCGCGCAGCAGGTCCCGCAGGGCCCGGTAGGCATCCCGCGGCGTGGGGCCACCGGGCTGCACCCGTACCTCGGTCCCGGTGAGCGGGGCGAGGTCGGCGCCGCCGGGCAGCACCGACACGTCGGAGCGCACCGCGTGCCGCAGCCGGGCCCCGGCCGCCCGCCACAGCTCGATCAGCTCGTCGGTGGCGCGGTAGCCGTTCGCCGCATCACCCACGACCGCCTCGATCTCGGCCAGCGCGTCGAGGGTCTCGGCCCAGCCGGTGCCGCCGTACAGCGCTTGCAGCTGCGCCGGGGTGGCCGGGCCGCGGCGGCCCGCGAGCAGGAGCAGCCGCTCCAGCAGCGTGGCGGGCACCTGGTTCGGCGTGGCCTGCGTGGCCTGGGCCATCGCATCACGCCAGCGCTCCCGGTTCCAGCGCCGCTGTGTGGAGCTGTGCTCGGCCTCGACGGCGAGCAGCGCCGCGCCGTTCAGCAGCCGCATCCCGGCCTCGAGCTGCCGCATCTCGGCGAGCCGCTGGTCGTCGGCGCCGCGCTCGCCTGCCGCGATCCCCAGCTCCTCGGTGACAACCGATTCGCCGACGCTGCGCGCCCGCTGGTCGGCCAGCTGCGCGGCCGCCTCCAGCGGCTCGACGCGCGGCCGGCTCGCGCCCAGCACCTCGTAGTCCAGCGACCGCGCCAGCGCCGCGGCCCGGCGCAGGTTCGGGTGGTCCGCATCGTCGTTGTCGTGGTAGTGCTGCTTGATCGCCCGCAGCAGCTCACGGCGCGGACCCGTCATGTACCGCGACCGCAGCTCGTTGCGGTCGGCCAGCGCAGCCGCCAGCCGTTCCGCCCACACCCGGCTCGACGGTGCGGGTGCCTGCTCTGCCTGACGCTCCTCGAACAGCGCCCACAGCTCCTGGCCGAGCATCCGCTGGAAATCGACGGCGCGCGCCTCGGCGACCCAGCCGTCGCCGCGCAGCTTGTCGGCGACCGCTTCAGGGCAGCGGGGTCGGCCGCCAGGATCGGCACGATCAGCTGGATCGCCTCGACGTGCTGAAGGCGCCGCTGGTGAGCCGCGCGCCGCTCGGCGGTCAGCGCGGCGATGATCTCCGTTGTCCCCGGCAGCGGCTCCCACTCGTCCAGCGGCGCGTGGATCGGTGCGGTCATCCGGCCCCACAGCCGGGCCGCCAGGTCCTCGGCGAGGCCGCGGTCGAGCGTGCGGCCGGACAGCCCGAACAGGCCCAGTGCCTGGTCCAGCTCGCGCCGGTACCCCTGTGCCCGGTAGGGCATCCGGCCGCCGGTCAGCACCGTCCAGCGGGGCGCCCGGCTCGGCGACCGCAGCGCCCGCTTGCTGCGGAATCCGTAGTAGCCGTGGGCGAACTCGTCGAAGTCGCGCCACAACTTGTTGATCAGCAGCACCGTCGTGGCCGTCACCGCGAACCGGATGAGCACCTCGGCCAGTGAGTTGTCGTTGGCCAGCACCCAGGCCCGTTCCACCCAGGCCAGGTTGATCATGACGGCGGCCAGCCCGGCCAGCACCGGATCCAGCGCTTTGCGCCAGGTCAGGCGCGTGTCGACCGGGTTGAAGTTCCGGTAGTCCAGCCAGGTGTGGAACTTCCGCCGCTGCCGGTCGCCGTTCCCCTCGACGGCCGCGTTCTTGCGTTCCTGCTGGGCCGCCCGCTTCGCACGCGGCGCCATGATGCGCCCGACCCAGACGTTGACGTACTCCGCGACCACGGTCGGCGACGCGTAGACGACCGTGGCGACCACGACGGCGTAGACCAGGTCCTGCCACCCACCCGGGACCAGTGCGGTGCCCAGGGAGCTCACCACGAACGCGACGACGGCCGACAGCGACCCGGACACCAGCGCCTTGATCACCCGCGTCCGGTTGGTGTCCTTCTTCTGCAGGATCGAGCTCATGATGCCGACCACCACCGCCGTGGCGACCGGCCACAGGCCCCAGTAGCCGGTGACCAGGCCGAAGGCCCGTGCGAGCCCGAGCGCGGCGGTGAAGACGTAGGCGGCCGCCGCCGACCCCCACGCCGACAGCCACGGCCGCGTCGGCATGCCGGAGTCCTGGTTGACGAACTGGCGGCGCAGCACGTACCGGAACACCATCCCGGCGGTGACCAGCGGCACCAGCAGGGCCTTCACGCCCAGCAGGCCCGGCTGGTTGACGAACACCGGCCACAGCGCCACCAGCTGCTCGACCAGCGGCTGGGCACCCAGCGCCGCGCCGATCCCGCCTGCCACCCAGGCCCCGAGCCGCACACCGTGGGACCGCAGGCCTCGCCAGAACGCCTGCGCGGGCGGGCCGCGAGTCTGCCGCGGGGTCCACACCGCGCGCACGGCGGCCAGCAGCCCGGCCACCGCGACGACCACCCCGGCCGGCACGGTCACCGGGCCGGCGCCGACGAGCCCGACCAGGCCTGCCGCGGTGAGGCCGACGCCTGCGCCGATGCCGAAGCCGGACATGCGGACCCGGCGGTTCCGCAGCCGCGGCGCCACCGGCACGCCCAGCCCGAGGCGGGTCCACAGCCCTGCCCACGTCCCGGCCAGGCCCCGGCCGCGGGCGGCCCGGTCGATGCGGCGGTAGGCGCGCTCCGGCGCCACCCCGGCATCGGTCGCGAGCTGCACCGCGCCGAGCCGCCCGGTGGCCAGCGCCCGTCCGGCGGCGCCGTCCGCGGCTCGCGCGCCCCGCAGCGCCGGGAACGCCTCGGCGTACCGCGCGGCGACGGCGGCGAGGGCCTGCTCGAACGTGATGCGCTGACCTGATGTCACCGCGCCCGGACCTCGGTCGTCGAGCCTGCCGCCCGCGCGAGCAACCGGGCGGCAGCGCGCTCGGGCAGCCCCAGCGCCCGCGCGACCCTCGCGGCCAGCTGACCGCTGGGCAGCCGCGAGCCCGCGGGCTGCGCCGAGTTCACCACCGACAGCCAGCCGATCCAGCCCAGCTGCTCGGTGGTGACGGCCCGCGCCGTCGCCCGCTGCTCCCGGCTCAGCAGCCGCGCCGTCGCCCCGGCCGTGGCCCGCAACCGCGCGACGCCGCGGATCTGGCCCCGCAGGACCCGCCCGGCCCGCAGGTGATCGACGAACCGCTGCCGGCCGCGGCCCGCGGCGGCGGCGCCGGCCACCAGCCGGTCCCCGGCCCACTGCCGGGCCGTGCCGAGCGCGGACCGGAGAGCGTTCCAGCGCTCGACCGTCCACCGGGCCGAACCGCGCACCACGTCCAGCACGCCGTCGCGTGAGGTGTGCCAGCCGGCCGCGACCCGCGTCCCGACGGCGCGCGCGGCGTCCCGCACGGTCGGCGGGGTGGCCGGCAGCGCCCGGATGTCGGCCCGGGACAGGCCGGTGGCACGGCGCACCGTGCCTGCCCGCACCCCGGAGTTGCGCGCGGCCAGTGCCGCTTGCAGGACATCGCGCTGCGCGTCGATCCGGGCGGCGGCCAGGTCGGTCGTCGCCGACTCGTGCTCCGCCACCGCCGTGCCCAGCTCCACCGCGTGCCCCGTGGCCGCGGCCCGCGTCGCCGCCAGCAGCTCCGCGGCCGTCATGCCGGTCGCCGCGAGGCCTGCGGGCAGGTTCGCCGTCCCGGCGAGGGCCGGGTCCGCCAGCCGGGCCCGCACCCGCTCCGGGTGCACGGACAGCGCGTCCGCCAGCTCCGTGGCGATCTGCTCGTCGGTCCGGCCGAGCGCACGCAGCCGCTCGGCCAGCGCAGGCACCCAGCCCAGCCGGGCCGCCATGTCGTGCTCGCGCAGGCCGACCTCGTCCCGGGCTCGGGCCTCGGCGTCCTCGACGCGGGCCAGCGGCTCGCGCGCCCGTGCCACCTGTTCCTGCAGCTCCCGGGCCGCGCGGCGCTGCCCCGGCCACCAGACCATGCCGGCCGCGGCCATGGCACCGGGCTCGGCCGCCCCGTACCGGAGCGCGGCCAGCGTCGCGACCACCCCGACGGCGAACAGCACGACCGCCCCGGCCGTGCCCAGGGAGAACAGGCGCTGCGAGAACAGGCGCTGCGAGAACCAGCGCTGCGAGAACCAGCGCTGCGAGAACCAGCGCTGCGAGAACCAGCGCTGCCACCACGCGGGCCGCGCGACCGGGCCTCGGGGCCACCGGCCCGCGGTCCGCCCGTCGGCATCCTTGGCCCGCAGGCCGGTCCCGGCCCGGGGGCCCGATGGCCGCTCCGGCCCGGTGCCGGTGGAGCCGGAACCGCCGCCACCGCCGACCGCCGGGCCGCCGCCGTTCGCGGTCGGGCCCGAGCCGCCGCCGGGCGTCTCGTCGATGATCGCCTGGACCTCGTCCGGGGTCAGCCCGGTGAGCCCGGCGATCCGGTCGATCGGGACCCCGCCCGCGGCCGCCGCCCGGACGGCCGCCTCCAGCGCCGCCCGGCGCTGCGCCTGCAGCTGCACGAGTGCGCGGTTCGCGTCGTCCACGCCGTCGGCGGCGTCCCGCAGCCGGGCCTCGACGGCACGCAGCGCCGCCGTCACCCCGGCCAGCCGCTCGTCGAAGGAGCCGGTCGGCGTGCCCAGCCCCACCACGTCCGCCGGCACGTCCCGGTCCAGGGAGTACCGCCGGACCTCGGTCACGTCCAGGCCGAGCGCCCGCGCCACCGCGGCCTCGCGCGCCGCGTCGACGACCGGGTCGCCGGTCCAGGCGTCCGGGCCGCTGTACAGCCCGCGCACCGCGCGCCGCTGCCAGGCAGCCAGCTCGGCGTCGGCCGTGGCCAACCCGTCCCGCGCGCCACGGAGCTCGGTCAGGCCGCCCCGCACCCGCTCGTCCAGCCCGGTCAGCACCAACCGCAGCCTGCGGTCGGCCGCCCACCGGCGGCCTGCGGCCACCAGCGCGTCCCAGGGCCCGCCGGCAACCTCGCCGACGTGCTGACGCACGACGCTCAGTCCGGCACCCGCCTGGCCCCACAGCTCGCGCAGCCGGTCGCCCGCCTGCCCACGCAGCTCACGCAGCCGGTCGCCCGCATCGCTGCGCAGCCCCCGGACGTTCGCCGGGATGCCCACGAGCGCGGCGCGGACGCCGCCGGCCAGCCACCGGGCACGCAGCCCGGCCGGCACGCCGAGCACGGTGCTCCAGCCACCCAGCCCCAGCCCGTCCCGCATGCGCGGGGCCAGGATCACCGCGGCAGCGGCGACCATCGCACCGGCGGAGAGCAGGCTCGCCCCCGGAACACCGGCCGTCTCCAGCGGCCACCCGAGCAGGCTCGCGGCGGCCAGCGTGCCGAGCACGGCAAACCGGATCGCGGGGCTGCTCAGCAGCGGTGCGCCGATGACCAGCCGGTCCGTCCACCGCCGCGCGGCAAGGCCGGTTGCGGCGGCAGGTGTGGTGGTCGAGCTCGCCGCGGTCGGTGGGCCGCGGTTGCGCACGAGGTGGATCACGATCACGACCGCCGCGCCCGCCACGGCCCCGACGACGGTGAACCCGGCGATGCCCGCTCCGGCCGCTCCGCCGAGCACCGCCAGCGCGCCGCCCGCACCGCCCGACGCGACCGCCACACCGGTGATCACGGCGACCGGGAGCCTGCGCTGTGCTGCCGGCGCCTGGTCCCGGGCCGGCTGCCCGTGCTCGGCGTGCACGTAGCGTCCAGCACCAGCAACGCCACCGCCTGGCCGAGCCCGGCGCCCGGGACCGGCATCCGCAGCGCACCCGAACCGGCCCGTGCGAGCTCGGCCAGCTCCGCGACGTCGAGATCCCCGGCGCGGGCCCGGGCCAGCAGGTCCAGCGCCTCGACCGGGATCGCGGCGCGCTCGGCGTCGGTGATCAGCCCGGCGCGGTCGCGGTCCAGGAGCAGGTCGGCCAGCGCCCTGAGCATGTCGATGCCCAGCTGCGCGCGCAGGTCGGCGATCCGCCCGATGGTGGCCGGGACGCTCGGGTCGTACGGAAGCCCGGCGGCGATGTGCATCGCGGCCAGCAGGTCGTCGTGGGTCCAGTCGGTGCGCGAGGCTGGTGTCCCGACACGGGACACTAGTTCGAGAGCCAGGTGGCGGTCGCGGGTGCCGAAGCGCTGGGGCACCGACGTCCGTGCCAGCGCCGCACGCACCGCCCTGGTCCTGCCGGCGGGCATCCCGAGGCCGGCCAGCTCGTCGAGCGACATCGCCGCCAGCTGCGACACCGACGTGACGCCCGCGCCGATCAGGGTGGTGTACACCGCGTCGCGGTGCCGCGCCGGGGCGGTCGACGAACTCCTCGATCCGGTCCGCCCGCTCCCACAGCGCGGCAGCCTCCGCCGGGTGCAGGCCGTACAGCTCGGCCGCGCGCAGCTCGTCGCGCACCCGCTCCCACACACCGCGGGCGCCGGCCGCGGTGAGCTCGTCGACACCGAGGTCGGCGAGGACGCGGTCCAGGATCTCGTCGCGGACGGCCGCCTCGGTGCGCACCGGCCGGCCGGCCGGCTCCCGGGTGCCGAGCAGCGCGTTGTTCCGGGTGGCCCGAGTGAGCTTGTCGATCACGATGCCCGGGTTGCCGGCGTCCGTCCGCAGGAACCAGCCGAGCTCGGCGGGAGTGATCCCGAGCCGGGCGGCGATCTGCGCGTCCGGCACGCCGCGCGCGTAGTCCAGGAGCGCCTGCAGCTCCCGGTCGCTCAGCGCCGCGAGCCGCATCCGCTCGGCCGGTGCGTTCAGGTTCGCCGGTATCGGCGTGCCGGTCCGCCGCGCCTCCCGCCGGTCGGCGAGCAGCTGTGCGGCCGCCGCCATCGTCGCGGCGTAGGTGTCGGCGTCCATCCCCAGCCGGTCGCGCAGCTCGGGGCCACGCCGCACGGCGTTCGCCTGCTGGGCGAGCTCCGCCAGCCGCTCCGTCACCGCGGCCAGGTCGGCCTCGGTGTACCGGTACGGCTGGAACGAGCGCTCCGGCAGGTGCTGCGCGATCGTGGCGGCCGCCGCGCGGTCGGCGTCGGTGACCGGGTTCTCCACCGCGTGCCGGCGCGCCAGCTCGCGCAGCTCCTCGTTCAGCTCCGCGTTGCGGGCCTGCGCCAGGCCCTCGATGTCCTGCCCGGCACGCAGCGCCGCCAGCTGGGGCAGGTCGATACCGGCCGGGTTCGCCGGAACCGTCGAGGTTTGCGTCGGCTGCGGCACGCCCTTCGAACCGAGGACCTGGCGGGCCGGCATCCCGCTGCGGCGCAGCGGGTTCCAGCCGCGGCCCTCCGCGGCCACCCGTGCCTGCTGCTGCGCGCCGCGCTGGGCGTGGGAGGTCAGCTCGGCCTCCAGGCGGGCCCGCGTGAAGAGTGCGTCCACCGCGGTGGACCCCACTGCCAGCGGGCTGTCGTCGAGGGTGCGCACCGCCGCGAACTCGCCCTTGCCGAGCGGCTGGAGGACCCGGTCCTCCAGGGACCGGTGCAGCGTCGAGCTGCCGTTCTCGCCCTGCCGGGCGGCGCGGCCGCGCGCCTGGAACTCGACCCGCAGCGACTCCGGGAACTCGGTCAGCACCACGTGCAGCCCGCCGGCCTCATCGACCGCGACGTGCCTCGCGCCGCCCTTCGCCTCGCCGCCGAGCAGGATGTCCACGCCCCGGCCCGCGATGTTCGTGGCCACCGTGACCTGCCCCGACCGGCCCGCGTCACCGAGGATCCGCGCCTGATCGGCGGCGCTGGTCTTCGCGGTCAGCAGGTTGTGGTCGACACCGGCCTGCCGGAGCCGCTGTGAGAAGGCGGCCGCCTCCCGGATCGACCCGGCCACCACCAGCACCGGCCGCCCGGAGCCCATCGTCGCGACGACGTCGTCGAAGATCCCGTCCCACTTCTCGGCAGCGGTCCGGTACGTGCGGGTGCCGTCCTTCCGCGGCGACGTGCGGTTCGGCGCGATCTCGACGACGCCCTTGTTGTAGTACTCGCGGAACGCCGCCGCGCCCGCCTCGCCGCCCGCGGTGCCGGTCATCCCGGCGAACTCCCGCTTCCCGAGGAAGTCGACGACCGTCATCGAGTCCAGCACGCGGGTGGGCCCCAACACCTCGACCAGCTCGGCGTACTCGATCGCCTCGGCCAGCCCGTCGTTGTAGCGGCGCCCGTCCAGCCGGTGACCGGTCCTGCGGTCCTCCAGAACGATCCGGCCGTCCTCGACGAAGTAGTGGACGTCGCGCTCCAGGACCCACTTCGCGGTGAGCGCGTTCTCCACGTGCCGCACGAGCGGCTTGTTCGCCGACGTCGACAGGTCCCGACCGGTCTCCTGCGCGATGAACCGGATGCCGTCGGGCGTCAGCGTCACGCCGTCCCGGCCGAGGACGTAGTGCCCCGCCGGGTCGGCCGCGGTGCGCGGCCTCAGCTTCGTCGCGATCCCCGCGGAGAACGCCAGGTCGCCCAGCGGCGCCTTGCCGTTCCGGATCGCGGTCGCCAGCACGTGCGGGGTCAGCGCCTCGTCGAGCAGCACCTGGTCGACCTCGTCGATCAGGCGGAAATCGCCTCGGTCGCCGTACACCGGGCGGCCGCGGCTGTTGCGGGCCCGCAGCGCGTCGAACACGAACTCGCTGACCGTGCCGATCGCGATGTCGGCCCCGTAGGCGCGGCGCTTGAGCGGAACGCTCCACCGCGAGGTGTACGGACGCACCACGCCCACCGACAGCCCGAGCCCGCGAGCGATCGGCCGGACCGTCCGTACCGCGGACAGCAGGTCCGTCGGGTTCAGCGCCATCCACTGCACGCCCTTGCCCGCGAGCGGCCTGCCGGCCACGTCCCGTGCGTCGAGCGCGCGTACGGGCGCCGCGAGCGCTCCGGTGAGCGTCTTGCCCTCACCGGTGAGCATCTGGATGACGTTTCCGTCCGCCAGCGCGAGCGCGCCGGCGATCTGCTTGTCGGTCGGCTCCTTCCCGTTCCGTCGCGAGACTCGCAGGCGAGTGCCATGCACTCGGTCCGGACCTCGTCGATCGTCCTCCGGTTGGCGCGGACGTCGGCGGCGAGCGCCGCGTACCGCTCCTTCAGCTCCCTGAGCGGGACGGTCGCCTCGTCCCGGATCCTCTCCCAGAAGGAGCGGACCTCGGCGACGCCGGGCGCGTAGTCCTGCTCGGTGCGGACCGGCTGCCCCGCGTTCTGGCGGGAACCGGTCGTGGTGGTGCTGCCCTCGGCCGGCGGGGGCAGGTCCGACGTCAGCGGGTCGGGTCGGGTCGGGTGGCCCTTGGCCGGCTGCGCCGGTGCGGGCTCCTCCGCGTGCGGGCGGGGCGCGCCACCGGGCGGGGTCTCGCCGGGCAGCGGGTCGGCCCCGCCGCCGGAGTTGTTCTGCCGCTGCCCGCCACCCAGCCGGTCACCGCTGCGCGGGGCCTGCGGCAGCATCGAGTCGGTGGGCGCGGGCTCGTTCCGCACCGGGTTGGGCTGCTGCACCGGCGTCCCGTCGGGCTGCTGCCCGTCGGTCCGCTGCCCGTCGGCCTGCTGCTGGGCCGTGTCGGTGGTCGGCTCCCCGTCGCGGCCCTGCGTGCCGGTCCGGGTGGCACCGCCCCCGCGGTTCCCGGCCGCGGTCACGGTGTCGGCCACCTCGTCGAGGCCGCGGGTCAGCGAGGTGTACTCGGCGGCGCTCAGCCGCCCCTCGGCGATCTGCGACAGCACCTGCGCGCGCTGTCCCGCGTACACCCCGCGCCCGGCCAGCCGGTTCGGGTTGCGCAGCGTGCCGCCGAACATCACCTGGTCGTAGCGCGCCACCGCACTCGCCCGGTCGGCGCGGCCCTGGCGGATGGAGTAGGCGGTCTCGTGGCCGAGGAGGCGGCCGAGCATCGTGCGCGGGCCGAGCGCGTCGGGGGCGAACGCCCGCGCCGACGCGTTCGCGGACGCCGACGCGATCTCCGCGGCCGTCAGGGGACGGCCGAAGCGCAGACCGAGGTGGTTGTAGGCCCGCAGCGTCCCGATCAGGCCCGGGGTACGCCCCTGCATGGTCGTCCGGCCGAAGATCCCGTCCCAGCCGACGACCCGCCCGGCGTACGCGCCGATCTCCAGGGCACCACCGATGCGGCCCAGCCGCGCCGAGTGGGCCTGCAGCGCGATCCCCTCGGAGTAGCGGCCGAACTCGAACGCGGCACCCGCCCGGCCGGCCGCGACCTCCGCCGCACCGAGCATCCGCCCGGCCATCGGGTTGAGCAGTCCACGCGACACGATGCCCGCGGCCAGGCGTCCGGCCGCGAAGTTCACCGTCAGGGGCGCGAGCGCGACCTTCCCGGTCCACCCGGCGATCCGCATGGTTCCGCTGAACGCCGCGTCCAGACCCGGCACGCGGGTCGCGGCCCACGCGCCGCGCGCCGCGACCATCCCAGTGCTGAAGCCGGACATCATCGACGTGCTGAGACCGGCAGATGCGGCGCTGGCACCCTTTGCCCCCAGCGAGATGCCCTTGATGATCGCCCCGGCGCCGACCGCGACCAGCGCGACCGTGCCGACGTCCTCCAGGAGCGTGGAGACCGGCGCGTAGTAGTAGTCGTGGCCGATCTTGTCCCAGCTGCCGCCGTCCTTCAGCCACCGGTCGTAGAAGTTGACCGCGCCGGTTGCGACGCCCCCGGTGAACGGGTACAGCCGCGTGTAGTACTCGAGGTCGGACTCGCCCTCCTTCTGGTCGGGAACGTCGAAGCCGACGTGGCCACCGGTGATCGCCCCGACCAGGCCGGTGTCGCCGAGGAAGTCGTACCTGACGGTGTTCAGCAGCTCGGTGCCGACCGACTCCAGCAGGCCGGGGACCGCGTAGACGACGACATCGCCGAGGTCGCGGCCGAAGTTCTTGAACCACTGGCCGACGGACTTGTCCTCCGTCAGGTCGAGCACGTAGAACTCGCCGTCGAGGTCCTCGAACGCCTCGTCGTCGATCTTCTGCATGTCGCACCGCGAGCTGGCCGAGCAGATCTTCTCGGCGTCGTCGCGACCGGGCGCCTGCGAGTTCAGCGTGAGCTTGTCGTCGCTGTCGGGGTCGCCGATGAACCGGCCCGCCGACAGCGCGTGTTCGGGCACGGCCAGCCCGACGCACATCCCGTTGGCGCCGCCGCTGGACTTGCAGTCGGAGAGGGTGTCGCGGTTGGAGTCGACGTGGGTGCTGAACTCCCCGCGGCAGGAGTTGTTGGAGTCGCTGCAGAACCCGAGGGCCAGCGCCTGCCCCTGCCGCTCCCGGTCGCCGCCGGCCGCCACCGCCGATGCGGCGAGCGCGCAGTTGCCCGCGGCGGCCTTGCCGCAGCTCTTCTCCGAGTCGGCGTTGTTCTTGCCCGACTCCTGGAACGCCTCGACGTGCGCCGAGTACGAGCACGCCTGCGCGTTGCTGCTCTGGCACCAGACCGTCGCCTCGGCCAGGCGCTTCTCGGTGTCGATCGAGACGGCGGCCGCCACCGAGCACCAGCCCGACCCGGTCGTCCCGGAGTCGCCGCAGTCGCTCCTGGCGTTGGCGGCGAGCAGCCCGTCGTCCTCGGTGAGCTCCTCGAGGCCGTGCGCGGAGAAGTCGAAGCTGCAGTTCTCCTCGGCACCGTCGGTGCTGCACCCCGCGCCCGACTGCACGTGCGCCGGGAGCTTGATCTCCTCGCCGTTCTCGGCGGTGACGGTGCGCTCGCCGTCGGCGTAGTACTTCGCGAACGACACCGAGGAGCAGAACCCGCCGGTCTGGTTGCAGTCCGACACCCCGTCGCCGTTCAGGTTCTCGCCGTTCGGCGAGTCCACCCACGCGTAGGTGTGGGTGGACGACCGGGTGCAGTTGGTGCCGCCGGAGTCCCCGGTCGAGCACTGGGCGAACGCCGTGACCGTGCCGGTCGCGTCGTCGTAGGCCACCGAGGCGACCGTCGAGCACGAGCCCCAGGTGCCCGAGCAGTCGGAGTAGGCGTTGCCGTTGTGCTTGGTGTGCTCGGTCTCCCGGTCGAAGGTGCCCCACGAGTGCGACTCCTGGGCGCAGTGGCTGCCCTCGGGGAAACAGCTGGTCTGGGCGATCACGTGCGCCGGGATCTCGTCCGGCTTCCCGTCGCCGTCCTGGTCCTCGCCGGTGGCGGCCGGCACGTGGTCGAACCGGCCGGCCACCGCGCAGGTGCCCGACGTCTTCACGCAGTGCGCGTTGCCGTTGCCGTGGAGCGTGCCGTCCGTCGCGCCGCCGGGCTTCGCCTGGCCGGGCCCGGACACCTCGCCGTGGAGGTGGGCCTCGGACTTCGTGCAGCCGGTCGCGCCGCCGTTGTCGCAGACGGCGTAGGCGGTGATCTCGCCGGTGTCGGCCTTGAACCCGCCGCCGACGATCGTCGAGCACCAGCCGGTGGTGCCCGCGCACTTCGACACCGCGGTCGCGCCGATCTTGCCGTCGGCCCCGGAGATGTTCGCGTTGGCCTGGGCGTTCTGCGAGCAGGTGCCGCCCTCGACGGCGCACCCCGTGCCGACGACCAGCGTCGGCGGGATCTCGTTCCCCTCCTCGTCGAGGCTCGCCTCGTGGTACTTGACCACCCCGACGGCCGAGCAGCTCCCCGGCCCGGCCCCGCCGCAGTGCACCGCGCCGTCGCGGTCAGCTGCCCGCCCTGGAAGGACGCGTCGATGGTGATGTTCGCGTACTTGGAGCAGGTGCCGCCCTCGGTCGAGCAGTAGGAGGTGGCCTGCAGCTGCCCGGTCTTCTCGTCGTAGCTGACCTTGGAACCGGTGGCGCAGTACCCGCCCGCGGCGCCGCCGCCGGAGCAGTCCGCACCCGAGTCGCCGTTCAGGCCCGCGCCGAACCGGACGACCGCGAGCTCGTCTCGTAGTGCGAGTCGCAGGACCCGGTGCCCGAGCAGCCCGCCTGGGCCAGCGCCGTGTTGGCGTCGACCTGCACCACCGCGTACGAGCCGCAGGACCCGCCGGTTCCGCCGCCCGAACAGCGCGACCACGCCTCGGCGTGCTGGCCGCCGACCGTCTTCGACGCCTCGGCACCGCTGGAGTAGCTCGCCGAGCAGTTCGACGCCCCCGAGCAGCCCGCGACCGCGTTCGCGTACCCCTTGCCCGCGGTCGCCTGGGCGAACACCGACAGCCCGCCGCCGCCAGGGCCGGACCCGCCGCCGGAGCCGGACGCGTGAGCGTGCGCCCAGCTGCGGTGCGTGCCGTCGTCGTAGGAGGCCGAGCTCGACGCCTCCCCCGCGTAGCCCCACCGGCAGCTCGCCGCGCCGGAGCAGGAAGCGCTCGCGTTGGCGTAGCCCGGGCCCGCGGAGGCCTGCGCGGACACCGACACCCCGCCACCGCCGGTGCCGCCACCGCCCGAACCCGACGCGTACGCGTTGGCCCAGTTGCCGCCAGGACGCCGACGCGACGCGCTCGCGCTGTAGGAGTGGCTGCACCGCACGCCCGCGGACCCGCTGCAGGACGCCGCGGCCTGCGCGCTGCCGTCCTCGGCCGCGGCCATCGCCGTCGTCGCGACGTACCCGCCACCGAACGTCCCCGACCCCGAGCCGTGGGCGTTCGCGTTCGCGCGCGCCCCACCTGAGCCGGCCGCGGCCGAACTGCGCGCGCGGTAGGAGTGCGAGCAGCCCGACCCGGCGCTGCCCTGGCAGGCGGCCATCGCGACCGCGGCCCCGTCGGTGGTCTGCGCCGCGGCACCGGTGGCGCACCACCCGCTGCCGACCCGCCGGTCGCCCCGCAGTGCGCGTGCGAGTCGGCGACGTTCCCACCGGTGGCGCTGTGCGCGGAGCTCGTCGAGGAGTAGCTGTGGCGGCAGACCGAGCCTTCGCTGCCCGCGCACGACGCGGATGCCTGCGTGCCGTTCTCGGTGGCGCCCACCCGGCTCGTACCCGCACACAGCCCGGACGTGCCTGCGGTGCAGTCCGTACGTGATGCCGCCTTGCTCATCCCGCCCGGCACGGCGCGCTGCGCGGTGCCGTCGGTGTGGGTGCGGCAGCCGGTGCCGGTGCACTCCGCGGTCGTCTCGACGACGTCCTTCGAGGCGAACCCGCCGGTGGCGGAGTGGCAGGCACCGGCGGTGCAGGTCGCGCTCGACGTGCCGTTCACGCCCTTCGCGCCCGTCACCGTGGTCCGGCTCGAGGTGCGGGTCGCGCAGCCTGCGGCGGTGCCGTTGTCGCAGAGTGCGCCGACCGAGGCGGAGGTGAGGGCGAACCGCTCGTCGGGCTCGGCATCCGGCGCGCTGGTCGTGCGCGAGGCGCTCGCCGTGATCTGTGCCAGGCACGCGGTGGTGCCGTCGCACCGGGACGAGCCGGTGGCGGTGCTGGTGCTGCGCTCCGCGCCGGTCCCGGCGGCCGCCGAGGACGATCCGGTCACCGTGCCGGTGCAGCCGGCCTCCGGGCAGAGCAGCTGGGAGCTCGCCTCCGCGACGCGGACGAGCCCGGGATCGGCCTGGCCTTCTCGCCCTCGCCACTGGTGAGGCCCGAATCGCGCTCGGCGGTGGCGGTGGCGTCGCTGGTGACGACGCAGCCGCTCGCGGCGGCGACGCACCGGGCCGCGGTGCCGGCGCGGCCCCCGGTGCCGTCCGTGGCACCGGTGGTCGAGGCACGACACGCCGGGCCTTCGCACTGCGCGGCGGCGCTCGACCGCGACATCGTCGCGGGAGCGTCCGTGACCGGCGTGGCGGCCAGCTTCGCGAACTCGGTGTGGGCCTTCCGCGCGTCGGCCGCGGTCTTCGCGGCGTCGGCGGCGGCCTTGCGCTGTGCTGCGGTCGCGCCCGGGCGGGCGGCCACCTCCGCGGCGTCCCGGGCTGCGGCCTGGGCCTCGAGGGCCTCCTGGCGCGCCTGCTCGGCGGCGGTGTTGCGGTCCTCCGCGACGATGTCGGCCACGACCTGGCCGGATTGGGACTCGCTGGTGGTCTGGACGAGGCAGCCGCTCTGCGTGCTCGCGCAGCTGCCACTGGAGCTGGTGGTTCCGGTCGCGGCCGGTGGCCCGCGCGCCGTGCCGGCACCGTTCATGGCCGACGGACCCTCGTCGCCGGTGGCGGAGGTCCGCGCGGTGCCCACGCAACCCCCCGACCCGCCGGCACAGTCGAGCACCGCCGACGCCATCGTCCAGCTGGAGGCACCAGGAACGGTCGGGCCACCGGAGTTCGCGCTCGAACCCGGCGCCGTCGGTCCGGCCGGCATGCCCGGCTGCTGGTCGGCGGCGCCGCCCTGCTGCTGCTCGTCGCCCGACTGCTCGCCGCGCGAGCCGACCTCGTCCTCGGAGACCGTGGCGTTCGCGGTCGAGCTCGCCTGCACGAGCGGCAGGATGGTGTTCGCGTCCGGCCCGGACGAGGCGCCGGAGTTCGTCACGGCCTGGCACGCACCGCCGGTCACGCCCTCGCACGTTCCCGTGCTGCGCGAGCCCCGCGGGTCGGCCGACACGACCGGGTCGGTCGCCGTCGCCGCGCTGGACGCACGCCCGTTGCAGACGTCACCGCCCGCGCAGGCAACCACCGCGCCTGCGGCGGAGGCCGCCGACGGGCCGGGCGTCAGCCGCGCCCGGTTCACCGGCTGCCGCCGGACAGGGCCAGCGCCGCCCCGGAACCGGTGGAGGCGGTGGAGACGGAGGAGGCTTGGCACCCGGCGGTGCCACCGGCGCAGCTCGCCTCACCGGTGGAGTGCGCGGCGCTCCGCCCGCGACCGCCCCGTCCCAGGCGGAGGTCGACGTCCGCACCGACCCGGAGCACGCCGTGCCCGCCGCGCACACCACGCTGCCGGAGGACGACGCCACGGACGACGGCCCGCTGGTCGGCTGGCCCGGCAGCGGGAGCCCGGTCGCCGGGTCGACCGCCACGAAGTCGGGCGCCGACGACGCGGACGAGCTGGTCTCCCCCGAGCAACCACCGCCGGTGACCGAGCACTCCGCGGTCGCCTTCGTGCCCCGCGCGTGCGGCGACACCGCGGTGTCGCGCGCGCTGGTCGACGACTCGGCCGTGCCACCACACGTCCCGGCGCCGCCGGAGCAGTGCACGGCCGCCGACGCGATCGACACGCTCACCGGTCCGGACACCGCGGCCACGCCGGGCACGGTGCCGCCCGCGGCCGGGTCCCGGTCGGACACCGCGGTACCCGCCGAGCTCCCGCATCCGCCGCCGTCGCCGTGGGCGGTGCAGCTCGAGCTGCCCGTGCTGTCGCGCACCCCGGTGACGTCCCCGGACGCCGCGCCGGTGGTCCGGGCCTCGCCGGAACCGCGGCACGCGACGACGCCGCACTCGGCGCCTGCGTCGGCGGTGCTCGACGCCGACAGCGCACGGCCCGGCTGCCCCAGTGCTGCGCCCGCCCGGCGGCCGACGGACTCCCCGACCTCGGCCACCTCGTCGCTCACCTCGGACGTCGCCGCGGTGTCGCACCCACCCGCCGCGGTCGTGCAGCGCGTGGACGCGCTCGTCGTGCGCACCGGCGCGGCACCGCCCGCAGTCGCGGCGCCGGTCACCTTCCCGGTCGTCGCACCGGTGGCCGTGCCCGTGCACCCCGCGGCGTCATCGCAGTCCACGCTCGCGCCCGCCGAGCTGGACGCCGAGGCGTCCCCGTCGGACAGCACGGCGAACCGGACCGGACCCACCTCGTTCTCGGACTCCTCGATCGAGGTGTCGGTGCGGGTGCCGCTCTCCGCGTCGCACCCGCCGCCACGGACCTCGCAGGACGCCGTTCCGGTGCTGACCCGGGACGCGCCCTCCTGCGTCCCGCTCGCGGAACCGCTGGTGGTGCTCGTCCCGCGGCCGGAGCAGTTCGCGGCGTCGCAGTCGACCTCGACGGTGGCGGCGCTCGCGGTGTCGACCTCGTCGGCCGAACCCTCGGCATCGGACTCGGAGACGGCGCGGCACCCGCCGCCGTCGACCGCGCAGTCCGCGGTGGCCTTGGTGCTCGACCTCGGGCCCTTCTTCGCGGCCGTCGGCGCTGCCGTCCCGGCGCCGGCCTGGTGGTCGGCCCCGGTCGAGCTGGCGGCCGAACCGGTGCAGCCCGCGCCACACTCCGTCTCCGCCTCGGCGCGGACCTCGCCGGCCTCGTCCAGCTCCACCGAGCTCGACGTCGCGCAGTTCCCACCCCGGCAGCTCGCCGACCCGCTGCCGGTGCCACTGCCGGTCCCGAGCTCCTCACGGTCGGGCGCGTCCTCGCGGCTCGTGCTCGCCGCGGCAGCGCGATCGTCGCGCCCACTCCCAGAACTGTTGCTCTCACACGTGCCGCTCGCGCTCTCGCACTCCGCCGACGCCTCGTCCGGGGTCGCCCGGGAACGCTCCTCGCACTCCCCGGTACAGCGGGCCGACGCCCGGGTGGCACCGTCGGCGTCCCCGTCCTTCTTCCGGCTGGAGGCGCTGCTCCGGCAGCCCCCGCCACCGGACGTGTCGCACGACGCGGACGCCTCGTTGCCGCCCGATCTGGACGACGCACCACCTCCCGAGGACACACCCGACAGCCCGACCCACCGATCGGAGTCGCGGTTGCCCTCGGAGTCCTCGCTCGCGGCACCACACTCGACGAACACACCGCTCGACCCGCAGCCGGACACCGAACCCTCACCGTCGAGGTCGTCCTCGGACACCGCGTCGGTGTCGTTCCCGGTGGCGTCCATCAGCTCGTCGGTGGCCTCGTAGACCTCGTCGCGCTGCGACTCGTACTCCGCAACCTTGCGATCATGGGCCTTCTTGCCGGCCTTGCCGTCGGAGACCTTCTTCTCCTCGGCCGCCAGCTCCTTCTCACGCTCCGACAGCTCCCGGTGCCCGTCGACGACCTCGTCGACCAGCTCGGCCCGGTCCTCGGACAGCGTCGCGCGCCCGGACTCGTACTCCCGCTCGGCCTTCTCGTGCTCCGCGGCCTGCTTGTCGTAGTCGGCCTTGCTCGCCTTCCCGGACCCGACCTTCTTCTTCGTCTCCTCGAGCTTCTCCGCGCTGTTGTCGACGTCGATCCGGTCCTCGAGGACCTTCTCCGTGTTCTCCTCGGAGTCGTCGTACTCGACCCACTCGCCGTCGACGTAGTGGCCGTCGGAGTCGTCGCGCTCGTTCTCGTTGTCGTCGTCCTCGTCGCGCTTCTCGTCGTCGGCGCGCTTCTCGCGGCGCTCCTCGTCGGCTCCCGACGCCCGCAGGACCGCGGCCTCGATCTCGTCCGTCGGCGGCGCCCGCGGGGCGGCTTTCACCCGCCGCGCCGATCGCGTCGTCCCCTCGGACTTCCGGGCGCTCGCCCGCTCGCCGTCGTCCGCCGCCTTCAGCGTGGCGGTCGTGGGCCGGTCCGCGGCGGGTTCGTCGTCGGACGCCGTCGACAGCGCGTCCCGGACCTCCTCGACGGCCCGGTGCACGCCCTTCTCCGATTTCTTCCCGTCGACGGCCTTGCGCGCTTTCCGCTCGGCCCCGTCGACCGCCTCGTCCACGAAATCACGCACCGCGCGGGCGGTGTCCCCCGTCCCCATCGCCGTCCAGGACCTTGCGCGCCACATCCACGGCGCGCTGCACGGAGCGGCGCTTCTCGTCCCGATCGTCGTCGGACGAGTCGTCCCCGGCGGTGTCGTCACCGGCTTCGTCGTCCGGCGCCTCGCGGTCGGCGTCGTCGTCGAGAGCCCTGGCGACGCGCGTCAGCACCTCATGTCCGTCCGCGTCGTCGGCGTCCCGCCGATCACGCGATCCCCCGGCCTGCTTCCGGCGCGGCCCGGAGTCCTCGTCGACGGACTCCCCGCGCGCGGCGGCCCGCCGTGCCCGCTGCGTGGTCGAGTCGCCGTCGGCCGCGCGGGTCACGCTCTCGTCGTGCTCCACGGCACCGCTGGTGCCGGAGTCGTCGGTCCCGGAGTCCCGCGCCGGCTCACGCTTCCGCGTGGGGCTGCGCTCCGGTTCGGCCGACTCGGCGTCTGCGACCCTGCTCTCGTCCGCGCTTTCGTCCGCGGTCTCGTCGGCGGTCTCGTCGGCGGTCTCGTCGGCGCTGCGCTTCTCGGCGGCCTTCTCGTCCTTCTCGTCGGCCGCGCCTTCTTGTCGGCCTGCTTGTCGGCGCCGGCCTTCTTGTCGGCCTGCTTGTCGGCGCCGGCCTTCTTGTCGGCCTTCTTGTCGGAAGCGGCCTTCTTGTCGCCGCGCTCCTCGTCGTGAGCACCGGCCGGGATGGCCCGAGCGTCGTTCCCGGACTCCTCGTCCGCTGCGGACTCGTCGGCGGCTCCACGGGTCTCGGTGTCACCGGTCGCGGTGTCGCGCTTCTCGGATCCGTCGTTCCCGGCGTCCGCGGACTCGTCGTTCCCGGATTCCGAGCTGCTCGCCCGCGACCCCCGGCCCGATTCGTCGGACTCGTCGTCGCCCTGCCGGGTCGACTCCGACCGTGCGCGATCGCCCCGTTCCTCGTCGGAATCCCGGTGATCCGACGTCCGCCGCGAGTCGTCGGTGCGGTCACGCTTCCTGTCCGAGTCACGGTTGCCGGATTCGTCGGCCGACTGCTCACGATCCTCCGACTCGCCCGAACGCGGGCCGTCGGACTCGTCGCCACCCTTCCCGCTGTCCGACTTCTTCTCGGACTTCTCGTCCTTGTCGTCGGACTTCTTCTCGGACTTGCCCTTCTTTTCCTTCTCGGACTTCTCGTCGTCCGACTTGCCCGACTTCTTCTCGGACTTCTCGTCGTCCGACTTGCCCGACTTCTTCTCGGACTTCTTGTCGTCCGACTTCTCGGACTTCTTGTCGTCCGACTTCTCGGACTTCTTGTCGTCCGACTTCTCGGACTTCTTGCCGTCCGACTCCTTGTCCTTCTTGTCAGACTTCTTCTTCTCGGACTTGTCGGACTTCTTGCCCGACTTCTTCTCTGACTTCTTGTCCTTCTTCTTGTCCTTCTTCTCGGACTTCTTGCCACCCGAGCCCGAGTCGGAATCGCCGCCACCGGCCGGCCGGAGACCGCCGCTCCGGGCCATGCTCATTTTGACGACGCTCGCCTGGACGACCGGAACCGCAGCGGCAGCCGAGGTCGCCGTCAGGAACGCCGACCCGAGCCACATCACCACGACGGCGCCGGCGACCACGAGCACCCACCGGACGACCCCCAGCGCGCAGTCGAGCGCGGAGAGACGCAACCGCACGGGAACGATGTCAGCAGTCGAGGAGAGGCCAACGGCCTCGCCCTCGCACACCGACACCTGACCCATGACGGACACTCCAGAGGTTTCGCCGCTGCACGCGGACGACAGAAGGGGAAGAACCAGAAAGACTCGCGGGCGATGCCGCTCACCGCTACGAGGTGCGAAAACACGGGCTCCGCCGCACGTCGCGCCTGAGGCCAGCGACGTGGGGTCGGCCTACGCCGCTCCACTCGCACCGTCTCCCACGAGTCCACCCGTTGCGAGGATTCAGCAACCGGCAGCACCCCGGGGAGGCAGCCACAGATGATGTTGAAGGGCAGAGGCGACGGCCGTCGATCGCTCCGACGTCTGACAAGTGATCGATGGGTGAACATCAGGGTGCGCCGTCCGCGGGCCGCCTCGGGCCGGAGACGCCGCGGCCACGGGTCGCGCCCGAGCGCTGCCGCGACGCGGGGGTTACGTCTCCCGCCGACGGCCTCGACCCGTCCGGGTCCATCGCCGAACGGCGAGGGATCAGGAGTCGGGAGCGAGCGTTGAGGCCGGGCGAGGAATCCGTCGAGAACGAGCGGATCGCCGTGGACGCCCACCTCTCGACACCCTGCGCGTCATAGCCGCCCGGGGAAATCCGTCAGGCGAGCGGCCAGCTCTGCAGCGCGGCGTCAACCACCCGGTGCAATTCGTCGCGGCCCGCGCCGCCCGCGGCCTGGACTGCGATCCCGGATGCCACGGTCGCGACCAGCCTGGCGAGTAGTGCCGGTTCGGACGTCGGCGGCAGGTCCCCTTCGTCCTTGGCGCGCTGAAACCTGTCGTGCAGGCGGGCGCAGGCATTGTTGCGCCAATCGGACAGAGCATCCCGGATGGCGTGGTCGGCGGGTGCCGCGGCCAGAGCGCCCTGGACGGTGAGGCACCCGTGTGGCCGATCGGGATCGGTGGTGGTGTCGACTCCGCCGTGCAGGAACGCCGCGGCCACCTCTCGGGCGGTCGGTTCCTCGAGCGCTCGCACCACATAACCGGCCGGTCCGGCGGAATAGCGGTCCAACGCCTTGCGGAACAGGTCTTCCTTGTTGCCGAAGGCGGCATACATGCTCGTGCGGGTGATGCCCATCGCCGCGGTCAGGTCGGTGAGACTGGCCCCCTCGTAGCCCTGTTCCCAGAACACCACCATCGCGCGCTCGAGGGCCTCGTCCACGTCGAACTCCCGCGGCCGACCGATCGTCGCCCTCCGGGTGTTCGTCATGACGTCGAGCATAAGCAGCTCGAACCACCCCGGCACCCGGAAGGGTCAGCGCTGTTGACTGTGCCGCTCCGGCACGGTGTCTGCTCGTTCCGTGGCAGCCGACCCGGAGCACCCGATGACCATCACGACCGACCTGGTCGATCTCGAGGAGTTCTTCGCCGACCGGGAGTTCGCCTTTCCCACGATCTCCCCGGACGCACCCGGATCGCCTACCTGGCGCCGGTCCACGGACGGCGCAACGTGTGGGTCCGCGGTATCGACCAGGATCATTCCGAGGCGGTGTGCGTCACGCACGACGCGCGCCGCGGGATCACCACCTATTACTGGACCGACGACCCGCGCTTCATGCTCTACCTGCCGCGGGGTCCCCGTCGAGTACCTCCTGGCCGAGGACGAGGGCCACGGCTTCGACAACCCCGAGAACCGCATCCGGCTCTACCGCGCCATCGAACGGCACTTCGCCGAACACCTGGCGGCCGCCGTGACGGTGGTGGGCCGGCCGTGCCCGCCTGAGTGCCGACCCAGCCGCGTCAGGTTTCGCGCGCGCCGACGAAAGGGCGCGGAGGGCGTCGAACGCTTCCAGGAGATGTACGTCCAGGCTTCGTGCGGGGCGGTCGATCCAGGCGTGCACGGCGTGCTGGTAGGCGGTCCAGCCGGTGCGTGCGGCCAGGGCGGCCAGCGGATCGGGGACACCCCGCTGCCGCAGCGCCTGGGCGACGGCGTCGGCGAGCGAGGCGTGCTTGGCCAGCTCACGTTCGCGAAGTGCCGGTGTCGCTGCGATCACCGCTCGGCGCGGTGCGGCGAACGAGCGGTTGCCTCGAGGATCGGCTCGACCTTCCGGAAGGCCCAGAGGAGCATCTCGAGCGGCGGCAGCTCGTCGGGCGCCTCGGCCACCGCCTGCTCCAGTGCGGCGCGCACCTCGGGTTCGCCGCCGAAGAGCACCTCGCGCTTGTCCGGGAAGTGCCGGAAGAACGTGCGCTCGTTGACGCCGGCCCGGGCGGCGATCTCGGCCGTGGTGGTCTGGTCGAACCCGCGTTCCCGGTACAGCTCCAGGGCCGCCGTCTGAAGGCGGCGCCGCGCTTCCGCTCCGCTTCGTGGCACACGCCGACCCTACCGCTTCGCGCCAGTGACTGGCGTCATGTTGTGCCAGTGACTGACGCTACGCGTAGAGTCAGTCACTGGCGCTACGCCGCGCCGACCACAGCAGTGAACGGGAGGGTGTCCCATGCACGTCTTCGTCACCGGCGGCTCAGGTCTGACCGGCCCCACGGTCGTCGCCGGGCTCGTCGCGGCCGGTCACACCGTCACCGGTCTGGCGCGCTCGGATACCGCCGCCGCCCGGTTGGCAGCACTGGGCGCCACACCGCATCGCGGTTCCCTTGACGACCTCGACAGCTTGCGCCGCGGCGCCGAAGCCGCCGACGGCGTCCTGCACATGGCCTTCGGCGGCGACTTCGCCGACCCCGAGGACATGGCGAGGAGGGACCGGATCGCGATCGAGACGCTCGGCCGCGCACTGGAACACTCGGGCAAGCCGCTCGTCAGCACCTCGGGCACCCTGGTGATGCCCGAGGGGCGGGAGAGCACGGAGAAGGACGAGCCCGACCCCTCCGGGCTCGCGAGCTTCCGGATCCCGGGTGAGCAAGCGTGCCTCGCCGCGCGGGGAGTACGCGGCAGCGTGGTCCGTCTCGCGCCGACCGTTCACGGCCCCGGGGACCACGGCTTCATCGGCATGCTCATCGCCACGGCGCGGAAGAGCGGCATGTCGGCCTACGTCGGCGACGGCGGCAACCGGTGGCCCGCGGTGCACCGACTCGATGCAGCGATCCTGTTCCGCCTGGCCCTGGAGAAGGCTCCCGCGGGCAGCGTGCTGCACGGGGTGGCCGAGAGCGGCGTCACGATGAAGAGCATCGCGGAGACGATCGCCCGGGGCCTCGGCCTGCCCGCGGTCCCACTCACCACGGACGAGGCCACCACGCACTTCGACAGCCCGTTCATGGCCACGGTCTACGGCGTCGACGCGCCCGCCTCCAGCGCGCACACCCAGGAACTGCTCGGCTGGTCGCCCACCCACCCGACGCTGCTCGACGACCTGGAGCACGGCGACTACCTGGCCGTTCACTGACGCACGCGCTCCGGTGGGCGCGCGAGGAGATGCTGCGCGACCACGACGGACGTGTGGTGCGATCAGCCGTGCGCGTCCTCGGTCGCCTCCGGTTTGCGCGCCCGGATGACGGCCGACGCCGCGTGTTCGTGGACGCGGTGGGACTCGATCACGTCGACCTCCGTCAGCCCGGCCTCGGTGAGTGCCCGTTCGAAGTCGCCGCGGGTGAGCGCTCCGGCGACGCAGCCGGTCCACTGGTCGAGGTCGGCGCGGACCGCGGGGTCCATGTCCGGGTCGGCGAGCACGTCGGACACCGCGAACCGCCCGCCGGGGCGCAGCACCCGGGCCGCCTCCCGGAGTACGACCCGCTTGTCCGCCGCCAGGTTGATCACGCAGTTGGAGATCACCACGTCGACGGAGGCGGCGGGCAGCGGGATCTCCTCCAGGTACCCCTGCAGGAACACGACGTTGTCCACCCCGGCCTCGGCGGCGTTGCGGCGCGCCAGATCGAGCATCTCCGGTGTCATGTCCAGCCCGTACACCCGCCGCCCGGGGAGACGCGGCGGGCGGAGATCAGGACGTCCGCACCCGCCCCCGACCCGAGGTCCAGCACCACCTCTCCGGGCTGCAGATCGCGACGGCAGTGGGCACGCCACACCCCAGCGATGCCGCGACGGCTCCGTCGGGGACGCCTGCCGCCTCGACGGGGTCGTAGAGCTGCCCACCGAACGCGACGTCGACCGGCCCGCAGCCTGCGTCCGGGCCACAGCAGCCCGCAGCCTCGACGGCCCGGGCCTGCTCGTGCTCCCCCGCTCCGGACCTGGTCGCGGCCGCGGCATAGCGGAGCTGCACCGCCTCCCGGATCGATTCCCGCTCGTGGGTTCCGCGCTGCTCGGTCACGTGCCCTCCTCCGTCGACGCCGCTCGGTACTCCATGAAGTATCGACGCACATCGATGATCAGGTCAATCGACGTCCATCGATGCATGTTCGCCGTTGACACCAGGACGATTACTCAGCCATCATTGAGTCAATGGAAATTGACCAGCTGTTGCAGCGCCGGGCCGCGGTGCACGCGGCCCTCGGCGACCCCGGGCGACTGGCGATCGTCGACGCACTGACCCTCGGCGAGGCCTCACCCTCGGAACTGCAGCGCCTGCTGGACATGCCGTCCAACCTGCTGGCCCACCACGTCCGCGTGCTCGAGCGGGCAGGGGTGATCAACCGGCACCGCTCCGAGGGCGATCGACGGCGCAGCTACCTGCGCCTCGCACCGGCGTCGCTCGAGACGCTGCCACCCACAGCGGCCCGCAACGCAACGATCCACAACCCGATCCGGGTCGTCTTCGTCTGCACCGAGAACTCTGCTCGTTCCCAGCTCGCCACCGCGATCTGGGAGACCGCGAGCGAGGTGTCCGCCACCTCGGCAGGCACTCACCCCGCGCCGGCCGTCCACCCCGGCGCCGTGGCCGCCGCCGCCCGCCACCGGCTGCGGCTCACGCCCGCCACCCCCCGTCACGTGGATGACGTGCTGCACCCCGACGACGTCGTCATCACCGTGTGCGACGCCGCCCACGAGGAACTCGGTCCTGGTCCCGACCGGCTGCACTGGTCGGTCCCCGATCCGGCACGCCGCGGCGACGACGCCGCGTTCGACCGCGCCGTCGACGAACTGACCGAACGCATCGGCCGGCTCGCCCCGGCGATCCGCTCCACCGACCCGACTCCGACCTGAGGAGAGCATCGTGCGCGTGAGCCGGCACCGACCGGACCTGTCCATCGACCAACAAATCGCACTCAGGACGGCGGCGTCCAACCTGCGCCGCCGGTTCGAGGGTGTCTTCGGCGTCGAGACCATCGAACGATTCCTGTACAGCAGCTACGACGAGTTCGCGGGGCGGGCCGTCGTTCTGAACTACCTGCCTTGCTGGCCGAGCGCTTCGCCCGCCAGAGGTTGAGTGCACTGGCGAAGGTCGAAGGCAAGCAGGACAGCGGGGTGCCGATCGTGTTGTTCCTGTGCACCCACAACGCCGGCCGCTCCCAGATGGCGCTCGGGTTCTTCACCCACCTCGCGGGCGAGCGTGCGGTCGCCTGGTCCGGCGGTTCCGATCCGGCCGGGCGGATCAACCCGTCCGCCATCGCCGCCATGGCCGAGCGGGGCATCGACATCTCCGGTGAGTACCCCAAGCCGTGGACCGACGAGATCGTCCGCGCCGCCGACGTGGTCATCACCATGGGCTGCGGCGACGCCTGCCCGGTCTTCCCCGGTCGACGCTACGAGGACTGGGACATCGACGACCCCGCGGGCAAGGGCGTCGAGGACGTCCGGCCGATCCGCGACGAGATCGAACGCCGCGTCCACCACCTCCTCGCCTCGGTCGGGGTGCCCGCCAGGATCTGACGCGCTGGATCACGACCTGTTGAGCCGGGTCGCACGCAGGTGGAGCGCGTGGATCGCCACCCACAGCTGGTCGGCGCTCCGCACGGCGACCGGGAAGTCGAGCCGCGCCCGCCGGAACCCGTCGGCCGAGAGCACCTGGAGCGTGATCCCGAACCTGTCGATCGCGATCGGGGCGACCGACCGCGCCGCGCGCACGGTGGCGTCGTCGAGCAACGACGCCAGGTCCCGCACCTCGGCGGAGTACACGGCAGCGAGGTGCGCGGCCAGTCGGTCACCGGTGGGCGCGATCGGATCGCAGGCCGCCGCCGCGTACTCGCCCGCGCTGATCGGCACGCCGTCGACCGCCACCGCGCGCACGTCCACCCGGAGAAGCGCGGAAGCGTCGGGGCGCAGGACGACGTCGGGGTCTCCCGGATGGGCCGTGAGGAGGGCGTCGATGCCGGCCGGGACGTCGTCCTCGAGGCGCACGAGGCCGCGGACGGCGACGCGGTCGACCACGCGATCGGGGGAGGGCACCGACGTCACCCGCGCCGCGTGCACGGTGCACGGCACCGGGCCGGCGGCGACCCGGCACACCAGCGACCCGTCGGCCGGCACCAGGAGGACGAGGGTCCCGTCGAGCTGCACCGCGTGCACGGCCACCACATCCGTCCCCGGGCCGTCGACGACGACGTCGAGCGCCGGGGCGCACGCCAGCACCGTCCGCGCGCGCTCGGCCGCGCCCGGCCCACCCCGCTCGGCACGTCCGTCCATGTCCGCGGCCCGCTCAGGTCGGGCGGGAGATCGCCAGCATCTCCGCACGGGGCACGACCTTCATCCGCTCGCGACCCCGCTCCTCGCCTGGCCGCCGTTCGTGCTTGTCCAGCCGCAGCCAGCCGTCCCACGTCGTGTGGGCGACCCCGCGGTCCGCGAGCAGTTCCTCGATCGCCCCCGGGTCGCGGTGCGGAGCCGCCACCAGCCCGTCGGCGTCGGCGAGCAGGCTGCCCACCGTCTCCAGGGCGCAGCCCTTGGTGTGCCCGATGAGGCCGACCGGCCCGCGCTTGATCCACCCGACGGCGTAGACGCCCGGCAGCAGCGACCCGTCGAGCTCCAGGACGCGACCCGCGTCGTGGTCGAACGGGAGCCCGTCGAGGTGGCTGCCCGTGTAGCCGACGGCACGGTAGACGGTCTCCACCGGGTGCTCGGTGAACAGGCCGGTCCCCCGCACGCCACCCGCGCCGTCGAACTCGGTGCGCTCGAAGCGCAGCCCGGTCACGCGGTCGCTGCCCAGCACCTGCACCGGCCGGTGCAGGAAGTGCAGGTGCAGCCGGCGCGGACGATCACGCCGGTCCCGCAGGGCCCAGTCCTGCAGCGTCCGCACCACCATCTGCGTCTGCTTGCTCGACCGCGCCGCGGCGATCGACGCGTCGTCGAGCTCCACGTCGGCGGGATCGACGACGATCTCCACGCCCGGCACGTGGTCGAGCTCGCGCAGCTCCATCGGGGTGAAGCGGGCCTGGGCGATCCCGCGGCGGGCGAACACGTGCACGTCGGTGGCCCGGTTGCGGCCAGCGCCGGAGCGACGCGTCCGGGATCTCCGTGGCCGTCATGTCGTCGACGTGCTTCGCGAGCACCCGCGCGACGTCCAGCGCGACGTTGCCCGCCCCGATCACGGCCACCCGTTCGGCATCGAGCGGCCAGCTCCGCGGCACGTCCGGGTGCCCGTCGTACCAGGCGACGAACTCGGCGGCGCCGTGGCTGCCGGGCAGGTCGACGCCCGGCAGGTCGAGATCGCGGTCGCGCTCGCAGCCGGTGGCCATGACGACGGCGTCGTAGTGCGCTCGCAGGTCGGCGAGCGTGAGGTCGACCCCGTACCGCGTGTTGCCGAACAGCCGGACGCCGGGCTGGTCGAGCACCCGGTGAAGGGCGTGGACGACCTGTTTGATGCGCGGGTGGTCCGGTGCCACCCCGTAGCGGACGAGCCCGAACGGTGCCGGCAGCCGCTCGAATACGTCGACCTCGACCGGCCGGTCCGCCTTCAGCAAGGTGTCGGCGGTGTAGATCCCCGCCGGACCCGCCCCGATGACCGCCACTCGCAGTGCTCGCATCCGCCTACCCCGATCCGTCGCCGGCACGGATCCAACGTAGTCGAGATAGGTGAGCCTCACCTAAGTTATGCGGATCACGCTCCTCAGGCTCGCGGATGCGGGTCGTGCGGGACCGCCGGGTCCGAGAGGAAGATCCGCTCGTAGATGTCGTAGATCAGGCCGGCCTTGGCGTTGTTGTACTGCATGACGTCGGTGAAGCCCTGCTGGGCGAGTGAGCGTTTCAGGTCGGCGTAGGCAGCACGGTCGTCGGCGTGCGCGACGAGCCAGTCGCGGAAGCGGCGCTGCCGCCGCGACTCCTGCGCCCCCGGGGAGAACACGTGGATGTTGGAGGTCGGATCGAGACCTCGGAGAAAGCGGTGCTGCTCCCACTCCGGTTCCCGGCCCCGCAGCTCGAACCCGGCCGCCTCCAGCGCCGGCAGGTACGCCGGTTCGTCGCCGGAGTCGGGAACCACCAGGTCGACGTCGATCACGGGCTTGGCCCACAGCCCCGGCACCGACGTCGAACCGACGTGCTCGATCTCCAGCGCGACCGGCCCGAGCGCCTCGCTGATCCGCTCGCGCAGCCGCTGGAACGCCGCGGGCCAGCCCGGATCAGGAGCCACCACCTCCACCGGCTCCGGAACGTGCGGCCGCACCCGGGCTCGGGCGATCTCCTCGTCGCCGGGCAGTTCGTACGGGCGCCAGAGCGGATGGGTTCGCACGCCCGACGATGCTACGACTCGGGCGCGGGGTCCCGCCCAGCAGCGTGCCTGCCTTCACCAGCACGTCGAGCTGGGCGGGGTTGTAGAGCTCGCGCATCGCCTGCCCGGCGGTCTCGGTGACGAAGCGCTCGCCGCGAGGAGCGTCGAGGTGCGGGGCGGCCAGCTCCGGATACCTGGCGTAGACCGTGCGGATGCGGGGCACCATGCGCTCTGCGAGGTCGCGGCGGGTCTCCTCGTCGGCGTCCGCAGGCAGGTCGCTGAACTCACGGTCCGTCGGGTCGGCGGGCAACTCCCGCATCATGTCCGCGTAGGCCTGCATGCTGCGCGGCCCGAGCAGCCTCGTCATGACCATGACGAGAGAACGGTCGGCGTGGGACATCTGCGCCTCCGCGGTGGCGGCGGCGAGCGGCGGGGGCAGGTCGGTCGGGCCGCCGTGCCGCAGGATCAACCCGAGCTCGACGCGGACCCGCTGGAGCCGTTCGATGGTGGCGGCGAGTTCAGCGTCGAGAGCGCGCACGGCGTCCTGGACGTTGTCGTCGGCATCGCCCATGGCAGCGATCTGCGAGAGCGGGAACCCCAGGTCGACGAGGCGCTTGATCCGCAGCAGCCGGACGAGGTGGGCCACGCCGTACTGCTTGTAGCCGTTGGCGCGCCGCTCGGGCTCCTCCAGCAGACCGACCTCGTGGTAGTGCCGCACCGCCCGCAGACTCGTGCCGGCGAGCTCGGCGATCTCCCGCGTACTCCAGGCCATGGGGCCAGTCCACACCGTGCCGCAGCGGCACGGTCAACCGGCCACACGGCGTGACGCGAGTCACCCTGGACGGCCCTTGAGTGTGCCGTTGCGGCACGGACTTCCCTGACCCCACCGCCGTACACCACCCGGGAGGACGGAATGACCGTGACGCAGCAGCCCCCGTACCACCGTGCGAATGGCGACGACACCCCCACCGTGTCCCTGCCCGCCGTCGGGAAGCGCCCACCGCTGCTCGCCCAGATGGGCGGCCCGAAGGGGTTCGTCTACTCGACGATCCCGGTGGTCGTGTTCGTCGCGGCGAACGCGTTCCTGCCGCTGCAGACGACGATCGTGGTCTCGATCGCGGTCGGGCTCGCGCTCACCGGCTACCGGCTGCTGCGCCGGGAACGCTTCACGTCGGCGATCGGGAGCGTGATCGGGGTCGCGGTCACCGTGGGCATCGTGGCCTGGACCGGGTCGGCGAAGGACTTCTTCGTGATCGGGATCTGGGTGTCGCTCGCCGGTTTCGCCGCCACGCTCGGGTCGGTGCTGGCCCGCCGCCCGGTGACCGGGATCGTGTGGAACGCCTTGCACGGCGGCAGGCACGCCTGGCGCGCCGACCGGGCGGTGCTGCGCGCGCACGACGTCGCCACGCTCGCCGCCGCGGTCGTGTTCGGTTCCCGCTTCGCGGTGCAGCAGTGGCTCTACCTCGCCGACAGCACCGGAGGGCTCGGCGTCGCCAGGGTCGTGATGGGCACCCCGCTGACGGTGCTGGGCGCGCTCCTCGTCGTCTGGGCGTTCCGGCGCAGCACCAAGCACCTCACCGGCGCGTAGCCGATCAGGCCTTGTCAAGCACCTCTCGCAGCCTGCGTGCGAACTCCTCGGGCTTGCCCACGTAGCCGAACTCACCCCCCGCGAAGCCGCCGTGGTGGCTCGGGAACACGGTGGCCTCCTGGCCGAGCAGCGCGGCGGTGGCCTCGGCGGTGCGCCCGGTGAACGTGTTGCCGGTCTCCTCGCCGACGGCGATCACGACCCGCGTCGGCGCGGCGACGAGCGCGGCCACGTCGGGCCGGTAGCTGCTGACCGCCCACGACCGGTCGGAGAGCAGTGGGTCGTCGCGGCTGCCGTCATCCTCGACCGGCAGCCCGAACGCAGCGGGATCGGCCGGGGGCTGCGCGAAGTACTCCTCGGTGAACTCGCCCTCCCACGAGGTCATCGCGATGAACGCCGCCATGCCGGCACCGAACCCGCCTGCCTCGTACGCGTCGCGGAACCCTGCCCTGGCCCGCTCGGCGGCCGCCGTGTCCGGCAACACCGGGATGAGCGGCGGCTCGTGCGCCACCAACGTGGTGACATCGCCGGGATGCGCGGCCACGAGCGCGAGGGCCGTGATCGCGCCCCCGCTGCTCGCGAACACCTCGACCGGTCCGGCACCGAGCTCCTGCACGAGGGCGTGGAGGTCGCCCGCCTGCACCTCGGGCCGGTGGTCGGTGCGGCCGTCCTTTCGCGTGCTGCGGCCGAGCCCGCGAGGGTCGTACGTGACCACCGTGCGGTCCGGGAGGTGGGAGGCCAGCGTCGCGAAGCCGTCGGCCTGCATGGGCTGGCCGATCAGGAGCAGCGGCGGGCGCCCGTCGGCCGGTGGCAGCGGGCCGCGGACGTCGTGGACGAGGTCGACCTCAGGGGTCGAGAGCGTACGGGTCGTCGGCGCAGGGGTCGTCATGGTGGATGAGACTCCCACCGGACCCGCGACTCATCGACGCGCTCACAACTTCGCGAGCCACTCGTCGAACGTGGTGGGCGCGATGCGCGCGTCGGCGCCGGGCAGCAGGACGTCGCCCGCCATGCCGTTGTCGAAGATGCCCGACCAGGTCGGCCGCAGCGTCACCTGGCGGCCGCGGGCCTCGTGGGTGCGCCGGGCCATGTCGACGAGGTCCTGCGGCTCCGGGCCCGCGACGTCGACGTAGCGGCCGCGCGGCTCCCCCGTGGCGACCTCGGCGAGGACGTCGGCGATGTCGGCGGGCGCGATCGGCTGCACGAGCAGCGGCGCGATCGTGGCGACCCCGTCCTGCTCGGTCCAGCTCGCCACCATCTCGGCGAAGTCGTGGAACTGCGTGGCGGGCACGATCGTCCACCCCACCGACCCCTCGGACACCAGCCGCTCCTGCTCGCGCTTGCCGGCGTAGTGCGGGTTGCCCTCGACCCGGTGGATCCCGACGATCGAGAGGAGCACGTGGTGGCGCACGCCGGCCCGCTCCTCGGCGGCGAGCAGGTTCCTCGTGGTGGTGCCGAAGTACGCGACGGCCCCGTCCCGGTCGGTGGCGGGCGCGTTGGTCGCGTCGACGACGGCGTCGACCCCGGCCAGCGCGGCGTCGAGGCCGTCGCCGGCGGACAGGTCGATGCCGAGCGAGCGGCTGATCCGCACGACCTCGTGCCCGCCGCGCTCCAGGGCGGCGGCGGTGAGTGCTCCGATGTTGCCGGTGGCGCCGGCGACTGCGATCCGCATGCCGTCGACATTATCCAGGACTTCGCAGATCTGCAATGTCTTCGATAGGCTGCCCAGGTGAAGCTTCCCGTGAGCACGGAGTGGGTCCTGCACTGCGCCACGACCCTGGCCCAGCTCGAGCCCGGGCAGACCGCGTCGACCAAGCAGCTCGCGGAGTACTACGACCTGCCGGCCCCCTACCTCGCCAAGCAGCTCCAGGCGTTGGTCAGGGCCGGACTGCTCATCGCGACGACGGGCCCGCGCGGAGGCTTCCGCCTCGCCCACCCGCCGTCGGACATCACGCTGCTGCAGCTCGTGGAGGCCGTGGACGGCGCAGCCCCGCCGTACGAGTGCCGCGAGATCCGCCGGCAGGGCCGCGGCGCACTGCCGCCGGAGGACTGCCGCGACACCTGCATCCTCGCCCGGAAGATGGCCGAGGCGCACGACGTGTGGCGCGAGAACCTGGCCGCCACCACGCTCGCCGACATCCTCGCCGAGCTCCCCCCGACCGCGCCCGCCCGCACCCGCTCCCGCATCGCGCCCGGCCGTTGACCGGACGTTCTCAGGAGCCGCGTGCCCGCCACTCGCTCGGCGTCATGCCGTACTCGGCCCGGAACCGCCGCGCGAAGTGGGTCGGGTCGCGGAACCCCCAGCGCCGGGCGACCACCGCGATGGTTCGCTGCCGGCCCGCAGGCGCCACGAGCTCGTCCCGCGCCCCGCGCAGCCGCTCGGCGATGATCCACTGTTCGAGGCTGAGGTCTACCCGGGCACACACCTTGTACAGGTGGCGCAGCGAGACGTTGTGCGCTGCGGCGATCGAGGCGGGACTCAGGTCGCGATCGGTGAGGTGCCCGCGCACGTACGCCCGCACGCGGGTGAGGAGCGATTCCGCCAGCGCCTCGCGGGAGTCGGCGTGGGCGGCGGAGAGCAGCAGCGCCCTGGCCAGTTCGATGCTGGCGGCGCCGAGCGCGGGTGCCGCCGGATCGGACCCAAGGCGGTCGGGATCCGCCGTGACGTACGCGACGTGCTGGGCGACCAGGTGGTAGAGCGGGCTCCTGCGCACGCTGCCCACCGCGCGCCGGATGACGTCGACGGAGACGCCGAGCCGGTCGATCGGGATCTGGATGCAACCGGCGGCGCCGTCACCCGACCACGAGAAGTCGTAGGCGCCGACAGGTCGACCGCCATCAGCTCGCCGGGCGCGACGATCTCCTGCCGGGCCAGCTGTTCGTGGCGCCCGTGTGCCTGCTGCTGGACGGACAGCGCGACGACCGGCATCGCATCCTGCTTGGCCTGCCTTGGGGTGCGCAGCAGCCGGATCCCGGACGCACTGGTGGTGAAGATGCTGGCGTCCCCCAGCTCCCACAACCCCAACCGGGCATGGACATCGGCATCCGGATCCTCGTGGATCACGTGGCAGGGAGCCGACGCGTAGAGCATCGCCGTGTGGACGGCGCCGATCCGCTCCTGCACCGGGAGGCCCGCCGTGTCGAGAACGTAGGGCACGGTCGCCGCCTCCCCTCGGAACCGGTTCAGTGTGCACGGTGAGCCGCGAACGGTGCACCGACAGCCGAGTGACGGCGTCCGAGGTTCTGGAACGGTCGTGGGACGGGGTGTTCGGGGGTCGGGAACTCCGTCTGGTCCGCTCTCTGGGAGTGCTCAATGCCGTACGCCACGGCTTCCGACGGCGCGCAGATCTTCTACAAGGACTGGGGCGAAGGCCGGCCGGTCGTGCTGAGTCACGGTTGGCCGCTGAACTCCGACAGCTGGGAAGCGCAGCAGCTCTTCCTGGCCGAGCACGGCTTCCGGGCGATCGCCCACGACCGCAGGGGTCACGGCCGTTCCACCCAGACCTGGGGTGGGAACGAGATGAACACCTACGCCGACGACCTGGCCACCGTGATCCGGGAGCTCGACCTGCGCGACATCACGCTGGTCGGGTTCTCCACCGGTGGCGGCGAGGTCGCCCGCTACGTCGGCCGGCACGGCACGGCCCGGGTGGCCCAGGTCGTGCTGGTCTCCGCCGTGCCGCCGTTCATGCTGCAGACCGAGGACAACCCCGGCGGGGTGCCGGTCGACGTGTTCGACGGCATCCGCGCAGGCTCCGTCGCCGACCGGTCGCAGCTCTACCGCGACCTGGCCGACGGGCCGTTCTTCGGCAACAACCGTCCCGGCGCGAACGTCTCCCGGGGCACGCGTGACGCCTTCTGGCGTCAGGGTCTGCAGGCCGGGCACCGCAACGCCTACGAGTCCATCGCCGCCTTCTCGGCCACCGACTTCCGCTCCGACCTCGACGCGATCAACGTGCCTGCGCTGGTCATCCACGGTGACGACGACCAGGTCGTCCCGTTCGAGGTGGGTGGGAAGGCTTCAGCGGAGCGGATCAAGAACGCCCGGCTCGTCGTCTATCCCGGCGCGCCGCACGGCATCACCGACACCCACAAGCAGCAGCTCTGCGACGACCTGCTCTCGTTCCTGAGGAGCCACGGATGAGCGCGCCCGACACGATCGTCCTGGTGCACGGCTTCTGGGTCACGCCGCGCAGCTGGGAGAACTGGATCACGCACTACGAGCGGCGCGGTTTCACCGTCCTCGCGCCCGCCTACCCCGCTCGAGGTGGAGGTGGAGGCGTTGAACGCCGACCCGACGCCGATCGCCGAGGTGACCGTGCCGAAGATCATCGAGCACGTCACGTCCGTGATCGAGGCGCTGCCGGCGCCACCGATCATCATCGGGCACTCCGCCGGCGGCGCGTTCACCCAGATCCTGCTCGACCACGGCCTCGGGGCCGCGGGAGTGGCGCTCAACTCGGCGCCGACCGAGGGCGTCCGGGTGGTGCCCCTGTCCCAGCTGAAGTCGACGTTCCCGGTGTTCAAGAGCCCCGCGAACCGGCACAAGGCGGTCGGCCTCTCGTTCGAGCAGTGGCGCTACGCCTTCACCAACACGTTCGGCGAGGAGGAGTCCCGCGCCCTCTACGAGCGTTACCACGTCCCGGCCAGCGGCGCGATCGTCTGGGGTGGCGTCCTCGCCAACTTCCAGCCCGGCCACCAGGACACGTGGGTGGACTACAGCAACGACGACCGGGCACCGCTGCTGTTCGTCTCCGGCAGCGAGGACCACATCATGCCGCCGGCGGTCCAGCAGTCGAACGCCAAGCACTACACGTCGAACACGGTCACCGAGATCGAGGAGTACGAGGCTACGCGCACCTGCTGCCCGCCCAGAAGGGCTGGGAGGAGATCGCCGACCACGTCCTCGACTGGGCGCTGGCACACGCGCGGAGGTGACCGGGCTCCGCGTCACCCACGTCGGCGGGCCGACCGTGCTGATCGAGTTCGGCGGGTGGCGGATCCTGACCGACCCGACGTTCGACCCACCCGGGCGCCGCTACGTGTTCGGGTGGGGCACGTCGTCGCGCAAGCTGGCCGGTCCGGCGGTCGGCGCCGACGCACTCGGGTCGATCGATGCGGTGCTGCTGACGCACGACCACCACGGCGACAACCTCGACGACGCGGGTCGTGCCCTGCTGCCGTCGGCCGGCTCGGTCCTGACCACGGTGGCCGGGGCCGGCCGGCTCGGCGGCAACGCGGCCGGGCTCGCGCCGTGGTCGTCGACGCGGCTCTTACACCCCGACCGGCCGTCGATCGAGGTCACGGCCACCCCGGCCCGGCACGGCCCGCCCTTCTCGGGCCGATCGTGGGCGACGTGGTCGGCTTCGCGCTGCGTTGGGACGGCCAGCGCCACGGCGCGCTGTGGATCTCCGGCGACACCGTGCTGTACGGCGGGGTCCGCGCGGTCGCCGACCGGCTACGGATCGGCGTGGCCCTGCTGCACCTGGGCGGCGTCCGGTTCCCGTTGACCGGGCCGCTGCGGTACACCATGACCGCCCGCAAGGCCGTGGAGCTCTGCCGGCTCGCCCGGCCGCACACGGTCGTGCCGGTCCACTACGAGGGCTGGCTGCACTTCCAGGAACCGAGGCCGACGATCGAACGCGAGCTCGCCCGGGCTCCTGACGTGGCGCGCTGCACCCGCTGGCTGCCGATCGGAACGCCGACCGATCTCGACATCTGACCGCGTCGTGGGCCGGCCGGCCCGATCAGCCGCCGACGTAGGCCGCGACGGTTCGGCCGATCAGGTCGTCGATGGGCGGCCAGGCGAAGGACGGCCGGTTCGCCCGCAGGGTGACCAGGCCGTGGAGGAACGCCCAGAGACAGACGGTGACCTCATCGGCATCAGACGCCACGCAGAGGCCGACCTCGTCCCGGAACAGCTGGAAGGTCTCCAGACCGGGCAAGGTCTCGGGATCCCATCCCGACGTGCCCATCGTCGCGAACAGCACGCGGTACTGGCCGGGCCGGGTCAGGCCGAACCGGCAGTAGGCTCGGGCGACGGCGCTCACGCGCTCGACCGGCGGCGCCGCGCTGTCCAGCCCCGCCAGTGCGGCCCGCATCTCCGCCGTCAGCTCGGCGTACCTCGCCTCGTACACCGCACGCATGAGTGCCCGCTTGTCCGGGAAGTGCAGGTAAAAGCTCTGTGGCGCGACTCCCGCCTGCCGTGTGACGGCACGCAGGGACAGCGACTCCTCGCCGTCGAGCCGCTCCAGGAGGTGGCAGGCGGCCTCGATGAGCTCACCACGCAGCCGTTCGCCCTCACCTCGCCGATTGGCTCTCCGACCGGAGGCCGGTCCGGCCATCACGACTCCTCCCGCGCTCACGATCCGACGTTGCAATCGTAGCCAGACAACTGTCTACTTACAATCGTCCATAGACAGCTGTCTACTCAGAGGCGATCATGACCACGACACTCACCCGCGTCGTCCACGCGAGCGTTCTCCTCGACTTCGACGGAGCCACGATCCTCACCGACCCCTGGCTGTCCGAGCGGCCGGGCTACCACCACGGCGAGCCGCGCGCGTTCGCGAGTGCCGCCGATCTCCCGCCGCTCAGCGGGATCGTCATCAGCCACGGCCACTACGACCATTGCGACCTCGACGCCCTGGCCGGCTATCCCGACAAGCAGGTCCCCGTCGCCACCATCCCGTCCGTCGCGGCCCGGGTCCGGGCGGCCGGATTCCACAATGTCGTCGTGCTCGGTGACTGGGACAGCGCCGAGCTCGGCCCGGTCCGGGTCACCGCCGCCCCGGCGAAGCACTCGGTACCGGAGGCGACCTTCGTGCTCCGGTCCGACGGGCAGACCGTCTTCTTCGGCGGCGACACCATGCGCATCCCGGAACTCGACGAGATCGCCCGCCGCTTCCCCGACCTGGACCTCGCCCTGCTCCCGATCAACGGGCTGCGGATCCGCCCGATGCTGGGCCGCCAGGTCGTCATGGACGCCGAACAGGCCGCCGACCTCACGAACGTCCTGCGTCCACGCCTGGCCGTACCCATCCACTACGCCTTCACGGCAGGCCCGGTGCGGGACCGGTTGCTACTGCAGCTCGACCGCGACCGCCCGGACCTCTACGAGCAGGCCGCCGCCGACGTGGCACCCGACACCGACGTGCGCATTCTCGCCCCGGGCGAGCCGATGACACTCTGACGCGCGGACCCACTCGCCCGAGCGGAAACCCGCGCGGGGCGTGAAGGGGCCGCCGGGGCCCGTCTCAGTCGAACTCGCCCAGCTTCACGCCGTCGACGAACGCCCGCCACTCCGCCGGGGTGAACAGCAGCGTCGGACCTCCGCGGTCCTTGCTGTCCCGCACGGCCCGCGACCCGTCCGGCAGGTCGGCCACCTCGACGCACTCGCCGCCGTTGCCGTTGCTCCGGCTGGACTTACGCCAGACGGCGCCCGCCAGGTCGGTCATCGGACTCACCCATCGCCCTCTCGATCAGGCTCATCGTCTCCTCCGCGTCGAGCGCGGTCGTGCAGAGGCGATCGAACACCTGATTGTAGGCGGCGACCTGGGGCTCGCGGTCGACGTACTCGGCGCTCCAGAGGTCCTCGAGATACACGACCTGGGCCCCTGGTTCAGGAAGCCGAATGATGGTGAACATCGATCCCATCGCGGCATGGGCACCGGCACTGAATGGCAACACCTGAAGTGACACAGTCGGCAGGTCGGCCAGCTCCCGCAGCCGCGCCAACTGCTCACGCATCACCGCCGGACCACCCACGACCCGCCTGATGACCGCTTCGTTGATCACCGCCCAGAGCTGCGGCGGGCCGTCGCCGAACAAGCGGGCCTGGCGTTCCTGCCTGATCGCCACGAGCCGGTCGACCTCCGCCGGGTCACGGGTCGGGTCCGCGGCCCGCGTCACGGCGCGGATGTAGGGCTCGGTCTGGAACAGCCCGGGCACCAACTCGATGTTGAACGTCTTGATCTCGACGGCCTCAGCCTCCAGCCCGACGTAGGCGCGCACCCACTCCGGCACGCGGTGCGACTCCCGCTTCCGCGCCTCCCGCGCGATGGCGAGGACCTGCTCCGACTCCTCCCCGTCGACGCCGTAGAGCCGCAGCAGCGCCCGGACCTCCGCAGCCTGGAGCGTCTGCTTGCCGGTCTCGATCTTGCTGATCTTCGAGACGTCGCACTCCAGCTCTTCCGCGGCGGCTTCGCGGGCCACGCCCGCGGCCTCCCGGAATCGACGCAGCTCGCGGCCGAGCTGGAGACGGCGGACGGTCGGACTCTGGGCCATGACCGAGCAGTGTGGCCTATCGACCGCCGGAAGGCATGACCAGCCTATTACTTCCTAACTCGCACATGCTTCTTCTATGGTGTTGCCATGTTGAATCGACGACCGCACGTGCCACCCAGTACGAGCGGACCGGTGATCGTCACCGCCCCCGACCGCTGCGACCACCTCGTCGACGAGGGGGTGTTCACCACGTCGCCGACCGGCCGCTACGCCGCCCGCTGCGGCGCGGTCGTCGTCAGCGCCGGCCTCGCCGAGGAGCCAGGACGCCCGTGCCCGCTCTGCAGCCCACGCCCGGCCCCGGCACGGCGCCCGACGCGGCGCTTCCGCTGCCGTCGCCGGCTACCCGGCGATGGCTGAGTCGCCCACCGGTCCGTCGGCGGTCGAGGTCGCCATCCGGTTCATGACCGAACAGAACGGCGGGCCGGAACGGGTGCTCAGGATCCACCGCCGACTGGCCGACGGGCGCTGCCGCGGCTGCCTCACGACAGTCACGACGTGGCCGTGTCCGGTCGCACGCCTCGCGCTGCGGGCGCGGGCTCACGGCGGCGTCGACTGACCACGCGGACGACGCTCGGATCCGACCAATCACTGGCACACGTGTAGCGCCCGACCCTACGGAGGCGCCACCGTCACGACTGAGGTCCACGCCTCCGGTCCCCCGGGGTGCGGAATGCCGCGCCGTAACCGGCCAGGCTGGTGCCGAGCCGCTGGGCGAAGTGCGTGGTGCCCGCGTGATCGGCGATTTCGCGGACGGTGAGCACCGCGCCTGCCCGCCCGCCGCGGCGGCACCTTCGAGTTCCGTGCAACCCCTCCGGGGGTTCCGCCCGTCCAGTCACTACACGCATCGGACACGAGCGGGGAGGCCGCATGGGGCAACCGCACCGCACCGTGCGCATGGCCACCGTGCAAGACCTTCCCTGCCTGCACCGGCTCACCCGCCGCGCGGCCCACCGTTCGCTCGGCGGGCACCACGTCACCGCCGCTGCAGCCGGCGACGGCGGCCCGCGCTGGGCCCGCCGAGGCCTGGCCAAGGAACTCACCGACGAAAGGAAATCATGACCAAGAAGCACCTGGCCGCCGCCGCGGCCGCGGCGATCCTGTTCACCGGCCTCGGGGCCGTGGCCACACCGGCCTTCGCCGCCCCGCACCCGGACCACGACGAGTTCCTGGTGACGGCCACCGTCGACGGACGGCTCGAGCCCGCACCCGAGATGCCGGAGGCCAAGGGGATCCGGACCGACTTCCTGAAGGAGGGCCAGTACGTCCGCATCTCGTGCCAGCAGGTCGGCAAGGAGGCCTACGGGAGCAAGATCTGGGACCTCGTCGCCTTCGACGGGTCCGAGCTGTTCGTCCCCGACCGCTTCGTCAAGACCGGCACCGACGGTTCGTTGAGCAGGCCGTGCACCGCCGAAGACCTGCGGCGCGCCAACGTATAGACAAGTACTTCCCCGGGACGGCGGCTGCACCTGGTGTGCAACCCGGCCGGGCCGCCCGTCATCCGGGCGCTGCCGAACCCGGAACCGGAGATCGTGGGATCTTGCCTGATCGGCAGGATCGGGACACAGGCTGCACCGGTGCAGCTGATGTCCCGATTGCGTCGATCATCAGACCCGAGTCGCCCCCGGCTGCCCGGGACACCTCGCAGCTGACGCCCCCGAGCCGCACACCGCTGCTGCCGCGGCGACCGTGACGTGCTGCTCGGCGCGATCAAGCCCTCCGACGACTGGCCGCGCGGGGCACGACCCGACCAGCGCCGGCCCAGACCCGTATCAGCGGGTGATCGCGCGGACGTCCCACACCCACGCGTCCGCGGCCTGCGTGCCGGGACCCAGCAGCGCGGTGAGCGCCGCCCGTAGCTCCTCGCGGTGCGGGCCGTCGGTGAGCACGACGGAGTCGGCGTGCCAGAAGCGCAGGTCAGCGGCCAGGCGTGCCCGATCGGCGTCGGAGATCGGGGGTATCTGCCCGGTGGCGGCCACCCCGTCGAGGAGCAGGGAGCTGGGCCGTTTCGGGGCGCCGTAGGAGCCGAGCTGCTCCGGACCAGCCGGGCCGACGAAATAGCCCTGGGGCAGGGCGAACCCCATGCCGGCGTCCACCTGCCAGCGCAGCGGCTCCGCGTGGAGCGGCTCGGGGAGCGGCACCGGCACGAGCGTGCCGTCCGGGTCGGCCCAGCGCTGCCACTCCCCACCCGCGTAGAAGTCCGGGGTGGGCGCGCGGGTCACGGTCTCGAACGGCACCGGGACCACCGGGAACACCGCCACGACGAGCGTGGCGGCCCACAGCACCCGCACCGGCACCCGGCCGATCCGGCGGTCCCGGGGGGCGTCGAGCACCCGCTGGGTGGCGATGGCGAGCAGGCAGCCCGCGGCGGGCACGCAGGCCATCGCGAACCGCGACTCCAGGACGGACTCGAGGAGCGGGAGCTCGGTGAGCAGCGCCCACGGTCCCGGCACCCCGGTCGGGCGCCCGTCGAGGGTGATCTGCGGCCCGAGGGACAGCAGGAACCCCACCGCGCCCGCCGCGACGGCGATCCGGGCGGCGGGTTCCGCGCGCAGCCGGACCGCCAGCACGACGACGAGCGCCACGAGCCCCCAGCCGAAGAACGCGTTCTCCTCCGTGCCGTTCATCGCGAGGCCGCCGGGGCCGCCGCTGATCAGGCCGCCGATCGACTGGCTGGGATGGGCGACGAACGCGGCGAGCGAGTTGCCCGCCGGGCCGTGCTCGATCATGCGATAGCTCTGGGGGCCCGCGAACTGCAGCCACAGCGGGTATGCCACCAGCGCGCAGGACACGGCCGCGGCGGTGGCGGCGCCGACGAGGACCGGGCGGGGCAGCCGCCTCCTCGTCGCGGCGAACCAGATCGCGTACGGCGCGACGGCCAGCACCGCGATCAGCAGGGCCTCCTCCCCGATCAGCACCTGCAGCGCACCGAGCACACCCAGCACCACGCCGTGCAGCACCGGTCTGCGCGCTGCGGGGAGCCGGATCAGCGAGATCGCGATCAGGGGGATCAGGAAGGTCGCGGCGAAGTTGGGGTGGGCCTTGGCGTGCGAGATCACCGGCGGGGCGAACGCGCAGAACGCCCCGCCGACGGCCGCTGCCACCGGCGAGCGGACGACGTGGCGGGAGAAGAGCCAGTACCAGGCGGTTGCGGTGGCTGCGAGGCCACCGGTGAGGATGACCGTCCAGGTCGCGGTGGGGCCGAAGGCCAGCGTCACCGGCGTCAACGGCACCGCGAGGGCCGGCAGCCCGGTGTTGGCCATGAGGTTCACGCCGAGCGGGGCGTTCTGCAGGGTGGAGAACAGCGGGTTGCGCCCCTCCGCCACCGCGTGGGCCTGCGCGGCGAACAGCCACTCGAACAGGTTCTGGTCCTGCATGCTCGCCACGAGGTAGCCGCTGCCCAGGTCGCGCCACAGCCCGGCGTAGAGCACCACCGCAACGAGCAGGTACCCCTCGGCCACGAGGACGTCCGCCGTGCGGATCCGCCCCCACCGCAGGCGGACCAGAGGTACCACGCCCCAGAGGCTAGTGCGGCGTTTCATCCGGCTCCCGACGGGCCGCCGCCCGCCACGCCATCACACACCAACTCCGGCGTTGGCACACCAACTGCAGTTCGTGCGCGAGCGCCGAAGTTCATGTGCGACGCCCGGCCCACCGCTGACACACCAACTCTGGCGCCGACGCACCAACTGCAGTTCATGTGCGAGCGCGGAAGTTGGTGTGCGGGCGGTCAGAGCGCGTCGAAGCGCCGGGTGCGGGTGGTGTCGACCTCGGGGAGGGTGTCGATGACGCTGCGGATGTGGCGGCGCATCGCGGCCTCCGCCCGGTCGGCGTCGCGGGCGCAGAGGGCCTCGATGATCTCCATGTGCTGCGGCAGGGACACCGCGGGCCGGCCGGGGTGCATCGCGAGCTGGAACTGGTGGCGGACGTTCTGCCCGCGCAGCCGTTCGATGATCGCGCTCGCGGTGCCCTGGCCTGCCAGCTGGAGGACGAAATCGTGCAGCCGGCGGTTCAGCTCCGAGTAGCCCAGCAGGTCCCCCGACGCGACGGCCGCGCGCATCGCCTCGCCGATCTCGCGCAGCCGACGGCCGTCGTCGTCGGTGAGCCGTTCGGCGGCCTTGGCCGCGCACAGCCCTTCGAGGGCCATCCGGACCTCGGTGATCTCGACGGCCTCGGCGAGCGACACGGCCCGGACCCGGGCGCCGCGGTTCTGCACCCGCTCGACGAGGCCCTCGCTGGCGAGCTGCACCAGCGCGGTGCGCACGTTGGTGCGGCTCGCCCCGAAGCGTTCGGACAGGTCGGCCTCGACGAGCCGCTGGTTGGCGACGAACTCGCCGTCGGCGATGGCCGCGCGGATGGCGTCGACGACGGGAACCGCGTCCGTCGAGCTCTCGAGCCCCGTCATCGTCAACATCCTCCGCGTGCAGATCGGCGTTCTTATTCTGAGGGGGCGTCGACCGGTGGCGTGCCGTGGGTGTGGAACGACGAGATCGTCTTCAGGCCCCAGGCCTGCCCCTTGGCCCGCTCGGCCTCGGTCCAGGTCACCGGTTCCCAGTCCGGGGCGAAGATCAGCCGGGCGGTGGGGTTGCAGAGCTCGATCCGGTTGCCACCGGGCTCGTAGACGTAGAGGAAGAACGTCTGCTGGATCGCGTGCTTGTGCGGGCCGGTCTCGATGAACACGCCGTTGTCGAGGGAGATGTCGGCGGCGCGCAGGATGTCCTCGCGCGTGTCGGTGGCGAACGCGATGTGGTGCAGGCGGCCGGTCGAGCCGGTCCAGTCGTTGGTGTAGACGAGGTCGTAGGACTTCTGCGCGAAGTTGGTCCACTGACCCGAGATCACGCCGGTGTCGAGCTGGATCTGCTCGGTGACCCGGCCGCCGAGGGCGTCGCAGATGAACCCGCCGTTGCCGGCGGCGTCCTTGGCGAGGTAGTTGACGTGGTCGAGCCTGCGCACGCTCACCCCGCGGCCGGGGTAGGCCTGGGCCTGGTTCTTCAGCGCGGGCCGCAGGTGCTCGGGCGGCTGGTAGCGCTCGGTCTCCCAGTAGATCTCGATCTCGTGCCCGTCCGGGTCGCGGAACAGGTACGTCGGGCCGATCCCGGGGTCGCCGTCGATCCAGCCGATCCCGAGGCCGCGCTCCTCCACGGCCGCGACCCGCCGCTTCAGCGCCTCCTCGCTGGACGCCCGCAGTGCGGTGCGGCCGACACCCGAGGTCTTCGACGCGGTCAGCTTGAGGCTGTGGTGCTCGTAGTCGTCCCACGTGCGCAGGAAGACCGAGTCGCCCTGGCTGCCGTTCTCGGTGAGACCCAGCACCCGGACGAAGAAGTCGAGGCTGCGTTCCGGCTCGGGTGTGAAGAGCTCCACGTGACCGAGGTGGGCGATCTCGTGACGGGGGGACTTCTCGAGGGACATCGTCGGCTCCAGACGTCAGGGGCGGGGGAAGGTGGTGCCGTCGAACAGGGGGCGGGCGGTGCGGATGACGGCGGAGCGCCGCACGCGTGGCGGACTGCCGGGCTCGACGTCGACGTCGACCTGCAGCGACCCGCTCGGGTGCTCCACGGCGAACGGCCGCCCGGGGGCGGGCCGGACCAACAGCTCGTGGCCGACCGCACCGTCGAGCAACGCGGCGGTGACCACGCTGACCGCGCCGAACACGCCGATCGACGGGTGCTGGCGGACCGGGTCGAAGGCGTTGAACGTCCGGGTGCGGATCGCCCCGCCGTCCTGCGGCGCGGAGACGAACGTGATCTTCGGAACGGCCGAGCCGGTGACGTCGCCCAGCCCCATCAGCTTGCCGGCCTGGATGCGCAGGGACGCGATGCGTTCCGGCCCGACCTCCTCCTCGCGGGCGACGACGACCGGCATCCCGTTGTCGATGCACGTCACGGCCATGCCGTCGATCTCGTCGACGAGCCGGCCGGTGGGCAGCAGGCTGCCGCAGACCGAGCCCTCGGTGCCGGCGAAGGCCAGCGACACCGGGGCCGCGGTGCCGGGGACGCCCGCCACCGCCGCGTCGCCCGTGTAGTCGACGCGCCCGCCCGGTGTGGCGAACGTCGACTCCGCCCGGCCACCGGTGTTGACCATGCGGATCCGCACGCTGGTGCGCTCCGCCCCGGCGGCCACGAGACCGCGCTCCACGGCGAACTGGCCGACGGCGGCCAGCAGGTTGCCGCACGTCTGGCGGTCCGACACGGTGGCGGTGTCGACGCCGACCTGCAGGAACAGGTAGTCGACGTCGCAGTCCGGCTCGCTCGACCGCCACACGACGGCCACCTTGCTGGTGACGGGCTGGGCCCCGCCGAGCCCGTCGATCTGCGCCGGATCGGGGCTGCCCATGATCCGCAGCAGCAGGTCGTCGCGCTCGGCCGGGTCGCCGGGCAGGTCGGAGGCGAGGAAGAACGCCCCCTTCGAGGTGCCGCCCCGCATGAGCAGGCAACGCACTCCGTTCACCGCTGGGCCTTCACGTACTCCACCCCGAGATCGGCGAGGGTGGCGCGCAGGCCGTAGCGGTCGAGGCCGAGCTCGCCGTCGCGGAACGCCTTGCGGGTCGCCTCCTCCTTGGCCAGCCGGGCCCGTCCCGCGGTGAGCGCCTCACCGACCCGTTCGCGCGGCACGCACACCACGCCGTCGTCGTCGGCGAGCACCGCGTCGCCGGGCCGCACGATCTGGCCGCCGAGCACGATCGGGACGTTCACCGCCCCGGCTGTCGCCTTGACGGTGCCCTGCGCGCTGACCGCGGCGGACCAGGCCGGGAACCCCATATCCCGCAGGTCGGCCACGTCCCGCACGCCGGTGGTGGTGACGACGCCGCGCACCCCGCGATGGGCGAGCGCGGTGGCGAACAGCTCTCCGAACAGTCCGTCGGTGCAGGGCGACGTGGTGGTGACGACCATCAGGTCACCCGGGCCGCACTGCTCCACCGCGGCGTGGATCATCAGGTTGTCGCCGGGCCAGCACAGCACCGTGACGGCCGTGCCGCCCACGCGCGCGCCCTGCTGGACCGGGCGCAGCCCGGGGCCCAGGTAGCAGGTGCGGCCCAGCGCCTCGTGCACGGTGGCGACGCCGAGCTCGGCGAGCGCGTCGACGTCGGACAGCTCGGCGCGCGGCGGATCGGTGACGATGACCGGTTTCATGCCAGCTCCGCCGTCACCTGCGGGTAGAGGCGTACGTACGCCTCGCCCATCGTGCTGTGGGGCAACCCGAGGTTCGGGCCCGCGTTGCGCTTGAGCTGCACGCCGCGACGCTTGGCGAGATCGGTGTAGTAGTCCCACATGTGCTGCTGCGCCGGCAGGCACTCCATCGCCTTGCGCTTGCGGTCGAACACGGGCGTGATGTCCAGCAGCACGTCCGGGCGGAAGTCGCACTGCTCGGGCTGGTGCGGCTCGAAGAAGAAGACCGGGGGCGCGCCGAGCGGCTCACCGGGGGCGTCGTAGCCGATGGCCTGCGCCAGCACCCTGGCCTGCAGCGCCATCCGGGCGGCCGCCGGGTGGTCGCCGTTGTACGGGTCGGCGAGCGTGTGCGTGAGCACCACGGTGGGGGTGAGCTCGCGGTAGACGCGGACGAGCTGGTCGACGAGCTCGTGGGACTCCACGAGCGGGTAGTCCCCGGCGTCGAGGAACCGGATCTCGGCACCCAGCGCGGCGGCGGCGTTCTGGGCCTCCCCGCGGCGCAACTCCTTGATCTCGTCGAGCGTGCGGCCCTCCCGCCAGGCCTTGGCCGACTCGCCGCGCTCGCCGAAGGAGAGGCACACCACGGTGGCACTGTCCCCCCGCTCGGCGGCGAGCGCGATCGCCCCGCCTGCCCTCCACACGAAGTCTCCGGCGTGCGCGCTGACGACCAGCAGGCTGCCACGCGCTGCTGGATCCGACCCCGATCCCGACCCCATTGCCTCTCCCGTCCTGCCGACTCGTTCCAGGATCGGTGCAGATCGGACACATTGTCAACAATCCTGGCGACTATCTTGTGGCGGGTCATATGTCGCGCACGACCGCCCGGACGGTCACCCGAAGGCGCGCAGGAACGTGTCCACCGCCGCGCGCGCCACGACCCACAGCTCGTCGTCCGGCACCGGCCGCGTGCCGAGCCGTGAGCGGGCCTCGACCGGGCCGGTGAGCAGCGCGAGGAACTGCTCGGCCGCCTGGGCCGGGTCGAGCAGGCGCAACCTGCCCGCCAGCGCCAGCCGCGCGAGCCGGTCGGCCAGCGCCTCGGTGACGCGATCCGCGGCCCGCCCGCGGACGATGTCGATCAGGTCGGGGAAGCGGGCGAGCTCGGCGTTGAGGAGCCGTCGCAGGCCACCGACCGCTCCTCGCAGTGGCACACGAGCATGTGGTGGCCGACGTTCTCGAGCATGGCCCGCAGGTCGTCACCGTCCCTGAGCCGGTCGACCGCGGCGAGGTGCTTCGCGAGCGCGCGGTCGGCGTCGGCGGCGATCGACTCGCGGAAGAGCGTCTCCTTGTCGCCGAAGTGGTTGTAGACGGTCGGCTTGGCCACCCCGGCCTCGGCCGCGATGGCGTCGACTCCCGCCAGCGCGTACCCCTCGCGGGCGAACACCTCGCCCGCGGCCGCGAGGATCGCCTGTCGCTTGTCGATCCGGCCCCGGGCGGTCACCGCTGCATCCTACGGTCAGTTGCTTCTTACTCTGCCGAACATTACTTTGAACTCATGAGTTCAAAGCGCGTCGTGGTCATGGGCGGGACCGACGGCATGGGCAGGGCGGTCGCCCTCGACCGCCTCGGGCGCGGGCACGAGGTGGTGATCGTCGGCCGCGACGACGGCAAGGGGGCCGCATTCCTCGACCTGGCCGCACGGCGCGGCGCGTCCGGACGGGCGCACTTCGTGCGGGCCGACCTGAGCCTGGTCGCCGGCACGCGGGCAGCCATCACCGAGATCCGCGCCCTCTTCCCGGCGGTCGACGCACTCGTGCTGTGCGCGCGGCACTACCGCTCGACCAGGGCCGTCACCGACGAGGGCGTCGAGGAGAACTTCGCGCTCTTCTACCTGAGCCGCTACGTCGCGAGCCACGAGATGGCGGACCTGCTCGACGCCGCGGAGGAGCCGGTCATCGTGAACGTCGCGGGCCCGGACGCTCCGGCCGGGGCGATCCGCTGGCACGACCTCGAGTTGGAGCACGGCTACGACGCCACGGCGGCGCTGATGCACGGCGGCCCGCTCAACGACCTGCTCGGTGCCGGGTACGCCGACGACCCGCCGTCGCGGAAGGTCCGCTACGCCCTGCTCAACCCGGGGACCGTCAGCACCAGCTTCTCCGGCGAGTACGACCCCGCGACCGCGGCCCTGATCGAGGAGGTCAAGGCGAGCGCCATGCCCGTGGAGGAGGGCATCGAGCCCGTACTGGCGCTGCTGGATCGGCCGCCCGCCGAGCCGATCAGCGCATGGGCCCGCCACGAGCCGATCCCGTTGACCGGCCCGACCTTCGACGTCGCCGCCGCCCGCAGGCTCCGCGCCGAGACGGAGCGCCTGCTCACCACGCTGCCCCGCCACGACCGGCGGCGGTTCGTGATGTCGGGCGTGTCGGCGGAGCGGCTGCGCGAGGTACTCGACTCGCCGATCTTCGCCACGGTCGCCACCATCCAGCCCGACGGGACGCCCCAGCAGTCCGTGGTCTGGGTGGACCGGGACGGCGACGACGTGCTCTTCATGGTCGGGGTCGGCAGCCGCAAGGAACGCAACCTCCGCCGCGACCCCCGGGTGAGCGTGCTGGTCTGCCCGCCGGAGGCGCCGTACGGCTACGCCGCCATCCGGGGCCGCGCGATGTTCGAGCCCGCGCTCTCCGGCCGGCTCCGGGACGACCTGACGCTGAAGTACGTCGCGTGCCGCACGCCGAGCACGTCGCGCGGACGCCGGAGGCCGCGTCGGGCGACGTCGTCGCCGTACGGCTCGTCCCCGAGCGGACGGCCGGACGGCTCTGACCGCGCGTCCGCTGTGGTCGTCGCAGGGTCCGCGGGCGCTGCGAGGACCACGGGCGGCGCGCCTGCGCGCCGTAAGCTGCCAGGTGTGACCGATCTCGCGGGAGCGTTGCGCCGCGCCTCCTACGAGGTCCTCCCGTTCACGGGCACCGAGGCCGCCGTCGTGGCCCACGTACCCACGGACGTGCCGCTGACGGTGAGCACGAGCCACGCCAGGGGCCCGGAGCCCACCGTCGACCTGGCCGTCCGGCTCACCGGCCACGGCTACTCCGTGGCCCCGCACCTGGCGGCCCGGCAGATCCGCGGCACCACACACCTGTCCGACCTCGTGGCGCGGCTGCGGGACGCCGGTGTGGACAGCGCCTTCGTCATCGGCGGTGACGCCCCCGAGCCCGCCGGCCCGTTCGCCGACGCCTTCGCGTTGCTCGTGGCGCTCGACGACCTCGGCCACCCGTTCCAGCGGATCGGGGTCGCGGGCTACCCCGAGGGGCACGCCGGGATCGCGACCGACCTCCTCGACGAGGCGCTCGAGAAGAAGGCACCGTACGCCACGCACGTCATCACGCAGATCTGCTTCGACGCCGGCGCCACGGTCGGCTGGGCGCGTCAGGTGCGGGAGCGGGGCGTCGACCTGCCGGTCCGGGTCGGGCTGCCCGGCGTCGTGAGCAGGCAGAAGCTCGTCCGCATCTCCGCCGGGCTCGGGCTCGGCCAGTCGGCGCGGTTCCTGCTCAAGCAGCAGAGCATGTTCTGGCGGTTCTTCCTGCCCGGCGGCTACCACCCCGGCCGCCTGGTGGGGCGGCTCGCCCCGCACCTGCACGGCCCCGCCACCCATCTGGACGGGTTCCACTTCTTCACGTTCAACGAGGTGGAGAGCACCGAGGCCTGGCGGCGGTCGGTACTCGCCCGGTTGACGTGACGGGCCCTCCTACGACGCCCCGTCGCTTGCCCTGCTGGTCACGGCGAGGGTCCCGAGCAGGCGCAGGGCATCGGCGCTGCTGCTGCCGCGCTCCGCGTGGTACACGACGAGTTCCTGGCCGGGGCTCTCCCGCACGTCGAAGGTCTGCATCGTCAGCGTGAGCAGCCCCACCTCCGGGTGCCGGAAACGCTTCCGCTCCAGCGCCTTCCCCCGCGCGTCGTGGCGGGCCCAGAGCTCCCGGAACTCCGGACTGCCCTCCAGCAGGTCGACGAGCACCCCGCGGATCCGGGGATCGTCGGGAGACCGGCCGTGGCCGATGCGGAACCCGGCCGTGGAGTTGCGGGCCACGTCGGCCCAGTCGACGTAGAAGTCGCGGGCCCGCGGATCCCCGAACACGATCTCCATCAGGTTGCGGGAGAACGACCAGCCGCCGAACAGGGCGTCCGCGATCTCGTTCGACGCGAGCACGTCGAACGCGCGGTTGTGGACCAGGGCGGGGTTGTCGGGCCAGGAGTCCATGAGCTCCAGCAGGCTCGGGTCGACCCGGTCGGACCCGGCCGGGCGGCGCCCGCGCGGCGTGACGCCCGCCAGGTCGAAGAGGTGCTGCCGCTCATCGGCGCCGAGCCGCAGCGCCACGGCCAGCGCCTCGAGCACCTGTGCGGAGGGGTTGCGCTCCCGGCCCTGCTCGAGCCGTACGTAGTAGTCCACGCTCGTGCCGGCCAGCAGCGCCACCTCCTCGCGGCGCAGCCCCGGCACGCGCCGGTGGCCGGTGGAGGTGAGGCCGACGTCCGCGGGCGTGACGCGGGCGCGCCTCGTGCCGAGGAAGTCGCCGAGTTCCGAGCCCATGTCCTCCACGGTATGGCCGCGTCGCCGGCTGTGTGTGGGTGTGGTGCACCCAGGAGGAACGCGTCCTGCCGCCTCCTCCCGATCGAGCTCACGGTGGGCGGTGCAGGAACCACCACCCATCGAGGAGGAACCCCGTGCCCGAGAACCGGAGCAAGATCGTGCTGGTCACCGGAGCGAGCAGCGGCATCGGCGAGGCCGTCGCCGCGCGGCTCGCACGTGAGGGCCACCAGGTCGTCGCGGGCGCGCGCCGCACGGACCGGCTGGAACAACTCGTCGAACGGACCCGTGACGAGGCGAAGGCCGCGGGCGGCGGGATCGAGGCCGTCCGCCTCGACGTCACCGACCGCGCCGACGTCGCCTCGTTCGTCGAGGCGGCACGCACCCGGCACGGCCGCGTCGACGTACTGGTCAACAACGCCGGCGTGATGCCGCTGTCGCGGCTCGACTCGCTCCTGGTGCAGGAGTGGGACCGGATGCTCGACGTGAACGTCCGGGGCCTGCTGCACGGCATCGCCGCGGCGCTGCCGGTCTTCACCGCGCAGGGCGGCGGCCACTTCGTCACCGTCGCCAGCATCGGCGCCCACCAGGTCGTGCCGACCAGCGCCGTCTACTCCGGCACCAAGTACGCCGCGTGGGCGATCACCGAGGGACTGCGCCAGGAGTCCGACCCGTCCATCCGCGTCACGACGATCTCCCCGGGCGTCGTCACTTCCGAGCTCGCGGGCACCATCACCGAGCACGGTGCGGCCGAGGCCATGCGCACCTACCGCGCCCACGCGATCGAACCCGATGCGATCGCCCGCGCCATCTCCTACGCGCTCGCCCAGCCGGACGACGTCGACGTCAACGAGATCATCGTGCGGCCGACGCGGCAGCGCTGAGCGCGACGTCAGCGACGGGTGAGGGCCACCAGGTAGCGGCAGAGCCGGCCGGTGGGGTTGACGTACGCCCGCGCGACCGGCGGGCCGAGCTGCAGGCAGTCACCGACGTCGAGCTCGTGGACGGCGTCGCCCTCCTCCAGCCGCAGGTGGCCCGCCAGCACCCAGACCTGCTGGTGGACGTCCGGGTAGGAGTCGGCGGCGAACGCGACCCGCGCGCCGGCAGGCAGCTCGATCTCGACCAGTTCGAGCGGCCTGCCGCTGGCGGGCGACACGGTCCGGCGCAGGTAGCCGGAGGCCGGGTCGGTCCAGGTCGGCTGGTCGGCGGCCCGCACGAGCCTGCCACCGCCGTCCTCCGCGCGGGCCACGAGCTCCGAGAGCGTGATCCCGAGTGCGCCGGCGAGGCGGGCGAGCAGCACGGCCGTGGGTTGCGCCTCGCCGCGCTCGACCTTGGCGATCATCGCCCGGGACACCCCCGCACCCTCCGCGAGCGCGCTGACGGAGAGGCCACGCGCCTTCCGGGCGGCCTGCAGGGCGGCGGCGAGCGATTCTGTGAGGGCGTCGGTCACGACTGTCAGTATAGTGCCGATTCTGTTTATCATCGTGACTATGAAGGTTCGCGCCGCCACCGAACGGGACGCCGCCGCCTGCGCGGCGATCTACGCCCCGTACGTCACCGACACCGCGATCACGTTCGAGGACGAGCCGCCGACCACCGAGCAGATGGCGGCCCGGATCGCCGCGGCCGAACGCACCCACGCCTGGCTGGTCCTCGAACACCCGGACGACAGCCGGGTCACCGGCTACGCCTACGCCGGGCCGTTCAAGGCGCGGCCGGCGTACCGCTGGTCGTGCGAGACGAGCGTCTACGTGGAGCTCGACCGCAGGCGCACCGGCGGCGGCCGCCTCCTCTACGAGACGCTCTTCACGCTGCTGGCGGATCGGGGGTTCCGCACGGCCGTGGCGGGCATGACGCTCCCGAACGAGGCGAGCGCGGGCCTGCACCGGGCCATGGGGTTCGAGCCGGTGGGCACCTACCGGCGCATCGGCTGGAAGCACGGCCGCTGGCACGACGTGGCGTGGGTGCAGCGGTCGCTCGCGGACGTGGGAGAGCCGCCGGCCGAACCACGCTAGGAGGGTCCTGATCGACTCCGGCCGTAGCGAGCGGCGGCCCGGTCGTGTCCGCGCAAGGCGGAGGATCGGACCGGCACCCCGGTCATCGACACCGGCTCGCCGCGGCGGGTCTCGAAGGCGCGGGGGCCGGGCCCGCACGTGGCGATGATCCGCGGTTTCGGCTCGTGGTTGCCGGTGACGCAGCAACGGACGACCGATACTCGAGATCATGCGCGCTCGGCGACGCGATGCCGTGGGTCTCGCACCGAGTTCACGACGAGACCACTGCGGCGTCGGTCCTCGGGCGAGGGCTCTTCCACCCGGGCGCTGCGTGATCAGCTGATCGGCGCATCCACGGCCGCATACGGCCGCCCGTGCACCAGGCGGTCGATCATGACCGTTGGGCCCCGGGCTTGATCAGCCGGTGGGTGCAGCCACGGCCGTATGTGGCCGCTCCCGCACCGGAGTCGCGATCACGGCTACCGCATCGCCTCCAGCGGCACCGCACAGGCCCCTCATGAAACAGATGGGTGATACCCAGGCGGACGATCACGCCGATACCGCTGTTGCATCGGCGCGATCGTCCAACGCGGCGAGGCCGCCGCCTGGGCGTCGCGCAGTAGGCCCGAGTTGTTCAGGGCGCTCCTCGGCCGCGTCGAAGAAGACGAGTGGGGTCGAACTCGGCCGGTTGCCGTGGCCGCTCAGAGCCGGGGCGCCGAGCCGACCGGTGGCTGGTGATCGCCGGAAATGGTGCCCCGACGACCGACCTGTCGCCCCACCACCACTGTCGACGATCAGCGTGCACCTGATCGGCCGAAGTGGTGCCAGAGCGTCGCATCCGGCGCTCTCGAACCACTTCCAGCGATCAAGCCCGGGGTTCGGCCGCGGCCGGCGGTGATCACCGCGATGGCACCCCGGAGGCCGGGAAGCGCTGCCGTCCTGGCCGACACACCCCCACGACGTCGTGATCGTTGCGAGATCACGCCGCTCGCCGCCACGAGGGCGCTGTGGCCCCGGTCGGACCGATCATGCGGTTGTAGCCCGGGGAATCGGCGCGGGAGCCTCGGCCATCAGGCGCGGACGCGCACGATGACCTCGGTGTCCGTGACCTCCTGGACCCCCACCACGAACCCGGCGGCCTCGGTCTCGCCGCCGACCGGAACCGTGATCTGTTGGCCCGCCACCTCCAGCTGCGCGGTGCCGTCCTGGACACCAACGAGGCGGGCCTCGACGCCGAGCACCGAGACCGCCACGTCACCGCTGCGCGGGAAGGTGACGGTGCACCCGTCCAGCCCGCAGTCGACCTGTGAGTTCTGACCGCACCCGGAGACGAGGACCAGCGCTGCGAATACGGACATCACGGACAGAACGACACGGCGCACCATGAAGGTGAGCCTACGGGCATCGCCCGGGTGTCGATCTCTCGCCATCACTGAACGTCGCGGTGCGGGGAAGATCGCTCACCGTGACGCTCCGTGCGCTGAGCGGAGCGCCGACGCAGATGCATATGCAGAAGACGTTGCAGATTCCCCTTGCGGATGCACGCGGAGAGCGACACACTGGATGCGGTGGGTGGCATGCCCCGGGGCAGCCGCCCAGAGGGTGGACCTGTGGCGGAGTGGGGGCCGTGAGCAGACCGCGTGGACAGGCCGAGACGATCGGGCTCGGCGTGAACTCCACTATTTCCGTCACCTGCGTGCTCGACGGTCGCTGCCATTCGGTCCCCGACGAAGAACTCGCGATCGGCATCGCTCAGCGCGGCGGCCAGTATTCCGCGGTCTGCGGCCACGTGGTCACGCCGGCGCCCATGGTCGCGCCCGACGGCGACCTCTGCCCGTCGTGCGCGGAGCGCGACTCGAGCCACCGCCGCAGGCGCGGCATTCGTTTCCGGTTCTGATCCGGCGCTGCTGCGGCGCCCTCCGAGGGCGTCGCCACGTCAGAGTGTCACCGTATGTGCGGATTTTCGTGTGAACCAGGTGTGACGAACGTTGGGATGGGCATCCAAGGGTGCGACATCCGAGAGACCTGGGAGTTCCGATGTTCGACAACCTCGTCGCTGCGCTGGGCGACGCGATGCGCGCGGTCGCGCTGTTCGTGCCGCAACTGCTGCTGTTCCTCGTCATCCTGTTCATCGGATGGCTGATCGCAAAGGGTCTGCGCAAGCTGACCGACTCGGTCCTCGAACGTCTGCATTTCGACCGCGCCGTCGAGCGCGGCGGAATCGGGCAGGCGCTCGCGCGGTCCAAGTACGACGCCAGTGACCTGATCGCGATGGTCGTCTACTACGCGGTGCTGCTGCTCACGCTGCAGCTCGCGTTCGGGGTGTGGGGGCCCAACCCCATCAGTGAGCTGCTGACGGGGATCGTCGCGTTCCTGCCGCGGATCGCCGTGGCGATCATCATCGTCGTGGTTGCCTCGGCCATCGGGGCGGCTGTCAAGGATCTCATCATGAGCGTCACTGGCGGCCTGTCCTACGGCAACGTGCTCGCGAACATCGCGTCGATCTTCATCATCGCTCTCGGTGTGATCGCCGCGCTGAGCCAGATCGGCGTCGCGATCGCGGTCACGATGCCGGTGCTGATCGCGGTGCTCGCCACGGTCGGCGGCATCATGGTCGTCGGTGTCGGTGGCGGTCTCATCCGGCCGATGCAGCAGCGCTGGGAGCGCTGGTTGGAGCGGGCCGAGCAGGAGGCGCCGCAGGCGAGGGCGCACGCCCAGGCCTACGAGCGCGGCCGCGAGGACGCCGCCCGTCCGACCGGGGCGCACGCCGACATGACCGACCCGGTCGGCACCCGCATGGACCAGGCCACGGAGTCGCGCAACCCGTAGCCCCAGGCTGCAGCGAGGCCACCTCCACGCGGCGTCGCCCGCGTGGAGGTGGCCTCGTGGTGTCTCGGGGTAGGCGTGTCAGCCCAGCAGGCGGTCCGGGGTGAGTGGGAGGTCCTGCACGCGCACGCCCGTCGCGTGGTGCACCGCGTTCGCCACCGCGGCCGCCACCCCGGCGATGCTCACCTCTCCCACGCCGAGCAGGCCCAGCGGGGTGGTCGGGTCGGGCTCGTCGAGGCAGGTGACGTCGATCGCCGGGACGTCGGCCTGCACCGGCACGTGGTAGTCGCCGAGGCCGGCGTTCACGATGCGGCCGGTGCGCGGGTCGACCTCGGTGGCCTCGGAGAGCGCCGCCCCGATCCCCATCACGATCCCACCGCGCAGCTGGCTCGCCACCAGCTTCGGGTTGATCACCCGCCCGACGTCGAACACCGCCACCCAGCGCGTCACGCGGACCTCGCCGGTGTCCTCGTCGACCGCGACCTCGCAGAAATGGGCACCGGTTGCGGCCCGGACCTGGCGTCGCTGATCGTTGACCATGCCGGCGATGAACCGCAGCTGCCCCGCGACGCGGCCGACCGCGGTCCTGGCGCCGACCCGGCCCTCCAGCGACGGGAGGCCTGCGCGGGCGAGGATCTCCGCGTACGTCTCGCCGGACCCGTCGACGGCAAAGAGCCCGCCGTCACGCGCCGTGATCTCGTCGGTCCGGCGCGCGCGCAGCGGCGAGCCGGGCGCACGGCGGGCGAGCGCGAGCGCCGATCGCCGCAGCTCCTCGCAGGCCTGCAGCACGCTCGCCGCAGCGGAGGCCGTCTGCCCCGACCCGCCCGCCATCGCCCCGACCGGCAGCGCCGAGTCGCCGATCTCGACCGTGACCGCCTCGACCGGCATGCCGAGCGCGTCCGCCGCGATCTGCGCCTGCGCGGTCGCCGCACCCACACCGATCTCGTGCAGGCCGCAACGCACCAGGACGGTGCCGTCCAGCCCCAGCCGGATGGTGACCTCCGCCGGGAACTGGATCGGCATGTGGAAGGCGGTGGCGACGCCCCAGCCCCGCAGCGTCCGCCCGTCGCGCATCGAGCGCGGCCGCGGCGGCCGGTCGGCCCAGCCGAAGCGCTGCGCGCCGCGCGCGTAGGCACCTCTCAGGTTGCGGCGGGTGAACGGCTTGCCGCCCAGCGGGTCGCGCTCCGGCTCGTTGCGCATGCGCAGCTCGAGCGGGTCCATGCCCAGCTCGTGCGCCAGCGCGTCCATCCCGGACTCCAGCGCGAACGTGCCGACGGCCTCACCGGGCGCCCGCATCGGCGCGTTCGGCAGCATGTCGAGCACCGCGGTCTTGTGCTCGACCAGCATGGTGCGGGCCGCGTACAGGTGCTGGGACTGCCGTCCGACGGCCTCCGGCATGCCACCGACGCGTCCGACCTGCGAGATCCCGACGTGCACGAGCGCGGTGAGGTCGCCGTTGCGTTCCGCACCGAGCGCGACCCGCTGCACGGTGGGGGTGCGCCCGCCGACCGTGCGGTAGACCGCCTCGCGCGACAGCGCCAGCCGGACCGGTCGCAGGGCGATGCGGGCGGCCATCGCGCACAGCAGCGTGCCGGCCCAGACGAGCCCCTTCCCGCCGAACCCGCCGCCGACGTTCGCGCGATCACCCGGACCGCGTCGACCGGCAGGCCGAACCGGAGCGCGAGGTGCCTGCGCGCGAAGTCCATCGCCTGGGTGCTGTCGTGGACGGTGAGCCGGTCGCCGTCCCACACGGCGGTGGTGGCGTGCGGCTCGATGGCGTTGTGGTTCTGCGGCGGGGTGGTGAAGCGCAGGTCGACCGAGACCGGGGATGCGGCGAGCGCCTGCTCGGCGTCGCCCTTGCGGCCTCCGTCGGGCATCATCGGGATCCCGCGCATCGGCTCGGCCGAGTCCTCGGCGGCGTCGAAGTCGGTGGCCGCGGGCTCGGCGGCGTAGTCGACACGCACGAGCCGGGCGGCCTCCGCCGCCGTTTCGAGGGTCTCCGCGACGACCACCGCCACCGGCTCGCCGTTCCAGTGCACCTGGTCACCGCCCAGGTAGTTCACCTTCGTGCCGGAGGCCATCGTGCTCAGGTCGAGCGGGTTGATCCGCGACGGCGCGGGCTTCAACGGCGGGGCGTTCCGATGGGTGAGCACGGCGAGCACGCCGGTGACCGCCTCCGCTGCGGTGGTGTCGATCGCGGTGATCCGACCCCGTGCGATCGTCGAGTGCACGAGCGTGGCGTGCGCGAGGTCCGGGAAGGGCCGGTCGGCGGTGTACTCGGCCGAGCCGGTGGTCTTGACCGCGCCGTCGATGCGGTCGATCGGCCGCCCGACCGCGGGCGTCGTGGCCGTGGTGGGGCGCGTGCGCTCCGGTGCCTGGGTCATGCCGCGCCCCCTTCGGTGGCGAGCCGGCGCAGCGTCGCGGCGATCGTCCGCTGCACCATCTCGATCTTGAACGCGTTGTCCGGGCGCGCGACCGCCGAGGTGAGCTCGGCGGCCGCCGCGCGGCGGAAGGTCTCCTCGGTGGCCGGGGCGCCCAGCAGGACGCGTTCGGCCTCGCGGGCCCGCCACGGCGTGGTGGCGACGCCGCCCAGCGCCAGCCGCACGTCGACGACCTCGCCGTCGCGGACCGCGAGCGCAGCGGCCACCGACACCAGCGCGAACGCGAACGACGCGCGGTCGCGCACCTTCCGGTACCAGGAGTTGCGGGCGACCGCGGCCGGTGGCAGCTCGACGGCCGTGATCAGCTCGTCGGTGGCGAGCGTCGTCTCGACGTGCGGGGCCTCGCCGGGTGCGCGGTGCAGCTCACCGAGCGGGATGCGGCGGGTGCCACGCAGGCTCTGCACCTCGACCACGGCGTCGAGCGCGAGGAGCGCCACCGCCATGTCCGACGGGTGCGCCGCGATGCAGTGCTCGCTGGTGCCGAGCACCGCGGTGCCCCGGTGCACACCCTCGATGGCAGCACAGCCGGAGCCCGGCTCGCGCTTGTTGCAGGCCGCCGCGTGGTCGCGCAGGTACGGACAGCGGGTGCGCTGCAGGAGGTTGCCACCGACCGTCGCCATGTTGCGCAGCTGCCCGGACGCTCCGGCGAGCAGCGCCTGCGCGAGCACGGGGTAGCGGGAGCGCACCAGCCGGTCGGCGGCGAGGTGGCTGTTGCGCACCGTGGCGCCGATCCGCAGCCCACCGCCCGCCAGTTCCTCCACACCCGTCAACGGCAGCGACGTGATGTCGACCAGCGTGTCGGGCCGCTCGACGTCCGCGCGCATCAGGTCCACGAGGTTGGTGCCGCCGCCCAGCGGCCGCGCACCGGCCGCGACGGCCTCCAACGCGCCGGCCAGGTCGGGCGCGCTGACGTACCCGAAGGCCTTCACCGGGCCACCTCGTGGTCCGCCACCGACCGGATGGCCCCGACGATGCCGTCGTAGGCGCCGCAGCGGCACAGGTTGCCGCTCATCCGCTCCTTGATCTCCGCGTCGGTCAGCGCGATGTCGTCGTCCGCCAGGTGCGGCGTGACCACGCTCGGCATGCCGGTGCGGTGCTCGGCGAGCATTCCCAGCGCGGAGCAGATCTGGCCCGACGTGCAGAAGCCGCACTGGAAGCCGTCCTCGCGGACGAACGCCTCCTGTAGGGGATGCGGGCTGCCCGGCTGCCCGACCCCCTCGATCGTGGTGATGTCGCGCTCGGCGTACTGCACGGCCAGTGCGAGGCAGGCGGCGATCCGCTCGCCGTCGACGAGCACCGTGCACGCGCCGCAGGCGCTGGTCGCAGCCCTTCTTGGTGCCGGTCAGGCCCATGTGCTCGCGCAGTGCGTCGAGCAGGCTGACCCGGGGGTCGAGCTCGAGGAGCTCGGTGGTTCCGTTCACGCGCAGCTTCACGGGGATCACGCCGCCACTGTAAGGCAACGGCGTTGACGTAACAAGTCAACGCCGTTGTCCTACTTTGGAGTTAGGGTCCCCTCGTGAGAACGGAAGGGACCGGCTTCCTGCGCGCCCGCCGGCCCGAGCAGAAACAGCAGCGCTACGCCGCGATCCTCGACGCCGCGCGCGAGCTCGCCCTGCGCGACGGGGTGGGCGCGGTCAGCCTCGCCGACATCGCCGCCGAGGTCGGCATGCACAAGTCGGCACTGCTGAAGTACTTCGAGACCCGAGAGGAGATCTTCCTGCGGCTCGCCGAGACGGAGTTCGGGGAGTGGGCCGCCGGAGCCATCGCCGCGCTGTCGACGGCGGGGCCCGACCCCCGTCAGGTCGCCGACGTGCTCGCGAACTCCGTGGCCGACCGGCCGCTGTTCTGCCAGCTGCTGCTGTACTCGCCGCTCACACTGGAACGCAACGTGTCGCTGGAGGTCGTCCGCGCGTTCAAGCAGGCGGTCAACGAATCGCTCCAGCAGGTGCTACCCGCGCTGCGCCGGGCGCTACCCGCACTCGGCGACGAGGCGTGCTTCGACCTGTTCGCGATGTCGGGGATCGCGGCCGCCGGGCTGTGGCAGGCGGCCCACCCGTCGCCGCAGGTGGTCGCGCTCCACGCCGAGGACCCGCACGCAGCCCGGTACCCGGATTTCCGGGCCACCCTCGTCCGGTTCGTCCGGACCTACCTCACCGGCCTGCTGAACGAGTGAGGGCTCAGGCCCCGAAGGCCGCGGCCGGAGCGCGGTGCCAGCGGTCGTCACGGCTCAGCGCGCAGACGGCGAGCACCCGGACGGTGAGCCAGTCTGCGCGGTGCCAGCACTCCCCGACCGTGGCCCGCAGCCGGGACGCGTCGGTGCCCGCCTCGTCGAGCAGGCCCTTCGCGTAGCCCGCGAGCAGCACCGCGGTGGCGGTGGCGGCGGCACCCTCCACCCCGAGCAGCAGGATGTCGCGCACGCCCGCGGCGTGCTGGTCGACGGCCGCCAACAACGCGGGAACGGCGGCGGCAGCGGCCAGCCCCGCAGCACCCACCTGCTCCATCAGACCGGCCAGCCACCGCTGTGCGTGATGATCGGCGAGGTGGTCGAAGATTCCTGCCACGACCGTGGAGGATATCCGGCCCGATCGGGCGCCGATCCTCCCGGTGACCCAACACGCAGTGACGGCAGGCGCAGGAGCGTCAGAGCCAGATGCCCGGCCCGCCGAACGGCCCGCGCGCCTCCCTGCCGGCGTCGTGTTCACTGGGTTCCACCGCATCGGCCGTGCGCAACAACCACCAGACCGACCCGAACGCAGCCACCACGACCACCGCGAACACCGACCCGGTCAATGCCACGAGACCGAGCAGGATCGCGATCATCGCCCATTCCGGAACCGTGGTCTCACCAGGGCGGGCACACAGGTCCTCCCCGGCGTCGTGCCGGCGCACGGCTTCGGCGAGCTGCTGGTCGTCGTCAGCGGTCCACTCCATGCCGCTCACCTCCCTTGTCGGGGGTACCCGCAACGGCCTACCAGCCATGCGGGCCCTTCGCATCCGGCATCCGGGCGAGTGACCCATAAGTGTTACCCGGCTTTACGTCATCGCCCCACGGGCGTCGAGCTGCCCCGCGAGCGCGCCCGCCGCCACCTGCAGCATCGGCACGATCCGCTCGACGGCCGCCCACGTCACCCGCGTCTCCGGCCCGGACACCGACAGCGCCGTGGACGCCGGGCCGCCCGGCACCACGACGGCGAGGCAACGCACGCCCAGCTCCTGCTCGGCGTCGTCGACGGCGTACCCCTGGGTGCGGATGCGCTCCAGCTCGCGTTCCAGCCGGTCCGGGTCGGTGATCGTGTGCGGGGTCTGGGCCGCCATCCCGGCGCGGGCGAGGATCGCACGCACCTCCGCCGGCGGCAGCTGCGCCAACAGCACCTTCCCCACCCCGGTGCAGTGCACCGCACCCGCCGCCCGACCTCGGTGAACATGCGCATCGAGTGCCGCGACGGCACCTGGGCCACGTAGACGACGGCATCGCCGTCGAGCATCGCGAGGTTGGCCGTCTCGCCCGCCTTGTCGACGAGCTCGGTGAGCTGCGGCCGGGCCCACTCGCCGAGCATCCGCGACGCGGCGTCGCCCAGCCCGATGAGGCGCGGGCCGAGCGCGTACCGGCGCGACGGGAGTTGGCGGACGTACCCGGACGCGACCAGCGTGCGCACGATGCGGTGGATCGTGGGCAGCGGCAGGCCCGACCGGGTGGCCAGCTCAGAGAGCGCGACGGCCCCTCCGGCCTCGGCCATGTGCTCGAGCAGGGTGAACGCCCGGTCGAGGGACTGCACCCCGCCACCGCGGTCGGGCCTGTCGGCTGCGCCCACCATGCTCCTTCCTGCGTGGTCCCGGCCCATCAGGTTAGGACCTGCCCGTCACTGCCCCGTCCACGTGGCGCGTTCCTTCCGGGCGAACGCGGCCACCGCCGACGCGAAGTCCGCACTCCCGTACACGCGGGCGACGATGTCGTCGCCGTCCGGGAGCCCGGCCCTCCGCAGCCGCGTGACCGTCTGCTTGGTGGCCCACATCGACAGCGGCGCGTGCGACGCGAGCGCCGCCACGGTCTCGGCCAGCGCGTCGTCGAGGGCCGCCGCGTCGTCGACGAGCTGGGTGACGAACCCGGCAGCGTGTGCCTCGTCGGCGTCGAGCAGTCGGGCCCGCAGCAGCATGTCGAGGGTGCGCGACCGCCCGAGGTGCGCCACGAGCAGCGCGGTGGTGTCCGTCGACAGGCAGTTGCCCAGCGTCCGCGCGATCGGCACCCCGAACCGCGACGCCTTCGAGGCGATCCGCAGGTCGCACGACGCGGCGAGGGCGAGCCCGCCGCCGACGCAGTAGCCGTCGACGGCGGCGACCGTGGGCACCGCGGTGTCCTCCAGCCTGCGCAGCACCCGGGTCATCCGCTCCTCGTACGCCACGCCCGCGGCCCCGTCGAAGCCCGCGAACTGGGCGATGTCGGTGCCGGAGACGAACGACCGCCCACCGGCCCCGCGCAGCACGAGCATCCGGACGTCCGGGTCGGCGTCGGCCTTCTCGCAGGCGTCGTGCACGCCCTCGTACATCGCGAACGTCAGGGCGTTGTGGGCCTCGGGCCGGTTGAACGTGACACGCAGGACGGGGCCGTCCTGCTCGACGAGGAGATCGCTCATGCCTACAGCCAACCCGGAACGACCAGGATCAGCCACGTGACGACGGGTGTGATCAGCACCATCGAGAAGCCCCACTGCATGAGCTTGCGGTAGACGTAGTCGCGCTCGGCCTCCGGCGTGTTCGCCACGGTGAGCGCGCCCGACGTGGAGTACGGGCTGGAGTCGACCACCGACGAGGAGATCGCCAGCGCGGTGACCACACCCACCGCTCCGAGCTGGCCGCCGAGCAGCAGCGGCACGGCGAGCGGGATCAGGGCGGCGAGGATGCCGGTGGTGGAGGCGAACGCCGACACCACGGAGCCGATGTAGCAGATCAGCAGCGCGGCGATCAGGGGAACGCCGACCGACGCCACCTGCGCGCCCACCCAGTCGATGGTGCCGTTCTCCTGCATCAGGCTGACGTAGGTGACGATCCCGCAGACCAGCAGCACCGTCGGCCACGCGACCTGCGCGACCGCACCCTTGTAGGCGCTCGGGGCGATCAGCGAGAGCAGGACGGAGGCGGTGACGGCCAGCAGGCCGACGTCGAGCTGGAACGCCAGCGCGCCGACCGCCACCCCGAGCAGCGCGACGAGCGTGAGCGACCGGTTGCGGTCGAGGGTGGTGACCGTGTGGTGCTCGCCGTCCGTGAAGGGGGCACCCGTCGCTCCCGTGGTGACGCTCCTCGCCGCACCCGGGCCGCCGGCCGGTGCGACCGCGGCCTCGTCGACCTCCGTCTCGTCGACCACCCGCCCGATGAGCTGCCGCCCGCCGAACAGGAAGAACATGACGACGTTGAGCAGCACGTTGAACACGAGGCTGCCCACGAAGAGGAAAACGGGGCTCCCGGGCAACCCCGCCTCCGCCACCACCCCGTTGGTGATGCTGCCGAAGATGCTGATCGGGGAGAAGCCACCGGCCGTGGCGCCGTTGATGATCGACAGACCCATGAGCACCGGGTTGATCCGGTGCCGGACAGCGAGGCTGAGCCCGATGGGCGCGATGATCGCGACGGCCGCCGGCACCACGGACCCGAACGCGGTGAGGAGCCCGGTGACCGCGAACATGATCCACGGGACGAGCCAGATCCGGCCCCGGACAGCCTGCACCGACCGGTGGACCAGCCAGTCGACGGTGCCGTTCGCCCTGGCGATCGCGAACAGGAACGTGACGCCGACCAGCGTCACGAACAGCCCGCCGGGGAACCCGTCGAAGATCCCGTCGGCGATGTCGTCCGGCGAGCCTCCAGGACGAACGATCCGATCACGAACGCCGCGACCAACGCGATGGCGCCCAGGTTGATGGGGAACATGGTGGCGATCACGAACGCGATCACCAGCACGAGGATCGAGATCACGTGGATGGACATGTCCACTTCCTCACGGCAGCGTTGTCGGAGGGTTCCGCATCGCGGAAGTATGATTCCGGCTGGAGTATGGTGCGGGTCACTCGGAGCGTCAACCCGTGATCATTACGTGGAGGTCGGTCAGAGGACCACGTCGACCTGGCCCACCGGGGCGCCGTGGCCCAGCACCGGGACCGTCCCGACGACCTCCAGTCCGGGCACACCCAGCTTCTCCAGGAGCGCCGTGACCACCGGCGGCAGCGATCGCGGCGAGCCGTCGGCGATCTTCACGGCCAGCGCTCCGCCGTCCGGCAGCGCGGCGGCGAACACACCCTCCGCGCCGTCCTTCGCGACGAGCCCGGGCACGGCCCCGATCAGGTCCGTGGCGAAGCGGCCGGTGCCGCCGATCCACCACGGGTGCGCGCGCACCGCCCGGCCACGCGGTGCTCCGGGGTACCCGCCGGGGCGGTGACGATCCGGCGGAACGCGCGGGCCAGGCCCGCCGGCGTGCAGGAGAAGAGCGGGGCGCCGCAGCCGTCCACCGTGACGTGGGCCGGGTCGCCGTCGCCGGTCAGCTCGGCCACCGTGCCCCGTACCGCGCGCTGCAACGGGTGGTGCGGGTGGCGGTAGCCGCCGTGGTCCCAGCCGGCGGCCACGCACGTGGCGAGCATCGCGGCGTGCTTGCCGGAGCAGTTCTGGGTGAGCGACGTCTGCTCGTTCCCGGCGAGCACCCACGCGGTCGCGGCGTCGGCGTCGAGCGGGAGGGCCGGGGTGTTGTCGAGGTCGGCCTCGTCCAGGCCCGCGCCCGCCAGGATGCGGCGCACCCCCGCGAGGTGGCCCGCCTCGCCGGAGTGGCTGGCGCACGCGAGCGCGAGCAGCTCACCGTCCAGGTCGAGCCCGCTGCGCAGCATCGCCACCGCCTGCACGGGTTTGAGCGACGACCGCGGGAAGAACGTCCGGTCCGGGTCACCGCGGCGCAGCAGCTCGGCGCCGTCCGGTGCCAGCAGGACCAGGTGCCCCCGGTGCACCGACTCCACGACGCCGCCACGCACCACCTGCGCGACGACCTGGGCTCCGTCCTCGATCACATGCGCCACGCTATGCCGCGACACCCACCCCCAACGACGTCCCTACGCCACCGGCGGTACGTCCGGGCACTCCCGCAGGCGGAGGTGCGGGGGCCGACGGCCGGATAGCGTCGGTCCATGCGAACCGGCTGGCGTCCGATCTGGTGGGCGGGGGTCCTGCCCACCGTGGTGCTCCCCGTCGCCATCGCCGTGTTCACCCTCGTCGGCACGACGTTCGCCCAGGAGTTCGGCACCGGCCTGCGCTACCTCGACGTGCTCGGCAGGCTGCTGCTGCTGGCCGGGCCCGCCGCGCTGATCTTCCGCCGGTGGAACCCGCCCGTCGTGTTCGCCGGGGTCGCCGGGGTACTCCTGGTCTACCTCGCGGCCGGCTACCCGTTCGGGCCGGTGCCGCTCGCCTCGATCGTCGCGCTCGGCACCGCCGTCGGCCGCGGCCACCGCGCGCGGGGTACGCGATCGCCGCCGTCACGTTCACCGGCGCCTGGTGGTGCACGTCCTGCGCTACCCGGGATCGGACTTCCCCGTCGCGGGCGCGTCGGGGTGGCTGGCGTGGCTCGCCGCCTACGTCGCGGCGGTGGAGCTGTGGCGGGCCCGGCGCGAACGGCGCGAGCAGGCGAAGGCCGCGGCGGAGGAGGCCGAACGCCGCCGCGGCAGCGAGGAACGCCTGCAGATCGCGCGCGACCTGCACGACGTGCTGGGCCACCACATCTCGCTCATCAACGTGCAGGCCGGGGTGGCGCTCTACCTGATGGACGACGACCCGGAGCAGGCCCGATCCGCGCTCACCGCGATCAAGCAGTCGAGCCGCGACCTGCTGCGCGAGATGCGTTCCACCCTCGGCGTGCTGCGCGGGGTGGACGAGGAGCCCCCGCACCAGCCGGTGGCCGGGCTCGCACGGCTGGACGAGCTCGTGGAGGCCACCCGGGCAGCCGGACTGCCGGTCACCGTCGAGATCGGCGGCGAGCCGCGGGAGCTGCCGCCGAGCGTCGACACGGCCGCCTACCGGATCATCCAGGAGGCGCTGACGAACGCCCGCAAGCACGCCGGGCCCGCGCGGCGTCGGTGCTGCTGACCTACACCGAGGACGGGATCACGATGCGGATCGACGACGACGGCAGCGGCCCCTCCGGGACCGGGGACGGCGGCAACGGGCTCCCCGGCATGCGCGAGCGCGCCGCGGCACTGGGTGGCACGCTCACGGCGGGCCCGCGCCCCGGTGGCGGGTTCCGGGTGGACGCGCACCTGCTCACGACGGGAGGCCGCTCATGATCGGCGTGCTGCTGGTGGACGACCAGGCGCTGGTGCGCGCCGGGTTCCGCGCGCTGCTGCGCGCCCAGCCGGACGTCGAGGTGGTCGGCGAGGCCGAGGACGGCGCCACCGCCCTCACCATGGCCCGCGACACGAAACCGGACGTCGTGCTGATGGACATCCGCATGCCGGGCCGCAACGGGCTCGACGCCACCAAGGACATCGTGGCCGACCCGCGGCTCACCGGGGTGAAGGTCATCGTGCTGACGACGTTCGCCGAGGACGCGTACGTCTTCGACGCCATCCGGGGCGGCGCGAGCGGGTTCCTGGTGAAGGACATCGAGCCGGTGGAGCTCGTGCACGCGATCCGCGTGGTGCACGGCGGCGACGCGCTGCTCTCCCCCGTGGTCACCCGCAGGCTGATCGAGGAGTTCGCGGCGCGTGCGAAGCCGCCGCAGCCGGCCAAGCAGATCACCGCCCTGCTCGACCAGCTCACCGACCGTGAACGCGAGGTGGTGGCGCTGGTCGCCGCAGGCCTGTCCAACGACGAGATCGCCGAGCGCCTCGTCGTGAGCCCGGCGACGGCCAAGACCCACGTCAGCCGGGCCATGATCAAGCTGGCCGCACGCGACCGCGCGCAGGTGGTGGTGCTGGCGTACGAGAGCGGGCTCGTGCGCCCCGGCTGGACCGGTTGACGGCCGGCGAGCCGACGCATGAAACCTGGGCGTGATCACCAGAAATGGTCCGAGAGCGCCGGATATGACGTCCCGGCACCCCTTCGGCCGATCATGCGCACGTCGATCGTCGACCGTGGTGGCAGGGCGACAGATCGGTCGTCCCGGCACCACTTTCGGCGATCACGAGCCATCAGCCCGTCGAGTTCGGCGTCACTCGTCCAGGGGGACAGGGCTTCCGGCCCCCCAGTAGAACGGCCCGGTCGTCGTGGCCCGGACCTCCACCCGCCAGCCGACCCCGGTCAATCGCTCCTGGAGCTCGTCCACCCGGTGGGGCACCTTGATCGCCCGGTGGGCGGACCCGTCGTTCAACCTCCGCAGGACCGTCGAGGACGACTCGCCCTCGATCAGCTCGTCCGGCGCGCGGTGGGCGTCGTCGACGAAGAACACGCGCCCACCCGGCTCCAGGCAGTCCGCGACCAGCGACCAGAACGGCGCGAACCGCTCCAGCGGCACGTGCGAGAGCCAGAAGCCGAAGAAGACCACGTCGTACCGGCGGTCCGGCCGCCATTCGAAGATGTTCGCCTCGACGAACCGCACCCGTTCGCTCCCGGTCCGGGCCGAGGCGATGGCGAGCATCTCGGGCGACGCGTCCACCGCGGTGACATCCGCGGCGTGGCGCAGGAGCTGCCCGGTCCAGATGCCGGGGCCGCAGGCGAGCTCGAGGACGCTGCCGGTCGGCCGGAACGCGTCGAGCGCCGCTGCCAGCTCGTCGCCGACGTCGAACGGCAAGGCGTGCTGCTCGTACTCGGGGGCGACAGCGCGGTAGTACGCCGCCTGTTCGGAGAGGAGCCGGTCGACGTCGCTCGCACCCATGACGGCGATCATCGCGCCGGCGCGGGCGGGCCCGCAACCATCGATGTTGACGGCGGGACACCGGCACTAGATCGTGTCCGCAGCACACGAGGAGGTGGCGTGGTGGCGCCGGATTCGACATCGCCGTCGAAGGTCACTGCTGCGGACGCGGGATCCCGTCCCGACCAGCTGCGACGGGTCGCGCTCGCGAGCGCGGTCGGCACGACCATCGAGTGGTACGACTACTTCATCTACTCCACCGCGGCCGCGCTGGTGTTCGGGTCGCAGTTCTTCACCACGCTGGAACCGGCCTCCGCCACGCTCGCCGCGTTCGCGACGCTCGGGGTCGGGTTCCTCGCCCGGCCGATCGGCGGCATCATCTGGGGCCACTTCGGCGACCGGGTCGGACGCAAGGCGATGCTCATCGCGTCGCTGCTGCTCATGGGCTTCGCGACGGTCGGTGTGGGCCTGCTACCCACCTACGACCAGATCGGCCTGCTCGCGCCGGTCCTGCTGCTCGTGCTGCGGCTCCTGCAGGGCCTCTCCGCGGGCGGTGAGTGGGGCGGGGCCGCGCTCATGGCCGTCGAGCACGCGCGGAGGGGAAGCGGGGCCTGTACGGCTCCTACTCGCAGATCGGGGTGCCTGCCGGGCTGATCCTCGCCCAGCTGGTGTTCGTGGCCGTCGGTGTGCTCGACGACGAGCAGTTCGCGAGCTGGGGCTGGCGACTGCCGTTCCTGTTCAGCATCGTGCTCGTCGGCATCGGCCTGTTCATCCGGCTGCGCATCGAGGAGAGCCCGGTGTTCACGGCGTTGCGCGACGAGAACGTGCGTGCGCGGGTACCGATGATGGACGTGCTGCGCGAGCGGCCGCGCGAGCTGCTGCTGGCGTCGGTCAGCTTCATCGCCAACACCGCGATCGGCTACGTCTTCCTCGCCTACCTGCTGTCCTACGGCACGTCGGTGCTGGAGGTCGACCGCACCACCATGCTGATCGTCGTGATCATCGGCAGCGTGTCGTGGCTGGTCAGCATCGTGGTGGCGGCGGGCTGGTCGGACCGGGTCGGCCGCAAACCGGTCTACCTCTTCGGCTCGGTGCTGCTGGTGGTGTGGCCGGTGCCGTTCTTCCTGCTGATCGACACGGCGTCCACCGCCCTGATGATCGTCTCGGTGATCGTGCTGACGATCGGGCTCGGCGCGTCGTACGGCCCGCAGTCGGCGCTCTTCTCCGAGATGTTCGAGCCGCGCTACCGCTACAGCGGCGCCTCGTTCTCCTACGCCGTCGGCGCGGTGCTCGGTGGCGGGTTCGCACCACTCATCGCCACCGCGCTGCAGAGCTCCACCGGCACCTCGCTCTCGGTGTCGGCCTACATGGTGCTGGTCGCGGCGATCAGCCTGGTCGCCGTCATCTGCATTCGGGAGACCCGACGGGTGTGACGGCCTTCCGTGCACGCGGCGCCGTGGCGAGCACGGAGCCCACGAGGATCAGCGCGAACGCCACGACGATCGACGCGGTGAGCGGTTCACCGAGCACGAGCACACCCGCCGTCACCGCGACGGCCGGGTTCACGTAGGTGAACACGAGCGCCCGCGACGGGCCGACCTCCCGGATGAGCGCGAAGAACACCAGGAACGCGAGCGCCGTGCACAGGACGGCGAGGCCCGCGAGCGCGGCGAGCACCCGGCCGTCGGGCAGGGTCTGCGGCCAGGTCAGAACGGCGGGCGGCAGGTACACGAGCGCCGCGCCACCCAGGCACACGGCCGTCATGGGGAGGGCGGGCACGTCCGACAGCCGCCGCGCGGCGATGAGCGGGGCCGTGGCGTAGCAAACGGCGACCAGCAGCACCTCGACGATCGCCCACGGGTTCCCGTCACCCAGCGCGGGCCCGGCGAGCACCGCCACCCCGGCGAGCCCCACGCCGAGGCCCGCCCATCGCGCGGCGCCGAGCCGTTCCGCATCGCCGGTGAGGCGCCCGATCAGTACCGCGACGATCGGGGAGGCCGCGATGAGCAGCCCGGTCATCGAGCTGGTGATGTGCTGCTCCGCGTCCGACAGCAGGCCCCACGGGATCATGATCTCGATCACCGCGAACGCGAGCAGCGGCTTCCACCGCTGCCGCAGCCACGTCGGCCTGCCGGCGCGCAACGCCAGCGGTAGCAGGATCGCCGCCCCGATCGCGGTCCGCGCGAACACGACCATCGGCACGGACACGCCCTCCACGGCCACCTTGATCATCAGGTAGGGAATGCCCCACAGGATGCTCATCGCCGCGAACAGCACCCACCCGCGACCGCTCACCGCTCCCCCCTCCGATCCCCCCCGGGACCCCGTACGGCGAGCACGTTACGGCCGCGAGCACGGCAGCTGAAGGCCCGGCCGGTAGCGGGTTGATCGTTGCGAGACCAGGCCTTGTGCCCCTGCGAGGGCGTTGACGCCGCGCTCGGACCGATCACCCGGTGATGATCCGTCCGAGACGCGGCTGCGCGCCCCGCACCGGGCGATCGAAGCCATGTCGGATGGATCTTGCCGGCGGCCCGCCGACCGTGTGGCCCACCCGTCTACAGCGCGGTCGTGCGGCCCATGAACGCGCCCTCCGGGAAGCCCGCCACCGCGATCGCCCGGAAGCCCAGCCGGTCGTAGAACGCGCGCGCAGCGCCGTTGGCCGGGTCCATCTGCAGGTGCACCCCCGGCACCCCGCGCCCGTCCAACGCCGCCAGGAACGTGGTCATCAGGGCCCTGCCGTGCCCGGCGCCCTGGTAGCCGGGCAACAGGTCGATGTGCAGGTGGGCGGGATGGTCGGCCACCTCGGCCACGAGCATCCGCTCCGGGTCGTGCAGCACGCCGACCAGCCAGTCGAGCGGCGTGGCGGGTTGTGCCGGCCGCGGGTAGCGCGCCGCGAGCGGCGGCAGCCACTCCTCCCGGAACCACGCCGCGAACGCCGGCGTGTCCGCCGTGCCGAGCACGTACCCGACGGCCCCACCGCCGTCGTCGAGCACGAACGCGAGCTCCGGCTCGTGCTCGACGTAGGGCAGCGCGAAGATGCTCGGCAGCAGGTCGGGGTCGGGGAACCGCCGGCGGGAGTCGCCTCCCGCGTCGCCGGTGAGGATGCAGATCTCGGCGACTGCGGCCCGGTCCTCCGGCCGGTAGGGGCGGATGATCGGCACGGCGTCACGGTAGTGCGCCCCGGAGCCCCCGACTCGCCCGCACTCAGAGCGCGACTCTCGTGCACTGATACCGCGACTCGCGGGGTGGGGGTTCCCACCGCCCCGCGAGTCGGGGTCTGGGTGCACGCGAGTCGGGGTCAGGCGGGTGTGGTGAAGCGGTGGGCCTCCACGATCACCTCGGCCAGCCTGCCCACCGCCCCCTCGAAGATCATCTTGCCGTGCTCCGCGCTGGCACCGGTGGGGTCGCCGATGTGGCCGTCGGGCCCGAAGTCGGCGCTCGTCCAGCCGAACGACACCGGCTTGCCGAACCCGATGTGCTCGAACGAGCGCAGGGCCTCGGGCACGCGGCGCCGCGCGTGCTCCATGTGCACCAGGTCGGGACGCAGGTGCAGCATCAGCGACGTCTCGCCGTGGCCGCCGTGCACGCCCATGCCGTACTCGGTCTCCGCCGACGTCCGCCCGCCCTGGTCGGCGGGCACCGAGAGGTGCGCGAAGAACGTGCGCAGCCCGAACTTGATCCGGATCTCGCGGCACGCCACCTGGCCGAGCGCGGAGTTGCCGCCGTGCCCGTTGACGAAAAGCAGCCGCGTGATGCCCGACGTCGAGAGCGATCGGCCGATGTCCACGAGGGTGCGCATCAGCGTGTCCCAGGACAGCCAGATCGTGCCGGCCGACCAGTGGTGCTCGTCGGACTTCGTGTACGCCAACCCCGGGAGCAGCACGACGGGTGCCGTGCCCGCCTCCGCGACGCGCGCACGGCGGCCTCGGCCGCCTCGCTCGCCGTGACGTAGTCGGTGGAGACGGGCAGGTGCGGCCCGTGCTGCTCGATCGCCCCGAGCGGGAGCACCGCCACGGTGTCCGCCGGCAGCGCCGCCACCTGGGGGCCGGTGAGGTCGATGAACCGCGGCACCATCAGCGCACCCCGATGTTCACGCGCGTGTCGACCGGCGGGGCGGCCGTGAGCTTGCCCGGGTTGAGCAGCCCCTTCGGGTCCGTCACCCGGGCGGTCTCGATGGCCAGCTCGACGTTGCGGTCGACGTACCACTGGTGCGGCGAGTGGACCCCCACCCCGATCGCGTCCAGCTTCGGGATCCCGGCGAGCACGGCCTCCTCGCCCCGGTACTCGGCGACGATCATGGCGCCCGGCCCGTGGCCGAACAGCTCCAGGTGCAGGTGCACCGGCCCGTCGTACACCTCCCGCACGGCGTCGGGATCGTCCCAGATCGGGGTGCCGCCCGACTCCATGTGGAAGAACGTGCGGTCCGGGTTGCCGCGCTGGAAGAACCAGATCGGGTGGTTGTAGGACATGCCGGAGAGGCGGTCGGTCTCGGTGTAGTCGGTGAGCGTGGCGACGTGCTCGCCACCCGTGGCCATCCGCCGCTCCACCTCCGCCACGGTGGACGCCTCGGCGATCACCCGCAGGCTGAACCGCGTGGGGTCGAGCGTCATCGGCGCCGTCAGCGTCGGCACGAGCGCGGGCTCGTCGGCCGACGCCAACCGCGGGAGCTGCGGCAGGTCCAGCAGCGAGCGGTGGACCGCCACCAGATCGGCGTAGGAGGCGAAGCTCCCGTAGACGGCCGCCCAGTCCCGCGCGGGATCGGTGCGGATCTCCACGTCGACGAGGATGCCGGTGACGCCGTAGGTGTGGATGTACGCGTCGAGCTCGTCGCCGGTGATCCGGCGCATGTCGCCGCTGCCGTCCATGGGTGCGACGAGCGCCGAGACGACGAAGCCGTCGGCCGTGGTGCGGTGCTCGATCGTGCCGGTTCCCGCGCTGCCGCCACCGATGAACCCACCGACCGTGGAGCTCTTCGTGGACGGGTACATCCAGATGTCACGCCCGGCGGCGCGGCCCACCTTGTCGATCGCGGTGAGCCGGGCGCCGCGCCCGCCGTGATCGTGCCGCCCGGGTTCACGGTGATCGAGTCGAGGCCGCGCAGGTCGAGCAGGATGCCACCGTCGAACGGGGTGGCCTGCCCGTAGTTGCCGGTGCCCGCCCCGCGCGGGGTGACCGGCACGTCGTGCTCGAAGGCCACCCGCAGCAGCTGCGGTACGTGCTCGGGCTGCGTGGGGCGCACCACCGCGTCGGCGAGGTAGCGCCCTGCCGGCACCTTCTCCTGCAGCACGGGCGACATGCGCGACCAGTCCGAGGAGACCTTGAGGATCAGCGCCGGGTCGACCGACACCGTGCCCGCGCCGAGCCGCGTGATCTCGGCGACGGCGCCGGCCGTGCGCTCTGCAGTGGTGCTCACGGGCCCGCCATCTTGATCGACGGGTCGATGAAGTCGTTGGTGTACATGCTCGCCGCGTCCGGGACGCTGGTGATCGTGCCCTGGGCCTGCAGGATCGGTCCGAACGTGGACACGATCTCCTGCATGCGGTCGGGGTCGAGCTGCCCGAACACGCCCGACGCCGGGTCGTTCTTCACGAAGCCCTGCTCCACCTGCGCCTTCGCGGAGAACTCCGCGCCGCCGACGAGTAGCTCCACCCGGTCTGGTACGCCTCGACGAGCTCCACGATCAGCCGGTTCGTCGGGGCCGGGTCGGCGAGGTAGTCGATCTGCGACTGCTGCATGATCGGCACGAGCTTCTGCAGGCAGGGGCGCAGCTCCTCGAGCTTGTCGGCGCGCACCGCGAGCGGCTCCGGGTAGATCGAGTAGCCGTAGTTGGCGAGCGGCTCGTACCCGACCGGGCGGCCCCACTGCGAGATCTCGTTCTCGTAGACGTACGGCTCGGCCGTCGCGAACCCCTGCTGCAGGATCGTCGGCTCGGACACGAACCGCGCGGGCGTGCCCTCGTAGCTGGTGTCGACCTGCGCCTGCTGGACGATGCCCTGGCTCACCAGCAGCGCCGGGATGACGTCGCCCGCGGTGACGACCGGCGAGCCGGTGGCGGCGACCTCGCGGATCGTGGTCGCCCCCGGGTGGGTCTCCGGGTCCCACATGAGGATCTGCGGGCTCACGGTCAGCTGCGAGGCGACGGCGACGGTCGGCTGGTCGGCGAACGCGGCGATCGCCGTGTCGCTGTTGACCGCGCCCAGTGTGATCGAGTCGTCCAGGTACATGAGCGCCGGCACCGGCTGGAACCCGACGTTGGGCCCGCCGGGCCGCACCTCGACGTCCACGCCGGTGTCCACGCCCTGCGTGACCAGTGATCCGGTGACCGACTTGGCGCTCGTGTCGACGGAGTAGTCCGGCCCGACGAGCGAGTACATCGAGCCGTGCTCGGCCTCGGGCTGCCAGTCCTGCTGCAGTACCACCGTGGCCGGGCAGACCCCGGCGAGGTCGAGCGTGCCGCCCGCCTCCGCCGCGGGGGCGGCGGGGGCGGCCGTGTTGGCGGACTCCTCCCCGCCGCCGCAGGCGGACAGCGCGAGCGCTGCGGCCAACGCCGTCGCGACTAGTGGGCCGGATCTGCTGATCATGGGAGCTCCTGGTGGGCGGGGGTCAGCGGGCGACTCGGCCGTACCAGCGGCCGACGACCGCCCGGTCGAGCACGGCGAAGATCGTGAAGATCACGACGCCGAAGAGTGCGGTGAGCGTGACGGAGGTGAGCAGCGCCTCCATCTGCAGACGCTGGGTGTAGACGCGCAGCAGACCGCCGATGCCGGGGGAACCCTGCTGGAAGAAGTAGTCGCCGACGATCGCCCCGATGACCGAGAGCCCCGCCGCGTTGCGCAGCCCGGTGAAGATCGACGGCACGGCGGCCGGGAACTGCAGCTTCACCAGCCGCTGCCAGCGGGTGGCCTTGTTGAGCGTGAACAGGTCGTGTGCCGCGGCGCTCGCCGACTGCAGCCCGAACAGCGTGTTGGCGACCATCGGGAACAACGCGATGATCACGCAGACCGCCACCCTGGCGAGGAAGGAGTAGCCCAGCCAGATCCCGATCAGCGGCACCAGCGCGAGGATCGGGATCGTCTGGAGGATCACCGCGTACGGGTAGAGGACCTTCTCCGCCCACGCCCACTGCGACATCACCACCGCGTAGGAGATGCCGAACACCACCGCGATCACGAGGCCGACGAGCGCCACCGCGAAGCTGCGGGCCAGCGCCTCCATCATCGGGCCCATCAGCTGCGGGTTGGAGAAGGTGGTGCCGTACACCTCGTGCGGGGGCGGCAGCAGGAACCGCTGCTTCGCCGGCAGCACCAGGTACGTGACCAGGTACCAGACCGCCACGAAGCCCACCAGCGCCCCGATGATCGGGAGCGCGCTGCGCAACGCCGACCGTGCGACGGAACGCGGCGGATCGGCCTGCGGGGCAGGCGTCTCGACCCGCGTCTCCACCGTGGTCATGAGTGCTCCCCCAACGCCGTCGAGACGCGCCCGGTGATCTCGCCGAACTCGGCCGAGTACCGCAGCTCGGGTGGCCGCGGGTAATCCCACGGGATCGGGATCTCCGCCACGATCCGGCCCGGCCGCCCGCTCATCACGAGCACACGCGTGGACAGGTACACCGCCTCCGACACCGAGTGCGTGATGAACAAGCCTGCGAACCGCTCCTGCCGGAAGATCCGCTGCAGCTCGGTCTGCATCTGCAGGCGGGTGATCTCGTCGAGCGCGCCGAACGGCTCGTCGAAGAGGGCGAGGTCGGGCTCCGCCACCAGCGCACGGGCCAACGAGACACGCATCCGCATACCGCCCGAGAGCTGCCGCGGGTGCTGCGACTCGAACCCGGTGAGGCCCACGAGGTCGAGCGCCGCGCGGGCCCGGGACCGCCGCTCCTCACGGGATGCGCCGCGCAGCTCGCCCACCAGCTCCACGTTGCGCAGGGCGGTGCGCCACTCCAGGAGCGTCGCGTCCTGGAAGACGTAACTCGTGGCACGCGCGGACACCTCGATCGAGCCGCCGGTGGCGGTCTCCAGCCCGGACGCCAGCCGCAGCAGGGTGGACTTGCCACAACCCGACGGCCCGACCACGGTGACGAACTCACCGGAGTCCAGGGACATGCTCACGTCGGTGAGAGCGACGGTGCCGGTCGGGAACCGTTTGGTCACCCCTTGCAGCGCAGCGTTCGGGTGCGCTCGGCGGTTTCGGTGGTCACGGTCGCTACCTCACATCGGTGAGCGGTGGTGGGGCAAGTTCGGGGTCGGTCGAGGTGGGGAGGTCCACGTCCCGAACGGTCCTGGTGTCGGCGACGATCCGCCCCCCGGACACCACGATCCGCGCGTCCACCGCGCCCGCGAGGACGTCACCCAGGTCGCCGTCCGGGACGAGGAGGAGGTCGGCCGCGTCGCCGGGTGTGGTGCCGGCCGGTGGCAGCCCGAGCACGGTGCGCGCGCCGGTGGTGACCGCGGCCAGCGCCTCCGACGGGCGCAGGTGGGCGGCCGTCATCAGCAGCGACGTGGTCTCGAACGGGTCGGCGCGCCCCGCCGGGTTGAACGGGTCGCGCAGGTTGTCCGCGCCCGCGGCGAGCGGGACCGAGGCACCGAGGATCTGCCGCACGGCGGCGATCCCGCGCGGCGGTGCGTGCGTGGCGTCGCGACCCTGCAGGTACAGGTTCGTGATCGGCAGCGTGACGATGCCGAGCCCGGCCCGGGCGGCGAGGTCGAGCACCCGCGCGAGTCGCTCCGGCGGGAGCATGCCCAGGCGCACGCAGTGGCTCGCCGTCACCCGCTGCGCCAACCCCCGGGCGAGCACCTGCTCGGCGAGGTCGACGATGTCGAGGCCCGCGTCCGACGGCGGGAGCCCGGTCTGCTCGTCGGCGTGCAGGTCGACGGGCAGGTCGAACCGCTCGGCGAGATCGAGCATGCGCGCGGTCTCGCGGCGCGGGTCGGGGGCGATGTGCGGGCAGCCACCGATGACGTCGACCCCGCGGGCGGCCGCCTCGGCCAGCACCGCGTCGGGGGTGGCGTGGCCCGCCAGCATGCAGACCTGCAACGTGACCCGGCCGCGCAGCTGCTCCCGCACGGCCACCAGCGCGTCGATCCCGCGCATCGGGTCGCCCGTGCCGGGGACGTCCACGTGGGAGCGGATCGCGGTGATCCCGTTCGCGACGTAGCGCCGCACCGCCGCCAGCGCCCGCTCGGCGATGTCGGCGGAGTCGATCCCCTCCACGAGTGCCTGCCACTGCGCGATCGCGGCCGGGAGGTCGTTGCCGGCCGCCGGGTCGACCCGGGGCGCGGTGAGCGCCTTGTCCAGGTGTGCGTGCGGCTCCACCGCGGACGCAGCACCCGCCACCCCGTGGCGTCGACGTCCGCGCCCGGGCCGCCGTCGGCCGCCGGGTTCGCGCTGATCCGGCCGTCCACCACCTGCAGGTCGGCAACCGTGCCGTCCAGCATCCGCACCCCGCGCAGGGACCGCAGCCGCACGCCCGAGAGCCGTGCCGCGGCGTCCGGCGCCCCGATCGGGCGGACGAGTTGCTCGTCGATAGCTTCCTCCTTGACCGGCCATCTACCTGCACAATATTGATGGAGTCAACATTGACGGACGTTAGGGAGCCCATGTTTCGACGACGTTGCCGCTTCCGCGCGGCCGTGTGAAACCGTGCCGACCGCGAACGGCCCCGAGAAGGCGGCCGACGCCCGGCTGGGCCGCGCCATCCGCGCCGCCCGCCACGGCCGCGGGATGACACTGGCCCAGGTGGCGGCACACTCCGGGCTCTCCCAGCCGTTCCTGTCGCAGCTGGAGCTCGGGCGCACCCGTCCGTCCATGCGCTCACTCTTCCGGATCGCCACCGCGCTCGGCACCACCCAGCAGGCACTCCTGGGCCGCGCCGCGGACCCGGCACCCGGCGAGGCCGTGCGCGGGGACGACGCCGCGCTCCTCGACGTCGACGCGGGCGGCGCCCGCCTGCTGCTGCACGACCCCGGCGGCGCCGACGTCACCGAGTTCGTCGGCTCGCCGCAGGAGTTCGGGGACTTCTTCCGCCACGAACGCACCGAGCTGCTCTACGTCGCCCGCGGCACCGTGGAGGTGGAGCTGCGCGAGGACGGCACGAGCCGGTTCAGCACGCTGCACGCCCGCGACTCGATCACCTACCCTGGCCGGGTGGAGCACCGGTTCCGGCAGGTCGGGCCGCAGACCTGCGTCGTCGTGCTGGTGCACTCGGGGGCGCCCGATGCCTGAGGAGCTCTCCGGCCACCCGCTCGACGTGCTGGCCCGCTGGGCCGACGAGGCCCGGCAACCCACGATGACCTTCGCGACGGCCGACGCGGACGGCGTCCCGCACGCCCGCACCGTGCTCGTCACCGGCGTCGACCGGCTCGGGGTGCGCTTCCACTCCTCCACCCCCACCACGAGACCCGCGACATCGCCGCCAACCCGCACGCCTCCGCCGTCTTCCACTGGCCCGCGCTCGAACGGCAGGTCGTGCTGCAGGGCCGCGCCGCCGAGCTCGACCCAGCCACCTCCCGGTCCGGCTACCTCGACCAGCCGCGAAGCCTGCAGCTGCTCGCCTGGGCCAACCAGGCCCTCCTCCCGCACCTGCACCCGCCCCACTACGCCGTGCCCCCCGGCGCCGTGGAGGAGGCGTACGCCGCGGCCGCCGCCGACCCCGCCTCCCACGAGGCCCCCACCACCTGGACCACGATCCGGCTGGAACCCCACCGCGTCGACTTCTGGCAGGCCGGCACCGAGACCTCCCCGTCGACGAAGACCCGGTTCGTGCGCGACGGGGAGGGGTGGCACCACTTCCCCGTGCTGCCCTGAATCGTGATCGCCCGGATCGGGACATGAGCTGCAGTCCTGCAGCTCATGTCCCGATTCCGCTGATCAAGCAGCTGCCGCCAGGGTTTGGCTGATCTCGACGATCGAGGCCGCCGGCTGCTCGTGCAGCCCGTGCCAGGTGAAGCGGAGCAGGTCCCAGCCGCTGCGGGTGATGAAGTTGCCCTTGCGGCGGTCGTTGCGGAACCGGTCCGGATCGACGTGCCATGCCCAGCCGTCCACCTCGATGGCCAGCCGCTGAGCGGGGAAAGCCAGGTCGATCCGGTATGGGCCGAGCGGATGGCCGAGCACCCAGCCGTCGATACCGGCACCTCGGAGCAGGCGCACGAGCAGCCGCTCCGCCGCCGAGTCGGCGCGGTCGGCGGCGGCGACGAGGAGGCGACCGGCCGTGGAGGAGCCGGTGCGGCCCATGTTGCGGCAGAAGCTGCGATAGACGGCGGGGAATCGAACGTGCTTCTGCAGCGCCCGGTCGAGGAACGTGGAACCGTCGCGCAGGGCGACGGCGGTTTCGAGGGCCGCGAACGGTGGGGCCGCTACCCGGATGCCGCGGCCGCGAGCCTCGGCGGGTTCGGTGACGTCAGCGCCGTAGCGGTCACGGCGGCCGAGGCGGACGCAGGTTGGGATCGCGGCTTGGTGTGGCCGGGGACGGTGAGGTCGATGATCGCGGGGGCCTGGTCGAGCATGTGGTGCCAGTGAGCGGCCGCCGGCCCGGTGACGACGGCATCGACGCCTGCCCAGAGCCAGGCCGCACGGATGCGGGCCTCAGCGGTGCAGCGGTGGCCGCCCACCAGGTAGACGCGCGGGTGCAGTCGGGTCCAGCGGCCTTCCCGGACGCGTCGCTGCACGGTGGCGGCCGAGATCCCGGTGGCGACGGCCTGGGCGAGGGTGATCACGCCCGCCTGGCGGGCGACGAGCCGCTCGAAAGACACGCCGAGCATCGTCGGGTACCTCGGGCCCGGCCCGTGGCGATTCGGCAGAACTCGACGGCCATGATCGACCCATCCGGGACATGAGCTGCAGCCCCGCAGCTCATGTCCCGATCTCGCCGATCAAGCGCCCGCTCGTCCCGCCAGCAGGGATCGGAGGCTCCGGCCACCTCGCGCTCCGGCCGCCCCACCAGCTCCCCGTCGCGCACCACCACCCGGCCCCCCACCACCACGTGCCGGGGCCGCCGGCCCGGAGCGCCCACAGGAGGCCTGCGAGCGGGTCGGCGCAGCCCCGCAGCTCATGTCCCGATCTCGCCGATCAAGCGCCCGCTCGTCCCGCCAGCAGGGATCGGAGGCTCCGGCCACCTCGCGCTCCGGCCGCCCC
>MKJV01000074.1 GCA_001942185.1 Pseudonocardia sp. CNS-004
AACCTGGAACGACAACCCCCGCCCCTACGTCTGGACCAAGACCGCCGACCAGATCCTCGACAGCATCGCCCGCTACTGCGCCCGGATTAACGACTCAGGACACTAGACGCAGTTCGGCTGGGCGAGACCACCGAGCCTGCCGAGCACGTCCTCCAGCACCGCCGCGCCGGTGGCGTAGTTCAGTCGCAGGTAGCGGCGGCCGTCCTCGCCGAACACCGGGCCGCCTGCGAGCTGTACGCGGGCGCGGGCGAGCACCTCGGTGAGCGGGTCGTCGCCCAGCCCCAGTGCGTCGGCGCCGAACCAGTACAGGTACGTGGCCTCGGGCATCGGGTCCGGTTCCGAGGTCCACGACGCGACGGCCGCCGCGACTCGCCGCCGGTTGCGGTCCAGCACGCGCAGCAGCCGTTGCTGCCAGTCGGCGCCGTGGCGCCACGCGGCGACGGCGGCCACCACACCGAGCGTGGAGACCGCGCCGTACAGCTCGGCGGGCTCGGCGTCGCGCAGGGCGAGCAGCCGCTGTGGCCCGATGTCCGCCACCGAGCAGCGCAGCCCGGCCAGGTTGAACGCCTTGCTCGCCGACGTCAGCGTCACGGTGCGGGCCGCGGTGTCGCCGTCGAGGGAGGCGAACGGCACGTGGCGGTGCGGCGCAAACGCCAGCTCGGCGTGGATCTCGTCGCTGATCACGAGCAGGTCGTGCCTGCGGGCGATCGCGGCGATCTCGGTGAGCTCGTCACGGGTGAGCACGCGCCCGGTCGGGTTGTGTGGGTTGACCAGCAGCAGCGCGCGGCAGGCGTGGGCGGCGACGGCGTCGGCGAGGCCGGTGGTGTTGGCCGACCAGCCCGTCTGCGTTCGGAGGAACGGCACGTCGACCCGTTTCCGGCCCATCGCGCCCACGGTGTGGTGGAACGGCGGGTAGGTGGGACCGTGCACGGCGACGGCGTCGCCCGGTGCCGTGCCCAGGTGCAGCAGCACCTGCACGCCCTGCACCACGTCGGTGTGCTCGCGCACGTGGGCCGGGTCGACGCTCCAGCCGTAGCGCTCGCGCATCCGGTCGGCGAACGCGACGCGCAGCGGGTGCACCTCGTCCCAGCACGGGTAGCCGAGGTCGCCGCGGCGCACCCGGTGCTCGATCGCGTCGGCGATCACGGGCGCGACGGGGAAGTCCATGTCCGCCACCGATGCGGGGATGGCGTCCGGTGCGACGTGCCACTTCACACCCGGCCGTCTGCGCAGGTCCTCGACGGTCAGTTCGTCGAAGAGCGGGTCGAGCGGGGGCTGCATGCCCGCCAGGGTAGGTCGCCCGGAATCCGCTCACGGGGCGCGGAGCGCCTCCTCGATCGCGTCGGCGTTCCGGTCGACCCAGGCCATCGCCCGCTCCTGGCGCGCCGCGGCCTCGGGCGTCCAGTACTCCGCGAAGCCGGGGACGCCGCGTTCGGCGCCGTCCCGCACGATCTCCTGCATCCAGGTGTGGGAGTCGCGCAGCGCGGGGAGGAAGGCCGCTCGACCGGTGTCGTCGAGCCCGTAGGCGTCCAGGAGGATCCGGGCGCGTTCCAGCTCGCGGCCGCGCCGGGTGTCGTCCGTGTCGAGCGGGTCGCGCAGCGGTGCCCAGAGCCGGGCCGCCGCCGCGACGTCCCAGACCGCGGAGCCGGGCCCCGCCAGGTCGAAGTCGATCAGCGCGACCGCCTCGCCCGCGCGGAAGACCACGTTGTCGAGGTTGGGGTCGTTGTGGGCGATGCCGCGGCCGTCGAACGGGGCGGGGGCCGGGTGCGACCAGCGGTACGGCGCGGGGTCGAACGCTGCCGTCGCGTCGTGGAAGCGGCGCAGCAGCCGCCCGACGCTGCGCAGGGCCCGGTCGGTGAGCCCCCACGCCGGTGCCGGGGCGGTGACGGCGTGGCCGGGCACGTAGCTGAGCACCTCCCGGCCGGTGTCGTCGACGCCGAGCACGCGCGGCGCCCCGTCGAACCCGACGTCCTCCAGGTGGCGCAGCAGCGCGTGGGTGGCGCTGCTCGTGGAGCGCAGCGGGCGGCGCACGGTGTCGCCGACGCGGTGCACGCGGCCACGGTTGGCCGTGCCGCCCAGCAGCGGCACCTCCACCGTCAGCCCTCCGCCCTCATGTCGCAGCTGCGGCGATCAACAGCTCGGCCAGTGTCGAGTGCGTCACCAGGCTGTTCACCATCCCTCCACGGACCGCTGCGAGAACCGCCCGCACCTTCGCCCCTCCGTACACGATCGCGATCACCTCGGGCACGGCCCGCATCTGGTCGGCCGTGATACCGATCATCCGCTCCGTGAGGTCGGAACGCACGGGGTTGCCGTCGGCGTCGACGAGCACACCGGAGATCTCGGCGCACACGCCCCTGCGGGCCAGCTCGCGGCGCTCGGTCGTGCTCGTGGCGTCGAAGAGGGTGGACTGTTCGGCCTCCCACGCCCCGACTCCCGCGACGGCCCGGGTGACCGCCCCGATGCGGGAGAACGCCTGCGCGACCTCGGGCTGGCGGCGCAGTGCCTGGGCGGTGGCGGCGTCGGGTACCGCCATCGGGGCGTAGAAGAAGTACGCGGGTCCGCCCGCGACACGGGCGACGTCGCGGACCACCTCGATCGAGCTGTCGTCGACGCCGGCCGGGCGAGCGCCCCCGTGAGCTGCACGACGGGTACGGGCGCGAGCCGCTGCAGCGCGGTGGCCATCGAGCTGACCGAGCGCGCCCAGGACAGGCCGAGCACGTCGTCCGGGGTGACGATCTCGGTGAGCAGTTCGGCGGCGGCCGCTCCGAGATGTGCGCGCATGGTGGCGGGCACGTCGTCGGGCGTGTCGGTGACGACGCAGTGCTGCAGGCCGAGCGTCGACATGAGCCGGTCCGACAGCTCGACGTCGACGGAGCCGGGGTGCCCGATCTCGATCCGGACCAGCCCGCTGCTGCGGGCGTCGTCGAGCAGCCGGGCCACCTTGAACCGGCTGAGCGCGAACTCCTGTGCGATCTCGACCTTGGACCGCCCGTCGAGGTAGTAGCGGCGCGCGACCGACGCCGTGAGCACGAGCTGGGCCGGCCCGCGCGCGTTGCCCTCGATCGCCACTGCCGCCTCCGTGTGGAATTGCCTCCGCTTCGCTCCGGCGGACTTGCGCGCCTCCCCCGCAAGACAGCGTCGCCCGCAAGTATCGCTCATATGAGCGGAACTGCGCCCATTCTTCCACAAGCCATTGAGTTGAGGTTGCCTCGTTGCCACACTTCTGATCGTGAGCGTGCTCATGTGAGCACCGAGGCCGGAGGGACCGCAATGAGGCGAACGAGCGTGCGGACCGCGCTGCTCTCCCTCGTCGTGCTGCTGACGAGCACCGCCTGCGCGGGGTGGGGCGGCAGCGTCGGGGGCGGTGGGGCGGACAGCATCAACGTGCTGATGGTCAACAACCCGCAGATGGTGGATCTGCAGCGGTTGACGGCCGAGCACTTCACGGAAGAGACGGGCATCCACGTCAACTTCACGGTGCTGCCCGAGAACGACGTGCGCGACAAGATCAGCCAGGAGTTCTCCAGCCAGGCGGGCCAGTACGACGTCGCGTCGCTGTCGAACTTCGAGATCCCGATCTACGCCCGCAGCGGCTGGATCGCGCCGATGGACCCCTACATCGCGGCCGACCCGGCCTTCGACCAGGCCGACATCCTGCCGTCGATGGCCGAGTCGTTGAAGGGCCCGGACGGGCAGATCTACGGCCAGCCGTTCTACGGCGAGTCCTCGTTCCTGATGTACCGGGCCGACGTGCTGCAGGGCGCGGGGATCTCGATGCCGGAGCAGCCCACGTGGCAGCAGGTGGCCGACATCGCCGCCCGGATCGACGGGGTCCAGCCCGGCATGGCCGGGATCTGCCTGCGCGGCCAGCCCGGCTGGGGCCAGGTGTTCGCGCCGCTGACCACGGTGGTCAACACGTTCGGCGGCACCTGGTTCACGCAGGACTGGCAGGCGCAGGTGAACGCGCCGGAGTTCCGCGAGGCCGTGCAGTTCTACGTCGACCTGGTGCGCGAGCACGGGGAGGCGGGCGCGCCGCAGGCCGGGTTCACGGAGTGCCTGAACAACATGGTCCAGGGCAACGCCGCCATGTGGTACGACGCCACGTCCGCGGCGGGCTCGCTGGAGGCGGCCGACTCGCCGGTGCGCGGCAAGATCGGGTACGCGCCGGCGCCGGTGGTCGAGACCGACAACGCCGGGTGGCTGTACGCATGGGCGTGGGGCATCCAGGCGGCGAGCGAGAAGAAGGACGCCGCCTGGAGGTTCGTCTCCTGGGCGTCGAGCAAGGAGTACGAGCAGTTGGTCGGCGAGCAGGTCGGCTGGTCGGACGTGCCTGCGGGCAAGCGGGCGTCCACGTACGAGAACCCGCAGTACGTGGCCGAGGCGGCCGCCTTCGCCGAGCAGACGCGGGCCGCGATCGCGAACGCCGACCCGCGCAACCCGGGCGTGCAGCCGCGGCCCGCGCTCGGCATCCAGTTCGTCGGGATCCCGGAGTTCCCCGACCTCGGCACGCAGGTGTCGCAGGAGGTGAGCTCGGCGATCGCCGGGCTGGTGACGGTGGACGAGGCCCTCGACCGGGGCCAGGAGCTGGCCGACGACGTGGCGGAGCGGTACCGCTCCCGGGCGGAGGGTGACTCATGAGCACGGCGCTGGAACCGCAGACGTCCCCGGACTCCCAGCAGGTGGCGGGCCAGAGCGCCGCACTGCGTCGGGCCGGCGACTGGGCGCGTCGCGCCCCGCTGCTGCCCGCGCTGATCTTCCTGATCATCGTGACGCAGTTGCCGTTCGTCGGCACGCTGGTGATCTCGTTCATGAACTGGAACGCCTACTACCCGGACGAGGTCGGGTTCGCCGGGTTCGACAACTACCGTCGGGTGCTCACCGACGTCACCACCCGCGACTCGATCATCACGACGATCGTGCTCACGGTGTCGGTGGTGCTGGTCAGCCTGGTGCTCGGGCTCGCCATCGCGCTGCTGCTCGACCGGACGTTCCGCGGCCGCGGGTTCGTCCGCACGATGATGATCACACCGTTCCTCATCGTTCCGGTGGCGGCGGCGCTGTTGTGGAAGCACGCACTCTTCAATCCGGAGTACGGCCTGTTCAACGGCGTGCTGACCTGGATCTTCGGCGAGAACGCCCCGCAGCCGGACTGGATCTCCACGATGCCGCTCACCGCGGTGGTGGCGTCGCTGGTCTGGCAGTGGACGCCGTTCATGATGCTGATCCTGCTGGCCGGGTTGCAGAGCAAGCCGCTCGACGTGATCGAGGCGGCGAAGATCGACGGCTGCACGTCGTGGCAGATCTTCCGGCACATGACGTTCCCGCACCTGCGCCAGTACCTGGAGCTGGGTGGGCTGCTCGGGTCGATCTACATCGTGCAGAACTTCGACGCCGTCTTCACGATCACCTCGGGTGGTCTGGGCACGGCGAACCTGCCGTACACGATCTACCAGATCTTCTACAACGCGCACGACTTCGGCCGGGCCTCCGCCGCGGGTGTCATCGTGGTGATCGGGACGATCATCATCGCGACGCTCGCGCTACGCACCGTGTCGTCGCTATTCCGTGAGGAGGGGGCCCGATGACCGCCACCCTGGACGCGCCGCGCACCGCCGCGCCGCGGGTCAACCCGCCGCCCCGCAACCCGGCAGGCACCCTGCTCAGCATCCTCGCCTGGGTGATCGGTGTGCTGTTCGTGCTGCCGGTGCTGTGGATGGTGCTCACGTCGCTGCACAGCGAGGAGAACGCGGCCACCAACCCGCCGTCGCTGTTCGCGCCGCTCACGCTGGATGGCTACGCGAACTTCTTCGGGGCGCAGACCGGCACGAGCCCGTGGCCCGCGCTGCTGAACTCGTTGACGGCGAGCGTGCTGTCCACGGCGCTGGTGCTGGTGCTCGCGATCCCGGCGGCGTACGCGTTGTCGATCCGGCCGGTGCGCAAGTGGACCGACGTGCTGTTCTTCTTCCTGTCCACGAAGATGCTGCCGGTGGTGGCGGGTCTGCTGCCCGTCTACCTGATCGCGCAGAGCATCGGGATGCTCGACAACATCTGGTTGCTGATCATCCTGTACACCTCGATGAACCTGCCGATCGCGGTGTGGATGATGCGTTCGTTCCTGGCCGAGGTGCCGGTGGAGGTGCTCGAGGCGGCGTCGATCGACGGGTGCAGCCTGCCGCGCACCCTGCGTACGGTCGTCGTCCCGATGGTGCTGCCCGGCATCGCGGCCACGTCGCTGATCTGCTTCATCTTCAGCTGGAACGAGCTGCTGTTCGCCCGGGTGCTCACCGCGACCGTCGCGCAGACGGCCCCGGTGTTCCTCACCGGGTTCGTCACCAGCCAGGGCCTGTTCCTGGCCACGGTGTGCGCGGCGTCGGTGGTGGTGTCGCTGCCGGTGCTGATCGCCGGGTTCGCGGCGCAGGACAAGCTGGTGCAGGGGCTCTCGCTGGGCGCCATCAAGTAACTGGACATAGCGTCCGGTTCAGGGGTAGAAGTGGTCTTAGTGTCCACTTCTACCCCTGGAGCCTGCCGTGCCCGGCCTGCTGCACCTCGACGCCAGTGCGCGTTCCACCTCGTTCTCCCGCCGCCTCGGCGCCCGCTTCGCCGACGGCTGGCGGGCCACGCACCCCGGCCGCGGGTACGTCCACCGCGATCTCGCCGCCGATCCGATCCCGTTCATCGGCGAGGCCTGGACCGAGCTGTGCGACGAGGTGATGCGTCGGGAGATCACCGATCCCCTCGCTACGCGGAGGCCGCCCGGACCCCGGCCCAGCGGGCGGCGTGGGCGGTGGTGGCCCCGCTGCTCGACGAGCTGCTCGCCGCGGACGTCGTGCTCGTCGCGACGCCGATGTACAACTTCTCGGTCCCCGCCGCGCTCAAGGCGTGGATCGACCAGGTCACGTTCCCCCGGATGTCGCTGGCCGGGACCCGTTTCGTCGTGGTCAGCGCCCGCGGCGGCACCTACCTGCCAGGCACGCCGCGTGCGGCGGTCGAGCACGCCACCACCTACCTGCGCGACTTCTTCGACGGCCACTTCGCCGTCACGGACGTCGACCTCGTGGCCGCCGAGCTGGTCAACTCGATCGTCGACCCCCGGCTCGCGAACCGGCGGGGTGACCACGAGGCGTCGCTCGTGGCGGCCGAGGCCGAGATCGACCGGCTGGTGGCGGCTCACGCCGCCGTGTCGGCGTGAGCGGCTGGCTGTGGCTGCTCGCGGCCGGGGTCGTCGAGATCGCCTGGGCGCAGAGCATCCCGCCGACGCACGGGCTCACCCGGTTCTGGCCGAGCGTCCTGTGCGTGGCGCTGTGCGTCGCGATCATCTGGCTGCTGGCGAAGGCCACGCTCGCCGGCGTGCCGGTCAGCACCGCCTACGTGGTCTTCACGGGGATGGGGGCCGCCGGAGCACTGCTGCTCGGGCTGGCGGTGCACCACGACCCCCTCACCCCGGTGCGGGTCGGGGCGTTGGTGCTGATCACGGGCGGGGTGCTGCTCGCCCACGCGAGCACGGCCTAGCCTCCGGCGCGCCCACACGGGCATTAGCCTGAGCCGGTGGCTGCCGTCGAGTACCCGCGCATCGGTGCGCCGCCTGCCGAACGTGCCGACGCCGCGCGCAACCGGGCCCGGGTCCTTGCCGCCGCCGAGGAGATCTTCCGCGGCTGCGAGGACCCCCGTTCCGTCACGATGGACGACATCGCCCGCGCCGCGGGGGTCGGCCGGGCCACGCTGTACCGGCGCTACCCGGACGTCGGCTCGATCGCGGAGGCCCTGCTCGGCGAGTACGAGCGCAGGCTGCAGGAGCAGCTGATGCGCGGCGCGCCGCCGCTCGGCCCCGGAGCGCCACCAGCGGACCGGATGGCTGCCTTCTACGCGGCGATGGTCGAGCACCTCGAGCGGCACCTGCCGCTCGTGCTCGCGCAGGACCGCCGGGGCTGCGCGGTTCGAGGTGGGCTCCTACGGGTTCTGGCGGGCGCACGTGCGATCGCTGCTGGTGGAGGGGGCCGTCCCGGGGCCGGACGCACTGGTGGACGTGCTGCTGGCGCCGCTGGCCGCGGAGGTGTTCCGCCACCAGCGCGCGAACGGGGTGCCTGCGCAGCAGATCACCGCGGCACTCACCCTCCTGGTCCACCGGATGCTGCAGTCCCCGGATGCGTGATGCCGAAGTGCGTGAGCGCCATGCGTCGAGGGTGGCCGACAGCCATCGATCGGTTGGCGCACCACCAACATCGGCGTCAGCACATGAAGTGCAGTGGAAATAGATTTCGTGCCATTGGGGGCATGGGTATGCCTCGTCACCGCCGCACTCCGCCCCCGGCGTCTCCGCAGGCCGAGCAGAGCAACCACAACCCAGTGGTCGACATCTACGTGCGTATCAGATCACCGGTCACGGCGGCGCGCAGGGCGGAGCTTCATGAGGTCGCAGCGAGAGCACTAGCCGGCTCACGACGGGCTTCTGCGTTCTTCGTCGCGGCGTCGTGCAAGCTCGTCGAGGCGGGCGGCGAAGCGTGGTACAGCGCGGTAGACGATGAGCTGTACGCGGAGAAATTGAAGGTCCCAAATGGCCGCAGCGAGCCGCTCCCACGGTTTCACCTCGCTCCTCCCGTGGCCAGCACACGTGCCTGCACGAGGACTTTCCGAGCAAACATCTGTGCGATCAGTGGCAGCTTTGCTCCGGGAACCCCGCGGAGTCGACATGGCAGCGGTGCTCATGCACCCACCTCCGACCGCAGAGATCAGTGAATCCACACGGGGTATCTTCCTCGGTCCGGCTGTGAAGACGCTGAAACTAGCTGCGCTCGGTCGGCGACGGCCCCTTCCGTAGTCGTGTTGAGCCGTGCAGCGGAATCGCATCGTAGGATGGATGAGTTCACCGCCGTCATGAGTGAGAGCCCACATCGCTCTGTTGACAAGCTGAATCACTCATGGGCTCGGGGGTTCCTGCGGATCATCACGCTCCACGCTCGCGCGGGGCCGCGTGGCGGCCGGCCGAATGCATTCCGCATGCGCGACATTCGATCGCGAGGAGTTGGACGACATCGTCCGTAGGAATCGGGTTCCACGGGAAATCGACGGTGCCTTCCATGAACCGTCGCCTTTCGCCGATTCGCTGAGATGGCGAGGGACTCGTCGTTAGCGGGCGGTGCCACCAGTCAGGGCGCGGTACCGCTGCCCGGCGCGCGGGTCGAGTTCGTACGCGGCGGGCCATGCGCCGACGCGGTGCACCACCCCTGCGATATCCACCAGGTGAGCCGGCAGGCCGATCTCCGCCAACAAGGCCGGGGCAGCAGCACCCTGCTCCATCGCATCGGAGCAGGCAGCGCGCGCTGTGGGCGCATCGGCCGCCGCGACTGTGACCGAACGCCACACAGTTGACTGCCCGCGGTCGTCGTGGGCGGCGTGCGCGCTACCCGTTGACGACACGGCACCGCCATCGACCGCCACCACGGAGTGTGCCGCCGACCTGCCGAGCATCTCGATGCGCCATCCTCCGAGCGGGGCAAGCCCGGACGTTGCGACGTCGTGCCCGAAGGCCACCAGAGCACCACACGCGCTCGCCTCGGCGACCAACTCGGCGCACCGCTGTGCGATCAACGCGCATGTGGAGGGCGGGCCTGCCCAGCACCACCTCTCGCGAGCACGAGTCGCGGATGTCAGCGCTCGCCGGTGCACCGTCTGTCCCGGCCAGTGCGCATCCGCCTCCCGCGGGACGCTGATGATCCCGTGGGGGAACGAGGCCGTGTGCCGAGGCCTTGCAGCACCGCCCGATGCTCGGATGAGTGTCTTGTCCCGCATGGGGCCGGTGAGACCGCCGCCAGCCGCTGCGGCCAGCATCTCGAACTGCTCCTCGATGAGTTCGCGGGCGGACTCCATTTTCCACGGATTAGTGATAACCAGTCGGAACGGGACGTCCCACGCCCTCCCAATCTGCACTGACCGTCGATGTGCGGACGCCGGTGTTCCAATTCACTAGGGGCCTCCAGGGATCAGCGGGATCGACCGGCCACGGCTGCGCCGCGATACTTGATGTCTCCGGCGCACCGACAGTGCACGAGCGATGCGGCATCGCACAGCATCAAAGCCAGCCTAGCCAACCAGGGCCGAGATCGGTGCCCCCCAAAGTTTGGGGTATCGACACCTCCGGAACAGCCGATTCAGCGCAGTCGTGCGCTGGTCGCGGACCGCAAATGCGAAATCGCGTTGGGTACGACCAGTTCGATGCGGGTCCCCGCAGCCTCGTGTCGGCGCTGGCCGGCGGCGCTGTGGATCTCGAGGGCCCCGCCGGCATCCGCGATGGTGCGGCGCACAAGCAGCAGCCCGACGTGCCCCGGCCTGCTCGCGGACCCGGGGTCGAAGCCGCAGCCGTTGTCGGCGATGGCGGCGTGCACCCGGTCGCCGTCGCGTCGGATCGTGAGGTGCACGTGGCTCGCTCCGCTGTGGGTGACCGCGTTGCGCAGCAGCTCACCGGTTACACGGTGCAGCAGTGACGCGACCTCCGGGTCCAGTTGCGGGTCGTCGGCCATCTCCAGCGTGACTTGGCACCCGTTGCTCGGCAGGCCGGCGAGGAGACCGACGAAGGCGGCCCGAACCGCCGCTGGCCCCAGCATCGGTGGAGTCAGCTCCGACAACAGCCCGCGCAGCCGGTGGACGTCGGCTTCGATCCTGGCCCTGGCGACGGAGACGAGTTCCTCCGACTGCGGTGGCGGGACGTTCGCGGCCGTGTCGAGCAGTAGCCCGGTGCTCGCGAGGTCGGGGATGACGTGGTCGTGCAGCTTGTGCGCGACGTCATGCCGTGCCAGCTCTGCGGCCGCGAGCCCGTAGTGGAGGGCGTCGTTGCGTTCGCGGCGGTCGCGGTCGGCCTGGCGGGCCGCCCTGACCGCCGGGGGGAACAGCGCCAATGCCAGCGCCAGAACGCCGACCACCACGAGCGGTAGCAGCACGGTCGTGGCGTGGCGGACCGCGATGTCTACCTCGACCGGTACGTAGACCTCGAGTCGTGCCGGGTTGCCCGATGCGTCGTGGAATCCGATGAAGACCTCGCGCAGGTCGCTGGCGCGGGTGATCTCGAATCGGTGTTCGCTGTCGTCGGGTACTGACTCGATGACCCCCTCTCCGGCGTCGAGTCGGCGAGCGAGGTGCGGGTCGAACGAGCGCGCGGCCGACTCCACCCGTCGCTCGTCCGAGAAGGCGATCCGCGCGTGGTGCTCCGTCACCGACCACACTTTGACGCGGTAGACCATGCCGGACTGCAGGAACGGTGCCAGATCGGCGAGCAGCGCCTGCCGGTCGAGCGCCGTGCGCTCGGTGAAGTCGTGTCGGGCGAGCTGATCGAGGACCGATGCCGCGACCTGTGCCGACACGCGGTAGGCCGTCCGTTCACCGTCTGCTTCACCGACCCAGCGGATTCCGAGTGCCACCAGACCCGAGAGGAGAGCAGCTGCGAGGAGCGCCAGAGCGGCAAGGCGGGCAACGGTGGTGCGGACCGTCATACCTGGGTGCCGATGGCGATCAGCCCGAGTCGATCGGCGGTGACGACCGCTTCGAGTTGGCTGTGTGCGCCGAGTTTGGCGAGCACAGCGCGGATGTGGTCGCGCGTCGTGTAGATGGAGATGCCCAGATCCGAAGCGATGCGGGCAGCGTCACGCCCGCGCCGAGTCCGGCGAGCACATCCATCTCACGCCCGGTCAGATGCACGGCCGGATCCGTGTCCCGCGATCGCACCGGTGCGCCCGCGAGGGCGGTCCGCGCGGTGGCGAGTATCTCGTGTAGCGGCTGATCCTTCCCGAGGACCCCCGCCGCTCCGGCAGCGGTCGCGCGTCGCAGGACGTCGAACCGCGGATGGGCGGTCAGCACGACAACTGGGATGCGCTGGGCTAGTTCGGCGACCAGGTATAGGCCGCTGCCGTCGGGCAGGTCGAGGTCGATGATCGCAAGGTCGGGAGCTTGCTCGGCAGCAAGCTCGCGCAGGACTGACCGCGCCTCGCGCACCGAGTGGGCCACGCCGGTGCAATAAAGGTCGGGCTGGGTCGACACAGCGAGCGCCAGTGTCTCGGCGAAGACCCGGTGATCGTCGACCAGGAACACGGCACCACCGCCGCTGACGGTCATGTCTCTCCCTGCGTCCCCGGGGGCGTCCGAACTACCCACCGACGGGAACGACACTAACCACCGCTCCTGAACGCCCGCTGAGTTTCCCAGAAGTCCTGGTCAGTTGCGGACTCACCTGGTGCTGGGCGCCGAGTCGGACGTCGCCAGGCCGCAGCGATCATCGGCCCGATGCACACCCCCAAGTTTTGAGGATATGTCCTTCGGTGAATCGCAGATAACGTGGTAAGGGGTCAACCCTCCGACTACCCGCCCGCGGAACTCCGCTGCAAGTACAAAGCTCCTGATTTCGCCGTGCGCATCAGGATGATGCATGCGCATACGAAGCTCCGAACTGACGAACTTGGAAGATGGCAACGATTCCCCGAGACGGACGCTCTCGCACCCATGACGTCTTCACAGCGCGCACCTCTGGTGTGTTGCGTGGATGGCGTTCCCCGCAACACCGGGACGGGTTGGCGCTGATACTGAGTTCGGCGATCACCTCGGGCCTCGGGTTGCTGTTCTGGCTGGTCGCCGCCCGCCTCTACGACCCGGGCACGGTGGGCCTGAACAGCACGCTGCTGTCCGCGATGACGCTGTTGGGCACCGTCGCGCAGCTCAACCTCGGCAACGCACTGCTGCGGTTCGTGCCCGTGGCAGGTCGGGGCACCCACAGGCTGGTGGCGCTCTGCTACGTCGTGGCCGTCGTGGCGGCTGCCGCCGCAGGCGGGGTATTCGCGCTCGGGGCGCGCTGGTGGGCGCCCGAGCTCGTCGACGCGTTCGGGGCGGCGGACGTGCTCGTGTTCTTCGCGGTGGCCACGCCGGTGTGGACGATGTTCGTGATGCAGGACTACGTCCTGCCCGCAATCAAGCGGGCGGCCGCGGTCCCGGTCGAGAACCTGGTGTTCTCGGTCCTGAAGCTCGTGTTCCTCACAGGTGCGGCCGCGCTCGGGCTGTGGAGCGGGATCGCCCTGTCCTGGCTCGCCGCCACCGCGGTGACCGTACTGGCCGTCACGGTGTGGCTGGTGCGAGTGCTCTCCCGCGGCAAGGACGTCGACTGCATCGCCGCGACACCCGCACCTGCCGTCACCGTTCGCGATGTCGGCACCTTCGTGCGGGCCGACTACGCGGGTGTCGTCTTCCTGCTGGCCGCTGTGTTCGGCCTCCCGCTCGTCGTGCTTTCCCGTCTCGGCGCCGAGGCGGCGGCCGTCTACAACGTGGCGTGGCCCATCGCCTACGCGCTGTACCTGGTCGTCAACGGTATGGGCCAGTCGCTGGTGGCTCACGTCGCAGCTGAGCCGGCCAGGCTGGAGGCGGCCCGGCGGGCCATGGTCGGCAAGGCGTTGGTGGTCCTGGTGCCCGCCGTGCTCGCGTGCGCCTTGCTCGCGCAGCCGCTGCTGTCGCTGTTCGGACCCGACTACGCCGGCGCGGCGGGCTGTTGCTCGTGCTGCTGGCGCTCTCGGCGATCCCCAACGCCGTGAACTGGTCGGTCGTCTGGGCGGCCAGGGTGCGGGGAGACGGACGTGTCATGTTCGGCTTGCCGGCTTCCATCTCGGTCGCCGTGATCGCGGGCAGCTGGCTCCTCATGCCCGCCATGGGCCTCCTCGCCACCGGGATCGCCTGGCTGGCTGCACAGAGCCTCGCAGCCCTAGGCGTGCTGCTCGTCGACGCGCGCAACCGGATGCGGCGCGCGGACTGACTCGTGACCCAGCGACTGAACGACATCGACGAGGCCGCGGCGCAGGCCTCATCGTCGTCATGGCGACGCTGGAGGTCGCGATCGCCCGCCTCGCGTCGGCCGCGACCAGGCGGCACCGATCAGCGATCAACGCGCCATCGAGGCTAGCTGCAACAACTGAGGGTGCCTGTCTTGAGACGTGGCAGTACGAGTGCCCGTCTCACTGCTGGACGATCACCGGGTCTTCACCGACCTGTTGACACTCGTCTTGGACGCGCAGCCCGATCTGCACTGCGTGGCCGTGGCGCACGTCGTGCGTGAGGGGCTGGGGAGGGCGGGGCGGTGGAGTTCGGCGCCGGCAGCTTGAGTTGGTGCGTGAGCGGCGGGCCAGACGTCGCACACCTACCTCCGGCGCAGGGCACCGCCGATCAGCGCGTGCCAGGCTGTTGCCACCGCCCAGCGGTCTCTCCATCACGTGATCGATCACCGCGGAGCGTGCTGCTGAGCGCCTCCGGCAGTGTTTGTCGAGACCGTCAAGGACTGGTCGGGCCGCCAGGCCGGCCGGCACCGGATCACGCTGACCGTCGACGGCGACTGCTGGGGCTGGAGCTGGAGCCGACCCCGCGGTCGGTGCTGCGCTGAGCCGCCTCACTCGCCGACCCGGACCCCCACCCCCGGCCCGAGCGGGATGCCGAAGGCGTAGAACGCGGTGAGGACCAGCACCCACGCCACCCAGAACGGCACGACGAACGGCACCATCTTCGCGATCACCGTGCCCAGCCCGGCGCCGGGCTGGTAGCGCCGCACGAACGTGAGCAGCACGATCATGTACGGGTTGAGCGGTGTCACCACCTGGGTGGCGGCGTCGCCCACGCGGAACGCGCCCTGGATGAAGCCGGGCTCGTAGCCCAGCAGCAGGAACATCGGCACGAAGACGCTGGCCATCAGCGTCCAGAGGCTGGAGCCGGACACGACGAACAGGTTGAGCAGCGATGCGAGCACCACGAACCCGAGGATCGCGGGGTAGCCGGTGAGGCCGATCGCCTGCAGCAGTTCGGCCCCGGACACCGCGAGCCACGCGCCGATGTTGGTCCAGGCGAACAGCGCGATGAACTGGCCGAGGATGAACGCGAGCACGATGAAGCCGGAGAGGTCTTTCAGCGCCCTGCCCATCAACATCGGCACGTCCGCGCCCCGCCGGATCACGCCGGCGTAGATGCCGTAGAAGAGGGCGGGCACGAAGAACGCCAGGAACACCAGCGTGACCACCGAGTCCAGCAGCGGTGACTTCGGCAGGTAGCCGCCGGTCTCGTTACGCAGCGGGGAGCCGGGCACGAGCACCAGCGTGAGCACCGCTGCCGTGACGGCGAGCAGTGCGATGCCCGCGGCTCTGAGCCCCCGCCGTTCGGTGTCGGTGACGGTGGCGCTCGTCGGTTCTGCGGTCGGGTCGTCCGAGGTGGGAGCGGCCGCCCGGTCGTCCCCGTCGTCGACCTCCTTGCTCGGGAAGCCGGAGCGCACGAGGCCCGGCTCCACCACCCGGTCGATGATCAGCCCGGCGATCAGGCTGAGCACGATCGAGGAGACCGCGTTGTAGAAGTAGTTCGAGATCGGGGTGACGGGCGTGCCGGTGACGGGCAGGGTCGCGGCCACCCCGTTGGTGATCCCGGCGAGGAGCGCGTCGAGGCTCGTGACCAGCAGCGACGTCGAGTAGCCCGCGCCGACGGCGGCGAACCCGCCGATCAGCCCGGCCACCGGGTGGCGTCCGGCCGCCGTGAACACGATGGCGGCCAGTGGCGGGATGATGATGAACGCCGAGTCGGCCATGACGCTGCCGGTGACGCCGATGAACCCGAGGGCGTAGGGCAGCAGCCAGCGCGGCGCGCGCGAGAACGCGAGCCGGATCAGCGCCGCGAGCATCCCGGTCCGCTCGGCGAGCCCGACCGCCAGCATGATCGTCACGACGGTGCGCAGCGGTGGGAAGCCGATGAAGTTGTCCGCCAGCCCGGTGAAGAAGAACTCCAGCCCGGCGCCGCTGAACGCACCGCGGATCGGGGTGACCTCGTTCTCGCCCGGGATGGTGACGCTCACCCCGAACGCCTCCATCGCCGAGGACAGCACCGCCACCACGAGCGTGAGCAGCACGAACAGCATGAACGGCTCGGGCAGCCGGTTCCCGGTGCGTTCGATCCAGTCGAGGGTGCGGTCGAGGCGGCTGGGCGGGGCGGACGGGCTGGCGGTGGTCACGCGGCCTCCTCGCTGGCGTGGCGCTGGGTCAGTCGAAGAATCTCGGGACGTCGAGCGGCCCGCCGGCCGCGGCGAACTCTGCGTGCACGGCGTCGCGCAGCGCGGCGTCGGCGAGGTAGTCGACGGCCGTGAGCGCGAGGCCGGCGGCGCCGTCGCGCACGGCCCGGTCGCCCGCCGGGCCACCCGCTGCCTCCGCGAACTCCGTGGTGTGCAGGGCGACGGTCGGCTCGGACACGGCGATCATCGGGTGGATCGCGGGCATCCGGTAGCTGAGGTTGCCCAGGTCGGTGGAGCCGGTGAGGAAGTCGGGCACTACGCCGGGCGGCAGCGGCCTGCGCCCCACCGGTTCCTGGTTCACCGCCCACCGCGCGGCGAGCGCGTGGTTGAAGCGGATCGGCAGGTACGCCGGTAGCGGGTCCCAGTGCAGCTCGACGCCGCAACCGGTCATCGCGGCCGCGCCGTGCGCGATCTCCGCCATTCGGCCGGCCAGGTCCCGCAGCGTCCCGGGCGCCGCCGAGCGGAGGTAGAACAGCAGCGCGGCCCGCTCGGGCACGACGTTGGGTCGGGTGCCGCCGTCGGTGAAGATCCCGTGCAGCCGGTCGCTGCCGGGCAGGTGCTGGCGCAGCGCGGCGATGCCCTGGTACGCCGCAACGGCGGCGTCGAGTGCGTTGCGGCCCATGAACGGCTGCGCGGAGGCGTGTGACGCGACCCCGTGGAACACCATCTCCACCTGGCGGCGCCCGAGGAACGGGTGCATCGCGATGTCGTGCGTGAACGGATGCAGCATGATCACGGCGTCGACGTCGTCGAAGACACCGGCCCGGGCCAGTACCTCCTTGCCGCCACCGCCCTCCTCGGCCGGTGTGCCGATCAGCGACAGCCGGCCACCGACCTGCTCCTGCACCTGCGCGGCGGCGAGGAACCCCCCGACGGCGGTGGAACAGATGATGTTGTGCCCACATGCGTGGCCGATCCCGGGCAGCGCGTCGTACTCGGCGAGCACTGCGATGTGCGGGCCGGCAGAACCCCGCGTGGCGCGCAACGCGGTGTCCAGCCCGCCGACGCCGACCTGGGCGGTGTGGCCGTGCCGCTCCAGCAGCTGCGCCACCGCGCGGGCCGACCGGTGCTCCGCGTACCCCTCCTCCGGGTGGGCGTGCAAGTCCTGGCTGAGCGCCACCAGCTCGGCGCCGTGGTCACGCGCTGCGGCGAGCACGGCCGCCCGGACGTCCTCCGCCGCTCCCGCGTGATCGGACGTGATCGGCTCCGCATCGCGGACGGCGCGTTCGGTGGTCGCTGTGAGCGAGCGCAGGTAGCTGTCGTCGGGTGGCGACGGCCTGGTCGGATCGGGCTCGCGCATGATCGGCACCCTAACGTGGCGGGCGCCACCGCGTCTCCGTCCGGATCACCGGTTCTGCCCCACCCGCACCGGCGATCCGGCAACCCGATCGACGATCACACCGCGATCCCGAGCGCAGCGAGTTGCGCCGCCCCCGTCTCCGTGATGTTCAGGGCGCGGTCGCGGGGGCGCTGCGCAGCCAATCGCGGTCCAGCAGGGCGGCCAGCAGCGCGCTGCCCAGCCGCCCGGCGAGGTGCGTCTGCTGCTCGGTCCAGTCCGTGCAGGTGCGCACCCGCGGGCCCGTGAACCCGGACAGGTCGGTGATCCCCAGTGCTGCCAGCAGCGGGTGGTCGAGGTCGTCGAGCGCGCCGTCCAGCTCCAGCCTGCGCGCGATCGAGACGGCGAGGGCCCCGCCCAGGTGGCTGTAGCAGACGCGAGCCGTCTGCAGCCTGCTGCCCGTGTACGCCCTGCGCAGCGACTCGACCGGCAGCAGCGGGGAGACCGCGGCGAGTGCTTCGATCGCCGTGGCGACCTGCGGCGAGGCGAGCGCGTGCAGCCGCTGCCGGCCCGCCGCGTGGACGCTCACGAGGCCGGCGTCGACCAGCCGGCGCAGGTGCGGGCTCGCGGCCGACGGGGACACGCCGGTGGCCTCGGCGAGTTCTCGCGCGGTGTGGCGGCGACCGTCCATCAGCCGCAGCAGCATGGCGGACCGGGTCGGGTCGGCGATGGCGCGGGCGACAGTGGTGAGGTCGCACTCCACCCGGGGGACGCTAGTGCACGGACGGTTCAGTAGCGGTTGAACATTTCCTGGCCGATCATGCGGTCATGACCCGATCGCTCGGCCCCGCCGACTTCACCGCGCCGATCGAGGACCGCTGGTTCTCCGACTACGTCGTCGGCGCTCAGTACGAGTACGGCCACCTCGACGTACAGGAGGAGGAGATCCTCCGGTTCGCCGAGCAGTTCGATCCCCAACCGATCCACATCGACGGCGGCTTCGCGGCGCAGGGGCCCTTCGGTGGGCTGATCGGCAGCGGGTGGCACTCGGCCGGGCTCGCGATGCGCCTGATCGCCGACCACTACCTCTCGAAGGTCGCGAGCCTCGCCTCACCCGGCGTCGACGAGCTGCGCTGGAAGGTGCCGCTGCGGCCGGGCGACCGCGTCCGGCTGCGCGCCACCGTGCTCGAGGCCCGCCCCTCCCGCTCCAAGCCGGACCGCGGCCTGGTCGTCACCCAGGCCGAGCTGCTCAACCAGGACGACGGGGTGCCGATCTCCTTCCGGGCGATGAACCTCCTCGCGGTCCGCCCCAAGGGGTCGTGAGTGGATACGAGTGCTCCTGCACTCGTATCCACTCACGGCAGGTCGTCGATCGCCTTCTGGATGCGCTTGATCGACACGGGGTAGCGGGTGCGCATGGGATGCGCGTAGAGGCCCACCCGCAGCTCCTCGATCATCCAGCGGATCTCGCGCAGCTGCGGGCCCGGCTCGACGCCCGGTGGGAGCGCCGCCACCTCGGCGGCGTACTCGTCGGCCACGACGCGGACCTGCGCCGTCCACTCGGCGTCGCGGGCGGGGTCGGTGCGCAGCTTCTCCATGCGCCGCTCCACGGCGTCCAGGTAGCGCGCGACCTCGACGAGCCGGGTGGCGCCTGCCGCCGTGGCGAAGCCCGGCCCGACCAGCGCGTTCACCTGCGCGGTGATGTCGGCGACGCCCGCGGAGAGCACGGGTGCCCGCAGGTCGGACAGCTGTGCCTGCACCCGGTGCCAGGCGACGAGCACGCCGCGTACGGCCTGCAGGACCTGCAGCGTCGTCGCGGCGAGGCGGTCGGCGAACAGCTTGCGCAGCCGCGCGTAGGAACGTTCGTCCCACGCCGGGCCGCCCGCTGCGGCGATCAGGTGGTCGGCGGCGGCAGCGACGCAGTCGTCGAGCAGCGCGGCCACGGAGCCGTGCGGGTTGCGGGAGAGCGCGAGCTTCGCGGCGTTGTCCAGGTCGCGCTGCACCTGGCGCACCGGTGAGGGGGTCTCCAGCAGCAGGAGGCGCCGGACGCCGCGGTGGTGGGCGGGGTCGCGTTCGGCTGCTGTGGGGAAGACCCGCACGTCGACGCTCGTGCCCCGGTCGATCAGGCCCGGGTACCCCGTGACGGTGTGCGAGCCGCGGCGGATCGGGTGCTCGCGCGGCAGCGTGCCGAACGACCACGTCGTGGCGCCCGTCGTCTCGATGTCGACGCCCGCGGCGGCCAGCTCCTCGCGGACCTTGGGCGCCAGCTCGTGGCGCAGCGCCTCCAGGTCGGTGCCGCGCGCCACTTCGCGGCCGGCGTCGTCCACCACCCGGAACGTCACGGTGAGGTGCTCGGGGAGGCGGTCGAGCTCCCACGCGCCCCGGGGGATCTCGACGTTCCGCATCCGGCCGAGCTCGCGCTCCAGGCCGTCGAGCAGCGGCTCCCGGCCGGCCTGGAGGCGGGCGAGCACCGCGCGGGCGTGGTCGGGGGCGGGGGAGTACAGCCTGCGCAGCTGTTTGGGCAGCGTGCGGATCAGCGCGGTGACCAGCTCCTCGCGCAGCCCGGGCACCTGCCACGTGAACGGCGTGGGGTCGATCTGGTGCAGGGCCGCCACCGGTACGTCCACCGTGATGCCGTCGCTGTGGGCTCCCGGCTCGAACGCGTACGACAGCGGCAGCGTGAGCCCGCCGGCCTCGACGTGGTCGGGGTAGGCGTCCCGGTCGACGCCCTCCGCCTGCGCCGTGCGCAGCATCTGCTCGGTGAAGTCCAGGAGGTCGGGCTGCGTGCGCGACTCCTTCTTCCACCACGAGTCGAAGTGCCGGCCGGAGACGACGTGCGCCGGGATCCGCTCGTCGTAGAACGCGACGAGCGTCTCCTCGTCGACCACGAGTCACGGCGCCGGGCGCGGTGCTCCAGCTCCTCGACGTCCTCCAGCAGTTCGCGGTTGGCGTGGAAGAAGCGGTGGCGGGTGTCCCAGTCGCCCTCGACGAGCGCGTGCCGGATGAACAGCTCGCGCGAGGTCTCGGGGTCGATCCGTCCGAGGTCGACGCTGCGTCCGACGACGATCGGGATGCCGTACAGCGTGACGCGTTCGGTGGCGACGGCGGCGGACCGTTTGCGCGACCAGTGGGGCTCGGAGTACGTCCGTTTGACGAGGTGCCCGGCCAGCGGCTCGATCCATTCCGGCTGGATCCGGGCGGCGGTGCGCGCGAACAGCCGGGAGGTCTCCACCAGCTCGGCCGCCATCACCCAGCGCGGCGGCTTCTTCGCCAGCGGCGAGCCCGGGAAGATCATGAAGCGGGCGCCGCGGGCGCGAGGAACTCGCGGCCGGTGCTGCGCCGGTCCTTGGGCCGGTCCTTGGGCCGGTCCTTGGAGCGGTCGCCGCGCTCCGGGCCGTCGTCGCGCAGCCCGATCTGCGAGAGCAGCCCGGACAGCACGGCCATGTGGATGCGGTCCGGGTCCGCGTCGACGTCGTTCGCGGTGAGCCCCGCGCTGCGGGCCGCCTGGCGGAGCTGGGAGTGCAGGTCCTGCCACTCGCGGATGCGCAGGTAGTGCAGGAACTCGTCGCGCAGCAGCCGCCGGAACCTGTTGCCGGACAGCTCCTCGCGCTGCTCACCGATGTAGCGCCAGAGGTTGACGAAGGCGAGGAAGTCGGAGCCGCCCGCGTCGAGGGTGGAGCCGCCCGCGGTCCACTCCCCGGCGAACCGGGCGTGCTTCGCGTCGGCGGCCTGGCGTTGCTCGGCGGGGCGCTCGCGCGGGTCCTGCACGGACAGCGCCGCCGCGATCACGAGCACCTCCCGCAGGCAGCCGCCCCGGTCGGCCTCGACGAGCATGCGGCCCAGCCGGGGGTCCACCGGCAAGGCGGCGAGCGCCCGGCCCACGGCGGTGAGCTTCCGGCCGTCGAGGGCACCCAGCTCCTGCAGCAGGGCGATGCCGTCGGCGACGGCCCGCGGGTCGGGTGGCTCGACGAACGGGAACTCGGTGAGCTCGCCGAGGTCGAGCGAGATCATCTGCAGCACGACCGACGCCAGGTTGGTGCGCAGGATCTCCGGGTCGGTGAACTCCGGGCGGGCGTCGAAGTCGTCCTCGCTGTAGAGCCGTATGCAGATGCCGTCGGCCACGCGGCCGCAGCGGCCCGCCCGCTGGTTGGCGCTGGCCTGCGAGACCTTCTCGATCGGCAGCCGCTGCACCTTGAGCCGGCGCGAGTAGCGGGAGATCCGTGCGGTGCCGGTGTCGATGACGTACCGGATGCCGGGGACGGTCAGCGACGTCTCGGCGACGTTCGTGGCGAGCACGACCCTGCGGCCCGGATGGGGCGCGAACACCCGGTGCTGCTCCGCCGTGGACAGCCGCGCGTACAGCGGGAGGAGCTCGGTGCCCGTGAACCCCCGCTTCGCGAGCGCGTCGGTGGTGTCGCGGATCTCGCGCTCACCGGGGAGGAACACGAGGATGTCGCCGCCGCCCTCGCGCTGCAGCTCGGCAACGGCGTCACCGATGGCGTCGAGCTGGTCGCGGTCGGGGTCGTGGTCGGGGTCGTCGAGGTCGACGACCGGCCGGTACCGGACCTCGACGGGGTAGCTGCGGCCCGACACCTCGACGACGGGTGCGTCGAAGTGCTTCGCGAACCGGTCCACGTCGATGGTGGCCGACGTGATGATCACCTTGAGGTCCGGGCGGCGGGGAAGCAGCTGCGTGAGGTAGCCGAGGATGAAGTCGATGTTGAGGCTGCGCTCGTGGGCCTCGTCGATGATCAGCGTGTCGTACTGGCGCAGCATTTTGTCGCCAGTGAGCTCGGCGAGCAGGATGCCGTCGGTCATGAGCTTGACGAGGGTGTTCTCGCCGACGTGGTCGGTGAACCGCACCTTCCAGCCCACCGCGTCGCCCAGGTCGGTGCCCAGCTCCTCGGCGATGCGCGCCGCCACCGTGCGCGCCGCGAGCTGCGTGGCTGCGTGTGCCCGATCAGGCCGCGGACCCCGCGCCCCAGCTCCAGGCAGATCTTCGGGATCTGCGTGGTCTTCCCGGAGCCGGTCTCCCCGGCGACGATCACGACCTGGTGGTCGCGGATCGCGGCGGCGATGTCGTCGCGGCGGGCGCTGACCGGCAGGGCATCCGGGTAACGGACGGTGGGCACCGCCGCCACCCGTGCGGCCATCCGCTGCTCCGCGGTCTCGACGGCGGCGGCGATCCCGGCCGCGGCCTTCGCCCGGGCCACCGGGTCGCGGGTGCGGCGCACGGTGTCGAGGCGCCTGCCGAGGCGGTGGGCGTCCTGCAGTGCGAGAGCGGGGATGCGCTCGCTCAACACGTCGAGCTCCGCGTCGTCGACGGGCGGCAGATCCGTGGCCGGTACCGCAGGCGCCTCGCCGCGGGGGCGCGCCGCCGGGGCCTGCGGTTGCGCCGGGGCGCGCCCTCGCGGGGCACGGACGGATCGGCCGGCTCGGGGCGTGCGTCAGCGGCTCGGGCCGCGGGAGAGGACATCAGTGCGAGAGTCTGCCTAGGTAGACGGGTCAGACCGAGCGTAAGGCGGGGACGAGCTCGTCCGCGACCGGGTTGTCGGTGGCGGGGTGCTCGACGAGAGCCAGCACGCGGTTGGCGAGGAAGCGGGCCGTGCGCACGGTGCTACCGCCGCGGGTGATCTCACTGACCTCGACCACCCCCCGACCGTGGCTGATGCTCACCTTCCGGCCTGCCCGCGTGGCCACGATCTCGTAGGTGCGGGTGGTGCCGCTCCCGGCGTCGATGACGATCTCTACTCGGTCACCCTTCATGGCGGTGCTGCCCTCGCTGTCGCTGGAACGGACGCCGAACGAGCGCGTCCACTCGGATCAACGGACGGGGGCAGCCCGAAATTCCCAGCTCAGGACGGGTATTGCTCGAGGAGGTGGGGGCGGCGCTGTGGGGGGACAGCGCCGCCCGGCAGCCGCGTCGACGGCGGCGGGAACGCCGGACGCGGCAGGTCGCAGGAGGTGGGTGAGCTGGAGGTGCCCGAGCCGGGCGCGGTCGCCTCACGGCGCGCGGCGCGCCTCGTAGGGCGGCGAAAGGTTGGGACCCGGGGACACGGATCGCCCGGCGTCGGACATTTCCTGCAACCACCCCGGGTCGGGTTCTGTTCCCGACTCGTGGGGGGTGTCCGGACCGAGCGCTGGTCGCCTCGCGGCGCGTGGCACGACACGGCTCCAGCCGAACGGTATTCCGTGAAGGCGCTTTGTTATTGAGACCCGGGGACACAGGTCGCCCGGCCCGGACAGTCTCTACAACGGGAGACCCCGGCGGATGATTCCCGATCTGGCGGACGGATCCCGGCGTGGCGGTGATCACGTCCGGACGGGCCCGTCCGTCGGGTAGAGCTGCCGGTTCCAGTGCTCGCGCTGCTCCGCGCCGTCGACGTACCAGCCGACCGGGCACCGCGTGCCCAGCTCGCCCACCGTGAACCGGGTGACGCTGGCGGAGGTGATCCGCCAGTCCCGGGACCGGTCGCGCGCGTACGTTCGCGCCTCCTGCTCGTTGGTGAACACGATCTCGACGGCCCCGACCTCGCCGGGCCGGGCCGTGTGGACGGAGTAGACGACGTTCCCCGGCGCAGTGCCCCTGGTCACCACGAGAGTGATGCTTTCAGAATCGGAAAGATTTCGCAACTAGCTTCGACTCCGTGCCCCAGGACGCCGAGCGGCTCGCGGAACTCGCCCGCGTGCTCGCGCGTGACGTCCGGGATCTCTCGGACGAGGAGCTGATCGAGGCGGCGCGCGCCTCCGGCGAGATCACGAAGCTGGGCCCCGAGCGGACCGGGCGCCTGCTCGCCGAGCTGTACGGCCGGGACCGGCTCTCCTGGCCGCGGATCGCCGAGCTGGTCGGCCTCCCGATGACCACCGTCTACAGCTGGGCGCGCCCTTACCTGCCGCCCGATCCGGGCGAGGAGCGGTCACCGCGCCAGGGGCGCACCACGAGCTGATCCCGACGAACGGCACGTTCGTCGGTTAGGTACCGACGAGCGTGCCGTTCGTCGGGATCACAAGGCGCCGAGGATCCCGTCCGTGTACCTCGGCCAGGCTTCCACCGACCACCTGCCGAAGTTCCGGTCGGTCAGGACCACGCAGGCCGTCCGGGCGTCGGGGTCGACCCACAGGAACGTGCCGGACTGGCCGAAGTGGCCGAATGTGCGCGGCGAGCTGCCGGCGCCGGTCCAGTGCGGCGACTTCCCGTCGCGGATCTCGAATCCGAGGCCCCAGTCGTTGGGTTGCTGCCGGCCGTAGCCGGGCAGGATGCCGTCGAGGCCGGGGAAGGCGACGGTCGTGGCCAGGTCGAGGGTGTCGCGGTGCACGAGGGTGGGGGACAGCAGTTCCCCGGCGAACCGGGCCATGTCGGCGGCCGTGGACACGGCACCGGCGGCGGGGGAACCGTCCAGCCGGGTGCCCGCCATGCCGAGCGGGGCGAGCACCGCCTCGTGCAGGTAGCGGTCGAACGGCATGCCGGCGGCCTCGGCGATCGTCTCGCCCAGCACCTCGAAGCCGACGTTGGAGTAGATCCGTCTCGTGCCCGGCTTCGCCTGCTCGACACCGTCGGTGAACGACAGGCCGGAGGCGTGGGCGGCGAGGTGGCGGACGGTCGACCCCTCCGGACCGGCCGGCGTGTCCCACTCGACGGCGCCCTCCTCGACGGCCACGAGCACGGCGTAGGCGGCGAGCGGCTTGGTCACCGACGCCAGCGGGAACGCTCGCTCGACGTCGCCCGCCGTGGCCCGCACGCCCGACGCGTCGACGACGGCGGCGGCGACGTGGTCCACCGGCCAGTCGAGCGCGGCCCCGACGGCCGCCCGCAGGTCAGGCATCGCCGTACACCGGGATCGCAGCACCGCTGATCGGGGCGGCGTCGGGGCCGCACAGGAACGCGATGACCTTCGCGATCGCCTCCGGCGCGACCGCCCGCTCCACCTGCTTCGGGGACATCCAGGTGCGGTTGGCCGGCGTGTCGATCGTCGAGGGCAGCACCGCGTTGACCCGGATGCGGTCGGCCCGCAGCTCCTCGGCCAGCAGGTTGGTGAGCCGGACGACCGCCGCCTTGCTCGTGGCGTGGGCCACCGGGGCGGCGCCGGTCACGGCAGTGCGCGACCCGACCGTGACGATCGCGCCGCCACCCCGCGCGGCCAGCCGCGGCGCCACCGCCTGCGCCGCCCACAGCGCGGAGCCGAAGTTGGAGCGCCACAGCCCGTCGAGCTGCTCCTCGTCGACCTCGGCGAGGTTGCCCGGCACGAACCCGCCTGCGAGCGCGACGAGCGCGTCCGGGGTGACGGGCAGCGCGTCCACCTCGGCGAACGCGGCCTGCACCGCGGCGCGGCCGGCGAGGTCGACCGCGACGGCGTGCACCCCGTCCTGCGCGCCCAGCGCGTCGAGCCGTTCGCCGGGCCGGTCCAGCGCCACCACCGGACGGCCCGCGGCGCGGAACTCCGCCACCACGGCCTGCCCGAGAGCGCCTGCCGCGCCCGTCACGATCAGTGCGTCGTCCACCCGGCCATCCTGCCCCTGCCCTGGAATGCTCGCGCGGGTGGCACGGGTCCGGATCGGGACGTCGGGATGGCGCTACCCGCCCTGGCGCGGGACCTTCTACCCGCAGGGCCTCGTCCAGGGCCGCGAGCTGGCGTACCTGTCGCGACAGGTGAGCAGCATCGAGATCAACGGCTCGTTCTACTCGCTGCAGCGACCCGAGTCCTACCGGGCCTGGGGCGCCGAGACGCCTGACGGGTTCCTCTTCTCCGTGAAGGGTGGGCGGTTCATCACCCACCTCAAGCAGCTGCGCGACATCGCGACACCGCTGGCCAACTTCTTCGCCTCCGGCGTCCTCGCGCTCGGCCCGAAGCTCGGACCCGTGCTGTGGCAGCTGCCGCCTCGGATGCCGTTCGACCCCGCGCGGATCGAGCCGTTCCTCGCGATGCTGCCGCGCAGCACCGGGGCCGCCGCCGAGCTCGCGAAACGGCACGACGAGCGGCTCGAGGGCCGCGCGCACACCGAGACCGATGCCGACCGGCCGCTGCGGCACGCGCTCGAGGTGCGGCACCCGACGTTCTGCCGGGCCGGGTTCGTGGACCTGCTGCGGGAGCAGGGCGTGGCGCTCGTGGTGGCCGACACGGCGGGCACGTGGCCGCACCTGGAAGACGTGACCGCCGACTACGTCTACGTCCGGCTGCACGGCGACACCGAGCTCTACACCAGCGGCTACACCGCCGAGGCCCTCGACGCCTGGGCGGCGAAGGTGCGGGCCTGGTGTGCGGGCGAGGCGCCGACCGGCGAGTTCACGGTCGCTCCCGCCGGACCCGTGGAGCCGGCCGGTCGGGACGTCTTCGTGTACTTCGACAACGACGCCAAGGTGCACGCGCCGTTCGACGCCATCGCGCTGGAGCGGCGCCTCGCCGCATGACCGGCCCCGCGTGCGGGTACTGGGGGCGGGTGCAGAGCGAGGACCGGAACCAGGTTGCGGACGAGATCTCGGAGGAGGCGCGTCGTCGCGGCCTCACCGTCGCCGTGGCCGAGTCGCTGACGGGCGGCATGGTGGCCACCGCGCTCGCCGCGGCCGACGCGGCGGGCGAGTGGTTCCGCGGGTCGCTCGTGGCGTACTCCAGCGAGGTCAAACACGCCGTGCTGGACGTCCCCGACGGGCCGGTGGTGAGCGCCGCAGCCGCCCGGGCGATGCGTCCGGGGTTCGGCGGCTGCTCGCCGCGGACGTCGCCGTGGCCGTGACCGGCTCGGGCGGGCCCTCGGCGCAGGACGGGCAGGAGCCCGGCACCGTCTACGTGGCCGTCGACGACGGGGCCGGCGTCCACGTGCAACGCCTCGACCTCGACGGCGAGCCGAGCGAGATCTGCTCGCGATCAGCGGAGCGCACCCTGCGCCTGCTGCTGGACGGGATGCGCGGACAGCCGTAGATCGTCGGCTCCGTGGATGAACGGCTTCCCATCCCCGGCCTCGGGATCGCGCACCCGATACCGCGGATCATGGAGGGCAAGATCCGAGATAGCGGGTGCACATGGCTCTCGTCACAGCCATGGACAACCTCTACTGCAGATCATGCGCCGCGACCACCCCGGAATCCGCCTGCTCCATGATCAAGTGCTACGAGGTGGCGAGGGGCGCGGCGGCGGCGCGGTGGGCGATCAGCATCCGCCTGCCGACCACCATGAGGACGCCGGCGACCAGCATCGCGGCCGCGCTGGCCAGCCACGCCATCTGGAACGACGCGTGCGCCGCGATGAACCCGAACGCGATCGGCCCGACGAAACCGCCGCCGTACACCCCGACCTGCACGATCGAGGTGGCCGCCGCCGGCGCCTCCGGGTGCAGCCGCACGACCGCGAACTGCAGCAGGCCCGGCCACGACCAGCCGAGCCCGAAGGCCAGCACGGTGCCGGTCACGAGCGCGAGCGAGCCCGGCACCGCCAGCAGGACCACCCCGCCGGCGCCGACCACGAGGCTCCCGGCGACGACCGCGATGTGCCCGCCGGGCCTGCGGTCTGCGAGCCAGCCGTTGACCAGCCGCAACGTCAGGCCGACGACGCTGCCCATCGTCAGGGTGAGCCCGGCGAGGCCGGCGTCGATCCCGCGGTCGACGGCCGCCGCCACCAGGAAGATCCCGAGCGCCGTCGCGGCGCCCGCGCCGAACCCGGCCGCCACCCCGATGACGCTCAGCGCTCCGGTCGCCCGGTCGCCCGGCGCCGCGGAGGCCCGCTCCCGGCCGTCCGACCCGCGCGGCGTCAGGAACAGCGCGCCAAGGGCGAGGCCCGTCCCGATGACGTACGCCCACCGCCAGCCGATCGTCAGCGCGATCGCGGGCACGGCCGCGCCCGACAGCAGCGTCGCGATCGGGATCGCCGCCTGCTTGATGCCGAACGACAGCCCGAGCCGGGTGGCCGGCACGTGCCGTGCGAGCGTCAGGTTCGAGGAGAGCTGGCCCAGCACGTTGCACCAGGCGCAGCACAGCAGCAGGACCACCAGCGTCGGGAACGACCGGGCGAACGCCGCGATCGCGGCCATCCCGCACGCGACGCCGATCACCGCGAGCCGGCTGGTCACGCCCGAGCCGTAGCGCTCCACGAGCCACCCGCACGGCAGCGAGGCGAACGCGCTGATCCCGAAGTACAGGGCGACGACGAGGCCGAGGCCCGCCGGGTCGAAACCCAGCTCGGCCGCGATCTGCACGGTCAGGGCGCCGGTCAGGAACACGGGGAGCACGGACGCCGTCGTCGTCGTGACGGCGCCTACCGCCGCCCGTACGGGACGAGCCATGTGAGCAATGCTAAGCGGTGGAGAGGGTCCCGGCCGGTGTGAGCAAGGCGACCCACGACTCACACGCACCAGCACCGCGACTCGCGCGCACCGAGAGCGCGACTCGCGGAGATCGGGTGTCCCATCCCTGCGAGTCGCGCTCTGGGGGCAGGTGAGTCGCGATCAGCCGCGGATGCGGGACGTGTGCCCGGACCATTCCTTCTCGCGCAGCTCGAACTTCTGCACCTTGCCCGTGGACGTCTTGGGCAGCTGCTCCACCAGCTCGACGGTCTTCGGCGCCTTGAACCGCGCGATGCGGCTCCGCACGTGCTCGATCAGCTCTTCCGGGGTGGCGGTCTTGCCGTCGGCGAGCACCACGAACGCTTGGGGCGCTCTCCCCACTGCTCGTCCGGCACCCCGATGACGGCGGCCTCCAGTACCGCCGGGTGGGAGACGACGGCCTGCTCGACCTCGATCGTCGAGATGTTCTCCCCACCGGAGATGATCACGTCCTTGGCGCGGTCGCGCAGCTCGACGTAGCCGTCGGGGTGCAGGACACCGAGGTCCCCGGTGTGGAACCAGCCGCCTGCGAACGCCTTCTCGGTGGCGGCCGGGTCGTCGAAGTAGCCGAGCATGACGTTGTTGCCGCGCATCACGACCTCGCCCATCGTGGCGCCGTCGGCCGGGACGTCGTTCATCCGCTCGTCGACGACGCGCAGCTTGTCGGCACACACCATCCCGACGCCTGGCGGGCCTGCTTGGCCGCCCGTTCCTCGGCCGGGAGGTCGTCCCACGCGCGCTGGTACTGGTTCACCGAGTACGGCCCGTAGGACTCGGTGAGCCCGTAGACGTGCACGATCCGGAAGCCCATCCGCTCGGCGTGACCGATGGTGGTGGGGCTGGGCGGGGGCCCGCCGTCGTGATCGTGATCGGCTGCTGCGGCTCGCTCGCCTCCGGTGCGCGCAGGATCGTGGTGACGACGGTGGCGCGCCGTTCAGGTGCGTGACACCGTGCTCCCGGATGAGCTGCCAGATGACGTCGCCGCGCACCTCGCGCAGGCACACGTGCGTGCCGCCCACCGCGGTGAGCGCCCACGGCGTGCACCAGCCGTTGCAGTGGAACATCGGCAGCGTCCAGAGGTAGACGCTGTCGAACGTGTGCCCGGAGTGCACGACCTCGCCGAACGAGTTGAGGTACGCGCCGCGGTGGGAGTACTGCACACCCTTCGGCCGGCCGGTGGTGCCCGAGGTGTAGTTGATGGAGATGCAGCTCGTCTCGTCGCCGACCTCCCACGCGAGGGGCTCGTCGTTGCCCCGGGCGAGCAGGTCCTCGTACGTGATGCCGCCGCCGGTGCCGTCGCCGGGCTGGGCGGGGTCGACGATCGTGATGATCTCCTCGACCGTCTTGAGCCTGCGTACGAGCGGCGCCACCGTCGGGTACAGCGCCGCGTCGACGACCAGCAGCTTCGCGCCGGAGTGGTCGAGGATGTAGCGCACCTCCTCGGTGGCGAGCCGGGTGTTGATCGCGACGAGCACGGCGCCCGCCAGCGGCACGGCGAAGTGGGCCACGAGCATCTCGGGGACGTTGGGCAGCAGGTACGCCACCCGGTCGCCCTGGCCGATCCCGGAACCGCGCAACGCGTGCGCCACACGCGTGACCTCGGCGCGAACTCGGCGTAGGTGTGCCTGCGGTCGCCGTAGACGATGGCGGTCTTGTCGGGGAAGACCTCGGCCGAGCGTTGCAGGAACGTCAGCGGGGTGAGTGGGGTGTGCCAGACGGCGGTCATCTCGCCTCCTTGCGCGTCGTCCTGATCCTCGGTGCTGCCGGGCGGCACGACAACCACGGAACTCGATTGTGGGCCGACCGATACTGGATCACCGTGACCACGATCCCCGAGATGATCGAGGCGAACCGGGCCAACTGGGACGCCCGGGTTCCCGTGCACCTGCGCGGCTACGACCTCGACCACCTGCGCCGCGGCGGGCAGCGGCTCGCCGATTTCGAGTACGCGGCCATCGACGTCGAGGGCCGGGACGTGCTGCACATGCAGTGCCACATCGGGACCGACACGATCTGCCTGGCCCGGCAGGGCGCACGTGCCGTCGGGCTGGACCTGTCCGGCGAGTCGGTCGGCGCCGCCCGGCGGCTCGCTGCCGAGTGCGCGGTGGACGTCGCGTACGTCCGGAGCGACGTGTACGCGGCGGTCGACGCGCTCGGCGATCGCCGGTTCGACGTCGTCTACACCGGCAAGGGTGCGCTGTGCTGGCTGCCCGACCTGCACCGGTGGGCGCAGGTCGTGGCCGATCTGCTGCGCCCGGGCGGCGTGCTCTACGTGATCGACTTCCACCCACTGGTGCTGGCGGCCGACGACGATCAGCCGGAGACCGGCCTGCTGTTGTCGGGCAACTACCTCGGTGCGGGGCCGGAGCGCTTCGACTCCGACGTGACCTACACCGGGGACGGTCTGCTCGCGGGGAGCACGGTCAGCTACGAGTGGGCGCACGGCCTCGACGAGGTGATCGACGCCGTCCTGTCGGCGGGCCTGCGGCTCACCGCGTTCGCCGAGCACGACGTCACCTGCTGGGGCCGGTTCCCGGGCATGACCGATCTCGGGGACGGCTGGTTCGGATGGCCTGCCGGCGCCCCACGCCTCCCGCAGATGTTCTCGGTGCGGGCGGAGAAGATCAGCCCTCGTCCTCCGCGAGGCTGATGGCCGCCCGCGGGCAGGACACCACGGCCTGCTCCAGCCGCGACCGCATGGCGTCGGGCGGGTTCTCGTCGAGGATGTAGAGGAAGTCGTCCTCCCGCACCTCGAACACCTCGGGGACGATGCCCATGCAGACGGCGTTGGATTCGCAGAGGTCGAAGTCGACGGTGACCTTCATGTGCACCATCGTCCTCATCCGTCGGCGCGGTGGATAGTCAGGCGACCCTCACCAGCCGGGCGTACACCACGACGTTGTCGCGGTAGTGGCCGCTCCGGCTGTCGAACGCCCCACCGCAGGTGATGAGCCGCAGCTCCGGGTCGGCGGTGTCGCCGTAGACCCGCTCGGTCGGGAACCCCGCCTTCGCGTAGCGCTCCACCAGGTAGGTCTCGAACACCGCCGTGGAGCCGTCCGCCCGGGAGACGCTCACCTCGTCGCCCGGCCCCAGCTCGTCCAGCCGCCGGAAGACGCCCGGCGTGCCCGCGTAGTCGACGTGCCCCGCGATGACGGCGGGTCCGGCCGACCCCGGTGCGGGGCCGAGGGTGAACCACCCGGCCGTCCCGGCGTCCGGCGGCACCTCGAGCGCACCGGTGGCGTCGATGCCGAGATCGAGCAGCGGCCCGGTCCGCACGTCGATGGCCGGGGCGGTGAGCCCGACCGGTGGGGCCGCCGCCGGGGCGGCCGGCGGTGGCGGGACGCTCTCCACCGACGCCGCCGGGGGCGTCGCGACGGAGGCCTCGGGTGCCGGGGCACCGCACGCCGCCAGCCCGGCGAGGGCACCGCACACGAGCACGGCCCGCAGCCGTCCCCCGGTCACGGCCGGGCAGCCCCGCCGGTGGCCACCCCGCCGTTCGGGTACACCGCGACCTGCCGGCCATCGGTGCCGAAGTGCTGCTCGCAGGCGATGCCGTCGTCGTCGCTGTCGAGCTCCTCCGGGTCGTCGGTGCGTGCGGTGAGCGCGGCCTGCGCGGCGGCCTGCGAGGTGAAGTCGGCGCAGTCGCGGTCCCTGTCTGAGCCCTCGTCGGAGTCGTCGTCGGGGTCCGTGGCCGGAGTCGTGGCGAGCGAATCGTCGTCGTCGCCGGAGTCGCTCGCCTCGTCGTCGGCACGGTCGTCGGCCAGGTCGTCGGCGGAGCCACGGCTCGGCAGCGACTCGCAGGCCACGCCGTCGGCCGGGCCGTCCGAGCCCCCGTCGAGCCGGTTCGGGTCGGAGCGGTCGGCGTCCAGGACGGACTGGGCGTCCTCCTGGAACTCGAAGTCCGAGCAGTCCAGGTCGGCGGCCAGCGCGGTGCCGGCCATCGCGACGACGAGTGCGCCGCTCAGCGCTGCTGCGAGCACGGACAGGCGAATACGACGGGATGTGCGCATGGGAGTGGAGTCCTCTTCGGGTGGTACGGGGAGCGGCCGCTGGGGGAGCTGCCGGCCGGCACGCGGAATGTCTGGCCCACACCACGATCCGTTACCACTCGACTACGAATTGCTCCATCTCGCCCTGTCCCGGGTGGCCGAACGGCGCTACTCGCGACGCAACACCGGGCGGAGCGCGTCGAGCACGTCGACACTCTCGATCGTGGACGCACCGGCTCGTCGACGCCGTCCGCGATCCCGCGCATCGTCTTGCGCAGGATCTTCCCGGAACGCGTCTTCGGCAGCGCCGCCACGACGGCGACGTCCTTGAGGCTCGCCACGGCCCCGACCTGGTCGCGCACCAGCTGCACGAGCTCGGCGCGCAGCTCGTCCTCCTGGCGCTCGACACCCGCCTTGAGCACGACGAACCCGCGCGGGACCTGCCCCTTGAGGCGTCCGCCACGCCGATCACGGCACACTCGGCGACGTCGGGGTGGGAGGCGAGCACCTCCTCCATCCCGCCCGTCGACAGGCGGTGCCCGGCCACGTTGATGACGTCGTCGGTGCGGCCCATCACGTAGACGTAGCCGTCCTCGTCGAGGCGGCCGCCGTCGCCGGTGAGGTAGTAGCCGTCGAACGCCGACATGTACGACGCCACGAACCGCTCGTCGTCGTTCCACAGGGTGGGCAGCGAGCCGGGCGGCATCGGCAGCTTGACGACGATCGCGCCGTCGGTGCCCGCCGGCGCCGGGCGCCCGACGTGTCGAGCACCTGCACGTCCCAGCCGGGGAGCGGCTTCGTCGGCGAGCCGGGCTTGATCGGCAGCAGCTCGATGCCCGCCGGGTTGGCGACGATCGGCCAGCCGGTCTCGGTCTGCCACCAGTGGTCGATCACCGGGATGCCGAGCAGCTCGGACGCCCAGCGCTGGTCTCCGGGTCGAGGCGCTCGCCCGCCAGGAAGAGGTATTTCAGGCACGAGATGTCGTACTTGCGCGTGAACTCCCCGTCCGGGTCCTCCTTCTTGATCGCCCGGAACGCGGTCGGCGCGGTGAAGAGGCTCTTGACGCCGTGCTCGGAGACCACCCGCCAGAACTGCCCCGCGTCGGGCGTGCCGACCGGTTTGCCCTCGTAGAGCACGGTGGTGGCGCCGGTGAGCAGCGGCGCGTAGACGATGTAGGAGTGCCCGACGACCCACCCGACGTCGGACGCCGTGAAGATCGTCTCGCCGGCGTCGACGTCGTAGACGTTGGGCATCGTCCAGCGCAGCGCCACCGCGTGGCCGCCGCTGTCGCGCACCACGCCCTTCGGCTTCCCGGTGGTGCCCGAGGTGTAGAGGATGTAGAGCGGGTCGGTGGCCTTGACCGGCACGCAGTCGGCGGGGGCCGCTGCCGCGATCGCCTCGGCCCAGTCGACGTCGTCGGGGCCCATGTCCGCGGTCGCCTGCGGGCGCTGCAGGACCACCCGCTTCGCTGGTCTGCGCTCCGCGAGCTCGATGGCCGCGTCGAGCAGCGGCTTGTACTCGATCACCCGCTTGCCCTCGATGCCGCAGGACGCCGAGACGATCACCGATGGCGCGGCGTCGTCGATGCGCACGGCGAGCTCCTTCGGGGCGAACCCGCCGAAGACCACCGAGTGCACGGCGCCGATCCGCGCGCAGGCGAGCATCGCCACCGCCGCCTCCGGCACCATCGGCATGTAGATCACCACGCGGTCGCCCCGGCCGACACCGAGGCCCGCGAGCACGCCTGCGAACCGCGCCACCTCGTCCCGCAGCTGCGCGTAGGTGTACGTGCGTCGCGTGTCCGTGACCGGGGAGTCGTAGATCAGCGCGTCCTGGTCGCCGCGGCCGGCCTCGACGTGCCGGTCGAGGGCGTTGTGGCAGACGTTCAGCTCCCCGTCGGGGAACCAGCGGTAGAACGGCGGACGGGAGGCGTCGAGCGCACGGGTGGGGGCGACGTGCCAGTCGATCGCCTGGGCCGCGCCGAGCCAGAAACCCTCCGGGTCGTCGGTGCTGGCGCGGAAGACGTCCTCGTACCCACCCATGCCCTGGCCTCCTCGTTCGCGAGTCCCGTTCGCCAGTCCTCTGCCGTGACATTAGGCCGTGCGCGGCGCGGATCGCAGGCCTGCGAGACGGCTTCCCAGGCCCCACCCGGCCGGTGGTGAGGTGTCCCCGTATCGGGGTTTCAGGGCCGTTCGGATGAACGCAACGTAGCGTGACCACCCGTTCGGCCGACTACCTGTGGAGTGTCACGGTCGTTCCACGTTGCGTAGCCGAGCAATCACGGCTCGCGACGAACGGAGGGAACGCGGTGAGCGGGTACGGACGCGCATTGGGCGCCGGGTGGGTGCCGTCGGTGCTCGCCGTGCTGGTGGCGCTGAGCTCCGCCATCGGCCTGGCGGTCGCCACCAGCGAGTCGTACCGGCCCGCAGGCACCCCCGCCGACGCCTGTCACCCCAGCTGGACCACCGGCTGGCACGCCGCGGCCCAGCCCGGCCCGGCACTGCCCGGCATGGGCGGCGCCACCATGCGGATGGTCGTGAACCCGCAGGTCACCGGCTCGCAGGTGCGGTTGCGCCTGTCCAACGCCCACGGGAGCGCCCCACTGGCCGTCGGCGCCGTCACCGCTGCCCGGTCCGACGGCGCGGACGGGCTGGTGCCGGGGACGGCGCGGCCGGTCCCGTTCGACGGGCAGCAGACCGTCGTGATCCCGCCGGGCAGCGAGGTCGAGAGCGACCCCGTGCCGCTGGTGGCGGAGGCGGGCAGCCCGCTCGCCGTCAGCCTGTTCCTGCCCGCCGTGCCGCCCGTGCTCACCCAGCACTTCGCGATGCAGGCCACCTACCTGTCCGGGCAGGGTGATGCCACCTTCGGCGACGCCGCGGCGTTCGGGGAGCAGCTTCCCTCGTCGGTGATCCTCACCGGGGTCGACGTGCTGGTCCCCCGCCCCGTCAACGCGCTGGTCGCGGTCGGCGACTCGATCACCGACGGGATGGGGGCCGCCCGAGGCGAGAGCTGGCCCGACGTCCTCGGCGGCCGGCTCTCCCAGTCGGGCGGGGCCACCACGATGGCGGTGCTGGGCGCGGGCATCTCCGGCAACCGGCTCCTCACCGACGGCGGACCGCAGGTGGGGGACGTGCCGCTCGGCCGGTTCGACCGCGACGTGACCGCGGCGGCTGGAGCCACCGACGTCGTGCTGCACATCGGCACGAACGATCTGGCCGCAGGCCGCGGCGCCGCCGACATCGTCGCCGGGCTGCAACGATTTGCGGAACGCGCCAGAGGAGCGGGCAAACGGGTGTTCCTCACGACCGTCACCCCGTCCGACGCGGGTGCGCACGGCACGCAGGCCGCCATGGCCGCCCGCACCGAGCTCAACGCGTGGGTCCGGGAACACGGGCCCGCGTACGCCGACGGCGTCTTCGACTTCGCCGCGGCGGTGGCCGACCCGCCGACCCCGGCAGGCTCGCCCCGCAGTTCGACGCGGGCGACGGCGTCCACCTGTCCGCCGCCGGCTACCGCGCGCTGGCCACCGCCGTCGACCCCGCGCAGCTCACCGGCAGCCCGTGCCTGGCGGGCGACCCGCCGCGCGCGTCCTGGCGGCGAACCGCTGACCGGTCAGCGGCGGCCCAGCCGCGGCAGGATCCGGCGCTTGGGCGCCTCCTCGTCCTGGACGACGGGCAGCGGGCCGGTCGGGGTGTCCTCGCGGTCGAGCCGCTCGATCACCCAATCCACCGCGAGCGAACCGGGGGAGACGCCCCGATCGGCGGCGATCCGGCGCAGCTGCTCGATCCGCAACGCCGGCAGCCGCAGCTGGAACACCTGCGCCGACCCGAACCGGCCGGTGAGCTCCGTCGGGTGCTCGTCGTCCGCTCCGCTCAGCGCGGCGAGATAGGAGTCGAGCTCGCGATCCGGCTCGGGTGACTCGGGCTCCGGGCCCCGGCGCTGCGACATCGGCGCGCGATGGCGGGAGCGAGACCGATCGGGGGGCGGCATGCCCGGCAGCCTACGCGCGGACGCCGTGCCGACGATGAGCGCTGCGTGATCCTCTCCCAGGACCTCGCCCCCGGAAGAGGGGTGCACCCGCCGCCGCCGTTAGGTAACGTCATGGTCACGGCCACGGGGGTGGCTGCGGGGCGTTCCGATCCGGGGTGGGGTTCCCGGGACGGGTGAAGGCAACCGGTTTCCGGTGGACGGTGCGGTCCGCGGGATGCGCGCCCCCGCACGGTCGTGGAGAGCTGGCGACCAGGCGGGGAGGCGTCGATGTCCATCGGTAGCGCACGTCAGGAACTCGAGGGGGACCGGTTCACCTCGAGCGGATCGATTCCCAACCAGCGCACGGCGGCCGACGCCTATCGCGTGTCCGAGGACCAACTCAACCGGGCACGCATGGTGGTGGCCCGCAACTCGTCCGACTCCGAGGACCTGCGACAGCTCCTCGACATGCTCGGGCTGATCTCGGGCAACCCGGACCTGCCGCCGCCCGTCACGCGCTGAGCGCGACACCCGTCCGGGGCGCTCCGACCTGCGAAGGAGCCGCTCCGGACGGGTGAGGCACCCCCCGCGTTCGGAGAAGCGGCGGGCCTGCCCTATGCTTGTCGTGCTCCCAACGGACAGCCGTTGCGGGCGGGGACCTCGGTCCAAGCCCCCATCGTCTAGCGGCCTAGGACTCCGCCCTTTCAAGGCGGCAGCGCGGGTTCGAATCCCGTTGGGGGTACGGTTCGCGAGAGGTACAACTGAACAGCAAGGCCCAGTGGCGCAGTTGGTTAGCGCGTCGCCCTGTCACGGCGAAGGTCGCGGGTTCGAGTCCCGTCTGGGTCGCTTCACTCCCGGTGCACTGCACCGGTCTCGGCCAGGTAGCTCAGTTGGTACGAGCGACCGCCTGAAAAGCGGTAGGTCGGCGGTTCGACCCCGCCCCTGGCCACCATCTCGTCGTTCGGCTTGTTCGCTGCGCTTTGCGCAGCTTCCCCATCCGAGATGGTGGGTGTCTTCTGGGGGCCGAGCCCCCAGACCCCCAGCCGGGAGGGCTTCGCCCCCCGGACCCCCCACCGCTGGTTGCGTCCACCTCGTTGGTGTCCACCTCGTTGGTGTCCACCTCGTTGGTGTCCACCTCGTTGGTGTCCGTATGTGGCGTCCGTCTCGTCGGCAGCGGTCTCGTTGCGTTCGTGGGGTGCCCGTCTCGTTCCGCGCCCGTCTCGTTCCGCGCCCGTCTCGTTCCGCGCCCGTCTCGTTCGGTGTCCGTCTCGTCGGCAGCCGTCTCGTCGTGCCGTCTCGTCCCGGCGCTCAGGGGGCTCCGTACTCGCGGCTCCGTACTCGTGGCCCTCGTGGGTGCCTGAGGTGAGGTGGCGCGCGGCCGACGACGGATGCCTTTGCGGTATGACCGGCATCACAGCGTCGGTGGTGGGTTGGGGGGCTCGGTTAGTCTCGCCTCAGTGCTTGGTGTGCGACTGCCCCGGTCCCCGCTGTGGGAGCACGCCGCCTGCCCGATCCGAGTGGTCTACTGCCGCACGGCGGGGTGGTGCACGCCAGCTCACCGATGACGTAGGGTCGCCGTCCGGCTACCATCCGCCCGGATGGGGGACGAAAGACCACGATGACGGCCTGGCTGAAAGGTTTCAGGGGGATGCAGGTGCCGCGACGCCCGATGGCTCGGTGGGCCGTCTGGACGCTCCCGGTCCCGGTCCTCGTCGTGATCCTCGCCGTCGAGCTGGTCGCGGTCGTCACCCTGGCCGCGTCGATCCCGAGCGGGATCGCGCTGCTCCCCCACAACTGGGCGCTCGTCATGGGCGTGCTCGTCGGGGCGGGTGTCATCAGCACCGAGGCCTCGCTCGGCGTCGAACGCATGCGGCACCGGTCCGACGAGACCCCCCACATCGACCTCAGCTCCGTGTGGACGTTCGCGGCCGCCGCGCTGCTGCCGGGCGCCGCGGCGAGCGTCGTGGTGATCGGGATCTACGGTCATCTCTACGCGCGCGTGTGGCGGGGCGGGATCCCGCCGCACCGCGCCATCTTCAGCACCGCCACCGTGGTGCTCGCGGTGCAGGCCGCATCGGCCGTCACGAGCCTGGTGGAGCCCGGGGCGTTGTTCCAGAGTCTGCCGGGGCTCGTCGCCGTCGTGCTCGCGCTGCTCGCGTACGCCGCCGTGAACATGGTGCTCGTCGTCGCCGTCATCGTGCTGAGCGGCCCGAGCCGCGGCATCGCCACGTTCCTGCAGGTCCTCACCCGCGGTGACGAGGCCGTGCTGGAGTTCGCCACCCTGTCCATGGGGGCGCTCGCCGCGGGGGCCATGGGAGCGCTCGGCCCCACCTATGCCGTGCTGGTGCTCCCTCCGCTGATCGTGCTGCACCGCACCGTCCTGGTGCGGCAGCTCGAGGAGGCCGCGAGCCTCGACGGCAAGACGGGCCTGCTCAACGCCGCGGCGTGGCACGTGCGGGCCGCCAGGGAGCTGCGCAGGGCCGAGCGCGCCGCAGGCCACGCCGGCCTGCTCGTCCTCGACCTCGACCATTTCAAGCTGGTCAACGACCGGTACGGCCACCTCGTGGGCGACCACGTGCTCGCCGCCGTCGCCGCCGCCGTCCGCGACGAGGTGCGGGACGAGGACCTCGTCGGCCGGTTCGGCGGCGAGGAGTTCGTCGTCCTGCTGCCGAGCACCGATGCCGACGACGGGCGGATCGCGGCCGTCGCCGTCGCCGAACGGATCCGCGGGCGGGTCGCAGGCCTCCGGGTGGAGGCCCCCGACGGCCGCGGCACCGTCGTCGTCGACGACCTCACCGTGTCGATCGGCGGGGCGTCCTACCCGGGTGACGGCGCCGACCTCGGCCAGCTGCTCGAGGTGGCCGACACGGCCATGTACGCCGCCAAGCGGGCCGGGCGCAACGCCGTGCGCATGGGCCTGCACGCCGTCCCGAGCGGTGCGATCCGGCCTGCTCCGCGGCATCCCTAGTACTGGCAGCGCCCCTGATCGGCGCAGGTGGTGCCAGACCGACAGACCTGTCGCCCCGGCACCACCCCTGGCGATCACCACGCCGCACGTCGAGCGGATCCGCGGCCGGGTGCTCAGCCGACGGTGCGTGAGATCGCCGGAACCGACTGGTTCGGCGCGGCGGGCTCCATCGTCGACGGCCGGTCCTGCGGGTCCGCCGCGCCGAGCGGCACCGCGGGCAGGGCGGGCGCGGGGAGCTGCGGGGCGGGCAGGCTCGGCAGGGGCAGCTGCGGCGTGGGCAACGGCACCGGGAGCTGCGGATCGACGGGAAGGGCGGGATCGACCGGCAGCGCGGGATCGACCGGCAGCTCGGGGTCGCCGGGGACCGCGGGCAACCCCGGCGCCGCGGGATCGGGGACCTGCGGGAGTCCCGGTACGGCCGGCAGCGCCGGTGTGCCGGGCAGTGGTGCCGGTAGCGGCGGCAGCGGGAGCTGTGCCGCGCCGCCGGGATCGTCGGGCGCTTCCGGTGCCGCCGCGGCTGCCGGCCCGGTGAGCATCCCGGACACGACGGGTGCGGTCGTCCCGGCGGACACCGCGGTGCCTGCGGGCGGCGGCAGCGGCTCCGCGGCGTAGGCCGTCGAGGACCCGAGGCCGGCGGCGAGCACCCCGGCGGTCATCGCGGCGATCGACAGGGCTCTTGCGTTCCGACTCCGCATCGGAGCCTCCCCACATCGGATGGACAGAACGTCCGGAATGATGCGTCTGGGGCTGGTGTGACACCAGGGGAAGAACACCGAGGTGGAGCGGTGCCGGGCCGGGTCTCCGACGCTGAGTGATCACGAGTACCGGAACGGGTGTCCCCGGTCGAGTTCGATTGCGGCGAACCGGCCCCGATGACGCACGGAACGCGCACCCGAAGTTCGACACGCCGAGCGATTCGGTCACTCGTCAGCATGGGATACGCGCCGAGGGCGTACCTTCCGGTCAGGTGTCACACGGCGTGTACCGGATGAGTGTGGGTGGTGACGCTGCGTCAGCGGGCGAGTCGCTCGAGCCTGCGCGTCGTCGGCCACCGCACGGAGTGCGCCCAGCCGAGTCGTTCGAAGGCCCAGATGATGCGGGCGGAGATGTCCACCTGGCCGCGCCGTACGCCGTGCCGGGCGCACGTGGGGTCGGCGTGGTGGAGGTTGTGCCAGGACTCGCCGAACGATGCCACCGCGAGCCACCAGACGTTCGCGGAGCGGTCGCGGGCCGCGAACGGCCGGTCGCCGAACATGTGGCAGATCGAGTTGATCGACCAGGTCACGTGGTGCAGCACGGCCACCCGCACCAGGCCGGCCCAGAACAGGGCGGTGAGCGCGCCCCACCACGACCAGGAGACGAGCCCGCCGATCAGCGCGGGCACCAGGAGGCTGGCGAGCGTCAACGGGATGAAGAGCCGGTCGACGGCGGCGATGTCGCGGTCGGCGAGCAGGTCGGGGGCGAAGCGCCGGGCGTTCGTGCGGTCGCGGCCCAGGAGCCACCCCATGTGCGAGTGCCAGAAGCCGCGGATCATCGCGGCCGCGCTCGTGCCGAACAGCCACGGCGAGTGCGGGTCGCCCTCCTTGTCGGAGAAGGCGTGGTGGCGGCGGTGGTCGGCGACCCACCCGATCACGCCGCCCTGGAACGCGGTGCTGCCGATCACCGCGAGCGCGATGCGCAGCGGTCGCTTCGCCTTGAACGAGCCGTGCGTGAAGTAGCGGTGGAAGCCGACGGTGACGCCGAGCCCGGTGAGGTAGTAGAAGACGACGGCCAGCCCCACGTCCAGCCACGTCAGGCCCCATCCCCACGCCAGCGGGACGGCTGCGGCCAGCGCGAGCAGCGGCACGATCATGAACGCGATCACGAGCGCCTGCTCGGTGGCGGTCTTCTGTCCCTCGACGAGCGGGGCGGCCGGGCGTGGTGCGGCAGTGGTCACAGGACTCCCTCGGCCGTGGACGGGCGGCTGGAGAGATAACGGTACGGCAACGACGGTCGGCAGCCGAGAGGGCGACGGACCGCTCTGACCTCGATTCCCGCGTTCGGAGCAGGCTGTCGTGATAGGTTCTGCCGCGGTTGCAGTCGTGTCTTCCTCGATCGTTGTGAAGCGTCCGTGGAGAGTGACGGTGGGCTTCGCAGGCGTTCGAGGGCATCCTCTTCGTCCAGCGACGGTCCCGTGCACCGCCGGTCGGCACACAGCCGGCAGGGTCCGCTACATGTATGGAGAACAGGTATGCCGCAGGGCACCGTCAAGTGGTTCAACGCCGAGAAGGGCTTCGGCTTCATCGCCACCGACGACAACGGTCCGGACGTCTTCGTCCACTACTCGGCCATCCAGTCGGACGGGTTCCGCACCCTCGAGGAGAACCAGCGGGTCGAGTTCCAGTCGAGCCAGGGCGCCAAGGGCCCGCAGGCCGACACGGTTCGCCCGATCTGAGCGACCAGACCTGCACGACCGGTGCCGGCATCCCCGACGGGGTGCCGGCACCGGCCTTTTCGGGGTGTGCCGCTGGGCGTCGACGACCGGTTATCGTCCCCGTGACGCTGACGTGGGCGGCCGTCGACCCACCGTTGCCAACCGGTCGCCCGCCGTTCATCGGTGGTGAGCCGGTACGCCCTCGGCACCGTTCTCCGCTCGTCTCGGCGCGCGGCTCGATCGCCGCTGGATGCCCCACTACCCGTTCCCGGCCCGTCATGCTCGGTGTTGTGCCTCACAAGGAACGGGGCGCGAACTTCGCGAGACGAGTGGCACGGAGGTCATCAAGATGTCGGGCTGGGACAGCTACCGCGCGGTGTACGGCGCGGAGCTCCGCGCGGCAGCGCACGAGTTCGATGACCACGGTTGGCCGGTGGTGGCGGCATCGCCCACCGCGCTGCTCCTCGTCACCGGCACCGCGCTGGACGTCGTCGAAATGCCTGCCGCGGTCGGGCGCCAGGTCTGCGCGCACCTGAGGGACACCGGGTCGGTGGTGCCGGTTGCGGCCACCCCCACGGGGCAGTGGTGGTTCCCCGTCACCCCGGGTGCCACGCTCCCCGTCGAGCTCCGCGACGTCGACGGTGTCGTCCTGCACACCGCGGGCGCCTCCGTGCTCGCCCCGCCGTCGCAGGTGCCCGACGGCTGGGTGCACTGGCGGGTGGCCCCCGCCCTCACCGGCTACCGGATCCCGGAGGCCGACACGATCCTCGACGCCGCTGCCGATGCGCTGCGGTGGCGTGCCGACCGGAATCCGCACCCGGGCGCCCAGCGGCCCGCAGGTGCACTGGCGGTCGGGATGCGGTCCTCGCTGATGTAGGACCGCCGGCCGGCGGCCCGGTTCACCCCCGTTGACGCGGCTCGTCGCGCCGCGCCGGGGGCACCGGGGCCGCCGGTGGTGCGCGCCCGAGGGGGCACTCCTCCCTCGTCGCAGCGGCCGCACCACGAACGTGGCCGGGGCCGGTGGAGTACCACCGGCCCCGGCCAGAGCCATCCCCGGGCACTATGGGTTCGTGCAAACCTCGCAGTCCCCCCGCCCCGACGTGGCGCGCAACCGCCCGGTCGTGGAGGTCGGGCTCGGCTTCGGCCGGATGGACACCGCTGCCCGTCAGCAGGACCTGCGGAAGATGAAGGCGCTGGCCACCGGCCTGCTCCTGCTCGCGACGGTGATCTTCCTGCTGGCGCGGTGGTGGGAGGTGAGCGACGGGCCGGCGTGGGTGGGCTACGTCCGCGCGATGGCGGAGGCCGGCATGGTCGGTGCGCTCGCCGACTGGTTCGCGGTCACCGCCCTGTTCCGGCGGCCGCTGGGGCTGCCATCCCGCACACGGCGATCATCCCCACGAAGAAGGACGCGCTCGGCGAGAACCTCGGTGACTTCGTCGGGGAGAACTTCCTGTCCGAGGACGTGGTCCGCGACAAGCTCGCCCGCGTGGAGGTCTCCTCCCGCGTCGGTGCGTGGATCGGCCAGGAGGCCAATGCCGACCGGATCACCGCCGAGCTCGCCACGGCGGCGCGCGGTGTGGTCACGGTGCTGCGCGACGACGCCGTGCAGGAGGTCATCGAGCAGGTTCTGGTCCGCAAGCTGATGGAGCGCCCGGTCGGGCCCCCGCTGGGCACGGTGCTGGAGGGCGTGCTCTCCGACGGTGCCCACCACCGCCTCGTCGACCTGGTGTGCGACCGGGCCTACGACTGGGTCTCCGCCAACCACGACACGGTGCTGCGGATCGTGCACGACCGCGCACCGGCGTGGTCGCCGCGGTTCGTCGACGACCTGATCGCCGATCGGGTGTTCCTCGAGGTCCAGAACTTCGCGTGGGCCGTGAAGACCGACCCCGAGCACCCGTTGCGCAAGGCGATCGACACGTTCCTCGTGGAGTTCGCGAGCGACCTGCAGCGCGATCCGGAGACCATCGAGCGCGCCGAGCGGATCAAGCACCAGATCGTCGCCCACCCGGAGGTCCAGCGGTTCATCGGGCAGGCCTGGGGCACGGTGAAGGGCCTGATCCTCGACGCGGCCGCCGACCCGTCGAGTGCGCTGCGCACCCGCGTGCGCGACGGGCTCGTGGCGCTGGGCACGCGGCTGGCCACCGACGCGGAGTTGCGGGGGAAGGTCGATGGCTGGCTCGCCGAGGCCGCGGGTTACGTCGTGCGGCACTACCGCGGTGAGATCACCACCCTGATCACCGACACGGTCGAGCGCTGGGACGCGGAGGAGACCTCGCGGAAGGTCGAGCTGCAGGTCGGGCGGGACCTCCAGTTCATCCGGATCAACGGCACGGTGGTCGGATCGCTTGCCGGGCTCGTCATCTTCACGGTCAGCCAGCTCGCCTTCGGGGCCTGATTTCGTCCGTTGGGGTGTGTGGAGCGTCATCCACCTGCGCAAGCAGGGTGCTTGCAATAGCTAGCAGTCGTGCGTAACTTCGATGGTGACGCACGGAGGTGAACGCGAGTGGCAGCGACGGAGCAGCCGTCCCCGCCGGCCGACGGAGGCCGCGGGGAGCGCGTCGGGCACGCGGTCGAGCAGGTGGGCCACGTGGTCGAGCAGGCGGGTCAGGCCGTCGGCCAGGCCGTCGACGACATCGGCACCTACATCCGCACCCAGCGGGAAGCGCGCAGGTGTCGCTGCGGCAGCTCGCACGTGCCGCCGGCGTCAGCAACCCGTACCTCAGCCAGGTCGAGCGAGGGCTGCGCAAGCCGTCCGCCGAGATCCTGCAGCAGATCGCGAAGGGTCTGCGGATCTCCGCGGAAGCCCTGTACGTGAAGGCCGGGATTCTCGAGGAGAAGCCCGCGAGCGCCGTCACCGATGCCGTGCTCGCAGATCCGGGTCTGTCGGAGCGCCAGAAGCAGGTGCTCCTGGACATCTACCAGTCATTCAGGCGGGAGCACGACTCGTCGCCAGAAGAGGAGTGATCACCATGGCCGTAGACCTTCCGACCACCGCCGAGGTTCGCAAGGCTCGCCACGACGCCGCCAAGACGGCCGCGCAGCGCGCCGAGGCCGCGCGCACGCCGCTGCTCGCCGTGCTGGGTGCGGGTGAGCTCGCCGTCAGCGCCGTCTCCAAGGTCGTCGCGGAGCTGCCGCAGCACCTGAACGCCGACGAGCTGCGCAAGGCCGTCGTCGAGCTGCGTGAGCAGGCGGGCCACGCCTACGCGGGCTTCGCCGAGCAGGGCGAGGAGACCTGGGGGCGCATCCGCACGCAGCCGCAGGTCAAGGACGCCCTCCAGCGCATCGGCAGCTACACCGAGAAGCTCGACTCCCGGGTCGACGACATCGTCGACGACGCGCGGGACGCCACCGAGAAGGCCCTCACCACCGTCAGCACGCAGACCCGCTCCACCGGTGAGCGGCTCGCCCGGGTCACGCAGCGCTTCACCGGGCGCACCGCCGAGACGGTCACCTCGGTGAGCGAGGACGTCTCGAAGACCGTGGCGCAGGCCGGCGCCGGGACCGCCGAGGCCGTCACCGAGGCGGGCGCCGAGGTTGCGCACGAGACGCGCAGCACCACCCGCCGGGCCGCCAACCGCACGACCCCGAAGACCGGGCCGGCGACGGCAGCGCGCAAGCCGGCCGCCCGCCGGAACGGCTCGGCGAACGACACCAAGCCGGGCAGCTGATCCCGCTTCCGCCGTGCGGCGCCGAGGACTCCCGTGCCTCGGGGGCGCCGACGTGTCCCGCGTCGTCAGACACCCGTCGTCGGTGAGCGCGTCGTCGGTGAACGCCGGCAGCGACCGTTGAACCGGCCCGGGGATGTGCCTCGACGGTGATCGCACGTACTCTGAGGGCGTGAGCCTGCTGTACGACCTCGACGACTGGGTGCTGTGGGCCATCTGGGTCGTGGCCATCCCGGTGGGCGGATACGCGTTCGTCCACGCGCTGATGCAGCGTGCCGACGCGTTCACCGCGGCCGACAAGCTCACCAAGCCCGCATGGCTCGGCATCACCGGTGCCAGCGTGCTGGTGCTCCTCTTCTTCGACCGCGGCCCGCTCGGGAGCGGTGCGCTGTTCTGGCTGGCCGCGCTCGTCGCCGTGCTCGTCTACATCGTCGACGTCAAGCCGGCCGTGGTCGGGGTGCAAGGCGGTGGGCAGCGCTGGTGACCCCGTGGTCCGTCCTCGGCACGCTGCAGGCGGTCCCCGCGCTCGACCGGCCCGACCTGCTCGGCGAGCCCGTTGCCCACGCGTTGAAGTCGCTCGACCCGGCCGATGCCGCGCTGGTCGGCGTCGCGGAGATCGACCCGGATCTCGCCGATACCGCGCAGTTCTGCGCGGCCTACTCCTCCCCGCTCGACCGCTCGGCCAACTGCGTCGTCGTGGCGGGCCGCCGCGGCGAGGACACCCGCTACGCGGCCTGCCTGGTGCTCGCCACCACCCGCGCCGACGTCAACGGGCTCGTCCGCAAGCGGCTGAACGCCCGCAAGGCCTCGTTCGCGCCGATGGACGACGCCGTCGCGATCACCGGCATGGAGTACGGCGGCATCACCGCGATCGGCCTTCCCGACGGCTGGCCGCTCCTCGTGGACACCGCGGTCGCCGCCGCACCCGCCGTCGTGATCGGCAGCGGGATCCGCGGCTCGAAGCTCGCCCTGCCCGGCGAGCTCGCGGCGCGGCTCCCCGGCGCCGAGGTCGTGGAGGGCCTCGGCCGGTAGGTGCCGAGCAGGGGCCGGCGAGCGCGACGATGCTGCCGGCGCGGCAGCGCACCAGTGCCGTGAGCAGTGCCGGCGTCTCGAGACGGGGCGGTGGAAGGCTGGAGCGGGCCCGAGCCGCACGGACTGCCGGACGACGCGTTGGCCAGGTGCGTCGCGGGAAGTGTCCAGGAGGTGCCCGCGTTGCTCGGGCGATGGGTAATGCGCCTTGAGTCACCTCCGCTCAGGGTTCCTGCGTTCACCGACAGCGGAACTACTTGAACGCTGGAATGACGCCAACGGTGTAAGCGTTGGTCCGGGCATGACAGAGACGCTGAAGCTGCCGGTGCTTCCGCTCGCCGACTCGGTGCTGCTGCCCGGCATGGTGGTTCCCGTCCGGCTCGATGAGCCGGAGATCCAGGCGGCGGTCGATGCGGCGAACAGCGTCGACCGCAAGGTCCTGGTCGTTCCTCGCCTCGACGGCAAGTACGCCGCCGTGGGCACCGTCGCCGTCCTCGAACAGGTGGGGCGCCTGCCCAGTGGGGAGCGGGCGGCCGTGGTGCGCGGCGAGGGCCGCGCCCAGATCGGTTCCGGTGTCACCGGGCCCGGTGCGGCGTTGTGGGTGGAGGCCACCCCGGTGCCCGAGCAGCCCGTGACGGGCCGGACGACCGAGCTCGCCAAGGAGTACAAGGGCCTCGTCATCGGGATCTTGCAGGAGCGGGGCGCGTGGCAGGTCGTCGACTCGGTGCAGCAGATCACCGACCCCGGCCAGCTCGCCGACACCGCGGGCTGGGCCTCCTACCTCGACCTCGAGCAGAAGTCGCAGCTGCTCGCCGAGACCGACGTGGTCACGCGGCTGGAGCTGCTGCTGGAGTGGACGAAGGCGCACGTCGCGGAGCAGGAAGTCTCCGAGAAGATCGCGCAGGACGTCCGCGAGGGCATGGAGAAGACCCAGCGCGAGTTCCTGCTGCGCCAGCAGCTCGCCGCGATCCGCAAGGAGCTGGGCGAGGACGAGCCCGAGGGCTCCGACGACTACCGCGCCCGCGTCGAGGCCGCTGACCTCCCGGAGGGCGTGCGCAAGGCCGCGCTCAAGGAGGTCGCCAAGCTCGAGCGCAGCTCGGACCAGAACCCCGAGGCCGGCTGGATCCGGACGTGGCTCGACACGGTCCTCGACATGCCGTGGAACACGCGCACCGAGGACACCGACGACCTGGTCGCAGCCCGGGCGATCCTGGATGCCGACCACGCGGGCCTCGACGACGTCAAGGAGCGGCTGATCGAGTTCCTCGCGGTGCGCGCGCGGCGCGACCGCAAGGGCATGGAGAAGGTCGGCGGTCGCGGCTCCGGAGCGGTGCTGGCGCTCGTGGGCCCGCCCGGCGTCGGCAAGACGTCGCTGGGTGAGTCGGTCGCGCGCGCTCTGGGCCGCAAGTTCGTGCGCGTCGCCTTGGGCGGCGTGCGGGACGAGGCCGAGATCCGCGGCCACCGGCGCACGTACGTCGGCGCGCTGCCCGGCCGGATCGTCCGTGCCATCCGCGAGGCGGGCTCGGCGAACCCGGTCGTGCTGCTCGACGAGATCGACAAGGTCGGCAGCGACTTCCGCGGCGACCCCACGGCCGCGCTGCTCGAGGTGCTCGACCCGGCCCAGAACCACACGTTCCGCGACCACTACCTCGAGGTCGACCTCGACCTGTCCGACGTGCTGTTCCTCGCGACGGCGAACGTCGGCGAGGCCATCCCCGGCCCGCTGGCCGACCGGATGGAGTGGGTGCAGCTCGACGGCTACACCGAGCAGGAGAAGGTGGCCATCGCGCGTGACCACCTGCTGCCGCGGCAGGTCGAGAAGGCCGGCCTGGACCCGTCCGACGTCGAGTTCTCCGACGTGGCGCTCTCGATGATCGCCGCCGAGTACACTCGTGAGGCCGGCGTGCGACAGCTGGAGCGGGGCCTTGCCAAGGTCCTGCGCAAGGTGGCCGTGAAGCTGGACGGCGGCGCCGAGGCGCCGGTCCACGTCGACGCCGACGCGCTCGTGGGCTACCTGGGCCGGCCGAAGTTCACGCCGGAGACGGCGGAGCGCACGTCCGTGCCCGGCGTCGCGACCGGTCTGGCCGTCACCGGGGCAGGTGGGGACGTGCTCTTCATCGAGGCCACGGCGATGGAAGGCGACCCCGGTCTGACCCTGACCGGCCAGCTGGGCGACGTGATGAAGGAGTCGGTCTCGATCGCGCTGTCCTACCTGCGGTCGAAGGGACTCGCCGGCGAGCTGGCGCAGCGCAAGCTGCACGTCCACGTGCCCGCGGGGGCGGTGCCGAAGGACGGGCCGAGCGCGGGCATCACGATGACGACGGCGCTGGCGTCGCTCGCGAGCGGGCGGCCCGTGAAGTCGTCGGTGGGCATGACCGGTGAGGTCACGCTGCAGGGCAAGGTGCTGCCGATCGGTGGCGTCAAGCAGAAGCTGCTGGCCGCCCACCGCGCCGGGCTGACGGACGTGATCATCCCGAAGCGGAACGAGCCCGACCTCGACGACCTGCCGGAGTCGGTGCGCGGGGAGCTGCGGGTGCACCCGGTGGCCGACGTGGCGGAGGTGCTGGAGCTGGCCCTGGAGCCGGCCCCGGTCGCCGCAGCCGCGGCCTGACCCACGCCCGAACGGCACCCTCGTCCCGCTCTACCGGACGGGGGTGCCGTTCGTGCATCCGGCAGCGGCCGAACGGGTGCTTCCTCAGCGTCACTCGTTCGCCCGTCCGGCACCGGTAATCCTGTTCCTCCTGCTCGCGAGGTTCTCTGATCCCAGCGAGGAGGCGCGCCATGACACGGACGGCGGGAATCGACGCCCTGCGATCGGCCATGTCGGGAGCCGTGATCACGTCGGGCGACCCGGGTTACGACACGGCGCGCGCTCTGTGGAACGGCGGCTTCGACCGGAACCCGGCGGTGATCGCCTGTTGCGCATCGACGGAGGACGTCGCCGCCGCGATCGCCCACGGTCGGGAGCACGGTCGGGAGATCGCGGTCCGCGGCGGGGCCCACTCGTTCAGCGGGGCTTCGGCCACCGACGACGGATTGATGATCCACCTGGGGGGAATGACCTCCGTCCAGGTCGACCCGCAGGAGCGACGCGCGCGGGTCGGGGGTGGTGCCACGTGGGCCGACGTCGACGCGGCCACGCAGGCGCACGGCCTCGCCGTGACCGGAGGGATCCTCAGCGACACCGGCGTCGGTGGTCTCACCCTCGGCGGCGGGATGGGCTGGCTCGCCAACCGCCACGGCCTGTCGATCGACAACCTCGAGTCGGCCGAGGTCGTGCTGGCCGGCGGCCGGACCGTCCGCGCGTCCGAGTCCGAGCACCCCGACCTGTTCTGGGCGCTGCGCGGCGGTGGCGGGAACTTCGGCGTGGTCACCGAGTTCGAGTTCCGGTTGCACCCGGTCGGACCCGAGGTGCAGTTCGGCCTGCTGTTCTGGGAGATCGAGCGGGGTGCCGACGGGTTGCGCGCCTGCCGCGAGGCTGCGCGGATCCTCCCCTCCGACTACGGCATCCTGATCGGTGGTGGGCTCTCCGCCCCCGAGGCGCCGTTCGTCCCCCAGGAGCACCACGGCAAGATCGGCCACGCCCTCCTCGTCGCCGGTTTCGGCACCGCGGACGAGCACGCGCGGGCGATCGCCGCCGTCCGCGCCGCGTGTCCGCCGCTCTTCGAGTTCCTCACCCCGATGCCGTACACGGCGATGCAGCAGTTGTTCGACCCCGAGCTCCGGCCCGGGGTCCGGATGTACGACAAGGCGCTCTACCTCGCCGAGCTGACCGACGACGCGATCACGGTGCTGACCGAGCGGGCCACCGGGAAGTCCGACCCGCTGTCGTTCATGCCGATGTTCGCGCTGCACGGGGCCGTCGCGGCGGTGGGCGACGACGCCACGGCGTACGGCGGGCTCCGCACGCCCCACTTCGTCGTCGACGTGTCGGGGACGAGCTACGACCCCGACCGGTTCGTCGCCGACCGGGAGTGGGCCCGCTCCACGTGGGACGCGCTGCGGCCGCTCGCAGGCAACGCGGGGAGCTACGTCAACTTCATCTCCGAGCTGGACGACGACGAGCGGGTCCGCGCCTCGTACGGTCCGGCGAAGTACGGACGGCTCGCGCAGATCAAGGCCGAGTACGACCCCGGCAACCTCTTCCGCCGCAACGCGAACATCAAGCCCACCTGACCTCTCCGTGTATCAGGCTCGGCCTGGTCGGCTCCTCCGTTCGGAACAGCCCACCAGGGGGAGCGGATGACGAACACCATGAGCGGCCGGGTCGACGCACTGCGTGCGGCGATGGAGGGACAGGTGCTGCGACCGGGCGACCCGGACTACGACCGAGCCGCCCTGATCTGGAACGGCGCCGTCGACCGGTCGCCCGCGGTCGTCGCGCGCTGCGCGTCCGCTGATGACGTCGCGGCGGCCCTGCGGTGGGGGCAGGAGGAGGGCGTCGAGATCGCCGTGCGGGGTGGCGGCCACAGCGTCGCAGGTGCCGCCGTGGTCGACGGCGGGCTGACGATCGACCTCAGCCCGATGTCGACGGTCGTCGTCGACCCGGTGGGGCGGCGGGCGCGCTGTGGCGGGGGGACGACCCTCGCCCAGCTGGATGCGGCCTGCCAGGAGCACGGCCTCGCCGTGCCGGCCGGTACGGTCAGCCACACCGGCGTGGCCGGCCTGACCCTCGGTGGCGGCTTCGGCTGGCTCAGCCCCATGGCCGGGCTGACCATCGACAACCTGGTCTCGGCCGAGGTCGTCCTCGTCGACGGGCGGGTGGTGGAGGCGAGCGCGAACGCTACCCCGACCTGTTCTGGGCGCTCCGCGGTGGGGGCGGGAACTTCGGGGTGGTCACCGAGTTCGAGTTCCGGCTGCACCCCGTCGGCCCGCTGGTCCACCTCGGGATGTTCTTCTTCGGGCTGGACCGGGCCGAGGAGGCGATCCGGCTCGGCCGGAAGTTCTTCGCCGACGCCCCGCGCAACACGGGCGGCGCCATCGTCGGTGTGAACGCGCCACGCGCGCCGTTCGTACCGGAGGAGGCGCGCCTCGCGCCCGGTGTCACGCTGGTGGTCGCCGGGTTCGGCACGGCCGACGAGCACGCGGCCCTGATCGCGCCGCTGCGGGAGGCGGCTCCGCTGTTCGAGTTCGTCACGCCGATGCCCTACGTCGCTCTGCAGCAGATGCTCGACGAGGGCTCGCCGTGGGGCGTGCACGCCTACACCAAGGGCCTCTACCTTGACGAGCTGTCCGACGAGGCGATCGCCGCGGTCGCGGCCGGGCTGCGGGTGAAGCCGTCGCCGATGTCGCAGCTGCTGCTGTTCCCGATGGGCGGCGCCGTCGGGGACGTGCCCGAGGAGGCCACGGCGTTCGGCGGGCGCCGCTCGGCGAGGTACGCGGCGGTGGTCGACGCCGTGGTGCCCGACCCGCTGATGTTCGCCGCCGAGCGGCAGTGGGCGCGGTCCACGTGGGACGCCCTGCGCCCGTACGCCGCCGACGCCGGCACGTACGTGAACATGATGACTGATTTCGACGAGGACCGGGTCCGCGCGTCGTACGGCGCGAAGTACGAGCGGCTGTCGCTGGTCAAGACGGTGTACGACCCGCGCAACATCCTCCACGCGAACGCGAACATCAAGCCCGCCTGACGGGGATCCACCCCCGCTGACCGGCATTCTGGCGGACATGACTTTCGCCCTCCCGGACACCGAGTTCGGCGCCCGCGCCGCTCGCCACCTGACCTCCGACGTCGTCGCATGGCTCACGCTGGTCGACGGCTCCGGAACGCCGCAGCCCGCGCCCGTCTGGTTCCTGTGGGACGGCTCGTCGGCGCTCGTCTACAGCATGGGCACCGCCAAGCGGTTGGAGCACCTGCGGGCCAACCCGCGCGTTGCGCTGCACTTCGACAGCGAGGACGACGCGGCGCACGTCGTGGTGCTCACCGGCGAGGCCACGGTGGAGGCGGATGCGCCCGCGGTGCACGAGAACCCGGAGTACCTGGCCAAGTACGGGGAGCGCATCACCGGGGGCTGGGGCAGCGCCGAGCGGTTCGCGTCGATCTACTCAGTGCCGGTGCGCATCCGCCCGACCCGGGTGCGGGGGCACTGACCAGGGCGGGGGTCACCCGTTCGCGCGTCCCGCTGCCATAACTCCTGACGCCCGCCGAGCGAGTTGACTCGGTCGGCGGGGGCAGCAGGAGGGACGAGCCATGACCCGGATCGTCGGTGGACGAGCCGAGGCGTTGCGCGCTGCCATGGCGGGTGCCGTGATCTGCCCCCAGGATCCCGGGTACGACGAGGCGCGCGCGGTGTGGAACGCGGACATCGATCGGCGGCCCAGCCTGATCGCCCGCTGCGGTTCCGCGGCCGATGTGGCCGTGGCGGTGGGCTGTGCGCAGGCGGAGGGGCTCGAGGTCGCCGTCCGCGGCGGTGGCCACAGCATGTCCGGCCAGAGCGTGGTCGACGGCGGGCTGGTGGTCGACCTCGGTGGGCTGCGGCGGGTGGCCGTCGACGCGCCGGCGAGGCGGGCGCGGGTGGGCGGCGGCGCCTGCTGGCGGACGTCGATGCGGCGACCCAGGCGCACGGTCTGGCCGTGCCGAGCGGAGTGGTCGCGCACACCGGGGTCGGTGGGCTGACGCTCGGCGGCGGGATGGGGTGGCTGAGCCGGACGGCGGGGCTCACGATCGACAACCTGGTGTCGGCCGAGGTGGTGCTGGCCGACGGGCGGGTCGTCCGCTCCTGCCCGGACGAGGAGCCGGAGTTGTTCTGGGCGATCCGGGGTGGCGGCGGCAACTTCGGGGTCGTCACCGAGTTCGAGTTCCGGCTGCACGAGGTCGGGCCGATGATCGAGTTCGGACTGCTGTTCTGGGGCCGGGACCAGGCCGCCGACGCGCTGCGGACGTTGCGGCAGGAGATCCCGGACCTGCCGCGGTCCCTCAACGTGATCATCGCCGCGATGAACGCACCTCCGGCGCCGTTCGTCCCCGAGCAGCACCACTTCCGGGAGGGGTTCGCGGCCCTGCTGGTCGGCTTCGCGGGGGCCGAGGAGCACGCCTCGGCGGCGGCGCGGTTGCGGGATGCGGTGCCGCCGTTGTTCGAGCACGCCGGTCCGATGCCGTACGTAGCGCTGCAGCAGATGCTCGACGAGGCGAACCGCTGGGGCCAGCACTACTACGAGAAGTCGACCTACGTCGACGACATCACCGACCCGGTCGTCGACGCCCTGGTCGATCACCTCCACCGGCGTACCTCGCCGATGTCCGTCGCCCTCATCTACCGCTTGGACCAGGCGTTCAGCGAGGCGGGTGAGCTCGACACCGCGTTCGGCGGAACCCGTTCGCCGCAGTACGCCGTCTTCGGCGTCGCCGCGAGCCCGACGCCGGATCTCCTGGCGGCGGATCGCGACTGGTCCCGGTCGCTGTGGGCGGCGTTGCAGCCGTACAGCAAGGGGATCGGCACCTACGTCAACGCGATGACCGAGTACGAGGAGCAGCGCGTGCGTGCGGCGTACGGGGACGCGAAGTACGAGCGGCTCGCGCGCGCCAAGGCCGTCTACGACCCGCGGAACGTCTTCCGTCGCAACATCAACATCCGGCCTGCCGGGCGCTGAACCCCCGCGTCATGGGAAGACCACCGTCTTGTTGCCGTGCACGAGCACCCGGTCCTCCAGGTGCCAGCGCAGCCCGCGCGCCAGCACGAGGCGCTCGATGTCGCGGCCGCGGCGGACCATGTCGGCCGCCGTGTCGCCGTGGTCGACCCGGATGACGTCCTGCTCGATGATCGGGCCTGCGTCGAGCTCCGGCGTGACGTAGTGGCAGGTGGCGCCGATCAGCTTGACGCCACGGGCGTGGGCCTGGTGGTAAGGCCGGGCGCCGACGAACGACGGCAGGAAGCTGTGGTGGATGTTGATCGCGCGGCCGGCCCAGGACAGGCACAGCTGCGGCGGCAGGATCTGCATGAAGCGGGCGAGCACCACGGCGTGCGGGTCGTGCTGGTCGACGAGGTCGCGCACCTGCGTGAACGCCGCTTCCTTCGCGGCCGCCCGCTCCTGCGGGTCGCCGCCCACCGCGGGGAACGGCACGTGGTGGAAGGGGACGCCGTGGGCTGCGACGATCGGGCGCAGCCGGTCGTGGTTGCCGATCACGGCCGCCAGCCGTACGGGCAGCTCGCCGGTGGCGACGCGGCCCAGGATGTCGTGCATGCAGTGCGCTTCCTCGCTCACCAGCAGCACGATGCGTTTGGGTTCGCGGGTGTCGGTGACCGTCCACGTCGTGTCGCCGCCCAGCTCGGCGGCCACCCGCGCGAAGCGCTCCTGCAGCTCCTGCGCGCCGTAGGGCAGCGAGTCGGCGCGCACGACCTGCCGGGTGAAGAACCAGCCGGTACCGGGATCGGAGTGGTAACCGGCCTCCACGATCCAGCCGCCCGCATCGGCGAGGAACCCTGCGATGCGCGCGACGATGCCCGTGGTGTCGGGGCAGCTCAGCGTGATGACGTACCGGTGCTCTGCGGCGGGGTCCACGAGACGAATGGTGCCCGGTCGTCAGCGGTGGCCGTCGGCCAGCCAGGCCTGGGTGAACTCGGCCTCGGCGGCGAGGAGCCGGTGCACCTGGTCCCCGACCACGCCCTCGATCTTGCCGCCGATCAGCGGCACCGACACCGTGACGTCCACGCGCACGTCCAGTTCGCTGCCGCCGTCGGGCAGGTCCCGCAGCCGCATGCCGCCGCCCGCCGACGCGGGCGCCCCCGGGATCCGCACGTCGACGTCGGCCAGGTAGCGGCCGCCGTCCTTGCGGGTCCAGCGCTCGTCGCGTTCGATCGTGACGTTGCCGGGCAGCACGGTCCGCACCACGGACGGCAGGTCGTCGGCGTGGAGGCCCAGACGCAGCAGGTAGCGCGCCCCTGCGTCGTCGGCCGAGTGCTCGAGCAGGCCCGCGCCGGGGCCTCCGATCCGCTCCAGGCGGGCGCGCAGGTAGGTGGGGTCCACGAGCGTGGCGTAGACCTCGTCCGCCGGGTGCGGGGACACGGACCGGAAGTCGATCTGCCGGGACATGAGCGGAGGCTACCCGCTGCCCGCCGGGGCTCCTGCCCTACCGTTGGCGCCCGTGCCGGTACCCGACGTGCTCCCGACGCCGACGCAGCGGCTCGCACCGTTGACCACGCTGCGGCTCGGCGGTCCGGCCCGGCGGCTCGTCGAGGCGACGTCGGCGGAGGCAGTCGTGCAGGCGGTGCGGGATGCCGACACCGCCGGCGAGCCGCTGCTGCTGCTCGGTGGCGGCTCGAACGTCGTGATCGCCGACGAGGGGTGGCCCGGCACCGTCGTGCACGTCGCGACCGCCGGGCGGGCCGTCGAGCGCCGCCCGGACGGCTCGGTGCTGCTCACGGTGGAGGCGGGCACCGACTGGGACGAGGTGGTCGCCGCCTGCGTCGCCGACGGGCTGGGCGGGCTGGAGTGCCTGTCCGGGATCCCCGGCCGGACCGGAGCCACCCCCGTGCAGAACGTCGGCGCGTACGGGGTGGAGATCGCGGACCTGCTCGTCGACGTCGACCTGTACGACCGGCGCAGCGCCGTGGTGCGCACCCACGTCCCCGCCGCCGATCTGGGTCTCGGCTACCGCACCAGCGTGCTGAAGGGCCGCGAGGACGCCGTGGTCCTGCGGGTGCGGTTCGCCCTGCCGGGCACGGGGGACAGCGCGCCCGTCCGGTACCCGGAGCTCGCGCGGACGCTGGGCGTCGAGATCGGTGCGCGGGTGCCCACCGCGGTGGCCAGGGACGCCGTGCTCGGCCTGCGCCGCGGCAAGGGCATGGTGCTCGACGATGCCGACCACGACACGTGGAGCGCGGGCTCGTTCTTCACCAACCCGGTGGTGACCGATGCGGACGTGCCGGCGGACGCACCCCGGTACCCGGCCCGGCCGGGCCACGCCAAGGTGCCTGCGGCGTGGCTGATCGAGCACGCGGGTTTCCGGCGGGGCCACCCCGGTCCCGGCGGCCGGGTGGCGCTCTCGGGCAAGCACGTGCTCGCACTCACGAACCGCGGCGCGGGGACCACCGCGGAGCTGCTCGCGCTGGCCCGGGAGGTGCGTGACTCCGTGCAGTCACGGTGGGGAGTGACACTGTCCCCCGAACCGGTTCTCGTGGGATGTGCGGTCTGAGCCGCGCGTAACCTTGGTCGAGGGCTGACTGCGTGACAACCCACCACGGGTGTGGTGCGTCTGTGCAGTGGGGTAGCTCTTGGCAAGGGGGACTCGGGATTGCGCAGGATCCTGCTCGCACTGGCCACCGTGCTGGTCGGGTTGCTGGGTGTGGTGACGATCGCCACCGCCGACTCATCCGGACGGGTGACGGAGGCCGCGGTGCCGCCGGTGCTCGAACCACCGGCCGCGCTCGCCTACTCGCCCGGGGCGGACGCCGCGGGCGTCGACCCGCGGACGTCGGCCACGGTGTCGGTCATCGACGGCACGCTCGACGGCGTCACGCTGACCGCGCCCGACGGCACGGCCGTCGCGGGTGAGCCGAACGCGGAGCGCACCGAGTGGAGCAGCATCGCGGAGCTCGCCTACGGCACCACCTACCGGTGGGGTGGCAGCGCCACCGGCCGCGACGGTGCGGTCGTGCCGGTGCAGGGCTCGTTCACCACGGTCAACCCGAAGAAGACCGTGCGCGGCACGATCAACATCGGCGACGGCCGCACCGTCGGTGTCGGCGCGCCCATCCGGATCCAGTTCAACGACCACGTCGACGACCGCGCCGCCGCGGAGCGGGCGCTCTCGGTCGAGACGTCGGTGCCCGTCGAGGGCTCGTGGGGCTGGCTGCCCGACGAGGGCGGCGGGTCGCGCGTCGACTGGCGCCCGCGCGAGTACTGGCCCGCCCACACGGAGGTCACGGTCACGGCCGACCTGTTCGGTGTGCCCTACGGCGACGGCAAGTACGGCGCCACCGACGTCACCAGCACGTTCGAGATCGGGCGGTCGCAGATCGTCAAGGCCGACGCCTCCAGCCACCGCGTGGTGGTCATCCGCGACGGCAAGCAGGTGTTCGACTTCCCGGCCAGCTACGGGCTCGACTCCGACCCCCGCCGCAACACCCGCACCGGGGTCCACGTCGTCACCGAGAAGTTCCCCGAGCGGCGGATGGTGAGCGAGACCTTCGACTACGACGTGAACATGAAGTGGGCCGTGCGGATCAGCAACAACGGCGAGTTCCTGCACGCCCAGCCCGCCACGGTGGGCGCCCAGGGCTCGTCGAACGTCAGCCACGGCTGCATCAACCTGTCCACCGACAACGCCAAGGCCTACTACGACTCCGCGATGTACGGCGATCCCGTCGAGGTCACCGGCACCAACGTCCAGCTGTCCCCCCGCGACGGCGACATCTGGGACTGGACCCTGTCCTGGGAGGACTGGAAGGGCCTGTCGGCGCTCGGGAGCTGAGCTAGGCCCGGAGCACCGCCGCCGCGTCGCGGACCGTGGTGCGGATGCGGTAGAGGCTCGTGCTCGCCACGACGTACGCGGTGCGGCCGTCGGCGCCACCGAAGCAGAGGTTCGCGATCTTCTCGGGCACCGGGATCCGCAGCAGCGGGGCGCCTGCGGGGTCGAAGACCTGCACGGAGTCGTGGCTGGACGTCCACACGTTGCCGTGCTCGTCCACCCGGAAGCCGTCGGGCACCCCGGGGTCCACCACCGCGAACTCGCGGCCGTTCTTGCAGAGCCTGCCGTCGAACACGTCGTAGACGTGGATGGAGTGCCCGCCCGGCCGGCCCGGGTCGCGTTCGCCGGTGGGCGAGGACAGGCCGGAGTCGGCGACGTACAGGCAGTGACTCGTCGGGGGAGAAGGCCAGGCCGTTGGGCATCTCGACGTCGATCACGGCGGGGACGACCGAACCGTCGCGCGGGTCGAAGCGGAAGACGTAGTGGTCGCGGTACTCGAGCTCGCCGGGGTGGCCCTCGGTGGGCTTCACGATCCCGTACGAGGGGTCGGTGAACCAGATCGTGCCGTCGCTCTTCACGACCACGTCGTTGGGCGAGTTGAGCCGCGCACCGGCCCACCGGTCGACGACGTTCTCCACGGCGCCGTCGCGGTCGCGCTCCACCCGCCGCCTTCCGTGCGAGCACTGGACGACCGAGCCGTCCAGGTCGAGCGTGCGGCCGTTGGTGAACTCGACGTCCTCCTGGTAGACGGAGAGCTCGCCGGTGGTCTCGGAGAACTGCAGGATGCGGTTGTTCGGGATGTCGCTGTAGCGCACGGTGCGGTCGGCGGCGATCCAGACCGGGCCTTCAGCCCAGATCGAGCCGGTGGCCACCTTCTCCAGCGTCGCGCCGGGTTCGAGCAGGTCGGTCACTTCGACACCTCCGGGGTCGCGGTCGTCACGGTTTCGGTCATCCGGGCCAGCGGCAGCAGCCCGAGCAGGCAGATCGCGGCGAGCACGATGTAGTGCACGGTGAACCGCCCGCGTCGATGATGAGGCCCGACACCCAGGCGGCGAGCACGCCGGACACACCGAGCGCCACGCCGATCATGATTCCCATCGCGGTGCCCGCCGCGCGCGGCACGGAGTCGATGAGCAGGGCGTACACCACCGGGAACGGGGCGTTGCGGAACAGACCCCACGCGAGCAGCACGATCCAGGCGCTCGCCGGCTGGTGATGAAGATCATCAACAGGAGGGTGGCGGACCAGCCGAGCACCAGGAACCGGATCGCGAACTTGCGTCCGGCGTGGTCGGACCACGCACCCCAGACCACCTGCCCGATCCACCCGGTCAGCCCCGAGACACCGGAGAGCAGCGCGGCAGTGGCCAGGCTCATCCCCGCGTCCACCATCTGCACGGTCAGGAACGTGACCGCGCCGGCCTCCGCCCACAGGAACAGGAAGATCAGCACGACCGACCAGCGGACGTTCGCACTGGCCAGCGCCTCCCTCACCGGGGCGAGGCCGATGCCGGTCGGGCGGGTCGACAGCTCGGGCAACGGCCGCGTCAACCCGTGCGCGTCGATCCAGTCGTAGACCCGCTGCTGGTTGCGGCGGGTCCCGATGAACGCCTGCGCCGCGATGATCACCAGGCCGAGCAGCGGGATCAGCAGGAACGCCTCCCGCCAGCCCGCGACGCCGAGCACGGCCGCGATCAGCGCGCCGGTGAGGAACTGGCCGAGCGGGAAGCCGGTGTGGTGCACGCCCACCGCGAAGCCGCGGTACTCCTTGGGCCACCACTCGCTCACCAGCGCCACGTTCACCGGCTCCGAGCCGCCGCGGCTGATGCCCATCGGGATGCGCAGCAGCAGGAACGCCGCGAAGCTCCCGGCCAGCCCGAACGTCAGGGCCCCGCCGAGGATCCCGATGAGCATCGCGACGTTCCAGGTCCAGGTGCGCCGGTACCCGGTGCCGATGCGGTCGGAGAGCCAGCCGAACAGCAGAGCTCCGACGATCAGCCCGGCGAAGAAGACCGAGTTCACGAGGCCGGCCTGCTCGTTGTTCAGCTCGAACTCGTCCTGGATCGCCGGCAGGACGGCGGGCAGGATGCCGCCGTCCACCGCCGTCATGAGGATGGCGCCGGTGGTGACGGCCAACGTGGCCCAGGACAACGGGTGTGCACGGGGCACCCAGGACCGGCCGGGCGTGACAGGCGGGCTCTCGGACATGGCGACCTCGGTGGCGCTTCGGGGGAGCAGGGGAGCGTGGTGATCCTCCGCCCGAGATCATCCGGCCGTCAACCACTCATCAGATGTTTCGGTGGGCGCGGGTGGCGCTCGCCTGCTCCCTCGGCTTCAGCACGATCTGGTCCAGGTTCACGTGCGACGGCCGGGTGGCGGTGAACGCGATCACGTCGGCCACGTCGCCCGGGGTGAGCGGGGTGAGCCCGCGGTAGACGCCCGCCGCCCGCTCCTCGTCGCCCGCGAAGCGACCAGCGAGAACTCGGTCTCCACCATGCCCGGCAGGATCTCCGTGAGCCGCACCGGCTGCCCGAGCAGCTCGCCGCGCAGCGTCCGGTGCAACACCGACTGCGCGTGCTTCGCCCCCGTGTACCCCGCGCCGTTGTCGTAGACTCGACCGCCGCGATCGACGTGACGGTGATGATGTGCCCGTCCCCGGACGCGATGAGCGCCGGCAGCAGGGCCTTCGTGACGCGCAGCGTACCCATCACGTTGGCCTCGAACATCCAGCGCCACGCGTCCTCGTCGGCCTCGGAAACCGGCTCCAGACCTTTCGCGCCACCGGCGTTGTTGACCAGCAGCCGGCAGTCCGGGACGGCCGCGGCGAACGCCGCCACCGACTCGCCGTCCGTGACGTCCAGGCGCACCGCGGTGCCGTCGATCTCGGCGGCGATCTCGGCGCAGCGGTCGACCCGGCGCGCCCCCAGTACGACGTGGAAGCCGGCCCCGGCCAGCGCGCGGGCGGTGGCGGCCCCGATGCCGGAGCTGGCGCCGGTGACGACGGCGGTAGGTCGATCGCTCATACCCGGAACCCTAAGCGGCGCCCGAGACCACGACTCGCCTGCACCGACGCAGCGACTCGCGTGCACCCGTGGCGCGACTCGCGGATGGAAGGCCTCACCCATGCGCGAGTCGGGGTCTGGGTGCACGCGAGTCGGGGGCTCGGTGCGTCCGAGTCGGGCTACTCCAGGCCCTGCTGGGCCGTGCGGGAGCCACGGCGGGCCGCGGCCCGCTGCCAGGCGAAGATGGCGTAGCCCAGGCCGCCGAGGAACACGCCCGCGAGGCAGGCCGTGAACCAGATGTCGAGCGGGCGCACCCCGATGAGCGCGGCGACGAGGAGCGCGACGGCTGCCACCAGCCAGAGCACGCTGCCCACGACCGCGACGGTCGCCGGGCGGGAGAGCCGGGGCGACAGTGGCGGGGGCGAGATCACACCGGAATCCTACGGTGGGTGCGGCAGATGCCCGGCGCCCTTACTCTGCGCGCGTGATCGAACGCCTCTTCCGCGTCCACGAGCGCGGTTCCACCGTCGGCCGGGAGTTGCGAGGCGGCCTCGTGACGTTCGTGACGATGGCCTACATCGTCGTGCTGAACCCGCTGATCCTCGGCAGCTTCGCACCGGAAGGGCCTGGTGCGAAGCAGGACGCGCTGGGCAACGTCCTGTCCGTACCGCAGGTCGCGGCCGTCACGGCGCTGGTGGCCGGCGTGATGACGCTGGCCTTCGGGCTGATCGTCAACTACCCGTTCGCGATCGCCACCGGGCTCGGGCTGAACGCGTTCGTCGCGTTCACGCTCGCACCGCAGATGAGCTGGCCGGAGGCCATGGGCCTGATCGTCGTCGAGGGGCTCGTGGTCGTGCTGCTCGCGGCCACCGGCTTCCGCACCGCGGTCTTCAACATCGTGCCGCCGTCGCTCAAGGCCGCCATCGCCGTCGGCATCGGGTTGTTCATCGCCTTCATCGGGCTGGTGGACGCCGGGTTCGTCCGGCGGGTCCCGGACGCGGCGGGCACCACCGTGCCGGTCGGGCTGGGCATCGACAACTCGATCGGGACCTGGCCCACGTTCGTGTTCGTGGTCGGGTTGCTCGTGACCGGCACGCTCGTGGCGCGCGGCGTGCGCGCCGGGATCCTCATCGGTGTGGCCGTCACCACGGTGGTCGCGGTCGTGGTGGAGGCGATCGCGCAGGTCGGGCCGTCGGCGGGGACGAACCCCCAGGGCTGGGGGCTCGCGGTGCCCGCGCTGCCCGACAGCGTGGTCGGATCCCGGACCTGTCGCTCGTCGGCGCGTTCTCCTTCGGGGCGTTCAGCCACATCGACCTGCTGACCGTGGTGCTCCTGGTGTTCTCGCTGGTGCTCGCCGACTTCTTCGACACGATGGGCACGATCACCGGCCTCGGCAGGCAGGCCGGGTTCATCGGCACGGACGGTCAGCTGCCCAGGATCGGGCCCGCGCTGGTCGTCGATGCCGCCGGGGCGGTGGCAGGCGGGGCCGCCTCGTCCTCGTCCAACACCGTCTTCGTCGAGTCGGCGTCCGGGATCGCCGAGGGCGCGCGCACCGGGCTCGCGAGCGTGCTCACCGGAGTGCTGTTCCTGTTGGCGATGTTCTTCACCCCGCTGTACTCGGTGGTGCCGATCGAGGCGGCAGCGCCCGCGCTGGTGGTGGTCGGTGCGCTGATGGTCCGCCAGATCACCGACATCGACCTCGCCGACTTCCGGGTGGCGCTCCCGGCGTTCCTCACGATCGTGGTGATGCCGTTCACGTACTCGATCGCGAACGGCATCGGGGCCGGCTTCGTCTCCTACGCCGTGCTGACCGCGGCATCCGGGCGTGCGCGGGAGGTGCACTGGCTGATGTGGGTGGTGTCCGCGGCGTTCGTGGGCTACTTCGCGGTGGGACCGCTCCGGGCGTTGTTCGGCGTCGGGTGAGCCCGGGGTTGCGCGATGAGGAGAGGCTAGGCTAACCTCAGCTCGTCGCTTCGTGGTGGGAGCGGCGCGTCAGTTCGGGAAACCCGTGAGGCCCCGGCCAGCAGGCCGGGCCCTCACGGGCGTTGGGGACCGGTCGTACACGTGACGGCGGGTGTCATGCCGTCGAGCGTCACACCATCGCGACCGCGCCGGCAGGCGGCACCCGGTGGCCCAGCGCCTTCTGCTGCTGCAGGAGGGCCGACTTGGGGTCCAGCCGTCGGGTGGTGAACCGTTCGAGGCTCACCACGTAGAACCCCAGCACCCCGGACGCGACCAGTTCCACATCGTCGCGGGCGTCGACCTGCCATTCGCTGTATCTGCCGTCGACGAGCACGCATCGGGCCTCGACAGTCAGTGTCGCCCCGGCCGGAACCGGCGCGACGTGGGTGAGCTCAAAACGGGTCCCCAAGGAGCATTCGTCGGGTCGGGTGTATTTGCTGATGGCGAGCATGGCCGGCCATTCGCACACTCCGAGGAGCCAACCGCTCGCCATCACCTGCGGCTTGTGGATGAACTCGGGCACGCCGGGGAGCAGTCGCTGCACCATGTTCTCCTGGCCGACCCGGTACGTGACGGTCTGCGTCGTGCCGACCGTGAGCAGTGCGTTCACCAGCGGGTCCCGTCGATCGCGAGGTGGTCGTCGTCATGCGAGGGTCGGTCGACGCAGATCCATTCCTGGTCGGAGATGGGGCGCAGGGCGTCGCCACAGATCGTCGCGCCGTCGCTGTCGTTCAATTCGAGATGCACTTTCTCTCCGCGCTGGTCGGTCGTCGGCCCCAGATGCCGACAGATCGGTGTGGGTGTGGATTCGCTGATGTCCCGGGATCGCCGGGAGAACGCCTTCTCGGGTTCGCGGTGCCCAGTGTGCAGGACCGATTCAGATGCGGTTCCCGGTATCCGCTCACCCCATTCGGGAGGAGGGTCTCCACCGTCCGAGAGGCCATGATGATCATGGGTTGGCCGGTGCCGGGGCTCGCCTAACCCGGACGATCAGACGTCTCGCAAGCGATCGATCAGGTAGAGGTCGAGGAGTCGTACGCGGCACACCCCGGGCCGGGCAATGGGTCCAATTCACCCGTGCGGGCCACCTCGATCGGGTCAGGAGGCCGGTGCGGGTCGTGGACGCCGCCCGCTACCGCGCGCCGGCCGCCACGGGTTCGCCCTCGATCGTCTCGTCGTCGGGCTCGGTGGGACGGTCGCTCGCGAGCGCCGGGCGCCTGTTCGCCGGGGAGACCGGCCGCAGGCCGCGCCAGAGCGACGCCGCGGCGGGGCGGGAGATCCGGTGGGCGGCAGGCCGCTGCAGCCGCCCGGAGGCGATGAGCGCGGACACGATCCGGTGCAGCGCGCCGGCGTAGGCGCGTACGTCCTGCGGGAGCCGTTCGGGGGCGTAGGCGAGCACGGCCGCGGCCTCCCCGCGCGCGTCGCCCGTGGACCAGCGCCGCACGTGCGGCAGCGCCACCACCGCCCCGAAGTGCCCGGCCGGTACCGGCGGGGCGGGGACGCCCGGGGCCGTCCCGCCGAGCACGAGCACCGGCCGGTGGCCGGACGCGCCGCGGGCGAGGAAGGCGGCTTGCCACAGCGACTGCGCGTCGGACCGGCACACCAGCACGTCGGCCGCCGCCCCGGGTACGAGAAGCCCGCCGTCGACGGCGTGCAGGGCCGCCGCGAGCGTGCTGGTGCCGCTCCCGCGGGTGACACCGCTGATCACCGGACGGCGGACGTGGGTCATCGGGCACCCCCGAAGACCTCGGCGAGCGGATCGTCATCGGCGAGGGCGTGCTCGGCGGCTCGCGCAGGCGGCGGGGCGGGCGGTGGGGGTGGGTCCTCGCCGAGGGTCTCCTCCCACGCGTCGACGACCAGGCGCCCGTCCTCACACACCACCGGAACGGACAGCCGCACCCAGCGGGACGCCTGGCCGCGCCACCCGCGGCCCGTGGGGGCCGGCGCCACCGCGGGGACCCCCACCACGACCTGCTCCGCGTCCCGGGCGGTGCTCCGGGGATCGTGCCCGCCGACCGCGCGGTACGGGGTGACCCGGACCCGGACGTCGACGAGCACCCGGCCGTCGCCGTCGGGGCGTACGAGACCCGGGAGCGCGAAGTCGGCGCGTTGCCTGCCCTCGCCGTTCCAGCCGATGCGCGCCGGGTCGCCACCGGGGACAGCCAGGTAGTCGTGCAGCACCCGGCCGCGGCGGCCCGGGTCCTCCTCGTCCCACGACAGGTAGTCGACCGCGAACGCACCGGCCAGCGCGGCCGCCTCGGCCGGGTCGGGCGTGGGCGGCGGGCGGCGCGCCGGTACGGCGGGGAACCCGCGGGGATCGGTGGGCGGGTCGGCGACGTGCGGCGCCGCCCAGCCGGCGGGTGCGCTCGGCGGCCAGGCCGGAGCGGTCCACGTGGCGCCGGGATGGGCCGGAGGCATCCCGGGGGGCGGCTCACCCGCCGGTCCGGCGGGCGCAGGCTCCGGGGTGCGGCCGAAGAGCCGGAACCGGGCCACGGCCTTCACCGGCCGGTCGCAGCGGTGGAACGGCCGGGACGCTCGGGATCGGACATGGTTCCCCCATCGGTCGGCGCCCACCGACGGTAGAAGGACCGGAAACCCCCGCGGGCCGGAAACGGGGAAGACGTTTGCGACTGTGAACGCCGCTCAGGGCACCGGCCACGAGTGGACCGGCTCGTTCGCCGTGGACCACTCCAGGTAGCGCTCGAGCATGCCGCGAATGGCGGTGGGCCGGTCGGCGCCGCGCGCCTCGAGCGCGGCCACCGCGTCGAGCTGCCAGCTCGCACCCGTGCGGCGGTTGACGCAGCGCTGCTCGATGATCGACAAGAAGCGGTCGGTGACCTCGCCCTCGACACCCCAGCGCGCCAGGCCGTCGGCGGCCTGCGGGAGCAGCTTGCGCAGCACCAGCTCGTCGGGGCGGATCCAGCCGCTGCCCGGCCAGTACAGCGGGCCGTCCATCCCGTACCGGGCGGCGGTGGCGAAGTTCTCCTCGGCGGCCTCGAACGACATCGTGGTCCACAGCGGCCGCTCGGCCTCGACGAGCGTGCGCAACAGGCCGTAGAAGAAGAGCGCGTTGGCCACCATGTCCACCACGGTGGGGCCGGCAGGCAACACGCGGTTCTCCACGCGCACGTGCGGCACCCCGTCGGCCACGTCGTATACCGGCCGGTTCCAGCGCCAGATCGTGCCGTTGTGCAGGCGCAGCTCGTCGAGGTCGGGCACCTGGCCCGCCTCGAGCTCCGCCATCGGGTCGCCCTCCTCGGTGACGGGCATGAGGGCGGGGAAGTACCGCCCGTTCTCGGAGAACAGGTCCAGGATCGAGGTGATCCAGCGCTCGCCGAACCACACCCGCGGCCGCACCCCCTGGTTGCGCAGCTCCGGGGTGCGCACGTCGCACGACTGCTCGAACAGCGGCACCCTGGTCTCGGCCCACAACCGCGAGCCGAGCAGGAACGGCGAGTTCGCGCCCACGGCGAGTTGCACGCCCGCGAGGCACTGCGCCGCGTTCCAGTAGCCGGGGAACGAGTCGGGGTGCACCTGCAGGTGCAGCTGCATCGACGTGCACGCGGCCTCGGGCGCGATCGAGTCGAAGTCGGCCTGCAGGTGCTCCGGCGCGACGCCGTGGCGGCCCGACGGGTCGTCACCGGCGATGTCGAGGCGGATCGGCTCGCCACGGGCACTCAGCATCTGCTCGTTGAGCGTGGCGTAGCGCTGGTCGGGGGAGAGGGCCTCCACCACGAGGTGGCGTCGTTCGAGGGTGGGCAGGATCCCGATCACGGCGAGCTGCGCGCCGCAGTCGACGGCCTTGGCGCGGGCCACGGCGAGCTCGTCGAGCAGGTGGCGCTCCAGGTGGCGCCACTCGTCGCCGGGGAGCGGGCGCGGCGGCAGGTTCAGCTCGAGGTTCCAGCGCCCGAGTTCGGACTGGAACTGCGACGAGCCGATCGCGTCGAGCACGTCGGCCCCGGCGAGCGACGGCGCGAGATCATGGCCGACGAGGTTCAGCTCGACCTCGAGCCCGGTCATCGGTTCGTCGTGCGCGAACGGATGCTCGCGCAACATGATCGCGAGCGCGTCGAGACAGCGCTGCACCTTGGTGCGGTAGCGCTGGCGATCCCGTCGACTGAACGTCCGTCGGTCGACGTCCTGGCCCATGCGTGCGCTGCCTCCCGACCCGGGCGTGCCCCGAGCTTTGCTCGATGCTCGCGGGCGATCCGGCCGCGGCGGCGGCCGCGTCGCACGCGGGCTGTCCACCGTGGCACGCGTGGTGATCCCTTCGCTACGGCCGACCGGATGACCGCTGCGGGCAATGCCCGCCCATCCTGCGACGATTGGCCGCCGTGGCGACCATCACCCGCATCGACGACCCGGCCGATCCCCGGGTGGACGACTTCCGCGACCTCACCACCGCCGACCGCCGCCCGGACCGGCCCGGCGGGCGGGGTCTGGTGATCGCCGAAGGCGTCGTCGTGGTGCGTCGCATGATCGACTCGCCGTACCCGGTGCGGTCGCTGCTCGGCGTGCCCCGGCGATTCGACGAGCTGGCGGGCGATCTCGGCCCGCTCCCGGTGCCCGCGTACGCGGCCGACGCGGACACGATGGCCGCCGTCGTCGGGTTCCACCTCAACCGGGGCGTCCTGGCGGTCGCCGACCGGGCCGCGCCTCCCGACGTCGCCGCGCTGCTTCGGCACGCCCGGCTCGTGGCGGTGCTGGAGGGCGTGAACGACCACGAGAACCTCGGGGCGCTCTTCCGCAACGCCGCCGCGCTGGGCGTCGACGCCGTGCTGTTGGGCCCGCGCTGCTCCGACCCCCTCTACCGCCGCAGCGTGCGGGTCTCGATGGGGCACGTGCTGCGGGTGCCGTTCGTCGAGCTGCCGGGGCCGTGGCCCGCATCGCTCGACGTGCTGAGGGCCGCGGGCCTGCGGGTGGCCGCCCTCACCCCGGCCGCCGACGCCCAGCCCCTCACCGCTCAGCCCTTCACCGCCGCGCAGCGGGTCGCGGTCCTGCTCGGTGCCGAGGGCCCCGGCCTCACCGCGGAAGCCCTCGCCGCGGCGGACCTCCGACTCCGCATCCCGATGGCCCCCGGGGTGGACTCCCTGAACGTCGCGACGGCGGCGGCAGTGGCGTTCCACGCGCTGAGATCCGCGCCGTCGCTCTGACCGATTGGTCCGTTCTCACGCTGCCGTGGAAACGGGTCTGGACCTAGTCTGGAGCCGTGCGGCTCGGCTCGGGGGGACGGGTCCTGCTCGGCGAGCGCCGTGCGGGCGACCCGCCGCTGCCGGTGGAGCTGGAGGACGCGCTGCGGGAGTGGGCGGCGTTCGCCGTCACGGTCTCCGGGTCGGGTGGCCGCGCCGAGCGCGACATGCTGCAGCGCAGGGGCCGCCAGCTCGCCGTCCGGCTCGCCGACGCGCTGGGCCGCACCGTCACCTACACCGACCCGGTGTCCGGGCGCGTCGAGGCGGTGGACGCCCCGCCCACCGGCCCGATCCCCCGCCGCTGCGCCGACACCGAGCCGACACCCTGGGCCACCGGCCTCACCGTCTCCGCGTTCACCGCCGTGGTCGTCGCCGTGGGCGACGTCGCGCTGAGCCGCGCGTTCGCCGAGGCGTTCGGGCTGCTCTGGGTGCCGGCCAACATCCTCGTCGCGCTCGGGCTGGCCCCCTCGCTGCACCTGCTGCGGTTCACGCCGTTCTGGCGCTGGCCCGCGATCGGCGCGGCGGCCGGGCTCGTGGTCGCGTGGGTGTTCCTGCTGCTCGGTGAGCTCGGCTGAGTCACGTTCTCACGGGCGCCGGCGTGGGCGGCCGGGGCCCGGGCGGTCCGCACCTGACCGGTCTCCGGGCCCGTCAACAGGCGTTCGACGTTGTCCTCGAAGCCGTCCTCCATCCGCCAGTCCGCGGTGAGCACGAACAGCGTGCGGCCGTCCTCGCCGCCGAGGGTGCACGCGAACCCGGCCCGGTCGAGCGGGACCGTGTCCAGCACCTCCCCGCCCTCGGCCACCCGGATGCACGCCGGTCCGGTGTCCGTCCACCCCGGGGTCCACACGCGCCCTCGGTGTCCATGACGATGCCGTCACCCGGCACCGACGCCCACAACCGGCGGTTGGCCAGGCTCCCGTCCGGCTCGATGTCGAACGCGGTGAGTGCGCCCGCGAACGACTCCGAGACGATCAGCGTCGAGCCGTCCGGGGTGACCGCCATCCCGTTGGGGAACGCGATGCCGTCCGCGACCCGCCGCGCCGCGCCGTCGGGCGTGACGAGCGCGACGAACCCCGGCGCCACGCCCGCGTCCGGGTGGAATTCCGTGCCGCCGTTGACGTAGATGTTGCCGCGGCCGTCCACGACGATCTCGTTGAGGCCGCCGCCGAGGCCGCTCAGGTCGGTGTGGTCGACCAGCGAGCCGTCGGGTTCCCGGCGCAGCAGCCTGCTCTCGGGCCCCGCGACCACCAGCATCCGCCCGTCGGGCAGCCAGTCGATCGAGAACGGCATGGTGGTCGGCACCACGGCCATCACCTCGGCCGTGCCGTCGAGGCCGACGGCCAGCACCTGCTGCGTGCCCCAGTGGGACAGCCACAGCCTGCTCTCGTGCCAGCGAGCGGACTCGCCGATCTTCAGCCCGGTCAGCAGAACATCGCTCATGCCACCCATACGAACAGCGGGGGCCCGCCTCGACAATCACTCACCGGGCGGGATGAGCCCGGCGTCGTGGGCCACGATCGCGGCCTGCACCCGGTTGCGGGCGCCGAGCCGGCCCAGGATCGTGCTGACGTAGATCTTCACCGTGCCCTCGACGACGTGCAGCCTGCGGCCGATCTCGGCGTTGGACAGGCCCGCTCCGATCAGGCCGAGCACCTCGCGTTCCCGGTCGGTCAGCGCAGCGACCCGCCCGTGGGCGTCGCCCGCGCGCCGCGTCGCCGGCAGGCCGTCCAGGATCCGGCGGGTGACGAACGGCGACAGGTAGGCCGCGCCCGTCGCCACGGCCCGCACACCTGCGACGAGCTCCTTCGGATCACCGGTCTTGAGCACGAAACCCGCCGCTCCGCCGGCCAGCGCGCGGGTGATCGATGCGTCGTCGGCGAACGTGGTGAGCACGAGCACCGGCGTGGCGGACCCGATCCTGGCCAGCTCCGCGGCCGCTTCCACGCCGTCGAGGTGCGGCATTCGGATGTCCAGCACCGCGACGTCGGGGCGGTGCGCCCGGACGAGCTCCACCGCAGCCCGTCCGTCGGCGGCCGCGCCGACGACCTCGATGTCGCCCGCCGTGGCCAGCACGGCGGCGACCCCGACGCGGACGACCGGCTCGTCGTCGGCGATCACGACCCGGATCATCGGACCACCAGGACCGCGGCCCCGACGGCGGCTCCGATCGCGGAGTCGGCCTCACCCGTCGTGAGCAGGGCGGCGACCGCAGCGGCCGCGGGGCCGAGGACGAGCACCACCGCGTCCCGGTGCCCGGACGCGGCGCTGTGCCCGGCGAGCAGCGCGACGCCCGTGAGTCCCATCGCGACGGCCGCCGCACCTCGAAGGGAATCGAGCTCGGCCCGGCCGAGGAACACGACCGCCCACGTGGCGACGGCGATCGCCATCGCAGGCGCGGGCCTGCGCTCGACGAGCAGCAACGCGACCCCGATCGCCACGATGGCCACAGCGACCTCGGGGAGCCCGAGCCGGCCGGGGCCGGGCACGAGCCCCGCCCACAGCGCCGGGACGGCACCGAGGCCCCACAGGGCCCGCGCGCCGTCACCGCCGGGGGATCGGCAGCGTCGCCGGCTCGGCCGGTCCTGCGCCGAGGACGAGCCGTCCGGCCGGTCGGGAGCGCAGGCGCGTCACGGTCGTCTCGGCCATGCGCGCGATCGTAGGCAGGGCCGCGGCCACGAGCGCGCCCAGCAGGAAGCCGGCCACGACGTCGTGCGGGAAGTGCACGCCGACCACCACCCGGGACTCGGCCGCCGCGGCGGCCACCACCAGCACGGCGAGGCCGAGCCGGACCGCTGACCACAGCACGGCCACGGCGACCGCCCCACCGACCGCGGCGTGGTTGCTCGGGAACGACCAGTCGCCCACCTCGGGGCACGGGGCGATCGGCGGCGCCGCGGGGACCAGCCGACACGGCCGGTCGACCTCCTTCCACCCCTTCGCGGTCTCGCTCACCGCGTACGCCAGCACGGTGACGACGGGCGCCGCGAGTGCCCTGGCCGACACCGGCACCGGTCGGCTGCGGGCACGCCACCACAGCAGCACGAACGCGGCGAGGTACCCGATGAGCACGGCATCCGTGGCGACGGCCGCCAGGGCCTGCAACGGGGCGGGGAGTTCGGCGGCGGCACCGACGATGCGCCGGTACCACTCCGCGCTGACGTCGGGGACGTCCGGGATGTCGAGAACGATCACCCGTGCCAGCATCGGCACGACAGCCCCACGCCGATGCTGCCGAACGGCAGCCGCACCCCTTGTCGATCGGCAAGCCCGGGTTCAGCCGACGGTCAGCGCTGGCCGCGCACCCCGAGCAGGACCTCGTCCCAGGACGGCATCACCGGCTTGCCCTTCTTGGTGCGCTTGGGCTGGGCGGGCTGCGGCGCAGCTGCTGCGGCCGGTTCCGGGGCGGCCGGTTCCGGTGCAGCGGGCGCCGCGCTCGGCTCCTCCGGTGCGGTGGCCTCGGGGCTCGCGGCGGGAGTGCTCGGCGCCTTCTCGGTGCGGGCGGGCTCCGGACGCCTGCGCTCGGGGCGGCCCGCCGGCTCCCGGGTGCTGCCACCGGCCGCCGGGCGGGACCCGGACGTGTCGGGCCTGCCGGCCTCGGGTCCGTCGGTCTCGGGCTGGGCCGTGTCGGGCTCGGCGGCGGCCGGCTCGACGCGTTCCGCGGCTGCGGGCCGGTGCTCGTCGGGCGTGGCGGCGGCCGGGCGCGTGCTGTCCGGCCTCGTCGAGGTCGGCCGGGCGGGCGCGGGCTCGGGCTCGGCGGGGCGCTCCGGCCGGCTCGGAGCGGAGGCGGCCTCGTCGTTCTGCACGGGCCGCTGCCGCCGGTCGCCCCCCTCGGGGCCTGCTGGGTGCGGGTGCGGCTCCGGCCGTGCGGATTCGGCCGGGGCATGGCGCTGCGCGGGCGGCACCGGCCGGCGGGCTCGGGTGCGGTGCGCGTCGGCGTGCGGTCGGCCGTGCGGGCCTCGGCGGCGGGCGGCGGGTCCAGCCGGGACCCGCGCACGGAGTCGGACGCGACGGCCCGCAGCTCCTCCTCCGGCCCAGGCCGCGCCGGGTCCTCGGGACGGGCGATGTCGATGACCGGGCCGACCGTGCGCAGCGGCCGCGCGGGCAGGCCCTCGACGAGGTCGCTGGCGTGCTCGTCGACGGCGGTGACCGTGCCCCCGTGCGCACCCGGCTGGAACGTCCAGTGGGCGCGGTTGTCCGACGCCCGGCCCGCCAGGACAGGGCGACGACCCACTTGCCGTCCTCGCCCTTCCACGAGTCCCACTCGGCGTCGGCGTACTCCTGGCCGCGCAGACCGAAGGTGTGGGCGACGACGTCGCCGAGGGTGCGGGTGTCGGGCCCGTCGGCGCGCATGGGGTGGGCGCGCTGGGCGACCTCCGCGGTGCGGGATCGCTCCAGCAGCACGGGGTAGGCGAACCGCTCGATCTTCTGCAGCGGTACTCCGGCCGCGGCGGCGACCTGTTCCACGGACGCCCCGGCACGGATGCGGGACTGGATCTCTCGTGGACGCAACTGGCTCTCCAACTCGATCGAGATCTGTCCGAGCCGGGTGAGATCCCCCCGTGCGGCGGCGCGCAGCTGCTCGTCCGCAGGAACGGTGTAACGCTCGCGTCGGACGGGGTCCTCGAGGACGACGGAGAACTCACCGCCACCCTCGGTGATCCCGACGACCCGCAGCGCCCGCATCAGCGGCCCTCCCGCTCTCGTTCTCCCCGTCCGGGTGACGTTAGTTGCCGGATCGCACCCTGCGTCGGAGGCGCGCCGACGACGCCCGGGTTGAGCTGGGACGCATGTTACTGGTGTGACTACGCACCGCGTACAGCGGTGATCAGAACTTGTCCGAGAAGCCCGCTCCGCGCTACTCGGACACATTCTCAGAGCTGTCGTTCGACGACCCAGTCGATGCAGGCGGTGAGGGCGCTGATGTCGTCCGGCTCGACCGCCGGGAACATGCCGATGCGCAGCTGGTTGCGGCCGAGCTTGCGGTACGGCTCGGTGTCGACGATGCCGTTGGCCCGCAGCGTCTTCGCGACGGCCGCAGCATCGACCGAGTCGACGAAGTCGATCGTGCCGACGACCTGGGACCGGTGGGCCGGGTCGCTCACGAACGGCTCGGCGAACTCCGACTTCTCGGCCCACGCGTACAGGCGCCCCGACGAGTCGGCCGTGCGTGCGACGCAGGCGTCGAGGCCGCCGAGCCCGAGCATCCAGTCGATCTGCTCCGCCATGAGGAAGAGCGTGGCCACCGCGGGGGTGTTGTAGGTCTGGTCCTTCAGCGAGTTGTCCACCGCCGTGGAGAGCGAGAGGAACGGCGGGATCCAGCGGTCGGTGGCGGCGATCTCGGCGACCCGTTCCAGCGCGGCCGGGCTCATCAGCGCGGCCCACAGCCCGCCGTCGGACGCGAAGCCCTTCTGCGGGGCGAAGTAGTACGCGTCGGCCTGGCGCACGTCCACCGGCAGACCGGCCGCGCCGGACGTGGCGTCGATCAGCACGAGCTGGTCGGACGTGGCGCCGTCGGGGCGCACGACCGGCACCGAGACGCCGGTGGAGGTCTCGTTGTGGGCCCACGCCAGCACGTCGCACGACGGGTCGACGGTGGGCTCCGGCGCGGTGCCCGGCTCCGCCTTGACGACCACCGGGTCGGCGAGGAACGGGGCCCCACGGGTGGAGTCGGCGAACTTCGAGGAGAACTCCCCGTACGTCAGGTGCAGCGCGCGCTCGCGCACCAGCCCGAACGCGGCGACGTCCCAGAACGCGGTGGACCCGCCGTTGCCGAGCACCACCTCGTAGCCCTCGGGCAGCGAGAACAGCTCCCGCAGCCCGCTGCGCACCCGCCCCACCAGCGACTTCACCGGCTTCTGGCGGTGTGACGTGCCCATGACCGCCGCACCCGCCCCGGCGAGCGCCGTGAGCTGCTCCGGGCGGACCTTCGACGGGCCGCAGCCGAAACGGCCGTCGGCGGGCTTGAGGTCGGCGGGGATCTGCAGGTCGGTGGACGAGGAAGCGGTCACGGTCCTCAGTGTCGCAGCCGCGGCTAGGTCCGAACGGGTGTGGGTCCTCACGCCCGGGCGGCGGCGCACCCCCCACGCCGGAGGTGACCTGCACCCGAAGCGGGCCTTCCGGGCAGCGGGTACCAGGTGTGAGGGAGGCACGGCGTGGGGCGCGCCTCCCACCGTCCGGGAGCACGCGCAGCCGTTCGCTGACACGATGGGAAGTGGATCGTCGTCGGAGGAGGCAAACGGGAGATGTCGAACGGACCGGACAAGCCGGAGGACGAAGGCACCGCGGCGCCTGCGGGCGAGGCGTCGACCACGCCCACGTCCGAACCGGCCGAAGCCGGACCGGCGCGGCGCACCGCGGGCGAGGCGGCGGACCGGTCCACTGCCGAACCGTCCGCTGACGGTCCGGCTGCTGTTGATGTGCCTGCCGCCGGTGCGCGTGCTGACGCGCCCGCTGACGATGCCGGTCAGGCTGATCCCCCTTCGGCGGTGGCCGGGCCGCCCGCCGCGGAACCGCCCGCCGAGCCAACGGCTGCGGAACCGGCCGCCGAGCCGACCACCGCCGAGCCGACCACCGCCGAGCCGACCACCGCCGAGCCGCCGGCCGCGGAGCCGACCGCGGAGATCCCCGCCGGGTCCACCACCGGTGCGGCGAGGAGCGGCGCCGAGGAGGGGGTGACGGGCGCCGCGGGGGCGCCGCGGCGAGCGCGGACCACACCGTCGACCACGGCAACCCGCAGGAGTATCCGGGGGCGTCGGGCCAGCAGCCGCCTGCGTACGGGCAGCCGTCCGGGTACTGGCAGCCGGGGAGCTGGCAGCCGGGGTACGCACAACCCGGGTACGGGCAGACCGGTTACGCGCAGCCGGGATACCCGTCGTCCGGGTACGCGCCGCCGGGGTACGCGCCGCCCGGGTATGCACAGCCCGGCTACGTGCCGCCCGGGTATGCGCAGCCCGGGTACCCGCCGCCGGGGTATGCACCGCCTCCCTGGCCCGGGCAGCCGGGATACGGTCCGCCCGGTCCCGGGCCGCAGCCCTACGCGCCGTCCTGGTACGGGCCGCCGCAGGCTCCCCGCCCGGGGATCGTGCCGCTGCGCCCGCTCGCCGCGGGCGACGTGCTGGCCGGGGCGTGGGGCTTCGTCAAGGAGAACCCGGCCCTGACGATCGGGGTCAGCGCGGCGGTCGTGTTCATCGGCCAGCTGCTCCAGATGTTCATCGAGTTCGCCCTGCCCGGGATCGACCCGGAGGAGCTGGCGAGGGGGCGGACCGAGGGGCTGGTCGGCTCGGTGCTCGGGGTGGCCGGGAGCGGTGTCGTCTCCGTCGTGGTCAGCGCCGCGCTCTCCGGGCTGTTGCTGGTGGCGTTCGGCCAAGCCGTGCTGGGGCGGCGCATCGGGTTCGGAGAGGCCTGGAAGGTGATCGCGCCGCGGGTGCCGGGGCTGGTCGGGTTGACGCTGCTGGTCGCGTCCGTGTTCGTGGTGATCATGCTGTTCCCGATGGCCGGGCTTCTCGCTGCCGCCACCGGCTCGGCGGGCGCATCCTGCTGGGGGGCCTCCTGGTGCCGGTCGCGATCGTGGCCATCGTCTACCTGGCGGTGCTGTGGTCGTTCGCGAACGCGGTGTACGTTCTGGAGCCCGTCGGGGGTGATCGACGCGCTGAAGCGGTCGGCAGGGCTCGTCCACGGCGCTTGGTGGCGGATCTTCGGCGTCCTGCTGCTCGCCGGGCTCATCGTGGGCGTGGCGGCGGCCGTCGTGATGGGGGTGTTCGGCGCGTTCGTCGCGGAGCCCGATGGCGTTGCCGAGATGGCACGGGTCGCGATCGCGTCCACGCTGGTGGGCACCTTCGCCACCCCGTTCGGTGTGGGCGTCGCCGGCTTGCTCTACGTCGACCAGCGGATCCGCCGGGAACGCTTCGACCTCGAACTGGCCCGCTACCCGGCGGCGCCCCGGTAGGTGCGGCGGTAGGCCAGCGGCGCCACGCCGATCGCGGCGTGCAGGTGCTGGCGCAGTGACGCGGTGGTGCCGAACCCGCACTCCGCGGCGATGCGCTCGACGGGGAGGTCGGTGGTCTCCAGCATCCTGCGTGCCGCGGTGACCCGCTGGGTGGTGATCCAGCGGGCCGGGCTCATGCCGGTCTCCTCGCGGAAGCGCCGCGTGAACGTGCGCACGCTCATGGCGGAGTGGGCGGCGAGGTCGGCGAGGCCCAGCGGTTCGTGGAGCCGTTCGAGGGCCCACGCCCTGGTGGGGGCCGTGCCGGGGCCGTCGGGATCCGGCACCGGCTCCATGAACTGCGACTGCCCGCCTTCGCGCCACGGGGCGACCACGCTGCGGCGGGCCACCCGGTTGGCCACGGTGGCCCCGTGGTCGCGCCGCACGATGTGCAGGCACAGGTCGATGCCCGCGGCGTTGCCCGCCGAGGTGAGCACGTCGCCGTCGTCGACGTACAGGACGTCGGGATCCAGCTTCACCTGCGGGAACAGCGCCTGGAACGCGTCGGCGTGCATCCAGTGGGTGGTGGCGGGTCGCCCGTCGAGCCTGCCGGCCGCGGCGAGCACGAACGCGCCGGTGCAGATCGAGACCATGCGGGCGGTCAGGCCGTCGAGCACCGCGGCGAGGTCCGGTTCGAGGACGCCGCGCTGGAGCGGCGCTCCGCCGTAGATGCCCGGGATGATCACGGTGTCGGCGGTGCGCAGGATCGAGGCGTCGTGCTCGGGGAGCACCTGGGTAGCCGGCCGATGTGCGCACCGGGCCGCCGTCGGGTGTGGCGACGCGCACCCGGTAGAGGAGGCGGCCTGCGTCGTCGGCGGCCGTGCCGATCAGCTTGTGCGGCAGGCCCAGTTCGAACGCCACCACGTGCGGCAGCGCGAGGACGGCGACCTCGTGACGCTCGGGCATGGCCGGATTCTTTCATGTATTGGCCGTCGGGCCACTGTCGGATCCTCTCGGCTCCGGCGATGCTCACCGGGTGACGCAGCTCGACACCGCCCGGACCCCGCGCATCCACCCCGCGTGGTGGGTGGCCGCAGTGACCTTCCTCGCCCTGGTCGGGGCGGCCGGGTTCCGGGCCGTGCCCGGCGTTCTCATGAACCCGCTGCACGACGAGTTCGGCTGGTCCATCAGCACCATCTCGCTCGCCGCGGCCGTCAACATGGCGCTGTACGGCATCACCGCGCCGTTCGCGGCCGCGCTGATGGAGCGCTTCGGCATCCGGCCGGTCGTCACTGCGGCGCTGGTCGTCGTGGCTGCCGGCAGCGGCCTCACCGTGTTCATGACGGCCAGCTGGCAGCTGATCCTGTGCTGGGGCGTGCTGGTCGGGCTGGGCACCGGCGCGATGGCGCTCGCTCTGGTGGCCACGGTGACGGGGCGCTGGTTCGTCGCGCGGCGGGGGCTCGTCTCCGGCGTGCTGACGGCCGCGGGTGCCGCGGGCGGGCTGGTGTTCCTCCCGCTCGTCTCCCAGCTCGCCGAGGCCTACGGGTGGCGGTCGGCGGCGCTGGCGGTGGCGATCTCCGCGCTGGCCGTGGCCCCGCTCGTCGTGTGGCTGCTGCGCGACCGGCCGCGCGACGTCGGCGTGGCGCCCTACGGCGGCACGCCCGCCGACGACGTCGACCCCGTGCGCACCGGGGCCGCCCGGCTGGCGGTGCGCGCGCTCGCCGGCGCCGCGCGGGTCAAGGGCTTCTGGTACCTGGCGGCCGGCATGATGATCTGCGGCGCCACCACGATGGGGCTGATCCAGCCCCACTTCGTGCCTGCGGCGCACGACCACGGCATGCCGCAGACGGTGGCGGCCGGGCTGCTCGCGCTCGTCGGCATCTTCGACGTGGCCGGCACCATCGCGTCCGGCTGGCTCACCGACCGGGTCGACCCGCGCTACCTGCTGCTCGTCTACTACGTCCTGCGCGGGCTGTCGTTGCTCGCGCTGCCTGCGCTGTTCGGCCCGGACATCCAGGCCAACATGGTGGCGTTCATCGTGTTCTACGGCCTGGACTGGGTGGCGACGATCCCGCCGACGATGGCGCTGTGCCGCGAGCTGTTCGGCGGTCCGCGCCCGTCGTGTTCGGGTGGGTGTTCGCGTCGCACCAGGTGGGCGCGGCGGCGATGGCGCTGGGCGCCGGCATCGTGCGCGACGAGCTGGGCACCTACGACACGGCCTGGTACGCGGGCGGCGCGCTGTGCATCCTGGCGGGCGCGCTCTCCCTGCTCGTGCGCAAGCGCGTTCCGACGAACGGCGCGCCCGTCGCATAGGTTCCGACGAGCGCGCCGTTCGTCGGGAATCAGGTGTGGGCGATCTCCGTCCAGCCCTCGACCGCTTCCGGGGACCTCGGGCCGGGGCCGATGTACTGCGCGCTCGGGCGCACCAGCTTGCCCTCGTGCTTCTGCTCCATGATGTGCGCCGACCAGCCGGCCGTGCGGGCGCTGGTGAACATCGCCGGCATCATGTGCGGCGGTACCTGGGCGAAGTCGAGGATCACCGCGGCCCAGAACTCGACGTTCGTCTCGATCGGGTGGTCGGGCCTGCGGGAACGCAGCTCCGACAGCGCCGCCTGTTCGAGCGCGGCCGCGGCCTCGTAGCGCGGGGCCTTCAGCTCGAGGCAGGTGCGGCGCAGCACCCGGGCACGCGGGTCCTCGGCGCGGTAGACGCGGTGGCCGAAGCCCATCAGCCGCTCTTTGCGGTCGAGGATGCCCGTGACCAGGCCGGCCGGGTCGCCGGAGCGTTCGACCTCCTCGATCATCGGCAGCACCCGGGCGGGCGCGCCGCCGTGCAGCGGGCCGGACATGGCGCCGATCGCGCCGACAGGGATGCCGCGACGTCGGCGCCGGTCGAGGCGATCACCCGCGCCGTGAACGTCGAGGCGTTCATGCCGTGCTCGGCGGCGGACACCCAGTACGCGTCGACGGCGGCGATGTGCGCCGGGTCCGGCTCACCCCGCCAGCGCGTCATGAACCGCTCGGTGATCGTTTCGCACTCATCGATGCGCGACTGCGGCACCGCGGGCACCCCGATCCCCCGCGCCGACTGCGCCACGTACGACAGCGCCATCACCGACGCCTCGCGAGCTGGTCGCGGGCCTCCTCGTCGCCGATGTCCAGCAACGGCCGGTAGCCCCAGTACGGGGCGAGCATCGCCAGCGCCGCCTGCACGTCCACCCGGACGTCGCCGGTGTGCACCGGGATGGGGAACGGCTCGGCAGGGGGCAGGCCCGGCCCGAACCGGCCGTCGACGAGCAACGCCCAGACGTTGCCGAAGGTCACCTGCCCGACGAGGTCCTCGATGTCCACCCCGCGATAGCGGAGCGAACCACCGTCCTTGTCGGGTTCGGCGATACGGGTCCGGAAGGCGACGTGGCCCTCCAGGCCGGGGGCGAAGCCGGGCGGAGGCGGTGGTACCGCCTCCTCACCCCGGCCGGGTCCGGGTGCGGTCGGCGCAGTGGTCACCGCGTCCTCCTTGTCGTGGTTGGCGCAACCCTGCCGCTGCATCGAGGGTGGTGCAACGGCGACCGGGTGTCATCTGTCACCGGGGGTGTCGATCGAGTGGCATTGCACATAGCGTGGTGGGTCCGCTACCCCGGGGAGGCGTCGATGGCGGAGCAGCTGGCGACGATGCGTGCGGACTACGCGCCGACCGACGAGCTGGACGTGGGCGACCTCGCCGCGACATGGCACGAGCAGCTGGCGCGGTGGCTGGACGAGGCCGTCGCCGACGGTGTCGCGGAACCGAACGCGATGGTGCTGGCCACCACGGGTGAGGACGGCAGGCCGACGTCGCGCACCGTGCTGTGCAAGGGGCTCGACGCGCGCGGCGTCGTCTTCTACACGAACTACACGTCGGCAAAGAGCCACCAGCTGCGCGCCACGCGCTACGCGTCGGCCACGTTCCCCTGGTACGCCCAGCACCGGCAGGTGCACGTCCGCGGCCACGTCGAGCTGGTCACGGCGGCCGAGACCGCGGCCTACTGGGCCACCCGCCCGCGTGGCTCCCAGCTCGGCGCGTGGGCGTCCGCCCAGTCCGTCGAGGTGCGCGATCGCCGTGTCCTCGACGACGCGCTCGCGGCCGTCACGCGGCGGTTCGCCGCGGAGGAGGCGGTGCCCCCGCCGCCACACTGGGGCGGCTGGCGGATCCTGCCGGAGCAGGTGGAGTTCTGGCAGGGCCGGCACAACCGGATGCACGACCGGCTGCGCTTCGAGCTCGACTCCCACAGCAGGGTCTGGCGCATCCGCCGCCTCGCCCCCTGACCGCGACTCGGCTGCACCGAGACCGCGACTCGCGGGGGTAGGGGCGTCCACCCGACGCGAGTCGCGCTCTGGGTGCGCGTGAGTCGGGGTGATTCGCCGGGTTCGGTCGTGAGGCCGGGCACTCCGGGCGCGAACCGAGGCGCGGTTCGACGGTGCGGGGTGGTACTCGTTGTCGTATGACAACGTCCGGTCCGGATGGCCCAACGAAGCCGATCACCGCCGGGCCGGACGCGCCGACCACCCGGACGGGGCGGGGCGACTCCACCACCCGCCGCATCGGGCGGGCCGTGCGGGCGTCCTCACCGACACCCGCCCCCTGCGCACGCCTGCCTACCGCAGGCTGTGGACGGCCGGCATCGTCACGGTGATCGGCGCGCAGCTGTCCGTCGTCGCGGTGCCGGCGCAGATCTACGAGCTCACCGGCTCGTCGGCGTACGTGGGATTGACCGGCCTCTTCGGGCTGGTGCCGCTGATCGTCTTCGGGCTGTGGGGCGGAGCGATCGCGGATGCCGTCGACCGGCGCACGCTGCTGCTGTTCAGCGGGTCGGGCATCGCGCTGTCGTCGCTCGCGCTGTGGGTCACCGCGGCGAGCGGGGCAGGCGGGGTCTGGCTGGTGCTCGGATTGTTCGCGGTGCAGACGGCGTTCCTCGCCGTCAACCAGCCGGCGCGCAACGCCGTCATCCCGCGGTTGCTCCCGCTGGACCAGATCCCGGCGGCGAACACGCTCAACATGACCGTGTTCCAGACCGGGGCGATCGCGGGCCCGCTGCTGGCCGGTGTCCTGATCCCGGTGATCGGGCTCCCCACGCTCTACCTGCTCGACGCGATCGCGCTCCTCGCCACGCTGTGGGCCACCTGGAAGCTCCCACCGGTGCCGCCGGAGACGAACGGCGAGCGCAGGCGGGCGGGGCTGCGCGAGATCGCGGCGGGCTTCCGGTACGCCGCGCTGCACGCCGTGTTGCTGGTGTCGTTCCTGATGGACATCGTGGCGATGGCGTTCGGCATGCCGCGGGTGGTGTTCCCGGAGATCGCGCAGACCGTGTACGGCGACCCGCCGGGAGGTGGTCTGGCGTACGGGTTGCTGTTCGCCGCGATCCCGGCCGGGATGGTCGTGGCCGGGTTGTTCTCGGGAAGCCTGCACCGGATCCGGCGGCAGGGGGTGGCCGTCACGGTCGCGATCTGCGTGTGGGGCCTGGGTGTCGCGCTGTTCGGTCTGGCCGGGTCGCTGTGGCTCGCCGTGCTCTTCCTCGCCGTCGCGGGTGCCGGTGACCTGGTGAGCAGCGTGTACCGGATGTCGATCCTGCAGACCGTCGCCACCGACGAGATGCGGGGCCGCATGCAGGGCGTGTTCGCGGTGGTGGTCGCGGGCGGCCGCGGGTCGCCGACATGTGGCACGGTGCCGCGGCCAGCTGGTGGGGGCCGGGGATGGCGGCGTCCGTCGGTGGGCTGCTCGTGATCGTCGGCGCGTCGTGGTGGTGGTGGTCTTCCCCGTCTTCTGGCGTTACCGGCCTGTTCACGACGGATGACGGCAGCCGTGATGAACGCGTCAGCACCAGGAGGGGCGCAACCCTGATCCGGAGCACTAGCGTTGCGCCCAACCACGGAAAACATGAGTGTGAGGGAACCTCCACATGGCCGACGAGACCACCAGCGCTGCTGTTCTGAACCACCCCGGTGGCGAGTACGAGATGGCGATCCGGCCCGCGACCGAGGGTGCGTCCGCGTTCGACATTTCGAAGCTGCTGTCCTCGACGGGGCTGACGACGCTCGACTCGGGTTACGGCAACACCGCCGCCTGCGCCTCGGCGATCACCTACATCGACGGTGACGCCGGGATCCTGCGCTACCGCGGTTACCCGATCGATCAGCTGGCCGAGAGCTCCACCTTCCTCGAGACCAGCTACCTGCTGATCTACGGGGAGCTGCCGTCGAAGGACCAGCTCGACTCGTTCACGAACCGGATCAGCCGCCACACGCTGCTGCACGAGGACCTGAAACGGTTCTTCGACGGGTTCCCCCGCGACGCGCACCCGATGCCGGTGCTGTCCAGCGCCGTCAGCGCGCTGTCGACGTTCTACCAGGACAGCCTCGACCCGTTCGACGAGGACGCCGTGGAGCTGTCCACGGTCCGGCTGCTCGCCAAGGTGCCGACGATCGCGGCGTACGCGTACAAGAAGTCGATCGGCCAGCCGTTCCTCTACCCGGACAACTCGCTGGGCCTCGTCGAGAACTTCCTCCGGATGACCTTCGGGTTCCCGGCAGAGCCCTACGAGCTCGACCCCGACTTCGTGCGCGCCCTCGAGGTGCTGCTCATCCTGCACGCCGACCACGAGCAGAACTGTTCGACGTCCACCGTCCGGATGGTGGGCTCGTCGCAGGCCAACCTGTTCGCGAGCATCTCGGCGGGCATCAACGCCCTGTTCGGGCCGCTGCACGGCGGCGCGAACCAGGCAGTGCTGGAAATGCTGCAGCGCATCCGCGACGTCGAGGACGGCAACGTCGACGCGTTCGTCGAACGGGTGAAGAACCGGGAGCACGGCGCCCGGCTCATGGGCTTCGGACACCGCGTCTACAAGAACTACGACCCGCGCGCGCGGATCGTGAAGCAGAGCGCGGACGAGATCCTCAAGAAGCTCGGCGTCAGCGACCAGCTGCTCGACATCGCCAAGGCGCTGGAGGAGCGCGCGCTCGCCGATGACTACTTCATCGAGCGCAAGCTCTACCCGAACGTCGACTTCTACACCGGCGTGATCTACCGGGCCATGGGCTTCCCGACCAAGATGTTCACGGTCCTGTTCGCGCTCGGCAGGCTGCCGGGGTGGATCGCCCACTGGCGCGAGATGATCAACGACCCGACCACGAAGATCGGGCGGCCGCGCCAGCTGTACGTGGGTGCCACCGAGCGCCCGTACGTGCCGATGGGCAACCGCTGAGCCGGGGTACCGGGCGGCGGGCCGTGGCGCGGATCTCCGGCGAACGGCCTACCCTTCGTGCGCATCCGGCGGAAGGGTGAGTGTGATGGCGGAGAACGTCGAGGGGCATCGGGGGCGTCGCGGCCGCTGGCTGGTGCTCGCCGTGGTCGCGGCAGCGATCGGAGCGTGGGTGGTCCGGTCGTGGCTGGCCGCCCGCGCCGAGTCCGACCCGGCATGGCCCGCCGAGTCCGTCGCGGGCGGGCGGACGCCCCCTCCCACCGCGGAGCCGCAGGCGGTGCCCGCCGAGCAGGCCCCGCGCCGGCCGTCGCCGCGGCCGCGCCCCGCCCCCACATCCTGAGCGGGGGCAGCCGGCCGGGGCCTCGTGGCGGCAGCTGTGGTCGCCGGTGCGCAACCACCGATTCGGGTGGACGCGCCCGGCGGCCTGCACCACCACAACGCGGCTGGTCGGCGATCCGACCCCGACTGCCAGCTGTTGCGGGCCCACCCCCTCGCTCTTAGCGTCGCTAAGCAGAACGCAAGGGGGGTTGGGGAAAAGACATGTCGACGACCGAAGAGAACGCCTCACACGAGGTCGACGAGCGGACCGTCCGCAAGGCGGTGGGCGCCGCGGCCATGGGGAACCTGGTCGAGTGGTTCGACTACGGCATCTACAGCTACGTCGCGATCTACATCGCGTCGAGCTTCTTCCCGGGCGGCGACTCGGGCGCGAACGTCGCCCTCACCTTCGCCCTCTTCGCGGTCGCCTACCTGGTGCGCCCGCTCGGCGGGATGATCCTCGGGCCGTTGGGCGACCGGGTCGGGCGCAAGCGGGTGCTCGCGCTCACGATCGTGGTGATGTCGGCGGCGAGCTTCGCGATCGGGCTCCTGCCGACGTTCGGCGCGGTGGGGTGGCTCGCGCCGATCCTGTTGGTGATCGCACGGCTGGTGCAGGGCTTCGCGACCGGCGGCGAGTACGGGGGTGCCGCCGCGTTCATCGCGGAGTACGCGCCGGACAAGCGTCGTGGCTTCTACTGCAGCTTCCTGGAGTTCGGCACGACGGGCGGGTTCGTGCTGGCGGCGGGCATGGTGATGGTCCTCGAGCTCGGCCTGTCGCCGGATGCCATGGCGGCCTGGGGCTGGCGGATCCCGTTCCTCATCGCCGGTCCGCTCGGACTGGTCGGGCTCTACCTGAGGAGCAAGCTCGAGGACACCCCCGCGTTCCTCGAGCTCGAGGAGAAGCACCAGGTGTCGGAGTCGCCGCTCAAGGAGACCCTCGTGCACCACTGGCGCCCGGTGCTGGTCTGCATGGGCCTGGTGCTGTTCTACAACGTCGCCGTCTACACGATCCTCTTCTACATGCCGACGTACCTGCAGACCACGCTCGGGCTCGAGTCCACGCCCGCGCTGCTCTACATCCTCGGCATGATGCTCCTGATCATGTTCGTGATCATCCCGGTGGGGGCGCTGTCCGACCGGGTGGGCCGGAAGCCGCTGATCGTCACGGCGTGCGTCGGGTTCATCGTGCTCGGCTACCCGGCGTTCATGCTGCTCGCGCTGGGCACCGTGCTCGGCACGGTGGCCGGGCTGGCCATCCTCGGGCTGTTGCTGGTCCTGCTGCTCGGCACGATGTCGGCCACGCTGCCGGCGCTCTTCGCCACCGACGTCCGGTACGGCGGCTTCTCGATCGGCTACAACCTGTCGACGTCGATCTTCGGTGGCACGGCGCCGTTCATCCTGGAGACGCTGGTGCTCAGAACCGGCAACAACGCGATGCCGGGGATCTACATCGCGGTCGCGTCCATCATCTCGCTCGCCGCCGTGATCGCGGTGACGGAGAGCGCCCGCAAGCCGCTGCCCGGCACGTCGGCGGCGGTGCTGACCCCGCGACTGGCGTAGACGGGCAAGTCCGGACTCGGCCGGTGGCCGTCGGCGATCAGGGTCGGGGGTGATGAGCGGGCCGGTGGCTCGTGATCGCCGGAAGTGGTGGCGGGACGACTGATCTGTCGTCTTGCCACCGCTGTCGGTGATCACGCCGCCGGGTGGCCGGTGCCAGTGGGGCCGGGGAGCGCGATCCCGTGCGAGTCGAACGACCACTGATGTATGCGGACGTGCTCGTCCAGGAGCAGCAGCAGTCACCATCCGGCGGGTAGGGCGGCCATCCCGTCGAAGGAGTCGGCCCACACGTACGCCCAGCACACGGTGCCGTCGGTGGTGACCACCCGTTCGCGGACGTACTGCCGCCCTCGTAGGCGTCGAGAGCGGGCAGTGCCGCGGCCGGGTCGCGCACCGGCACGACCCAGCCGGGGGCGCGGTCGCCGGTGCCGCGGCGCAGCGCCGGGTAGCCGAGTCCGGTGTCGTGGACCGTGGCGTCGACGGTGGCGGCGTACGGGGCGCCTGCCGCATGCGGCGCCACCAGCGACCAGGACAGGGCTCCCGGCCGCAGCAGCCCGTAGACGAACAGGGCGGCAGGCCACTCGTCGGGGTGGGGCGTCCCGGTCACGGTCGGCGCGTCGAGGCCGTCGTCGCCGGGTTCGCCGACCAGCCCGAGCGCGGCCGCCTGCGGCAGGTCCGTGCAGCGGACGAGGCCGCCGTCCACCCGGAGGGACGGCGGGTCTCGCCGTGTGCCACGTAGCACCACGGCTCCACGACCGGGGCGCCGTCGGCCGTGCGCACCTCGCCGGTGCGCAGCCGGGCCAGCCGGAAGCGTTCGTCGCGGCCCTCGCAGCGGTCGAGCACCGCGATCTGCTCCGGTGTCGCGAGCCACACGACGTGCTCCTCGACGGCGCCGGGGGCGGCGGCGAGCACCGCGGGCCGCTGGCCGTCGCGGCGGCGCAGCCCGCTCGCCCACACCGCGGCGAGCCCGCGGGTACGGGCACGCAGCGCCACCACCGGGTCCTCGCCCATCCCGAGCTCGCGGCGCAGCCAGGTGATCTTGCTGGGGCAGCGGTTGGAGCCGTAGGCGAGCACGGGCACGCGCTGCGCGCAGGGCACCGCGCCGTAGCCGTCGAGCCAGGTGTCCAGCGGGACGCGTCGGCCGTCCAGCCGTGGCGCGGGTCCGGGTGCAGGAGGTGCGACTCGCCGTCCACGTGGGCGAACGACAGGTCCGGCACGGCACCGGGGTAGGGATCGGCGGGGAAGGAGGTGTCGGGGAGCGGCACCGGACCAGCATCGCCCACCGCGGCGTGCCACCTAGGCTCGGGCTGTGGTCTCGACCAGCGCTCCCGCCGGTGTTGCCGGCGCACCGTTCCGGTTCATGCTCGGTGCCACCGCCCTCTGCTTCAGCGGCTACGCCCTGCTGCTCCCGGTCGTGCCGTTGTGGGCGGAGCGCGGCGGGTCGGGTGCGCTCGGGTCGGGCGCCACCACGGCGGTGCTGATGGCCACCACCGTGACCACGCAGCTCGCGGTGCCGTGGCTCCTCGTGCGCGTGGGGCACCGCTGGGTGCTGGCCATCGGGTCGGCCCTGCTGGGCGCCCCCACGCCGTTCCTCGCCCTGTCGGCGGAGCTCACGCCCGTGCTCCTGCTGTCGGCGCTGCGGGGAGTGGGCTTCGGCCTGGCGACGGTGGCCGGGAGCGCGCTCGTGGCCGAGCTCGTGCCGCGCGAGCAGCACGGCAGGGCGGCGGGCCGGTACGGGCTCGCCGTCGGGTTGCCCCAGCTCGTGCTGCTGGCGGCCGGGGTCGCCGTCGTCGAGCGGTTCGGGTTCACCGCCGTGTTCGTCGCCGCGGGTGTCGCGCCGGTGCTGGGCGCGCTGCTCGTGCCGGCGATCCGGATGGCGCGGACGTCCGCCCCGTCGGCGGCGGGGAAGGTGCCGCGGCCCCCGACGAGCACCGTGCTCACCCCGGTCCTCGCCATGCTCACCTGTTCGGTTGCCCAGGGCGGCCTGATCACGTTCCTGCCGCTGGCCGTTCCGGGCGCCGGGCTGCTCGTGCCGGGAGCCCTGCTGGCGACGGCTGCGGGCGCGCTGGTCGGCAGGCTGGTGGCGGGTGAGCTCGTCGACCGGCTCGGCTGGGGCGGCCGGCTGCTCGTACCCGGGATGCTGCTCTGCGCCGCCGGGATGGTCGCCGAGGTCGTGGCCCTCGTCGCGGGCGCGGCGTGCTCGTCGTGCTCGGGGCCGCCGCCGTCGGCATCGGGTTCGGCGTCGTGCAGAACGACTCCCTCACCGTGCTGTTCGCCGCGTTCGGCAGCGCGGGGTACGGCGCGGCGAGCGCGATCTGGAACATCGCGTTCGACGCCGGGACCGGCGCGGGCGCCTCGGTCTCGGCGCGGTGGCGGACCCGTTCGGCTACTCCGCAGCGTTCGGGGCGGCTGCGGTGCTGCTGGGTGTCGGGGTCGTCGTGGCGTCGCTCAGGCCCGGGGCGGCGGTCGGGAGACCGTGAGCCTCCGCAGCGGCCCGGAGCCGCGTGTCGTAGGTCAGGAGCACGTCCAGCTCCTCGCGGACCAGCAGGGCGGTGGCGAGGTGGATCGCGTCGAGGGAACGCAGCAGCGGATCCGGTAGGCGGCTCGCGGATTCGACGATCGCAGCGGAGATCTCCGTCTGCGTGACGGTCGAGAGCAGCATGTCCACCCGGGGCAGCCGCGACGGATTGGTACGGAGGGTGCCTCTGCGGGTCTCGATCGCGAGGAGCGTGCTGGACACGAGAGCCGGTCTCTCGCCGGTCGACCTCAGGTAGGCGTGCATCGCCGCAGACTCCCGCTCCTCGTCCCGGACGAGCGTGAGGAATGCCGACGTGTCGAGGTAGATCAATACCGTTCCTCGTCGCGCATCTCCCGCAACGTCTCCGTCAGCGACTTCTCGCCCGGCTCGGCCGGAGGCGGTGGCAGGAGATCCAGGATGTTCCCCGTGCCTCGCCGCAGTTGTCCCGCCGCCTCCAGCCGGTCGAGAATGGATGCGGGCTCCTCGGCGGGCACGAGGTACGCGACCAGCTTGCCCCTCTCGGTGACCGGCACCCGCTTGCCGGTCTTGGCCATGGCGACGTACCGCGAGGCGTGCTGGCGCAGCTCGCGGATGCCGATGCTGCCCGGCTCACTCATGACAGAAAGGTAGCACAAATGTGCTACCTTTCTGTCGGTCAGTGTCCGCGCGCGATCCACTCCTCCAGGTGCGGGAGCTCCGCCCCGATCGTCGTCGGGTCGCCGTGGCCCGTGCGGACCACAGTGTCGCCCGGCAGCGTGAGCAGCCGGTCGCGCACCGAGTCGATGATCGTGTCGAACGAGGAGTAGGAGCGGCCGGTGGCGCCGGGTCCGCCCTGGAACAGGGTGTCGCCGGTGAACACCGTGCCCAGCTCCGGCGTGTACAGGCTGCACGAGCCCGGGGAGTGGCCCGGCGTGTGCAGCACCCGCAGCGTCACCCCTCCTGCGGTGAGCTCATCGCCGTCGGCGAGTTCGCGGTCCGGCTTCCGATCGGGGTGGGTCATCTCCCACAGCGGCGCCTCGGCCGGGTGCAGGAGGATCGGCGCACCGAACCGGTCGGCCAGCTCCGGTGCCTTGCGCACGTGGTCGTCGTGGCCGTGCGTGCACACCACGGCGACGAGGCGCCGGTCGCCGACGCCGCCGCGATCGCGTCGGCGTCGTGCGGGGCGTCGATGACGAGCACCTCGCGCTCGTCGCCGACGATCCACACGTTGTTGTCGACGTCCCAGGTGCCGCCGTCCAGCGAGAACGTGCCCGACGTGACGAGATGGTCGACGGGTGGCATCAGAAGACCACCACGGAACGCAGCACGTCGCCCTTGTGCATCTTCTCGAACGCCGACTCGACGTCCCCGAGCCCGATCGTCTCGCTGACGAACTTCTCCAGCGGCAGCCTGCCCTGCAGGTGCAGGTCCACGAGCATGGGGAAGTCGCGCGACGGCAGGCAGTCGCCGTACCAGGACGACTTCAACGAGCCGCCGCGACCGAACATGTCGATCAGGGGCAGGTCGATCGTCATGTCGGGGGTGGGCACGCCGACCAGCACGACGGTGCCTGCGAGGTCGCGGGCGTAGAAGGCCTGCTTGTAGGTCTCGGGGCGGCCGACCGCCTCGACGACGACGTTCGCCCCGTTGCCGTCGGTGAGCGCCTGCACGCCCTCGACGACGTCCTGCTCGCGGGAGTTGATCGTGTGGGTGGCGCCGAACTCCTTGGCCCACCCGAGCTTCCGGTCGTCCACGTCGATCGCGATGATGGTGGACGCGCCGGCGAGCCGGGCCCCGGCGATCGCCGCGTCGCCCACCCCGCCGCAGCCGATCACGGCGATCGAGTCGCCGCGGCCCACCTTGCCGGTGTTGATGGCCGCGCCGATGCCTGCCATGACGCCGCAGCCGAGCAGTCCGGCGACCTCCGGCTTGACCTCGGGGTTGACCTTCGTGCACTGCCCGGAGTGGACGAGGGTCTTCTCGACGAACGCGCCGATGCCGAGCGCGGGCGACAGCTCCTGGCCGGATTCGAGGGTCATCTTCTGGGCGGCGTTGTGGGTGGAGAAGCAGTACCAGGGCTCGCCGCGGCGGCAGGCGCGGCAGGTGCCGTCGACGGCGCGCCAGTTGAGGATCACGAAGTCGCCGGGGGCGACGTCCGTGACGCCCTCGCCGACGGACTCGACGACACCGGCGGCCTCGTGGCCGAGCAGGAACGGGAACTCGTCGTTGATCCCGCCCTCGCGGTAGTGCAGGTCCGTGTGGCAGACCCCGCAGGCCTGCACCTTCACGACCGCCTCGCCCGGCCCCGGGTCGGGCACGATCACGGTCTCCAGCGAGACGGGCTCACCCTTCTTGTGCGCGACGACCCCGCGGACCTGCTGCGGCATGACAATCCCTCACCTCAACGTCGGCGATGCATTCATGCGCAGCCTGCCACGTGGTGGCCGGATGGGTAGGTTGCGAGGGTGATCGAACGCGATGACGTCGATGTCGAGGGTGTTCCGGTCGCGGTGCTCAGGATGGCGCACGGCCCGGTGAACGCGATGGATCTGGAGCTCTGCCAGGCACTCGCCGAGCGGTTCCGCGGGCTCGCGACCGATCCGGCCCGGGCGGTGGTCATCACTGGATCGGACCGAGCCTTCTCGGCAGGTGTGGATCTCAAACGCTGCACGGAAGGCGGCGATCCGTACGTCGAGCGGTTCCTCCCCGCCCTGTCGGAGGCGTTCCGGACGGCGTTCGAGCTGCCGAAGCCGGTCGTCGCCGCCGTCAACGGGCACGCCATCGCGGGCGGCTGCGTGCTGGCGGCCTGTGCCGACCTCGTGCTGATGGCCGAGGGCACGCGCGGATCGGGGTGCCGGAGGTCCTGGTCGGGGTGCCGTTCCCGCGCATCGCGTTGGAGGTGCTCGGGAACGCCGTGGGGGAGCGGGTCGCGCGCGAGCTGGTCATGGGCGCGCAGACCCACCTGCCCGAGCGGGCGGTGCAGCTCGGGCTCGTCGACGAGGTCGTCCCGCCGCCGGAGCTGGCCGCCATGGCGGCTGCGGCCGCGGCGGGGAAGGCACGTGACGTCCCGCCCGACACGTTCGCCGTCACCAAGGGGCAGCTGCGCCGTCCCGCGTTGGAACGGACCGACCGCTACCGCGACGAGGACGCGGTGGTGGAGGGGCTGTGGAAGTCGCACATCGCCGACGGGCAGGTGGCCCGCTACCTGGCGTCGGTCACCCGGCGGTAGCCGGAACGAGCCGTCACCGGGCGGCACGTGATCGACGATGTGGCACCGACGTGGGGGCGCTGCGCAGGTGGGACCGGTGTCACCCCGACACCCCGGCTCCACCGATCCGCCGTCGGTGGGAATGCGTTACCGGGCGGTGAGGGTGGCGATCACGGCGTCGACGTACGCGGGTAGCTCGTCGCCGGCGGGCGCGGCGTCCGGGGTGGAGTGCGCGAGCTGGGCGTGGCCCAGGTAGGCGGTGTAGGCGAGCATGGCGCGCCGCCCCGCGTCGTCCGGGTCGAAGCCGAGCTCGCCGAACAGCGCGGTGAGGTAGCCGATGCGGCGGGCGGTGACCCGTGCGAGCACCGGGGCGACGAGCGGGTGGTTCGCGGCGGACTGGAGCGCGACCTCGACGTGCTCGCTCTTGCGCGTGCTGTCGCCCAGCGCCACGGCGAGCAGTCTGCGCAGCCGCAGGCGCAGGTCCGGCTCGGTCTCGACGAGCGCGATCACGTCGTCGGTGTCGGTGCGCTCCCACTCCAGCAGCGCGGCCTCGAGCAGCGCGTCGCGGTTACCGAAGTGCCAGTAGAAGCTGCCCTTCGTGGCGCCGAGCGACGCGGCGAGCGGCTCGACGGCCACCGCGGCGATCCCCCCGCGGGCGAGCGCGGCGAGTGCCGCCACGGTCCAGTCCTGCACGGTGAGCCGCTTCCGGTCCGCCATCTCCGTACGGTACCGTACGGAAACCATACGGTGGCGTACGGAGGTGCTTCGGATGGTCCGCAACGTCCACGAACGGCTCGTCCCCGCTCCGATCGAGCGGGTCGGCCCGCTGCTCGACCGCATCGGCGGTCCCGACGACGTGCTCTGGCCGAGTCCCGGGTGGCCGCCGATGGTGCTGGACGGGCCGATCGCCGTCGGCGTCGCAGGCGGGCACAGCTCGATCCGCTACCGCGTCACCGGGTACGTGCCGAGCCGCCGGGTCGAGTTCGAGTTCCTCCTGGGCCAGGGGCTGGACGGGCGGCACGTGATCTCCGCGGAGCCGGTGGGTTCGGACCGCACGCTGGTGCGGCACGTCGCGGAGGCCAGGATCTCCGGCCGGATGCGGCGGGCCTGGCCGCTCGCCGTCCGCTGGGCGCACGACTCGGTGCTGGAGGAGTTGCTGGACAACGCCCAGCGCGCGACCGGCAGCGAGCCGGAGCGCCCGGCCCGGCGCTCGCCGTGGGTGCGGCTGCTGCGCGCGGTGGAGGTCCCGCGATCGCGGGACACCGCGCCCGCGCGCACCGCCCTGATCGCCCGTGCCCTGCCGCGCGTCGACTGGGCCGACGCCCACGCCGTGACCGCCTTCCCCGGCACCCCGCTCGATCCGCAGGCCTGGGCGGACGCGGTGTTCCGCGACCCGCCCCGCTGGGTGCGCGCCGCGCTCGGGCTGCGCGAGCTGCTGGTCGGACTCGTCGGGATCGAACGCAGCGGCCGCGCAGCGTTCGACACCCTGGCCCGCGCCGACGACGAGGTGTTGCTCGGCGCCGACGCGAACCACCTCGACTTCCGGGCGTCCGTCCGCCGCGAGCCGGACCGGGTGGTCCTCACCACCGTCGTCCAGGTGCACAACCGGCGTGGCCGGGCGTACTCGGCGCTGGTGCGGCCGATCCACCCGATCGTCGTGCGCGCGATGCTGGACCGCGCGGCGCGCAGGCTCTCGGGTGCGGCACGGAGAAAAGTGCTGGACGGGGCGCGGTGAATGCGATGACCTCGACAGATGCCGAACGGAGGCGGGGCCCGGCTGGGCATCGACGAGATCCCTGATCGCGTGCGCGCTGCGATCGAGGAGATCCTCGGCGCGCCCGTGGTGGCGGCGCACTCGCAGCCCGGCGGGTTCTCGCCCGGCCTCGGAGCCCGTCTCGTGCTCGCCGACGGGCGGCGGGCGTCGCCAAGGCGGCGGGCGTCGAGCGCAACCCCCTCGCCCCGAGGTTCCACCGGCGCGAGGTCGAGGTGCTCTCCGCGCTACCGCCCGACCTGCCCGTCCCCGGCCTCCTGGGCAGCTACGACGACGGCGACTGGGTGGCGCTCGTCGTCGAGGACGTCGACGGTGAGATGCCCGCCGAGCCGTGGCGTCCCGCCGAGCTCGCCAGGGTCGTCGAGGCCATGGCGAGGCTCGCCGACCGGCTCACGCCGACCCCCATCGCGCGCCCGCCGATCGCCACGATGGACGAGCACGGGTTCCGGGGATGGCGCACCCTCGCGGCGGACCCGTCCGCCGCCGCCCCGCTCGGCCCTGCTGTGACCGCCCGGCTCGACCAGCTGGCCGCGATCGAGGAGGGCTGGACCGCGGCCGCGGAGGGCGGCTCGCTGGTGCACGGTGACCTGCGTGCCGACAACATCCTGCTGACGCCGCACGAGGTGGTGTTCGTCGACTGGCCCCACGCCAGGGTCGGCGCCCCGTGGCTCGACCTGCTGTTCCTGCTGCCCAGCGCCGCGGCCACCGGCACCGACCCGGAGGAGGTCTGGTCCGCCTTCCCGCCGGCGCGGGCCGCTGACCCCGACGCGGTCACCGCGGTTCTCGTCGCACTGACGGGATTCTTCCTGCACCAGTCCGTGCTGCCGCCGCCCCAGAACCTGGAGCGGGTGCGCGCGTTCCAGCGGGTGCAGGGTGAGGCTGCGCTGCGCTGGGTGGACGCACGGCTGCACTGATCAGGGCAGCCCGGCGAGATCGGCCATCGTCTGCACCTGGTGGTCGAAATGGTCGGCCGGGTCCTGGAGCAGCTCGGCCAGCCGGCCGAACACCTCGAAGCTCACCAGACCGAACAGCTGCGTCCAGGCGGCGAGCCCGGCGAGCAGCACCGGGTCGCCGGGGCGGGGGTCGGTGGGAGGGCCCGGTGCCTGCGTGACGAGCCGGTCGAGGTCGGCGTGCAGTGCCGCGGTGACCGGCCGCTCCACGGGTGCGTCGAGGGCGCCCGCCGCCTCCGCCTCGGCGAGGACCCGGACCAGGGCGACCACCACCCGCGATGCGGGCGGCACCGTGTCGGCCGGCGCGGTGTACCCGGGTACCGGGGTGCCGTAGAGCAGTGCGTACTCGGCGGGGTGGTCCAGTGCCCAGCGCCGCACCGCACGGCAGAGCGCCATCCACCGGCCCCGCAGGTCGGAACGGGCCTCGGCGGCCTCCGCGGCCTCCGCGGCCGCCCCGAGCTCGTCGTATGCCTCCGTGATCAGCGCGGTGAGCAGGCGTCGCGGCCGTCGAAGTAGCGGTAGAGCGCGGACGGCACCATCTCGAGGTCGCGCGCCACGGCGCGGAGCGTCAGGCCGGGGCCGTCGATCGCGAGTCGCCGCCGGGCGGCTGCCTTGATCTCCTCCACCAGCTCGGCGCGCACGCGGGTGCGCAGGGACGGTGCGGGCATGCGGCGAGACTGCCACAGTGCGAGATCGTGCGCACGGAACGAGAACGATGTTCTCGGTGATGCTACTCTGTGCGAGAACACTGTTCTCTCATCGGAACGAGCTTCGGAGGCCGGCATGGCGCTGCACGTGATCGTGGGAGCAGGTGCCGTCGGGACGGCGACGGCGCGACTTCTGGCCGAGCGGGGTGAGCAGGTGCGGCTGGTCAGCCGCCGGGGCACGGGGCCGGAGCACCCGGCCGTCGAGCGGGTCGCGGCGGACGCCACCGACTCCGCCACGCTCACCCGCATCGCCGGGGGCGCGACGGCCCTCTACAACTGCGCCGCGCCTCCGTACCACCGTTGGCCGCTCGAATGGCCACCGCTGGCCGCGGCACTGCTGGACGCGGCCGAGGCGACGGGCGCCGTGCTGGTCTCGGCGGGCAACCTCTACCTCTACGGCCCCGTCGACGGCCCACTCACCGAGGAGCTGCCGGCGCGGCCCGCAGGCCCCAAGGCACGCGTCCGCGCCGGCATGTGGCAGGACGCGATCGCCCGGCACGAGGCAGGGCGGATCCGCACCGCCGACGTGCGCGCGTCCGACCACCTGGGCGGCGGGAGCCAGTCGATGATCACGAACCTCGTGCTGCCCCGGGTGCTCGCCGGTCGTCGGGCGAGCGTGCCCGCCGACCTCGACGCCCCGCACACCTGGACCGACATCGCCGCCGTCGCTCGCACCCTGGTCGCCGTTGCAGACGACGAGCGCGCGTGGGGTCGGGCCTGGCACGTGCCGAGCGCGCAACCGCTGTCGATCCGGGAGGTCGCGGCCCGGGCGTGCGCACTCGCCGACGTCGCCCCGCCGCGGCTGTCGACGATGCCGTCGCCCGTGCTCTGGCTCGGCGGGCTGACGAACCCACTGGCCCGGGAGCTGCGGGAGACCCAATACCAGTTCCGCGCGCCGTTCGTCATGGACTCGACGGCGGCCACCGCGGCGCTGGGCATCACCCCGACACCGATCGATGAGAGCCTGGCGGAAACGGTGCGCGGAGTGGCGCCTGCGCGGTACTGAGCGCGCGGTGCCCTCAGCCGGCCTGGAGCGGAGCCGGCTCGCCCAGCGCCTCCGCGATCGGCGGCGGGATCTCGCGCTTCCCGGAACCGTCGGTGGCCACCACCACGTAGACGGTGCGGCCCGCACAGGTGACCTCGTCGCCGTCGCGGCGCACCTCGAAGTCGAGCGCGAAGCTGGTGCGGCCGATCCGCGCGGTCGACACCGCCACCTCCGCCGTGTCCTGCCAGCGCAGCCCGGACCGCCAGTCGATCTCCGAGCGCACCAGCTGCACGTCGAAGCCGGCCTCGATCATCTTCTGGTACGGCAACCCGCGCGCGGTGAGGAACGCCGACATGGCCTCGTCGAAGTAGGTCAGGTACCAGGCGTTGAACACCACGCCCTGGGCGTCGACCTCCATGTAGCGGACGGTCAGGGGGAAGGTGAAGGCACCGCTCGTCGGCTCCGGGCTCACGCCGCGCGACGCTACCCGACCGCAACTCGCGCGCACCCACGCCGCGACTCGCGCGCACGGAGAGCGCGACTCGCGGAACGACGGGAGGCCCCACCCCGCGAGTCGGGGTCTGGATGTACGCGAGTCGCGGTGTGGGTGCACCCGAGTCGGGGCTGGAGGCGAGGGTTCCTCAGAGTGCTCGGTGATGAAGCGCGTGCGTCCGCCAGGACCTCGTCCTTGTTGGTCTCGTTGAAGATCTCGTGCCGGCGCCCGGGTAGGTCTTCTCCTCGAACACCACCCCGCGCAGGGCCTCGATTCCCTCGCCGGTGCCCTCGATCGGCACGAGCCGGTCGTCGGATCCGTGCACCCAGAACGTGGGGAGGGCGCCGAGCGGGCCGTGGGAGCGGATGTTGTCGAGGCACGTGGCGAGCGCCTCGAGGGTGGTGCGCTGGAAGCGGCCGTGCCACACCAGCGGGTCTCGGCATAGGCCTTGCCGACGTCCGGGTCGCGGGAGAGCGTGTCGGGGTCGATCGGAGTGTCCGGGATCTCGTCGAGGGCCAGCAGGTCGGTGGCGGCGTCCCAGCGGCCCAGCACCGGCCCGGACAGCACGAGAGCGGCGAGCTCGTGGCCGTACCGCTGGGCGTAGCGGGCCGCGATCATGCCGCCCATCGAGTGCCCGATGAGCACGGTGGGCAGCTTCGGGTCGCGGGCCCTCGTGGCGAGCTCGTGGAAGTCGTCCACCACGGCCTCGTAGTCCGGGATCAGCACGCGCTCGCCCGCGCTCCTGCCGTGCCCGACGTGGTCGACGCCGTGGACGACCGCGCCGTGCCGCACGAGCACGTCGGCCACGTGCTCGTACCGGCCGATGTGCTCGCCGTACCCGTGGCAGACCAGCGCGATGTAGCGCGCGTTCGCGCGCGGCCAGGTACGGGCGGTGAGGTTGCCCGCATGCCCCTCGAAGGTCCACTCCTGCGAGTCGGTCACCGCTGTCCTCTCTCTCAGTCGCCCAACCGTTCGCGGATCGTCCGGTTGACGGCGCGTCCGAACGCCGTGACCAGCCCGAGCACCGTGACCGGCTTGAGCTGGGACAGCGCAGCGGCCAGCCGGTGCCGCTCCTCGGCGCGATGGCCGCGGTCGCGGTAGGGCTGGAGCACCTCATCCTGGAACATCGCCATCAGGTCCTCGGCAAGGGCCGTCGTGTGCTTCTCGATCAGCCCGTGGGCACGCCGCCACACGTCGGTCGGGAGGTCGGAGTCGATCACGGCGAGGGCGCTGCCGAGCGTGCCGGCGCCGTGCAGCCGGAGCCTGCCGTCGGGCAGGTCCGTGACGGCGCCGAGGTCGCGCAGCGAGTCGACGTCCCCGGGTGAGAGGGCGCGCCCCGCGCGCTTCTCCAGCTCCGCCAGGTCGACCTCCTCGATCTCCTCCGGGACCCACGGCGTGAGCAGCGCGCGGTGCAGCGCCAGCTCCGCGTGGCCCACGTGTGGCGGGAGGCGTTCGACGTGGCTCTCGATCGCGGACAGGGTGAACCCCAGCGCGGACAGCTCGCTCACCAGCTCCAGCCGGGCGAGGTGGTCGGGCCCGTAGAGGCCGGTGCGGCCACGCAGCTGCGGCGGCGGGAGCAGCCCACGGGCGGCGTAGTACCGGATGTTGCGCACCGTGATGCCCGAGCGGTCTGCCAGCTGGTCGATCGTGAGGAGCTCGCCCCGGTCGGGTAGCAAAGGCGCCGCCCTGTTCATTTGCCTCCGCTCCGCTCCGGCCGGCTCGCGGGCCCGAGGAGACGCCGCCCTGCTCCTCCGGTGCTCGGTCGCTCGTTCGTCGCTCCCTGCGCGCCTCCCCCGCAGGGCGGCGTCGGCCCGCTCACCATGGCGCGCAGGCTACGGCACCGCTTGACCCATGTGACAGCGCTGCTGTAACAAAGGCAGCAGGTCCGCTCGGTCGTCGAGGAAGAGGTTCCCATGGCAGAGATGCCCGAGGCGTACGTCTACGACGCCATCCGCACGCCTCGCGGCCGGGGCAAGGCCTCCGGTTCGCTGCACGAGACGAAGCCCGTGTCGCTCGTGGTCGGGTTGATCCACGAGCTGCGCGCCGCTACCCCGAACTCGACCCGGCCGCGATCGACGACATCGTGCTGGGCGTCGTCTCCCCGATCGGCGACCAGGGCGGCGACATCGCCAAGACGGCCGCGATCCTCGCGGGCCTCCCCGACACCACGGCGGGCGTGCAGCACAACCGGTTCTGCGCCTCCGGGCTCGACGCGGTCAACAGCGCGGCCCACCAGGTGCGCGCCGGCATGGCCGACTTCGTGCTCGCGGGCGGCGTGGAGAGCATGTCCCGGGTGCCGATGGGCTCCGACGGGGGCGCATGGGCGATGGACGCGGAGACCGCCTACGAGACGGGATTCGTGCCGCAGGGCATCGGCGCCGACCTCATCGCCACCCTCGAGGGCTGGAGCCGCGACGACGTCGACGCCTACGCGCTGGAGTCGCAGACCAGGGCCGCGAAGGCGTGGGCCAACGGGTACTTCGCCCGCTCGGTCGTCCCCGTGAAGGACCGCAACGGCCTCACGGTGCTGGACCGCGACGAGCACGTGCGCGCCGGCACCACGATGGAGGCGCTCGGCGGGCTGCCGCCCTCGTTCGCGATGGTGGGTGACCAGGGCGGCTTCGACGCCGTGGCCCTGCAGCGCTACCACTGGGTCGAGAAGATCGACCACGTGCACACCGCGGGCAACTCGTCGGGCATCGTCGACGGCGCCGCGCTCGTGCTGATCGGCACCGAGGCGGCGGGCACGGCCGCCGGGCTCACCCCGCGGGCCCGGATCGTCTCGACGGCGCTGTCCGGTGCGACCCGACGATCATGCTGACCGGCCCCGCCCCGGCCACCCGCAAGCGCTCGCCCGCGCGGGGATGACCGCCGACCAGATCGACCTGTACGAGATGAACGAGGCCTTCGCCGCGGTCGTCCTGCGCTTCATGAAGGACATGGGAGTGCCGCACGAGAAGGTCAACGTCAACGGCGGCGCGATCGCCATGGGCCACCCGCTCGGCGCCACCGGCGCCATGATCCTCGGCACCCTCGTCGACGAGCTCGAACGCCGCGACCAGCGCTTCGGCGTCGCCACCCTCTGCGTCGGTGGCGGCATGGGCATCGCCACCGTGGTCGAGCGCCTCTCCTGAGAAAGGGACCTCCGAACGTGACTGAGCAGAAGGCCGTCCGCTGGGAGAAGGGCGAGGACGGGATCGTCGTCGTCACCCTCGACGACCCGGGCCGCAGCGCCAACACCATGAACGACCGCTACGTCGAGGCGATGGGCGAGTGCGTCGACGCGCTGGTGGCCGACAAGGAGAACCTCACCGGCGTGATCATCACGTCGGCGAAGAAGACGTTCTTCGCAGGCGGCGACCTCGACACACTGAGCAAGGCGACCCCCGCCGACGCGCCTGCGGTCATGGAGAAGTCCATGACCGTGAAGAAGCAGCTGCGGAGGCTGGAGACGCTGGGCAAGCCGGTGGTGGCCGCCATGAACGGCACCGCGCTCGGCGGCGGTCTGGAGATCGGGCTCGCCTGCCACCACCGGATCGGGCTCGACGCGAAGGGCGTCGTCTACGGGCTCCCCGAGGTCACGCTGGGCCTGCTGCCCGGCGGCGGCGGGTCGTGCGCACGGTGCGGATGCTCGGCATCGCGAACGCCGTGATGAACGTGCTGGTACAGGGCCGGCGGCACAAGCCGGCCAAGGCCCTCGAGATCGGCATCATCGACGAGCTGGCCGCCACCGGTGAGGAGATGCTGGACAAGGCGCGCGCCTGGATCGCCGCCAACCCCGAGGCGAAGCAGCCGTGGGAGCAGCCGGGCTACAAGATCCCCGGCGGCACGCCGTCGAGCCCGAAGCTGGCCTCGATCCTGCCGGCGTTCCCGGCCAACCTGCGCAAGCAGCTCAAGGGCGCCCCGATGCCCGCGCCGCGCAACATCCTCGCGACGGCCGTCGAGAGCACCCAGGTCGACGTCGACACCGCGTTCCGCATCGAGGCCCGCTACTTCACCGAGCTGGCCACCGGGCAGACCTCGAAGAACATGACCAAGGCGTTCTTCTACGACCTGCAGGCCATCAACGGCGGGAAGTCCCGCCCGGACGGTCACGAGAAGTGGGCGCCCACGAAGGTCGCGGTGCTCGGCGCCGGGATGATGGGCGCGGGCATCGCCTACGTCTGCGCGCTCGCCGGCTGGGAGGTCGTGCTCAAGGACGTCTCGCTCGAAGCCGCCGAGAAGGGCAAGACCTACTCGGAGGGCCTCGTCGCGAAGGGCGTCAAGCGCGGGAAGACCACCCTGGCGAAGGGCGAGGCGCTGCTTCAGCGGATCACCCCGACCGCCGACTACAACGACCTCGCGGGCTGCGACATCGTCATCGAGGCCGTGTTCGAGTCGGTGCAGCTCAAGCAGGAGGTCTTCCGCGAGGCGATGAAGGTCGTCGAGCCGGACGCGCTGCTCTGCTCCAACACCTCGACGCTGCCGATCACCGAGCTGGCGGCCGGGCTGGACCGCCAGGGCGACTTCATCGGCCTGCACTTCTTCTCGCCCGTCGACAAGATGCCGCTCGTCGAGATCATCCGCGGGGAGCGGACCTCGGACGCGGCGCTGGCCAAGCGTTCGACGTCACCATCGGGATCAAGAAGACCCCGATCGTCGTCAACGACAGCCGCGGGTTCTTCACCAGCCGCGTGATCGGCACCTTCCTCAACGAGGCGTCGCGATGCTCGCCGAGGGCATCGACCCGCAGACGATCGAGCAGGCCTCGTCGCAGGCCGGCTACCCCGCGCCGGTGCTGCAGCTGATGGACGAGCTCACGCTCACGCTCCCGCAGAAGATCCGCAACGAGTCGAAGGCGGCCGTCGAGGCGGCAGGCGGCACCTGGAAGCCCCACCCCGCGGAGGCCGTGATCGACCGGCTCGTGGAAGCGGGCCGCACCGGGAAGTCGGGCGGCGCGGGCTTCTACGAGTACGCCGACGGCAGCCGCGCCGGGCTCTGGCCCGGCCTGCGCACCGAGCTGGGCGCCACCGACCACGACGTGGACCTGCACGAGCTGTCGGAGCGCATGCTGTTCGTCGAGGCCATCGAGACTCAGAAGTGCTTCGACGAGGGCGTGCTCACCACCGACGCGACGCCAACATCGGCTCGATCTTCGGCATCGGCTTCCCGGCGTGGACCGGCGGGGTCGTGCAGTACGTCGAGGGCTACCCGGGCGGGGTGGCGGGCTTCGTCGCCCGCGCCGACGAGCTGGCGGGTCGGCACGGCTCGCGCTTCGAGGTACCGGCGAGCCTCCGCGCCCGGGCGACGGCTGTGGCCTAGGACCTGTCCTGTCGGCCCAGGACCACGCTCTTCGCGCCGAGTCCCTGGTCTACAGGACAGGCCTTGGACGAGTGCCGCCGAACTCGGCGAGTGGCCGTAGCCGATCAGGGCCGGGTCGACGAGTCGCCCGACGGCTCGTGATCGCCGGAAGTGGGGCAGGGACGACTGATCTGTCGTCTCGCCACCACTGCCGACGAGCAACATGCGCGTGATCGGCCGAAGTGGTGCCGGAGCGTCGCGTCCGGCGCTCTCGCACCATTTCCGGTGATCCCCCCCGGGTCGGCCGGTGCCCACGCCCTGGCCGGCCCCGACAGCGACGTGATCGTTGCGAGATCACCCTGCCCGCCGCCCCGAGGGCGCTGCGGCCGAAGTCGGACCGATCATCCGCTCATGATCGGTCCGAGACGGCGCTGGGCGCCCCTACGAGGGCGATTCCGCGCTGGTCGGACCGATCATTTCCGGGACACGCCGAGCTCGACCGCGAGCGGCCGAACGCGGCGGGATCGCACAGGCGCCTGACCAGGTCGGACCCACTCGGCAGGAGCGATCAGGGAGCCGGCACCACCGCGTCCAGGACCACGGCCGCGAGCTCGCCCTCGCGGCCCAGCACTTCGCGCTGGTGCCGGGCGCCGCTTCCCCGGTGCAGGCGCCGTCGAGGAGCTCGCGCACCACCGGGAGGTCGCCCGCCTCCTCGAGCGCAGGCGTGACGTGCGCGACGAGCGCGTCGAGCACCTCGGCGGCCGCGGCGGGGTGCCAGGTGGCCGGGTCCAGCAGTTCGCCCTCCAGCCCGGAGCGGCTCGCCCGCCACGCCGCGAGCCGCAGCACCTCGGTGCGCACCGGGTCCGGGGCTGCGCCCCCGGCGGCATCGTCGGCGGCGGTCTGCACCAAAGCCCGCACCAGCCCGGCCACGAGCACGGCGTCGTCGGGCTCCAGGCAGACGTCGGCCACCCGCACCTCGACCGTCGGGTGGTGGCGCGACAGGCGGGCGTCGAGGTAGAGCATCCCCTCGTCGAGCAGCGTGTCGGTGGCGAGCGCCACGTCGACGAACGTCCGGTAGGCGGCGGCGGAACCGAACGGCCCGTACGAGCCGCCCGACGGCCAGCGTTGCCAGACCTGCGTGCGGTAGCTGCGGTACCCGGTGTCGTCCCCGTTCCAGAACGGGGAGTTGGCCGACAGCGCGATCAGCGGCGCGAGCCAGGGCCGGATCCGGTCCAGCACGGCCACGCCCTCGTCGGGTGAGTCGATCGCCACGTGCACGTGGCACCCGCAGGTCAGGCCCTCGGCGACGGTGAGACCGAACCGGCGGGCCATCTCCGCGTAGCGCGGCGACGGCGTGATCGTCGGTTCCACCGCGAGCGGTGAGGTTCCCAAGGGGACGAGCACCGCGCCGACGTCGGCGGCCGCGGCAGCGGCAGTGGACCGCGCCGACCGGATCTGGGCCGACAGCTCGTCGAGGGTGCGGCACGGCTTCGTGGCGGTCTCCAGCTGTTCCTGCTGCAGCTCGCCGGTGAGCTCGCCTTCCGCGCGGGTCGCGAGCACGGCCTGCCCGACCGCCCGGGGCTGACCCGTGCCCGGGTCGACCAGCAGGAATTCCTCTTCGACGCCGAGCGTCCGCACCGTCATGCCCCGAAGTACCCCGCATCGGGCCGGTCCTCCCGCTGTTGGGCTCCGGGCAGGTCGGGCACCCTGGAGCCGTGACCGGGTGGGTGTTCTCGATCGTCGACCGCCTCGGGGCGGCCGGGGTGGGTCTGCTCATCCTGCTCGAGAACGTGATCCCACCGATCCCGTCCGAGGTCATCCTGCCGCTCGCGGGCTTCCGCGCCCGCACTGGTGCGCTGAACGTCCTGGCGGTCTGGCCCGCGGCCACGGCGGGTTCCGTGCTCGGCGCGCTCCTGCTGTACGGGCTCGGGGCGTGGCTCGGCTACGACCGGCTGCACCGCCTCGCCGGCACCGGTGGTTCGTGTTGGTGAGCCAGAAGGACCTGGAGCGCGGCGACGCGGTCTTCGACCGCCACGGCGGCAAGGTCGTTCTGCTGGCGCGGTGCGTGCCGTTCCTGCGCAGCGTGGTCTCGATCCCCGCCGCATCTCCGGGATGCCGCTGGTGCGGTTCGTGGTGCTCACCGCGGTCGGCAGCGGGGTCTGGAACGCCGCCTTCCTCGCGCTGGGCTGGGTGCTCGGGGAGAACTGGGAACAGGTGCAGGGTTTCCTCGGCCCCGTCAGCTACGCGGTGCTCGCGCTGCTCGCGGTCGGGGTGGCCGTGCTGGTCGTGCGCAGGCTGCGGTCGCGATCGACCGCGCGTACGGCACGATGACCGGATGGGGGTGCGGCTCGCGGGCGTGCGGAAGTCCTACCGGCGCCGCGGCGAGGTACTCGCCGGGATCGACCTCGAGCTGGCGCCCGCCCGCCCGGCCGTGGTCGTCGGCGGGAACGGCACCGGCAAGTCCACGCTGCTGCGGATCGCCGCCGGGGCCGGCGCCCCGACCGCCGGGAGCGTGACCGGCCGGCCCGGGGTGGTCGGTTTCCTGCCCGGCCGGGTGCCCGCGTCCAGCCGGATGCCTGCCCGGGCGTACCTGCGCCACATGGCCGCCGTCCACGGCACGCGCCAGGACGCCGGTGACCTCCTCGACGAGCTCGGTTTCAGCGGCGATCTCGACGCGCCGGTCGCGCGGCTGTCCACCGGCAACGTGCAGAAGATCCTCCTGGCGCAGGCACTCGGGTGCGGCGCCGGCCTGCTGGTGCTGGACGAGCCGTGGTCCGGCCTGGACGCACCGGCCATGGCGGCGCTGGACCGGCTGCTGGCGGCGGCCGCCGCGACCACGGCCCTGCTGGTGGCCGACCACACCGGCCGCGCCGCCGCACTGCCCGGCGCCGCGGTGTTCCGGCTCGCCCACGGGGTGCTGGCGGCGGAGGCCGCCGCCCCGCCGGAGGTCCGGCACACCGTGGTGGAGCTGTGGTGCCCCGGCGACCCGGCCGAGGTGCTCCGTGGTCTGCCGGGCGTCCGGGCGTCGTGGCTCGGGGCGGGCTCGCTGACCGTGCGGGTGCCGGCCGATCGCGGCGACGGGCTGCTGGCCGCGGCGCTGGCGCGCGGCTGTTCGGTGCTGGGCGTGCGGCGGGACGGGGCCCGCCCGTGACCATGATCGTCCGGACGTTCGCGGTGGCCCGGTACCTCACCGCGGATCTGTCGCGCTCGCAGCGCTTCCTGCTCCCGTTGCTGGTGCACGGCGCGGTACTGGCCGTGCTGTTCGGGGGTGATCCGGGGCCACCGCCGGGACCGTGGGCCGTGTCGGCGCTCGTGGTGTACCCGACCGCGGCATGGCTCGCCGTGGTCGTTGCCAACACCGAGGCACCCGAGCAGCGGGCGGTCACGATCGCGTCGGCGGGCGGGCCGGCCCGGGTCACGGCCGCCACCCTGCTCGTTGCGTTCGCCGGCGGGCTCGTCCTCGCCGCGCTCTCGGTGCTGGTGCCCGTGGTGGTGAGCCGCTACCCGTATCCGCCCCCGGTGCTGCTGGCGGGTGCGCTCGCCCACGTCGCATGCGCGGCGACCGGCACCGCCCTCGGCCTGCTCGTCGCACGGCCGGTGGTCAGGCGGATCGGCTGGTCGGTCTGCATCGGCGTCGCGGTCGTCATGGCGACGGCGGTGCAGCCGTGGTTGCCACCCGCGGGCTCCGCGGTCGAGGCGCTCGTGTCGGGTCGACTTCCGATCGCGCAGGCCGCACTGGGGGTCGGGTTGGCCGTGGTCGCGGGCGTCGTCTCGTGGGCCAGGGAGATCCGCACGGCCTGAGGACGGCGTCAGTACTCGTACGGGTCCGGCGGGGCCGGCACGACCGTCGTCTCCGCCACCGTCAGCGTCGGGACGTGGCCGGTCACCGACGTCGCGCTGCCCTCCTGCAGCACCCCCCGCACCCGCAGCCAGGTGTCCGGGGCCGGGTCGTCCACGGCGCCGGCCAGCCGGACGCGGTTCGGGCGGGCGTCGGCGGCGCAGCAGGCGATCGTCATGCGCGCCAGCTCGGTGGCCGCGCCGCGGCGCACCACGAAGCCGGTGAGCACGACCTCGCGCCCGTCGAGGGAGCCGCCGGTGTCCCAGATCGCCCGCTGCACGAACTCGGCGACGGACAGCTCGGCGGGCGCGCCCGGCGGGAGCGGCTCGAAGACGTCGGAATCCCGTACCACGGTGTTGCCCGCGCCCGCGCGGGTCACGGCGTCGGCGCCCAGCGCGGGTGGGGCCACCAGCGCGATCACCAGCACGGGTGCGAGCAGGAGCCAGGGGGTGTGGCCGCCGTGCTCGTGCGCGGGTGGCCCGGCCCGGTCGCGCACCAGTCCTGCCACCGCGAGCACCACGATCACGGCCCCGGCGGCGAGCAGCAGCCAGCGGTGCGACGGACGGACGTAGCGCAGGTAGGTGTCGTCGGCCGCGATCCGCAGCAGCGCCCCGCCGAGCAGCACGAGCAGGACGTGCTGGGTGTCGCGCCTCACAGGAACACCAGCCCGGAGCCGACCGCGCACGTCACGGCGACGACGAACGTCAGCGGCGCGAAGCGGGAGGCGAAGGCCCGGCCGAACGCGCCCGCCTGCAACGCGATCAGCTTGACGTCCACGGCGGGGCCGACGACGAGGAACACCAGCCGCGGGAGCAGCGGGAGCATGGAGAGCGATGCGGCCACGAACGCGTCGGCTTCGCTGCACAGCGCGAGCACCACGGCGAGCAGGGCCATGACCAGCACGGCGAGGACGAGTTGTCCGGCGAGCGCCTCCGTCCACGCCGGTGGGACGAGCACCGACAGCGTGGCTGCGGCGGCCGCGCCGACCACGAGGAACCCGCCTGCCGAGACGAGGTCGTGCCGCGCGGTCTCGGCGAGCACGGCCCACCGCCCGCCGTCCGTGCTCGGCGGTGCCGCCCGGCGGGTGATCCACTCGGCGCGGCCGAAGCGCTGCCACAGCCACCCGGTGACGCACGCGGTGGCGAGCGAACCGACGGCTCGGGCCAGCACCATCCGCGGTTCGCCCGGGAACGCGACGGCGGTGGCCACGAGCACGACCGGGTTGACCGCCGGGGCGGCGAGCAGGAACGTGAGCGCCGCGGCGTCCGGCACGCCCTGTCCCATCAGCCGCCGGGCCACCGGCACCGACGCGCACTCGCAGCCGGGGAGCACGAGCCCGGCGGCACCGGCCACCGGGACGGCCGCCTCCGGCCGTGCGGGGAGGACCCGGCGCAGCGCCGCGGGCGAGACGAACGCCGCGATCGCCCCGGAGAGCAGCACCCCCAGCACGAGGAACGGCAGCGCCTGCACGCAGACCGCGACGAACACCGTGGCCGCCGTCTGCAGCACCGGCACCGACAGCGTCTCGACGAGCAGTGGCCGACCCAGGATCGCGACGATCAGAACCGCGCAGAACACGTGCATGGACGTGGGGCGGAAGCCGACGGCAGCGGTCACGGGACGTGATGTTGCCAGTGCGGGTGGCCTCCGCGGGCCGGATCGCCACAAGATCACGACTTTCGGGTGCTCATCACCGCACTCGGAGCAATGCGCGCCCGATGCCTCGGATCAATCCTCCGTGACCCGGTCCAGGAGGCGTTGCAGCGCAGCATCGAACACCTCCGGGCGTCGAGGTTGGGCATGTGGGCGGCACCGTCCACGACCACCAGCTCCGCGCCCGGCACGCCCTCGGAGATCACCCGCGCGTCCGCCTCGGGGGTGAAGGCGTCCTCGGTGCCCACGACCACGACCGTCGGCACGGTGACGGCGGCCAGGTCGGCCCGCCGGTCGGGACGATCGCGCGGGCGCGCTGGGCGGCCGCGGCACCTGCGGGGTCGGTGGAGCGCATCATCGCGAGCACGTGCTCCGCCACCGCGGGTGGCGAGTCCGGCGCCACCATCAGGTAGAGCACCTCGACGGCGTACGGGTCCATGCCCTCGCGCAGCAGGCGCTGTGCCTGGGCGATCCGGGCCTCCCGGGACTCGGCGGTCTCGCCGGCCGCCGTCGTGTCGGCGAGCAGCAGACCGGCCACCCGGCCGGGGTGGCGCGCCCAGAACTCGAGGGCGATCTGCCCGCCCATCGACAGCCCGGCGACGACGGCGCGGGGCACGCGCAGGCCGTCCAGCAGCGCGGCGAGGTCGTCGACGAACGCGGGCCACTCCGGCACCGCGCCGCCGCTCGCCCCGTAGCCGCGCAGGTCGGGAACGATCACGCGCCGCTCGGCGCCGAACCGGCGCAGCTGCGGCTCCCACATCGAGCGGTCGAACGGGTGGCCGTGCACGAGCAGGAGCGGGACGCCGCGGTCCGGGCCCACGTCCTCGTAGGCGAGAACGGTCCGTTCCAGTGCGATCGTGCGCATCCCCCGGCTCCTCCCTGATTGACCGTTCCGAGTCTGATCGGTACAAAGCATCGAATCAATGCCGACGCGGCGCGACAATGAACTCGGAGCAATCGTGGACGACTACCGGGCGCTGGCCGACTCCGTTGCTGCCGACATCCGGGCGGGGAGGCTCCGCGCGGGCGATCGCCTGCCCACCCAGCGGCGGTTCGCGCGCGACCGCGGCATCGCGGTGTCCACCGCATCCCGCACCTACGCCGAGCTGTCGCGCCGCGGGCTCGTCGCAGGCGAGGTGGGCCGGGGAACGTTCGTGCGGGCCGCGCCGCCGCCGTCGCCCCCGGCGCTCTCCGAACACCGCACGGGCACCGTCGACCTCGAGATGAACTTCCCGATCCTCGACGGCCAGGCCGCGCTGCTCACCCCCGCGCTCTCCGGGATGTTGCGGGCCGACGGCATGCGGACCGCGCTGGCACCGGGCAGCGCCGCCGGGACGGAGGCGGCGCGCCGCGCGGCCGCCTCGCTCCTCGCCTGCGCGGGCTGGGCACCGCTGCCGGAACAGGTGCTGTTCACCGGCAACGGGCGGCAGGCCATCGCGGCGGCGATCGGCGCGCTCGTCCCCGTCGGCGGGCGGCTCGGCGTCGAGACGCTCACCTACCCGGTGGCGCGCACGATCGCGGCGCGCCTCGGCGTGGAGGTCGTACCGCTCGCGGTGGACGGCGACGGAGTGGTGCCCGCCGCCGTGCGCGCGGCGGGACGGCTGGACGCCGTGTTCGTGCAGCCGACGATGCACAACCCGCTGGGCGTCACGATGCCCGTGGCGCGCCGGGAGGAGCTGGCCGGTCTGCTCGCCGAGCGCGACACCCCGGCGATCGAGGACCGCGTCTACTCCTTCCTGCGCGACGACCCGCCGCCGCTCGCGGCGTTCGCACCGGAGCACACGGTCGTCGTGGACAGCCTCTCCAAACGCGTGGCGCCCGGCAGCACGCTGGGGTTCGTCGTGCCCCCGACGGCCCGCCACCAGCGGGTGCGGGCAGCGATCCGGGCGGGCGGCTGGCTGGCGCCGATGTTCTCCGTGGAGGCCGGCACGCGGTGGATGGCCGACGGGATCGTCGCGGAGATACAGCGGGCCAAGCGTGCCGACGCGGCGCGCCGCCAGGCGCTGGTGGCGCAACGGCTGGCCGGGTTCGGCGTGCGCGCCGACCCCGCCTCCTACCACTGCTGGTGGGAGCTGCCCGCGCCGTGGCGGGCGGAGACGTTCGTGGCGGCCGCTGCCCGCCGCGGGATCTCCGTGACGCCCGCCGCCTCGTACGCGGCAGGCGCCGGGCACGCGCCGAGCGCGGTGCGGCTGGCTCTGGCCACCCCACCGCTCGACGTGCTCGCCGCCGCCCTCGACGTGCTCGCCGCGCTGGGCCGGGGTGCGCCCGGCGACGACGGCACGGAGTAAGAACACCCCGTGCTGATCGTGCGGGGTGCCGAGCTGGTGTGGACGGGGAGCGCCGAGCTGCCGGGGGGCGAGGTCGCCTGCGGATCCGACGGCCGGGTCGTGACCGGACCGGTCGACGGCGACGTGCTCGACGCCTCGGGCTGCGTCGTCACACCGGGCCTGGTGAACGCCCACCACCACCTGCTGCAGACCGCGTTCCGCACGCTTCCCGGCACCCGTGGTGTGCCGATGCGCGACTGGCTCCCGCGGATGGCCGCCGCGTACGCCGCGGTCGGCGTCGACGACGAGCTGGCGCACGCCGCGGCGTCGGCCGGGCTGGCCGAGGCGCTGTTGTGCGGGGTGACGACGGTGGCCGACCACCACCTGACCTGGCCCGCGGGTGACGGGGTGGGGATCGCGCGTGCGGTCGCCGCCGCGGCGGGTGACCTGGGCGCTCGGCTGGTGTTCGTCCGCGGCAGCGCCCGCGACGACCCGCAGGAGGCGGCGGCCTCCGCGGACGCGATCGCGGCGGCGCTCGGCGGTGACCCGACGGGGATGGTGCAGGTCGCGGTCGGACCGGCCGGCGTCCACAGCGACGGCGCGGAGACGTTCGCGCTGCTCGGCGACGTCGCCCGCCGCCACGGCCTGCGCCGCCGCACCCAGGCGAACGAGCAGGTCGACGTCGAGGTCGCGGCGCAGCGTTACGGCCGCCGCCCCCTCGAACTGCTGGACGAGTGGGGCTGGCTCGCCCCGGACGTCACGATCGCGCACCTGTGCGACGTGACCGGCGACGAGATCGCCCGGGTCGCGGCGGCCGGGGTGAGCGCCACCCACGCCCCCGGCTGTGACGTGCCGATGGGCTGGGGCGTCGCGCCCGCCGCCGCGCTGGCCGATGCAGGCGTGCCCGTCGGGCTCGGCACCAGCGGCGGCGGCAGCAACGACGCAGGTCACCTGCTCGCCGACGCCCGCCTCGCGATGCAGGTGGCGCCGCGCCACCCACGCCCCCGGCTGTGACGTGCCGATGGCTGGGCGTCGCGCCCGCCGCCGCGCTGGCCGATGCAGGCGTGCCCGTCGGGCTCGGCACCAGCGGCGGCGGCAGCAACGACGCAGGTCACCTGCTCGCCGA
>MKJV01000075.1 GCA_001942185.1 Pseudonocardia sp. CNS-004
CGCCCGCTCCGCCACCGCGGCGGGCGCCTGTACGTGCGGCCCGTCGACCCTGCCACCGTCGGCGTCGTAGCCCGCCCAGTAGACCTCGCGTCGCCGGGCGTCGGTGACGACGAGCAGTGGCCCCTCCCCGGCCGCGTCGACCGCGATCGCGTCGAGCGAGCACACCCCGTGCACCGGTACGCCGAGCGCGTCGCCGAGCGCGGCAGCGGTGACCATGCCGACCCGCAGCCCGGTGAACGGCCCCGGCCCGGCGCCCACGACGATCGCGTCGATCCCGCGCAACGCGGTGGCGGCATCGCCGCAGACCGCCTGCACGGCAGGCATGAGCAGCTCGGCGTGTTTGCGGGCGTCGTGCTCCACGCGGGCGGCGCGCAGCAAGGCGGTGTCGTCGGTCAGCTCGACGACACCCGCGGTGACGGCGGGCGTGGCGGTGTCGAGGGCCAGGACCAGCACACTCCTGAGCCTACGAGCGGGGTGATCGCGGTGGTCGACGTGGGTCGGGAACCACGGCTCGGGGAGCGAACGCGCCGCTCGGGCCGGTCACCAGCCGGCGATGAGCTCCGGCAGGTCCGTGAGCCGCTGCAGCACGGCGTCGGGGTGCACGTCCACCGGAACCTGCTGGACCACCGGGATCGTCGAGTGCGGCACGAACACCGCCCGCATACCCACCGCCTTGGCACCGCTGATGTCGTCGTAGGGGCGGTCGCCCACGTAGACGCACGCACCGGGATCGTCGACGCCCACGGCGTCCATCGCGGCCCGGAACGCCGTGGGATGCGGCTTGGTCCACTCCAGGTCGCTCGACCACACGCACGCGTCGAACAGGTCAAGGACGCCGTCGGTGCGGAAGCGGTCCTCGTGCCAGTCCCGCGGCCACGAGGTGGACGACAGCACGCCCAGCTTCAGCCCGCGCTCCCGCAACGAGCGCAGCACCGGACCGGCGTCCGGGTCGGTGGGGAGCTGGCCCAGCCAGAACTCGCGGTGGACCTCCATGGCCGCCTCGTGCAGGGCCGCCGGTACGTCGGCCGGGTGGTGCGCGGCGGCGTCGGCCAGCACCTGCGCGATGGTGAACGCGCGGTGCTCGTCGCGGGCCGCGGCCCAACGGGCGTCCTCGGCGGCGAGCAGCGCGTCGGCGAGCGCCGCGGCCCGCTCGTCGTCGCCGTCGTGCAGGACGTCGGCGAGCAGCCGCCAGCCTGCGAGGTTGTCGACCGTCTTCCAGGGGCTGAGCGTGCCACCCCAGTCGAAGATGACGGCCTCGATCACGGGGCGTCCTCCATGCGGGACACGGTAGCCGTGCGCACGTCGTCCGGTTGGCGGTGCAGCCGCACGAGCAGGTGCCGGGCCGACAGCCGCTCCGCCACCCCCTCACCCCACTCGACGGCCACGACGGCCTCGGCGAGGTCGGTGTCGAGGTCGAGGTCATCCAGCTCCGCGGCACCACCGAGCCGGTAGGCGTCGACGTGCACCAGCGGCACGCCCCGGCCGCCGGGCAGCGGGCGGTGCTCGCGGGCGATCACGAACGTCGGCGACGTGACCGGCCCGGCCACCCCGAGCCCACGGGCGATGCCCCGCACCAGCACGGTCTTGCCCGCACCGAGCGGCCCGGACAGCACGACCAGGTCGCCCGGCCCGAGCTCGGCGGCGAGCCGCTCACCGAGCGCCTCCGTGTCGGCGGGTTCCGGCAGCACCAGCTCCACGTCCAGCTCCGGTCCCGCGGTCATGCGCGCCGCCGCAACCGGCGCGGACGGACCCGGTCGGCGCTGCGCCGGATGAGGTCGATCAGCGCCTCGTCCATCGCGGCGGGCTGCTCCAGCATCGGCAGGTGCCCGACGCCCGGGAAGTGCACCAGCCGGGCGGCCGGCAGCTCGGCGGCGATCACCTCGGAATGGGTCACCGGGATGACCCGGTCGGCGTCACCGGCGATCACCAGCGCCTCGCAGTCGGCCAGCGCGGGCAACGCCGCCACCCGGTTGTGGCTGTCGACGGTGTCGGCGAAGTCGATGAGGGCGTCGACCGCGTTGGTGCTGATCATCGTGTTGACGAGGTCGACCAGCCACGGGGCGACGTTGCGGTCGCCGTAGGCGAAGCTGCGGGTGAGCGTCCAGATGACCTCACCCAACGCCCGTCTCGCCGTCTCGACGAGGGTGGGCTGCAGCCTCGCGAGCATGCCGACGCCACGGGTGAGCGGGTTGTGCCGAGAGAGCAGCGTGCCGGGCAGCCCCGCGCTCCCCACCTCGCCCGCCGACGTGGACACCAGCGCCACCCCGGCCACGCGTTCGGTGAACAGCTCCCGGTTCTGCTCGGCCAACGCCATGATCGTCATGCCGCCCATCGAGTGCCCGACGAGCACGAGCGGGCCCTCCGGGGCCAGCGCCCTGATCACCGCGTCGAGGTCGTGGCCGAGCTGCTCGATCGTGCAGCTCTCCCGCGGGGCGCGCTCGGAGCGGCCGTGGCTGCGCTGGTCGTAGAGCACCACCCGGATCGACGGGTCGGACAGCGCGGGCAGCGACTGGCGCTGGAAATGCCATGTGCGCCGGTCCAGGGCGAAGCCGTGCACCAGCACGACGGTCAGCACCGGGTCGCCGTCCTTGGCCTCGATCTCCTCGCAGGACAGCCGCACCCCGTCGTCGGCGGTGACCGACGACGGTTCGCTCTCCGGCAACCCGGCCAGCTGCGGCGGCTTCTCCGTGAGCTGCGCCGCCAGCCGTCTGCGCTCCGCCGCGACCCGGGAGTGCTTCCGGGCCGCCACGCCGACGGCCACACCGGTGACCGCGGCGCCCGCGGCACCGGCCACGGCTCCCCAGATCTGACCTCGCTTCATCCCGCGACCCCGGCATGGGTGCGGGTCACACGCCTGCTGTGCACACCCGTCACGATCTCGTAGTGGATCGTGCCGAGCTCATCCGCCCACTCCTGGGCGGTGGGCTCCCCATCGTCACCGGGGCCGAAGAACACCGCTGTGTCACCTTCCCGGACGCCCACGCCGTCCTCGCAGTCGACCACCACCTGATCCATGCTCACCCGCCCGACGACCGGCCGCAGCACCCCACCCAGCAGCACGCGCAGCCGCCCGCTCAACCGGCGGGGCACCCCGTCGGCGTACCCGACGGGGACGAGGGCGAGCGTGGTGTCGCGCTGGGTGGTCCACTCGTGCCCGTACGACACGCCCTCCCCCGCCGGCACCCGCTTGACCAGAGCGACCCGGCCCCGCAGCGTCATCGCGGGCCGCAACGCCGACTCTGCGGGCGGTCGGCCCAGCGGGTCGAGCCCGTACACGGCGATCCCCGGCCGGACCAGGTCGAAGTGCACGTCGGGCCGGGTGAGCGTGGCGGCGGCGTTGGCCAGGTGGCGGATCGGGGTGAACCCGCGCCTGCGGGCCGCCTCCCACGCCTCCGTGAGCCGGGCGGCCTGGGCGTCGACCGTCGGATGGCCCGGGACGTCGGCGTTGGCGAGGTGCGACCAGACCGCCACGACCTCCACCTGCCCATCGGCGACCGCCTTCTCGGCGTCGTCGAGGAGGATCGGCCATTCCGCGGGCTGCGCCCCGCCACGGGACATCCCCGTGTCGGCCTTCAGGTGCACCCGCGCGGGACGCCCCGCACGCCGGGCCGCTGCCGTGACCGCGGCGAGGTGCGCCCGCGACGCCACGGACAGGTCGACGTCGGTGGCGACGGCGTCGGTGAAGTCGTCGTCGGGCAGATGCAGCCACGACAACACGGGCGCGGTGATCCCGGCGGCCCGCAGCTCGGCGGCCTCCTCGAGGGTGCACACGCCCAGCCAGGACGCCCCGGCTGCCAGCGCCGCCTCCGCCACCGGCACCGCGCCGTGCCCGTACCCGTCGGCCTTCACCACCGCCATCAGCGCGGACTTCGGCGCCGCCGCACGCAGCACCGTCACGTTGTGGCGGACGGCGGCGAGGTCGACGAGGGCCTCGGCCCTCGGCGCGCTCGACGGACGTTCCACGGCGTCAATCATCGCATTCGGCACGCGCCGCGCATCCCGGCTGGCCCGACCTCTGGGGCCCCCACCACCCCGAACCGGCCCGACGACCGGCGCGTTCGTCGCCACCCATCCGACCACAGCGCCGTTCACCGGACGGGGGTGGCGCGGACCGCGCGGATCGCCGCGGGGAGCGCGGCCTGCAGCCGGGACGCCGGGGCCGGGGCGCCGCGGGCGCCAGCTCCGCCGCCAACCCGTGCACGTGCGCGGCGCAGCCGGCGGCCCACCACGGCTCCAGCCCGGCCGCGAGCAGGGCGCCGATCATGCCGGTCAGGACGTCGCCGGAGCCCGCCGTGGCCGCCCACGACGAGGTCGACGGGTGCACGAGCACGCGCCCGCCGGGGTCGGCGACGACGGTGGCGTTGCCCTTGAGCAGCACGGTGACGCCCAGGTCTGCCGCGGCGCGGCGGGCCGCCCCGATCCGGTCGGCGCCCACATCGTCGGCCACCCTGGCGAACTCGCGGTCGTGCGGCGTGAGCACGACCGGCCTGCCACGCAGCGCATGCCTGAGGTCCTCGTGGGCCGCGAGCAGCGAGATGGCGTCGGCGTCCACGCACAGCGGCACGCCTGCGGCCACCGCAGCCCCCAGCACCGCGCGGCCCGCGTCGTCGACGCCGATGCCCGGGCCGACCGACCAGGCCTGCACCCGGCCCGCCTCCTCGATCGACCCGGCCGCCACCACCTCCGGCCAGCGGTCGCGCACCCCCGCCGCGGCACTGCCGGCGAACCGCACCATCCCGCTCGTCGCGAGCACGGCGGCCCCGCTGGCCAGCACGGCCGCACCGGGGTACGTCGCGGATCCGGCCGCGATCCCCGTGACGCCCTGGGTGTACTTGTCGTCGGCCGGGCCCGGCACCGGCCAGCGCCCGCCCACATCGGGGGCGTCGAGCACGTGCGCGTGCGGCTCGGGCAGGAGCGGGCCGAGCCCGATGTCCACGAGGTGCACCGGCCCACAGCGGGCAGCCGCGAGGACGTGCACCGGCTTGAGCGCCCCGAACGTCACGGTGGCGGTGGCGGTGACGGCGCGCCCGTCGACGGCCCCGGTGTCCGGGTCGACGCCGCTGGGCAGGTCCACCGCCAGCACGGGCCTGCTCGCCCGGTCGGCCGCCGCCACGAGCCGGGCGGCGGGCTCCCGCAACGCACCCCGGCCGGAGATCCCGACGATGCCGTCGATCACCAGGTCGGCCCCGGGCACGGCGACCAGCCCGGCCTCGGGGTCCACCGTGCGGCCACCGGCGCCGAGGAACGCGGCGAGCCCGGCGGGGTGCGCCCGTGCCGGGTCGAGCAGCACAGCCGTGACGCCCGCCCCGCGCCTGCGCAGCTCCACGCCCGCCCACAGCGCGTCGCCACCGTTGTTGCCCGCCCCCACGAGCAGTACGACCCGCCGCCCGGCCACCGCGCCGTCGGCAGCGAGCAGCCGGCGCGCGTGCACCGCGAGCCCGAACGCGGCGCGCCGCATCAGCGCACCCTCCGGGGTGCGCGCCAGCAGCACGGCTTCCGCGTCCCGCACCTGCTGGGCGGTCCAGACCCCCCTCATACGACGAGCGTAGGGGGCTCGCGCGCGTCCCGTCGCCTCGCTCCGCCCGGGCGGCTACCGTGCGCGTGTGACCCGCACCCGCCCCGTCGCCCGGCCGCCCGAGGTGCGCGGCGGCAAGGATGCCGTCGAGCAGCTGTCGCGGCCCGGCCCGCACACCGTCCTGCGCGGTGACCTCGGCATGGTCGGCCTTTCCGGCGTGGTCTTCGCGCCCGAGGAAGGCCTCGGGCTGCCGGCCGTCGCGTTCGGGCACGACTGGCTGCAGCCGCCCGACCGCTACGCCGACCTGCTGCGCCACCTGGCGTCGTGGGGCTTCGTCGCCGCCGCCCCCGGCAGCCACCGCGGGCCCCTGCCCAGCCACGCCGGGTTCGCCGCCGACCTGCACACCGCGCTCGAGGTGTGCACCAAGGCACGCCTCGGCGACGGGCGCATCAGCGTCGACGACCGGCGCACCGCGTTCGCGGGCCACGGCATCGGCGGCGGGGCCGCGCTCATGGCCGCCAAGGGACACTCGCGGTCGCGGCCGTCGTCACGATCGCGATGGCGCAGACCCGCCCGTCCTCCGTCGACACGCGCGCGCGTCACGGTGCCCGTCCTGCACCTCGCCGCAGGCGCGACACGGTGGCACCGGCGGCGGGCAACGCCGAGCCCGTCGCGGCGGCGGCAGGCGGCCCGGTGTGGCTGCGCACCCTCACGAAGGCCGGCCACACCGGTTTCCTCGAGGGCGCCCACTGGACCGGCCTCCTGCTCGCGGGCAAGCCGGAGGGCCGCACCCGCCGCCTGACCCGCGCGCTCGTCACCGCGTTCCTGATGCACCACCTGCTGGGCGAGAACCGCGTCGACGTGCTCCTCGACGGCAAGGTCCCCGGCACTACCCTCGCCCCCCGCCCCTGACCGCACTCAGCAAGCGACTCGCCCGCATTCACACCCCGACTCGCGGATGTCTGTGCGTCCCCACCCCGCGAGTCGGGGTGTGAGTGCAAGTGAGTCGCGCTCCTGGTGCGCGGGTCAGCCGGGTGGGTCGAGCTCGGCGATCCGCATCCCCCGCTCGTCGTCGACGCGCCGGGCCTCGGTGCCGCCGAGCCGCATCCCGGTGGACCGGCCCGGGGTGAGCTGCGGCCCCACCGGCGCATCCGCGGCCCGCCGCGCGTACGCCTCGCCCAGCTCCGCGGCGGCATCCGCCTCCCGCCCGAGGTGCGAGCCGAGCAACGACATGCGCTCCCCCCACTCGCGGCCGTCTGCCCCCGCCCAGTCACGGGCGATCGACTCCCCCAGCTCGACGGCCCGGCGCCCGACGTCGCCGAGCAGGTCCGCGAGCCCGGCGCACCACCGCGCCGACTCCTGCAGCGGGTCGCCGGTCACCGCCTGCCCAGCGCGTCGCGGAGACCGGTGAACGCCGCGGACACGTCGCGTCGGCCGCGCTCCCCGCGACAGCGGCGGCCCGCAGCACGGCGCTCAGCTCTTCGAGCTCGCGCACCGCCACCCCGATGACGCCGAGCTGTCGCCCGGCGTCGACGCCTCCGGCGCTCCGCGAAGCGCTCCGTGCAGCTCCTGTGCCAACCCGGACGCAGCACGCGCGTGGTCGTGCAGCCGGTCGGGGTGCATGTGCAGCTCGGGAGACATGCAGCGATCGTGCCCGCAGCCTGCCTACCACGGGGCCGAACGCGAGAAGTCGTGCGAACGATCCGTGGGCCCGGTACCGGTGACACGGCGGCGGCCCACCACGAGTCCTACCGGTAGCGAGAACACGAGGAGGGACCGGATGTCGACCGACCTGCCCTCCACGTCACCCCTCGACGAGGAGCGCGTGGAGCAATTCGCCACGGACGTGATGGCCACGTTCACCAGCGGGATGACCACTCTAATGATCGACTTGGCCGATCGGACCGGCCTGCTCGACGCCCTGGCCACCGGACCCGGCACCAGCACGCAGCTCGCGGAGCGCGCCGGGCTGACCGAGCGGTACGTCCGGGAGTGCCTCGGCGCGCTCACCGCTGCGTCCGTCGTCTCCTACGACGCCCCGACCGCGACGTACGCGATGCCGGCCGAGCACGCGGTGTGCCTCACCGGTCCGGGATCGCTGAACCTCGCGCCGATGGCCCGTGCGATCACCCTGCTCGCCCACCACGTCAGCGGCGTCGCGCGCGCTTCCGCGAGGGCGGCGGCGTGCCCTACGAGGAGTTCCGGCCGGAGTTCACGACGGTGATGGACAGCATGTCCCGCGGTCTGCTGGACGGCCAGCTGCTCGAGGGGATCGTCCCGCTCGTCGACGGTCTCGCCGACCGGCTCGAACGCGGCGCGCGCGCCGCCGACATCGGCTGCGGCACGGGGCATGCCGTGAACCTGCTGGCTCGGGCGTTCCCCCGCTCGACCGTCGTCGGCTACGACCTCGCCGGGGACGCGATCACTGCAGCGCGCGCCGAGGCGGCGGCCTGGGAGCTGACGAACGCGTCGTTCGAGATCCTCGACGTCACGGCGCTGCCACCCGACCCGCCGTTCGACGTCGTGTTCGCGTTCGACTCGATCCACGACCAGGTCGACCCCGCCGGCGTACTGGCAGCGGTGCGTCGCGCCCTCACCCCCGACGGGGTGTTCGCGATGATGGACATCAAGGCCGCCACCCGGCTGGAGGACAACCTCGACAACCCCCTCGCGCCGTTGCTCTACGCGATCAGCACCCTGCACTGCATGACGGTGTCGCTCGCGCACGGCGGCGCGGGCCTCGGCACCGTGTGGGGCCGGGAGCTCGCGTGCGAGATGCTCGAAGATGCCGGGTTCGGCGCCGTGACCGTCCACGACGTCCCGGACGATCCGCTGGACTCGCTCTACGTCGCCCGGCTCACCTGATCGGTCAGGAGACGCCCGCGACGACCTGGGCGAGCCGGCCTGCGGTGGCCTTCGCCTGCTCCGCGGTGGGCGCCTCGACCATCACGCGCACGAGCTGCTCGGTGCCCGACGGCCGCAGCAGCACGCGACCGGAGCCGCCCAGCTCCACCTCGGCCTTCTCCACCGCCTCGCGGACGGCCGCGGACGCGGCCACCGCCGCCTTGTCGGCCACGCGCACGTTCTCCAACACCTGCGGGAGCGGCGTGACGATCGCGGCGAGCTCGGCGAGGGAGCGCCTGGTGGCGGCCATCCGCGCCATCAACCGCAGCGCGGTGAGCAGCCCGTCCCCGGTGGTGGAGTAGCGCGGCATCACGACGTGGCCCGACTGCTCGCCGCCGAGGCTGAACCCGCCCTCCCGCAGCTCCTCGAGCACGTACCGGTCGCCGACCGCCGTGGTGCGCACGGTGATCCCGGCGGCCCGCATCGCCAGGTGCAGGCCGAGGTTGCTCATGACGGTGGCGACGAGGGTGTCGGTGGCCAGCTCGCCGGCCTCCCGCATCGCGACGGCCAGCACGGCCATGATCTGGTCGCCGTCGACCTCGGCGCCGGTGGCGTCGACGGCGAGGCAGCGGTCGGCGTCGCCGTCGTGGGCGATGCCCAGGTCGGCGCCGTGGGCGCGGACCGCGGCGCGCAGCGGCCCGGTGTGAGTGGAGCCGACACCGTCGTTGATGTTGAGCCCGTCCGGCTCGGCGTGCAGCGCCACGACGTCGGCGCCCGCGCGCCGGTACGCATCCGGCGCCACCGCGGACGCGGCGCCGTGTGCGCAGTCGACCACGACGCGCAGCCCGGACAGCGGGGCCGGGGTGACGGCGAGCAGGTGGTCCCGGTAACGGGCGCCGGCGTCGGGGAGATCCCGGACCCGGCCGATCGCCGGGCCGGTGGGCCGGTCGGCCGCCACGTCCAGGCCGTCCTCGACCGCGCCCTCCACGGCGTCCGGAAGCTTGTGCCCGCCCGCCGCGAACAGCTTGATCCCGTTGTCGGGCATCGGGTTGTGCGACGCGGAGATCATCACTCCGAGGTCGGCCCCGAGCTCACCGACCAGGAACGCCACCGCGGGCGTGGGCAGGACCCCGACCCGCACCGCGTCGGCACCTGCCGATGTCAGCCCGGCGACGACCGCTGCCTCGAGCATCTCGCCGCTCGCCCGCGGGTCCCGCCCGACGACGGCGAGCGGCCGGCGTGAACGGTCCCGCTCGGCGAGCACCCGGGCAGCGACGCGGAAAGCGCCACGGCGAGCTCCGGGGTGAGGAGCTCGCCGTTGGCCAGGCCGCGTACGCCGTCGGTGCCGAACAGACGCCGTGCGCTCAAAAGATCAGCGCTTGCTGTACTGGGGCGCCTTGCGGGCCTTCTTGAGGCCGTACTTCTTGCGCTCGATGACCCGCGGGTCGCGGGTGAGGAAGCCGGCCTTCTTCAGCGGCGGGCGGTCCTCGGAGTCGGCCTCGATCAGCGCACGGGCGATGGCCAGGCGCAGCGCGCCGGCCTGCCCGGACGTGCCGCCGCCCTTGAGGTTGGCGAAGATGTCGAAACGCTCGGTCTTCTCGACCGTGACCAGCGGCTCCCGGATCAGCTGCTGGTGCAGCTTGTTCGGGAAGTACTCCTCGAGCGACTTGCCGTTGAGCCGGAAGGAGCCGGAACCCGGCATCAGCCGGACGCGGACGACGGCCTCCTTGCGGCGGCCGACGGTCTGGATCGGGCGGTCGGAGAAGACGGCCGGGATCTCGGGGAGCGCGACGTCCGCATCGATCTCGGTGTCGAACTCGTCGACGGCGCCCTCGTCGGCCGCAACCTCCTCGGCAGCCGTCTCGTCGGCAGCGGTCTCCTCGTCGGCGGCGGTCTCGTCGACAGCGACCTCGTCGGCGGCATCGCCGGTCTCGGTGGCGTCAGCGGCGAGCGCGGCCTCCTCGACGGCCTCGATCTCGGACTCGGGGGTGCTCACTGGCTGTCCCTCTTCTGGTGCGGTCACTGGGCGACCTGGGTGATCTCGAACGCGGCCGGCTTCTGCGCGGCGTGCGGGTGGTCGGGGCCGGCGTAGACCTTGAGCTTCTTGGCCATCGCCCGGCCGAGGCGGTTCTTCGGGAGCATGCCCTTGATCGCCTTCTCGACCAGCCGGTCGGGGTGCTTCTCGATCATCTCGCCGACGGTGCGCTGCTTGAGCCCACCCGGGTAGCCGCTGTGGCGGTAGACGAACTTGTCGTCGCGCTTCGTGCCGGAGACGGCGATCTTCTCGGCGTTGACGATGACCACGAAGTCGCCCGTGTCCATGTGCGGCGCGTAAGTGGGCTTGTGCTTGCCGCGCAGCAGGGTGGCGGCGTGCGTGGCGAGGCGGCCGAGCACCACGTCCGTGGCGTCGATCACGTGCCAGGCGCGAGTGATCTCGCCGGGCTTGGGGCTGTACGTGGGCACGGACCTACCTCGTCGCTGTCGTCTGCTCGTGGGAGCTGCCTCTGGTGCGCGAGTGCGGCATGCTGGGGCGCCGGGCCCGGTGGGCCGGGCCGTGCGGGCCGTGGTGGCACGGCCGCGGGTGTCCACCCGCCGCACATCGAAGAACGAGCGTACCCGCCGCGTCGGAGCAGGGTCAAAACGCCCCCCGGCGGCGGGCACGTCATGCGGGTACGCCCCCGCTCTCGTCATCTCCAGCGTGCCGCGTTGACCTGTTCGACGTGCCGGTAACGCTCGTTCGCCGCACCGAGCGCGACCCCGATCTGGCCCAGCACGGCGGCGAGGTTCGCGGCCGCGTCGTCCCATTGACGCTGCTTGGCCAGGTACTCGGTGGCCGCCTGCCCCTCCCACGACGCGACCATCGGCGCCAGAAACCGCTTCAGGTCCGCCAGCTGGGAGTTCATCCTCCCCGCAACGCCGGACACGTCGGACTGCGCGGCCTCCAGCGCCGCGAACGTGACCTTGATCTCGCTCATCGCCCGCCCCTCATCCCAGTGCCGCGCGGATCGCGGACAGGTCGCCGGTGTGCTGTTCCTCCTGCGCCTGGTAGCTCGTCCCCGAGCCCTGGATCGACTCTCCGATGCCGCGCAGGGCGTCGCTCAGCGCCTTGGCCTCGGTGTCCCAGCGGGCCATCAGCGTGGCGAACGCCGCCGCGGCGTCTCCTCGCCACGCACCCGCGAGGGGGGCGAGTCGGGAGCGCAACGAGGCGAGGTCGGCCTGCACCCCGTCGTTGACGGTGAACACGTGTTTCCCGGCGGCCTGCATCTCCTCGACGCTGGTGCCGAATCCCTGGGTCATACCCGGTCCCCTTCCGTACGGATGCCGTCACGCTCGCACCGGCCGGGGGCCGACGGCCCGGAACGGCGCAGATCGTTCACAGGTGCGAACGCCCGGCGGCTCAGCCGGCACCGACCGACGCGACCACAACGGCGCAGGCCGCCCGCACCGCCCCCGCGCCGGCCGCCGTGTGCCGGCAGCCGACGCTCAGCTGGGCGTCGCGGTCGAGGACGACGAACCACTCGACGACGGTGCCGCCGGGCTCCTCCTGCCGGTAGGTCGTGACCGCTCGCCCCGCGACCCGAGCTCCCGGGTCGAAGCCGGTGAGGGTGGAGCCGGCCGCGCGGGCGCCGTCGAAGGCGGCGCGCAGCTCGGCGCGTGCCCGCTCCGGTTCGGCCGCCGTGTCGTAGCCGAGCGGGGAGCGCTCGACCGCGATGAGGTCGCTGCCCTCCGGCATGGACCGCGGCGTGAGCAGGACCCGCCTGCGCTCGGGCAGCCCACCGCTGTGCTCCCACCCCGCAGGCACGTCGAGCCGGTAGCCGTACTGCACGAGCACCCCCGCGGGCGAGGCGGACGGCTCCGCCGGCCCGAGAACGCGACCGAACGCGAGCAGCCCCGAGAAGGCGACCGCGACGGCGAGCACGGACACCGCACGCCGCAGCGGCCGGGGAGGCGGCGGCAGCGGGAGCAACCGGTCGTCACCGTGGAGGCGTGGTGCCACGTCGCGGCCCTCGGAACGGCACTGTGCCTCCGCGGTGCGCTCCAGGGCTCCGAGTACCGCGGCGGCCTCCGGGAGGGGGGCCACCTCCGTCTGCGCCATCCCTGCCTCGTCCACCGCACTCGCCAGTGCGGGGGCGCGGGCCACACCGCCGATCAGGAGGATGTGGGGGGCGCCTTCCAGCACCTCTCTCAGCGCCTCCACCGCCGCGCCCAGCGGCTCGGCCAGCAGGGCCCGTACGTCCGCTGCCGCCACGCCGTCCACGACCGGGAGCAACGACAACGCCTCCCGCAGCTCCCGGGCCGCTGCGCGTTCACGGCTGGTGTGGGCAGCCACCAGCTCGTCCAGCAGCCGACCACCCACCTCCGCCGCGGCCACGGCCAGCACGTCGCCTTCGGCGCCCAGCAGGGCGGCCTCCGCCACCGTGTCACCGACGTCGAGCACGGCGACCTCACCGGGGCCGGCTGCCGCCCGCGGCGCGGGCACGGTGCAGACCCGGCCCGCCAGCCCCTCGCACTCCCGCGCCCACCGCTGCACGCGAGCCGCGGGCCACCTCGCCGGGTGGACGAGCACCAACTCCTCCGGCGGTGGCCCCACGAGCTCGGCGAGCAGCACCGCGACCCCGGGTCCCGGTGCCGGGATCTCGGCGATCAGCCACGGCGGGCCGTCCGCTCCCGCACCCGCGACCCGGACGAACCCCGCTCCCTCCTGGACCGCGACGCGAACCGGGGCGCCGGTCACGGCCCGTCGTCCTGCGGGGGCAACCACGCGAGCTGCACCCGCCGCGCTCCCCGGCGCCGGTCGACCAGCACCCCGCGCCCCGGCGGCTCGGACCCGGGCTTCGCGGTGCCCACCAGTGCACCCTCGTCGGGGCTCCCGTTCATGACGAGGCCCGGCGCGGCGAGCTCGCGCAGCCTCCCGAGCACGGGGTCGTACATCGCGCGCGCCGCGCCGCCGCAGCGTCGGGCCACGACGAGGTGCAGCCCGACGTCCTTGGCCTGCGCGAGGAACTCGACGAGCGGGAGCAGCGGGTTGGCCGTGCCACTGCCCGGCGCGACGAGGTCGTAGTCGTCGACGAGCACGTACACGTCGGGGCCGCGCCACCAGCTGCGTTCGCGCAGCTCCCGCGGCGTGACGTCGGGGCCGGGCAGCCGCCCGCGCAGCGAGTCGGCCACGTCGCGGGCGGCCGCGGCCGTGGCGTCGGGCGTGCTCGTGAAACCGATCAGGTGGGAGGGCGGGACGACGCCGAGGAGGGTGCGCCGGTGGTCGACCACCACGATGCGCGCCTTCTCCGGCGGGAACGCCGTGACGACGCCGTGTGCGATCAGCCGCAACAACGAGGTCTTGCCGCTCTCGGCGTCGGCGAAGCACAGCAGGTGCGGGTCGGCCGCGGGGTCCAGCACGACCCGCGCGAGCCGCTCCTCGTCCACCCCGAGCGGGATCCCCGCAGCACCGGGTGGGAGCCGGTCGAGGTCGATGCGGTCGGGCAGGAGACGGACCGCCGCGAATCCCGGGCCCGCCCACCCGGCGGCGATCTCGGCCACGAGCGCGGCGAGGTCCCCGGTGGCGCGGCGGGGCGCGGCGACCACCGCGGGAGCGCCGTCGGCCGTGAGCCCGTGTCCCGGGCGGGCGGGCACGGCGGCGGCGCGCCGCCGGTCGACCTCGGACTCCGCCGCCTCCCCCAACCGCAGCTCGATCCGGCCGCCCAGCACGTCCTTCAACGCGGGCCGCAGCTCGCTCCACCGGGTGGCCGACAGCGCGATGTGCAGCCCGTAGGACAGGCCCTGCGTGGCGAGCGGCACCAGGCGGGCCTCGATGTCGTCGAACTCGCCACGCAGGACGAGGTAGCCGTCGACGACGAACAGGACGTCCGTGGCCGGCTCGTCGGGGAACTCGCCCGCGGCCCGGCGGACCCGGAAGTCCTCGACCGAGGCGATCCCGTTCTCCCGGAACAGCTGCTCGCGGCGCGCCAGCAGCGCCGCGAACTCGGCGACGACCCGGCGCACCAGATCCGGTTGCTGCCGGTCGGCCACGGTGCCGACGTGCGGGAGCCCGGCCAGTGCGGTGAGCGCACCGCCGCCGAAGTCGAGGACGTGCACGCCGAGCTCGTCGGGTGTGCAGGCCAGCGCGAGCGCCAGCACGGTGGTGACGAGTGCCGACGACTTGCCGCTGCGGGGGGCGCCGACCACCGCGAGGTGCCCGGATCCGCCTGCCAGGTCGACGACGAGCCGGTCCCGGCGCTGCTGGTAGGGCCGGTCGACGAACCCGACGGCCACCTGCAGGGGCGCGCCCTGCGCCGGGGGCCCGAGCACCTCGTCCAGCGGCGGCGGGACGTCCAGCGGGGGCAGCCAGACCCGGTGGGCCGGCGGGCCGGAGCCGGCCATGGCCGCGATGACGGCGTCCAGGACGGTGGGCCCGTCGGCAGGCTCCTCGGGGGCCGGGACGGCCTGCCCGGCCTCGGGCACCGGTGCGACCCGGAACAGGTGCGCCCGCGGCCTGCGCGGGGCCGGGCCCGCCTGCCGGGACGCCGTGTCCGGTCCGGACACGTACGCGGAGCGGAAGCGGACGAGCTCGCCGGTGCCGGTGGCGAGGAAGGCCGATCCGGGCGCGGACGGCAGCTGGTGCGCGTCCGGCACCCCGAGGACGGCCCGGGACTCCGCCGCGGAGAACGTGCGCAGCGCGATCCGGTAGGACAGGTGCGACTCGAGCCCGCGCAGCCGTCCCTCGTCGAGGCGCTGCGAGGCCAGCAGCAGGTGCAGCCCGAGCGAACGCCCGAGCCGCCCGATCGTGACGAGCAGGTCGATCAGCTCCGGGCGCTGCGCGAGCAGCTCGGAGAACTCGTCGACCACGACGAACAGCGCGGGCAGCGGCGGCAGATCGGCCCCGACGCGCCGGGCGGCGGCGTAGTCGGTGACCCCGACGAGGTTGCCCGCCGCCCGCAGCAGCTCCTGCCTGCGGGTGATCTCGCCGGCGAGCGCGTCGGCCATCCGGTCGACGAGCCCGAGCTCGTCGGCGAGGTTCGTGATCACCGCGGAGACGTGCGGGAGGCCGGCGAGCCCCAGGAAGGTGGCGCCGCCCTTGAAGTCGACGAGGACGAGGTTGAGCTCCTCCGACGAGTGGGTGGCGGCCAGGCCGAGCACGAGCGTGCGCAGCAGCTCGCTCTTTCCCGACCCGGTGGCGCCGACGCACAGCCCGTGCGGGCCGCTGCCGCCCAGTGCTGCCTCCTTGAGGTCGAGGGCGACCGGGGCTCCGCTCTCGTCCACGCCGATCGGGACGCGCAGCCGGTCGCGTCGGAGCGCGCCCAGCGGCCCCTCAGCGCGGCGACGCCGGCCGGCCCGGGCGCGAGGCCGAGCAGCGCGGGCAGCCCGGTCGGGGCCGCGGGTGCCGTGCCGTCCGCCGCCGTGACCTCCGCGACGCGGTGCGCGCCATGCGGCGGGCGAGCGCGGTGGCCTCGGCGACGGTGAGGCCGTCGGGGCAGCCGATCACGGCGGGCTGTTCCGTTCCGCCGCCGCGCAGCAGCAGGTCCGGCGTGACGAGCAGCCGTACCACCGACGGTGCCGGCCGCCTGCCCTGCGGCGCGCCGACCCTCAGCACGGTGACGCCCGCGACGCCCGCCCACGCCCCGGGCCCGTCGGTGACGTCGTCGACGACGACCAGCAGGTGCGGCTCGCCGATGCCGGGCCCCGCCGGACGCCCGGTGAGCTCGGCGAGCCACCAGTGCCGCACGTCGTCGGCGTCGGCAGTGATCATCCGTAGGGGGCCGATCACGTCGTGGCGACGCGGGTGCCCGGTGTGCGGCAGCCACTTCGCCCACTCCCACTCGTGGGCGAGCGACGGCGGCGCCACCACCGCGAGCATGGCGTCGGCCGGCGCGTGCCAGAGCGAGTACTGGACGACGGCGGCACGGGCCAGCGCGCGTACGCGATCCATGCCGGCGCCGCCCACGGGCTCCAGCCACACCATGCCGCTGGCCCGCAGCGACAGTGCCACCGGCAGGTCCGGCACGACGGCGTGGCCCAGCAGGAAGCGCCGTAGTGCGAGCGCGGTGACCGGTTCGAGGCCGTCGACCGGCCCGGTCTGCGGCGGCACCAGCCGGGTGGCGAGACGCTGGGCGCCCCGGCCGACGCGGACGTGGGCGAAGTCCGGGTCGGCAGGCCTGCGTTCCCACATCCGGCCCGACCTCAGCACCGCGGGCCACGCGGCCGGTTCGGGGTGCGACCACTCCGACGCGGCGCGCTGCTCCGCCGCGATGCCCCGCACCCGCCCCCTGAGCACGGACAGGTAGCGCAGGTAGTCGCGCCGGTCCTCGTCGACGTCCGACGTCCGGCTGCCGCCGCCCCGGCCGCCGCCTGCGACCAGCATGCCGAGCGAGGAGATCGCGAACATGCCGCCGAAGAGCCAGGACGTGGGCTGGTTCACCCCGAGCACGGCGATGAACCCGACCGATCCCACCAGCATCACCAGCGGCAGCATCCGCTGCAGCACCCCGGGCGGGACGATCCGCTCCGGTTCCGGCGGCGGTTCGAGCATGAGCTCGCCGCCCGGCATCCGGGGTGGGACCGGCCTCGGTCGGCTCGTCATCTACTCGCCTCCGCTCGCTCGGGCGAGTTCGCCGGCCGGCCCCCGGCAGTTCGGCGAATCCGCCCCCGCAGTGCCGCGGGCGCTGCGATGCTAGGCAGCCGACGGGCGGCGCCGTGGCCGTTTCGGGCAAGTCGTGGAAGCCGCCACCCCGGAGGGGATCGCCATGCTCGCCGCAGGTCAGGAGGCGTCGTCCCGCATGCCGTACCGCCGCCTCACCCTGCTCGCGCCCAGGGCGACCGTGGACGTGGCGCTGCCCTCCGACGTGCCGGTGGCCGAGCTGGTCCCGATGGTGCTCGACCTGGTCGGCGAGCCCGTGTTCGGCGTGCGGCCGGTCCCCTGGCGGCTCACGGCCGCGGCGGGGGCACCGCTCCCGCCGGGGGCGTCGCTCGCCGAGCTGGGCGTGCCCGACGGCGAGCTGCTGCGGCTCGCGCCGGACGTCCCGCCACCGGCGCCGCCGGTGTTCGACGATCCGGTCGACGCGCTCGCTTCCGGTGCGGGGGATGCGGCGCGCGACGATCGGCGGTTCGCCGCCGCCGCGGTGCTGCTCGCGGCCGCAGCGGGCGCGTGGTGCTGGCGACCGGGTCCCCCGGCTCCGCGGTGCCACGGGCGGTCGTCGGTGCGCTCGCCGCCGTGGCCGCCATCGGTCTGGCGGCCCGGTCGGCCCGCGTGGAGCCCGGCCCCCACACCGACCTCGTGGGGCGTGCCGCGGCCTTCGCGGCCGTGCTGTTCGCGGCCGCGGCCGGCTGGGCGGCAGTGCCCGCCTCCCCCGCCGCGGCGCAGCTGCTGCTGGCCACCGCGGCCGCAGGCACCGCGGCCGTTGCGCCCACGATCGCGCTGCGGGTGCGGCGCAGCTGCTGCTGGCCACCGCGGCCGCAGGCACCGCGGCCGTTCGCGCCACGATCGCGCTGCGGGTGGTGGCGCCGACGCTCGTCGCCGTCGTGGTGGCCGCCGTGCCGGTGGGCCTGGGCGCCTCGTGGTGCTGCGTTTCGAGAGCCCACCGTCGTCCGTCGCGGCGGCGGTGGGCGCGCTGGCCGTCGTCGCCGGCCCGCTCCTGCCGCGCCTCGCACTACGGCTGTCCGGACTGCCCCGCCCCGTGGTGCCCGGCGACGGGGCCGAACTGGTGGAGGCCGACCGCGGCACGGACGTCCTGCCGCCCGAGGAGTTCGCCGAGCGCGCCGATCTCGCTCGCGGCTACCTCGCCGGGCTCGCCGCCGGGTGCGCCGCCGTCGCCGTCGCGGGAGCGCTCTCGGCCGCGGCGGCCGGTGGTTGGGCCGGGCCCGCGCTGGCCTGCGTGATCGTCGCGGCACTCGCGCTGCGGTCGCGCGGTTTCGCCGACCTCGCGCCGTCCCGCACGCTGCTCGCCTGCGCGACCGTCGGCCTGGCCGGTCTCGGGCTGCTGACGACCGCGCGGTCGGACCTGATGCCCCGGCTGGTCGCGGTCGGCGTCCTGCTCGCGGTCACCGGGTTGGGGCTGGTCGCCCTCGGGCGCAGCGGCCCCGCCGGGTCACCGGTGGCGCGGCGGGCGGTCGATCTGCTCGACGTGGTCCTCATCGCCGTCACCGTGCCGCTGGCGCTCGCGGCGATGGGCCTGTTCCAGCTGGTCCGCGGGTCGTGAACCCGCGGCCCGCGCTCGGCTTCGCGGCAGCGGCCCTCGTGGGGGTCCTCCCGGTCCTCGCCGTCCCGGCCGCGCCACCGGCACCCGCCGTGGTCGCCCCGGCGTCCGCTGCGCAGGCGATCGCCCCCGGCCCCACGGCCGACCCGTTGCCACCGGGGCCGCCGCTCGTCCGCGTGGCGCCTCCCCGCGGCCTGCCGCCGGGTCCGGCACCGGGGATCCGGGCGGCGGCCCGCTGCGATCCCCCACGCGCCGACGCGCCGGGCGTCCCGTCCGGGCCGGGCGTCCCGTCCGGGCCGGGCAGCGTCGCCGCGCGGCTGCGGCTCGACGACGTCCAGCAGCTCGCCGGAGGGCGCGGCCAGGTGATCGCGGTGATCGACACCGGGATAGCGCCGCACGCGCTGCTCGGATCCCGGCTGCGCGGCGGCGGCGACTACCTCACCGGTGGCGACGGCCTCGACGACTGCGACGGCCACGGCACGGCAGTGGCGGGTCTGCTCGCCGCCGCGCCGGTCCGCGGCGACCGCTCCACCGCGCCGGTCGGGATCGCTCCGGAGGCCCAACTGCTGGCGATCCGGCAGTCCAGCCCCTCGTTCGACGTCCCCGGTCCGGACGGCGGGCGCCGCCCGGCGGGCGACACGGCCACGCTCGCGGACGCGGTGGTGCTCGCCGTCCGCCGGGGCGCGGACGTCGTCAACATCTCCGAGGCGGTCTGCCTGCCCGCGGTGCGCGCGGGAGCGGCCGGCGCGCCGCTGCAGGCCGCGCTGCGGGCGGCGGCCGAGGCCGACGTCGTGGTGGTCGCGGCAGCCGGCAACGTCGGGTCGGGTCCTGCACCGCCGACGGCCGGGAGCAGGTCACGCTGCCCGGCTGGTACGACGCCGACGTGCTGACGGTCGGCGCGGTCGGCCCCGACGACGCCCCGGCCCCGTTCACGGTGCCGGGCCCGTGGGTCGACGTGGCGGCCCCCGGCACCGGTCTGCGCTCGCTCGCGGTGGGCGGCGGCACCACCGGCGACCTGGACGGCACCAGCTTCGCGACGCCGTGGGTGGCGGGGCTCGCAGCGCTGGTCCGGGAGCGGTTCCCCGAGCTCACGGCGGCCGAGGTCGTGGACCGCATCCTGGCCGGCGGCCGAGGTCGTGGACCGCATCCTGGCCAACGGCCCGCAGGCCTGCCGCGGGCGACGACGCGCTGGGCCACGGCGTCGTCGACCCGGTTGCGGCGCTCACCGCCCAGCCCGCCCGCCTCGTCCCCGCCCCGAAGGCCGACCGAGCGCCGCGGCGCTCACGGCCGAGCTCCCGGGCACCCGACCCGTGCCCGACGACCCACCGGCGCCGGATCGCCCGTTCGACCTGCTGGCGGCCGCGGTGCTGCTCGCCGCGGCAGGGCTGAGCATCGCGAGGCTGCGCCGCACCCCACGGCGCTGACCCCCCTCCCGCGAGTCGGGCTCTGGGTGCGGCTGAGTCGCGGTTACGGGGCGGGGAGCACGTCCGCGACGCGGCCGGCGGCGGCGAGGTCCAGCGGCGGCCCCACCGGGAGCAGGCGCAGGGCCGCCTCGGGCGCCGGTTCCGCGCTGGTGATCCCGAGCGCTGCCGCGGTGGCGTCGTCGGCCACGCCGTGGGCCACGCCACCGCCGGACACGAGCCACAGCGGCCCGACGCCCGGCTCGCTGCCCTCACTGGTGCCCCGCACGGCTCCTCCGGGCCCGACGGCCACCGCGTCGACCCGGACGCCCGGCCCGTCGGCCTGCGCGAGCTGCACCGGGGCCCGGCCCGCGACGGGTGGCGCCGCCCCCGTCCAGACGGCGCCGGCCGGATCACCGCCCGCGGCCCACGTCCAGCAGAGCACGGGCGCGTCGGCGGCCTCCGCCAGCCGCGGGGCGGCATCCGGCCAGCCCGCGACGGGGAGCTCGTCGACGACCGCGGCGCGGGCCAGCTCCGCCGCCCCCACCGGCAGCGGCTCCCGGCCGCCCGACACGGCTCCCAGCAGCTCGGCGAGCACCGCGGGCACCTCCTGAACCCCGCCGGCGAGCACGACGTAGTGCTGCGGTGCTCCGCCTGCGGGACTCGCGACGAGGACGTCGCCGACCCGGCCGGGCAGGCCGTCCGGCGCCTGCCGGCCGCGCCCGGGGACGGCCGGGGCGGTCAGCGGCGGGCCTTCGGGCAGCAGCGACAGCAGGGCGGGCGTCACGGCGCGGGGCACCCGCCCAGTGAGCCCCAGCGCGGCGGCCGCCCGTGCGTCGGCGGCGTCGACACGGTGCCTGCGACCCGCCGTCACCAGCCATGCCGTGTCGTCGCCCTCCAGCAACACCCCGGTGTCGGGCCGGTCCGGCGCGAGCGGCGGCGCACCGCCGACCACCGTGGTGCCCGTGAGCGCGCCGTCGGGGGTGACGGCGTCGCAGACGGCCCAGCTCGGTGCCGGCCCCGGCACGTCCGGGCGCACGTCGAGCGCGCCGGGCACCGCGGCGGCCGGTGTGCGAGGTGCCCCGTCGAGGAGCGGGTCCGGGACCGGCACGGGGACGGCGGTTGCCGGGCCGCGTCGGCACGCCCGCCGGCGCGGAGCGCGGCGAGCACGAGCCGGGCGGCGGACAGGTTGGCCACCGGGACGAGCCGGTCCGGGCCGTGCGCCACCACGTACATGGCCCCGGAACCCGCGCCGACGACCACCACCTGGTTCGCCCATTCGGGCTTCGGCGACACCGCGGCGAGCACCGCGGCGCCGCACAGGCCGAGCAGCCCGAGCACGACACCGGCCAGCGCCGCCCTCCGCTGAGCGCGGATCTGCTCGTGCAGCGGCACCGGGTCGCCACGCACGAGCGCCGCTTCGAGCCGTCTGAGGCCGAACCGGTAGGCGTCGGCCTGGTCACGGGTGGCCGGAGCCGGCACGGAGCTCGCTCGCCGGGACACGGGCCGACGGTAGCGGCGGGCACCGCCGCGGCGGGCCCGTTCCGGAGAATCCGCGAGATCCCCCAACCGGCGCGGGGTGGTCGCGGTCGTACCGGGTGTCCGCAGCCGACACCCGGAGGTTCCGATGTCCCGCCGCCACCGCACCCGGATCGTCCGAGCCGTCGCCGCCGCCGTGGTGGCCGGTGCCGCGCTCACCGGATGCTCGGTGGCCGTCACGGGAACACCGCACGCCGCGCCGGCCCCGGTCGCGCCCCGCACGACCACGCCCGCACCCACCCCGGGACCCACCACCCCGAGCCTGCCGAGCATCTCCGGCCTCGGAGAGGAGGCCGACGTGGTCGCGGACTGGATGGCGGACGGCTGGATCCCGCGCCCCATCCTCCCGGTGACCGATCCGGCCAGCGGCGTGACGGCCTGGATGTTCGGCTCGTCCGAGCGTCGCGACGCGGCAGGCGGCGGCACGCTCTACCGCGCGGTCGGGGCGCCCGCGAGCATCGTCAGCAACCTCGCGGTCTTCCCGGTCCCCACCGGCTACGAGGCCGACGCCGACATCGCCGCCACGAACACCGCCACCGCGAACAACGGGCGCGTGGTCGGCAGCAGGCCGACGTCCGTGGCCGGCTACCCCGCGCTCGACGTGCGCATCGAGTTCACCGATCCGCAGGGCCGCACCATCGTCGACCTGATCCGGTACGTCGAGACGCCCGAGTTCCTGGTGGGCGTCGAGTCGCTGGGCTACTCGACCGACGAGGACGTGCTGCAGCAGGTGCAGCGGATCGTGGCCGACAAGGTCACGTTCGCCTCGGTGTAGCGACGGCTACCCGACGGAGATGGCGTCCAGGCGCTCCCGCAGGAACGGCGCGGACACCACCGGCTCCAGGTCCGCGCGCCGCCCCACCGGCGGCGCGAGCGGCGTGACCAGCGCGTCGTGGTCGAGCTCGAAGAAGAACACCAACGAGATGAGCTCCTCGTCCGGGGCGTCGGCCTGCGGCGGGAGCACGCGATGCCGGCCGGAGCGCCAGCGCAGCCCCGTCCAGTGTGCGAGCAGGTCGCCGATGTTCACGGTGAACGCGCCCGGGTCGTACGGGGCGTCGGACCAGCCCGCACCGTCGACGTCGACCTGGAGCCCGCCCGCCCCCGGCTCACGGTCGAGGACGGTGACCGTGCCGAAGTCGGTGTGCGCCCCGATCCGGAACTGCCCGGGTGCAGGTTCGCCGACCTCGGTCAGCGGCGGGTAGCGGTTGACGTTGAACGTCCACGTCGGGTTGGTCGCGAGCGACGTCAGCGCGTCCCGCGGCAGCCCGAGTGCGTCGGCGCACAGCTCCAGCAGCTCGCGCGACACCGCGGTCATCGCGGCCACGTAGCGGCCCACCGCGTCCCGCAGCTCCGGCACCTCCGCGGGCCACACGTTCGGCGGGAACCACACCGCGTCGACGCCGGGGTCGCCGGTGGGTGTCTCCGGCCCGACCGCGAACGACTCCTTGAGGTCCGGCGGCGTCTCGACGCCTTCGACGTTGCCGTTGGCCTCGACACCGGGCGCGAGCCAGCCCCGCCCGCCGATCCGCACCGCGTACTCCTGCTTGACCTCGGCGGGGAGCGCGAAGAACCGCCGTGCCGCGGCCCGCACCTCGGCGCGCAGCGCATCGTCCACACCGTGGCCCGCCGCCAGCAGGAACCCGGCCTTCTGCAGCGCCTCGTCGACGGCCGGGCCGACCGCCGGGTCTCCGGCGCGCCAGGCGGACAGCTCGATGGTCGGGATCATGAAGGGACCTCTCCGATGTCCTCGTACCAGAGTTCGGGGCGGGCGGCGATGAAGTCGGTCATGAGCGCGGCGCAGCGGTCGTCGTCGAGGAGCGTGACCGCCACCCCGTGGTCGGCGAGCCAGTCGTGCCCCCCGGGGAACGTGCGTGCCTCGCCGATCACGAGTGCCCCGATCCCGAACTGGCGCACGAGCCCCGAGCAGTACCAGCACGGCGACAGCGTCGTGACCATCACCGTGCTGCGGTAGTCGCGCTGCCTGCCGGCCGCCCGGAACGCCGCGGTCTCGGCGTGCGTCGACGGGTCGTCGTCCTGCACCCGCCGGTTGTGGCCACGGCCGAGCAGCGTGCCGTCGGCCGTGAACAGGGCCGCCCCGATCGGGATGCCGCCCTCCGCGAGGCCGGCCCGCGCCTCGTCGAGCGCAACGTCGAGCAGGAGACCGGGGTCTGCAACCACGGGCCTCACTCTGCGTGCCCCGCGGTGCCCACCGCAACCCGTCGGAAGAGCAGCGCGTAGGTCCCCGCCGCCAGCACGAACCCGACGACGAACGTCACGTCTCCCACGCCGGGCACCAGCCGCGGCACGAGGCCGGTGAACAACGCCTGGTTGGAGAACAGCGGCACCGACACGACGATGCCTGCCAGGAGCGCGACGACGCCCGCGTGGTTGCGGAACGCCCGGTCGTAGAGCATGCCGACCGGCACCCCGTCGCGGCGCAGGTACTGGTCGGCGAGCACGACGCCGAGCCACGGCCCGATCCAGTAGACGATGACGAGCAGGAACGCCTCGTAGCTGTGGGCGGCGTCGGCGAGCGCCACGAGCGCGATGACGAACCCGATCACCCCGAACGCGAGCGCTACCACGGCGCGCGCCCAGCGCAGCGGCACGTCACGCCCGCGCTGAGGAACGCCATCGCACCCGAGTAGACGTTCAGCACGTTGGCGGCCACCGCACCGAGCGCGATCGCCAGCAGGGTGAGCGCCGCGAGCGCACCGGGCAGGACGCCGACGAACGCGGTGGCGGGGTTGTCCGACGCCACTCCGGCCGCCGCGGTGGCGCTCACCGACGCCGCGCCCACGATCATCAGGATGCTCGTGGACCCGAAGAGCCCAGCCCGGCGGCGAGTCCGGTGCGCAGCCGCGAGGAGTCGGCGGGCAGGTAGCGGGCGTAGTCGGCCGCGTACGGGCTCCAGCCCGCCGTGTACCCGACGACCGCGCCGACCGTGAGCAGGAACCCGCCGAGCCCTCCGGTGCCGCCGCCGTCCGGCACGTGCCCCGGGTCGGAGCGGGAGAGCACGATCACCGCGCCGATCGCGAAGACGATGGCGAGCACCGGGAACGCGAACCGTTCGAACGCCTGCACGAGGTTGTGCCCGACGAAGGCGACCCCGATCTGCACCAGCACGACCACGACCAGCCAGACCGCGGCCTGCATGCCGGTGAGGGACTCCAGCGCGAACGCGGCGCTGACGCTGTTGACCGCGAACCAGCCGAAACCGGACGTGATCGTCATCAGCGCCGACGGCACGGCGTTGCCCCGGTAGCCGAACGCCGCCCGGCCGAGGACCATCTGCGGCACGCCGACGGACGGGGCCCGCGCCGACAGCAGCCCGTGGGCCAGCGCAGACAGCCCGTTGCCCAGCAGCACGGCCGCGACGGCCTGCGGGAAGGTCAGCCCGAACGCCGACACCGACAGCACGCCGACGAAGATCGTGGCGAACTCGAGGTTCGGCGAGGTCCAGGTCCAGAACAGCTGGCGCGGCCTACCGTGTCGTTCGGCGGCGGGGATCGGCTCGTTCCCGCCCGGCTCGACGGCGGTCACCCGATCGCCGTAGCTTCGGTCGACGGCGGTGGCAGCGGATGATTGTTCGGCGGTCACCGCATCACTCTCGACCGGCCGGTGGTGCGGGGCAACGCCGCGTTGCGAGGATTAACGTCGATGTTCGTTGTCGCGCAGGACCGTGAGCTCGAGCGCACGCAGGACGGCCTGCATCTGCTCGGCAGCGGGCCGGCCGCGACGTTCCCGCAGCTGACGCACCGCCTGGTCCAGCTGCGCCGAGGTGACCGTGCGCGGGGCAGCGTGAGCCCCCGAGCACCGGCAGCCGCCGTGGGAGACCTCCTGGATGGCGGCGGTGGTGGGATCCAGCTCTTCCAGCCGGATCTCAGGCATCGTCGTCAAGGCGTCTCCGTTCGCCGGCGCGCAATAGCTGAGGCTCGATCTATCGGGTGACACGATACGGCTGGCGTCACCGTACGTGTTGTCCCCCTTCGTGTGAATGACACCTGGGCGAATTCGAGATGACACACAGGTGCGACCTGGGGGGGATAACCCGTTCGGCCGAACGAACTCTCAGGTCGGCGGCACGCGCAGCCTGCGCGTCGTGCGGGCACGGGCGGCGAGCTCCGCCGCAGGTGGGTAGTCGACAGCCACCAGCGTGAGACCGTGTGCCGGCGCCACCGCCACCTCGCTCGCCCGCTCCGCGCGGCGCAGCAGCGCCGCGGGCCAGTCGGGCGCCCGGCGACCCCGCGCGACGTCGAGCAACGCCCCGACCAGGCTGCGCACCATCGAGTGGCAGAACGCGTCGGCCGCCACCACCGCCTGCACCACCCCGTCCCCGTCGCGCGTCCACGTGAGCTCCTGCAGCGCCCGCACCGTGGTGGCACCCTCGCGCCGCTTGCAGAACGCCGCGAAATCGTGCTCCCCCAGCAGGCCGTCCGATGCGGCCCGCACCGCGTCGAGATCGACCGGGTACGGCCACGCGAGCGTGTCCCGGGCGCGCAGCGGCTCGGCGCCGAACGGGGCGGTGGCCACCCGGTACCGGTAGTGGCGGCGCAACGCGGAGAAGCGGGCGTCGAACTCGGCGGGCACGGCGGTCACCGCACTCACCCGGACATCCGGAGGCAGCAGCCGCGCCAGCCGGCGCACCAGCCACGTCACGTCGAGACCGGCGTCGAGGTCGGCGTGGGCGACCTGCCCGGTGGCGTGGACGCCGGCATCCGTGCGCCCGGCCACGGTGAGCGCCACCTGCGTACGCAGGACGACACCCAGCGCCTCCTCCAGCACCCCGCACACCGTGCGGCGGCCGGGTTGGCGGGCCCACCCGGAGAAGTCGGTGCCGTCGTAGGCGATGTCGAGCCGGAACCGCGACTGGGGCTCCACGACGCCGTCGAGCCCGCCGTCCGGGTGGGCGGCGGGCTCGACGGGGGGCACTGGGATCAGGACTCCTCGGAGTCGCTGTCCTCACGCTGGGAGGCGGGCAGCTGGAAACCGGCGGCCTCGGCGGCCTCCGGCGTGGCGAACCAGACCTCGGCCACGGTGCGGTCGTAGTGCGCCGACCCGGGGACGTGGTACAGCTTCGAGTCCTCGTTGCCCTTGATCGGGAAGCCCTCCGGGGCCTCGGACGCGTCCTCCAGCGGGGCGTGGCTGCCCTCGCCGTACGGCGCGCCCTCGGTGGAGGTGCTCTCCTCGACGGCCTCGGTGGCCTCGGCCGCGGTGTCCTCCGCGGGCGCGGCCTCCTCGGCGGGAGCCGGGGCAGCGGCCTTCTGCTGCTGCGAGGCCGCGACCCGGCGGGCGCGGTCGGCCTCGTCGGTGACGGTCTTCTGCGAGACCAACTCGATCACGGCCATGGGGGCGTTGTCGCCCTTGCGCGGCAGCGTCTTGGTGATCCGCGTGTAGCCACCGTTGCGGTCGGAGAAGAACGGCCCGATCTCCTCGACGAGCCGGTGCACGACCGACTTGTCGCGGATGACCTTCATGATCTCCCGGCGGTTGTGCAGGTCGCCCCGCTTCGCCTTGGTGATCAGCCGCTCGGCGTACGGCCGCAGCCGGCGCGCCTTCGCCTCGGTGGTGGTGATGCGGCCGTGCTCGAACAGCGCCGTGGCCAGGTTGGCCAGGATCAGCCGCTGGTGCGCGGGTGACCCGCCGAGGCGGGGCCCCTTGGTGGGCTGAGGCATGGCTACAGCTGCTCCGTTTCTGCGTAGTCCTGGCCGTCGTCCCCGAAGTGGTCGGGGTCGAACGCCTCGGACCCGTACTCGACGGCCGCGGCCGACGGGTCGAATCCGGGCGGGCTGTCCTTGAGCGCGAGCCCGAGGCCGACGAGCTTCATCTTGACCTCGTCGATGGACTTGGCGCCGAAGTTGCGGATGTCGAGCAGGTCGGCCTCGCTGCGGCCCACCAGCTCACCCACGGTGTGGATGCCCTCGCGCTTGAGGCAGTTGTAGGAGCGGACGGTGAGGTCCAGCTCCTCGATCGGCATCGCGAAGGCCGCGATGGTGTCGGCCTCCTGCGGCGACGGGCCGATCTCGATGCCCTCGGCGTCGACGTTGAGCTCGCGGGCGAGCCCGAACAGCTCCACCAGGGTCTTGCCGGCCGAGGCCAGCGCGTCCCGCGGGGTGATCGAGGGCTTGGTCTCGACGTCGAGCACCAGCTTGTCGAAGTCGGTGCGCTGCTCGACGCGGGTGGCCTCGACCTTGTAGGTAACCTTCATGACCGGCGAGTAGATCGAGTCGACCGGGATGCGGCCGATCTCGGCGCCGGTGGCCTTGTTCTGCATGGCCGGCACGTAGCCGCGGCCCCGCTCGACGACGAGCTCCACCTCGAGGCGGCCCTTGTCGTTCAGGGTGGCGATGTGCAGGTCCGGGTTGTGCACGGTGACACCGGCGGGCGGCACGATGTCGCCCGCTGTGACGGTGCCGGGGCCCTGCTTGCGCAGGTACATCGTGACCGGCTCGTCCTCCTCGGAGCTGACCACGAGCTCCTTGAGGTTCAGGATGATGTCGGTGACGTCCTCCTTGACCCCGGGCACGGTGGTGAACTCGTGCAGGACGCCGTCGATGCGGATGCTCGTGACGGCGGCGCCGGGGATGGAGGAGAGCAGCGTGCGCCGGAGCGAGTTGCCAGCGTGTAGCCGAAGCCCGGCTCCAGCGGCTCGATGACGAACCGGGAACGGGTGTCGACGACCGCTTCCTCGGCGAGGGTGGGGCGCTGAGAGATCAGCATGGTGTGGTGCCTCCTAACACCCTGCGGCAACCGCTATTTGATGCCGCAGTGAGGCCCCCGGTCCCACCCTGCGGGACCGGGGGATTCGAGCCCTACTTGCTGTAGAGCTCGACGATCAGCTGCTCGTTGACCTGCGTGTCGATCTGGGCCCGCTCGGGGAGCTGGTGCACCAGGATCCGCATGTTCGAGGGGACGACCTGGAGCCAGGCCGGGACCGGACGGTCGCCGAGGAGCTCCTTGGCGATGATGAACGGGTCCGTGCCCAGCGACTTGGGCCGCACGTCGATGATGTCGTACCTCGACACCCGGTAGCTGGGGATGTTCACCTTCTCGCCGTTGACGAGGAAGTGACCGTGCGCCACCAGCTGGCGCGCCATCCGCCGGGTGCGGGCGAGACCCGCCCGGTACACGACGTTGTCCAGCCGGGACTCGAGGATCTGCAGCAGGTTGTCGCCGGTCTTGCCCTGGCGGCGGTTGGCCTCGACGTAGTAGCGGCTGAACTGCCGCTCCAGCACGCCGTAGGCGAACTTGGCCTTCTGCTTCTCCTGCGACTGCAGGAGGAACTCGGTCTCCTTGATCCGGATCCGGCCGTGCTGGCCGGGCGGGTAGGGGCGGCGCTCGAACGCCTGGTCACCGCCGACGAGGTCGACCTTCAGCCGGCGGGACTTGCGGGTCATGGGGCCGGTGTAACGAGCCATGTCTGGTTACTCCCTCTCCCCTAGACCCGGCGCCGCTTGGGCGGACGGCAACCGTTGTGCGGCTGCGGGGTGACGTCGGAGATCGTGCCGACCTCGAGACCGGCGGCCTGCAGTGAACGGATCGCGGTCTCCCGGCCGGAGCCGGGGCCCTTCACGAACACGTCGACCTTCTTCATGCCGTGCTCGGCGCCTTGCGGGCGGCGTTCTCGGCGGCCATCTGCGCCGCGAACGGCGTGGACTTGCGCGAGCCCTTGAAACCGACGTGGCCCGCGGAGGCCCACGCGATCACGGCACCGGCCGGGTCGGTGATCGAGACGATCGTGTTGTTGAACGTGCTCTTGATGTGGGCCTGGCCCACGGCGACGTTCTTCTTCTCCTTGCGGCGGACCTTCTTGGGCCCGGCGGCGCGGCTGCGGGGCGGCATTACTTCTTACCTGCCTTCTTCTTGCCGGCGACCGTCTTCTTGGGACCCTTGCGGCCGCGGGCGTTGGTCTTGGTGCGCTGGCCGCGCACCGGCAGGCCCCGGCGGTGCCGGATCCCCTGGTACGCACCGATCTCGATCTTGCGGCGGATGTCGGCCTGCACCTCGCGGCGCAGGTCACCCTCGACGCGGTAGTTGCCCTCGATGTACTCGCGGAGGGCGGCGACGTCCTCGTCCGTGAGATCCCGCGAGCGCAGGTCCGGGCTGATACCGGTGGCCTCGAGGATCTCCTTGGACCGAGTGCGCCCGATCCCGTAGATGTAGGTCAGCGCGATCTCCATCCGCTTCTCGCGGGGGAGGTCGACGCCGGAAAGGCGTGCCATGCGGCAGCGTTCTCCTGTCGTTGTTCGCCAGGTCTTCCCAACGCCCGTCCCGGAGGTGCTCGTTTCCGGGCCCCGGCCTGGTTCCGGGGGTGGTGGCGCCCGTGTGGCGCGGTAGGTGCGCTGGGTTCCTCTGTTGGGTCGCGACTAGCGGGTGATCAGCCCTGGCGCTGCTTGTGGCGCAGGTTCTCGCAGATCACCATGACCCGCCCGTGACGGCGGATCACCTTGCACTTGTCGCAGATCTTCTTGACGCTCGGCTGGACCTTCACGTCCGTCGCTCTCTCGGTTGTGTCGTCACTTGTAGCGGTAGACGATGCGGCCGCGGGTCAGGTCGTACGGCGACAGCTCCACCACGACGCGGTCCTCGGGGAGGATCCGGATGTAGTGCTGACGCATCTTGCCGCTGATGTGTGCGAGGACCCGGTGTCCGTTCTCCAGCTCCACGCGGAACATCGCGTTCGGCAGGGGCTCGACGACCCGGCCCTCGACCTCGATCGCCCCGTCCTTCTTGGCCATGTCCTCCGCGTTCCGTGACAGGTGGACGTACTCTTGTCGTTCCGTGCTCGGGCACGTCGCTGCTCCGGGACCGTGAGGTGCGGGAGGCACGACGGAACCGGCGCCAGTAGCGCGCCGAAAGACCAGTGTACGCGGGCACGAACACCCGGTTGCACGCACCCGCCGGCCGTGCCCGAAACCGGATGATCCTGTCGGTGTGGGGCGTTACCGTCACTTGACCTCGACCAGGCTTCATGTAGTCCCGTGGAACGGTGATGACCGCAGAACCGCACGCCTCCCGCCTGCCTCGGCCGCTGCGGCCGTTCCGCCACCGCGAGTACCGCCTGCTCGTCACCTCGATGGCGGCATCGCTGTTCGCGAGCGGCCTGTGGATCGTCGCAGGCGTCTACCAGGTCATCGCGCTCGGCGGCGGCCCGGCAGAGCTCTCGCTGGTGGCCACGGCCACCGCGGTCGGCCTGTTGGTCAGCGCGCTCGGCGGTGGTGTCGCCGCCGACCGGCTGCCCAAGCGGGCCCTCCTGCTCGGCGTCGAGGGCGTCCGGGTCGTCGCGGCAGGCACCGCGGGCCTGCTGGCCGTCGTGGGCGCGCTGCAGCTGTGGCACCTCGCCGTCATCGCGTTCGTGCTCGGCGCGGCCGAGGCCTTCTTCTTCCCCGCCTACTCGGCGATCCTGCCCACCCTGCTCCCCGCCCACGAGCTGCTCGCGGCCAACGGCGTCGAGGGCACCCTGCGCCCGGTGGCCCAGCAGGCGCTCGGCCCGGCCCTGGCAGGCGTGCTGGTCGGCGCCTTCGCCCCGAGCATCGCGCTGCTGCTCGCGGGTGCCGTCTACGGGGTCGCCGCGGTCACCCTGGTGGCGATGCGGGCCGTCGCCGTTCCACCGGCGGCCGAGCGCAGCTCGGTGCTCGGCGACCTCGCCGAAGGCTTCCGCTACCTGTTCCGCACCGGCTGGCTGTTCGCCACGCTGGCCTTCGCCACGCTCTACGTGCTGGTGCTGATCGGGCCGTTCGAGGTGCTCCTGCCGTTCGCGGTGCGCGACCAGACCGGCGGCGGCGCCAGCAGCTTCGCGCTCGTGCTCGGCGCGTTCGGCGTCGGCGGCGCCGTCGGGTCGCTCGTCGTGTCCTCGTGGCGGCTGCCCCGGCGCTACCTCACCGTGATGATCCTCCTGTGGGGGGCGGGCGCGGCGCCGCTCGCCCTGATCGGCCTCACCACCCAGCTGTGGGTCATGGCGGTCGCCGCATTCGTCGTCGGGTTCACCGGCTCGGCCGCGATGGTCATCTGGGGCACGCTCCTGCAGCGCCGCGTTCCGCCGCACCTGCTCGGGCGCGTCTCCAGCCTCGACTTCTTCGTCTCGCTCGCCCTCATGCCGATCTCGATGGCGGTGGCGGGGCCGGTCGGCGAGGCACTGGGCATCCCGATGACGTTCGTGCTGGCCGGCCTCATCCCGGTCTTCCTGGCCGCGGCCGCCATCCTGGGCTGGCGCCTGCCCGCCGACGAGATCGCCCACCCGCTCGACACCCCGGAGGAGACCGACGCCCTGCCCGCGGTGTGAGGCGGGTTCGCACGCCGGGCAGCGTCCTCGCAGATTCAGCGGGCCTTGCGAGGACGACAGCGACCGCGCGCGAGCCCTCAACAGCCAGTGCTGTGACCAGTGCCACTGTCACCGGTCAACCGGGTGTCTCGTCCCAGGAGGCAAGAGACCGAAGAGGCGGATGGAGACCGTGATGCGGGTGTTCGTCGCAGGTGGGACAGGTGCGTTGGGACGGCGGTTGGTGCCCCGGTTGGTTGCGCGCGGGCACGAGGTCACCGCGACCACCCGGAGCGCGGGCAAGGCCGGTGAGCTGCAGGCCCTCGGCGCCCACCCGGTGGTGGTGGACGGGCTGGACGGGGCCGCTGTCGGGCAGGCGGTCGCCGAGGCGCGGCCGGACGCGATCGTGCACCAGATGACGGCGCTCGCCGCCGCGGCGGACCTGCGCCGGTTCGACCGCTGGTTCGCCACCACCAACGAGCTGCGGACGGCCGGCACCAGGCACCTGCTCGCCGCGGCGCAGGCGAGCGACGTCGGGAAGGTCGTCGCGCAGAGCTACATCGGGTGGAACAACAGCCGCACCGGTGGGCCGGTCAAGTCCGAGGACGAGCCCCTCGACCCCGAGCCTGCGAAGGCACAGCGGGAGAGCATGGCCGCGATCCGGTTCCTGGAACGCGCGGTCACCGAGGCGCCGCTCACCGGGATCGTCCTGCGCTACGGCAACTTCTACGGGCCGGGTGCGTCCGAGTCGATGGTCGAGATGGTCCGCGCGCGCAAGATGCCGATCGTCGGGGCGGGCACCGGCGTGTGGTCGTTCATCCACCTCGACGACGCCGCTGCCGCCACCGTCGCTGCCGTGGAACGCGGTGAAGCCGGCGTCTACAACGTCACCGACGACGACCCGGCGCCCGTGGCGGAGTGGCTGCCCCACCTCGCCGAGTCGGTGGGTGCGAAGCCGCCGATACGGGTTCCGGCATGGCTCGCGCGACCGCTCGCGGTAGAGGTCGTGGTGCGCTGGATGACCGAGGGCCGGGGCTCGTCCAACGCGAAGGCGAAGCGCGAGCTGGGCTGGCACCCGGCCTGGGCCAGCTGGCGCGACGGCTTCCGCCACGGGCTGACCGACCCGGTGGTGCCCCCGGAGTCACGCGGATGACCGGTCCCGACGAACCGGCGGAAGCGCTGCGCCCGCTGCTGTTCTCCATCGCCTACCGGATGCTCGGCACCGTCAGCGACGCGCAGGACGTCGTGCAGGAGACCTTCCTGCGCCACCAGCGAGCACTCGCACAGCACCCGGTCGAGTCGACGCGCGCCTACCTGTCGGCGGTGAGACCCGGCTCGCGATCGACCACCTGCGCTCGGCACGGGTGCGCCGCGAGTCCTACGTGGGGCAGTGGCTGCCGGAGCCGCTGCTCACCGACCGCGGGAAGGAGGACCCGGCGATGCAGGCCGAGCGGGCCGACTCGCTGTCGATGGCGTTCCTCCTCGTGCTGGAGCGGCTGAACCCGGTGGAGCGGGCGGTCTTCCTGCTGCACGACGTGTTCGGTTACGAGTACGGCGAGGTGGCCCGGATAGTCGGCAGGAACGAGGCGAACAGTCGCCAGCTCGCCACCCGTGCTCGGAAGCACCTCGAGGAGAGCAGGCGGCGGTTCGACGCCTCCCGCCAGGAGCAGCGGGAGCTCGCCGAACGGTTCTTCGCCGCGGTCACCGACGGGGACATGGACGAGCTGGTCGACACCCTGGCCGCCGACGTCGTCGTCTACGGGGACGGTGGCGGCAAGGCCCCGCAGTGGATGGTGCCGATCGCGGGTGTCGACAAGGTCTCGCGGCTGTTCGCCGCGCTCGGCCGCCAGATGCACGAGCTGGGCGTCCACGTGCAGCTCCGCGAGATCAACGGTCAGCCGGGGGCGATCGTGCTCGACCCGGACGAGCAGATCACCAACGTCTTCGTGCTCGACATCGCCGACGGCGCCGTCCAGACCATCCGATCCGTCATCAACCCGGACAAGCTCCACCACCTCGGCCCCGTCGCCGACGTCCGTGCCCTCATGCGCCGACAACGGGAGTGACGGCCAGACCACCGCACACCCCGTCCCCGCACCGCACACATTCCCGACCATGTGTGCGGCCCCACGACGATGTGTGCGGTCGCCTCGACACCGCGTCAGGGCTGGCCGATTCGGTCCACCTGACCCGGCGTCATCGGCCCGGTCACCTCGTCGGAGAAGATCACGTGGGTGTTCGGGTCGGCCTGGCTCAGCGCCCACAGCCCCACGGCGTCGGCGGCGGTGAAGACCAGTGCGGCGAGGATCGCCAGCACCAGCCGCCTGCGCCGGTAGCGCCGCCGCCATCCCGCGCTCGCCCGGCGGTACGCGCCGGGGTCGGCGCGCACGCCCGACGCGAGTGCGTCGAACGCCTCGCGCAGCCGTTCGTCGCGCCCGGTGTGGTCATCGCCGCTCCTCGAGCACCCGCGACAGCGCAGCCATCCCGCGGGAGACGTGCACCTTGACCGATCCCGCCGTGATCCCCATCGCCTCTGCGATCTCGCTCTCGCGCAGGTCGAGCCAGAACCGTAACACCAACGCCTCCCGCTGCCGGGCCGGCAACGCGCGCACCGCGTCCACCAGCGCCTTCTGATCGTCCCGCAGCACCGCGTGCTCCTCGCCGGACACGGCGTGGGCCGTCTCGGCGCCGTCGCGGGCCGCGTGCTTGCGCACCACCTGCAGGTGCCGGATGCGCATGCGCGTCAGGTTCACCACCACCGAACGCAGGTAGTTCGCCGCCGCATCAGGCTGCGCAGCCGCCGCCACCGGCGGTAGAGCTGGTAGAACGCCTCCGCCACGACGTCCTCGGCGTCGTCGGCGCCCAGCAGCACGGCCAGCCGCACGAGCGGCAGGTGGTGGAGCTCGAACAGCTCCGCGATCGCCTCCTCGCGCTCGCGGTCGAGGTCCGATGACGGCGCAGCACCCCGCACCACGGTGCGGATGTCCTTCACGTCGCGGCCTCCGCCCGCCACATGCCGCGACCGGAGAACACGGGGGTGAGCATCGCGGCCACGGCGAGGTTCACCGCGAGGGCGACGACGGCGACGTAGAGCAGGACCGGTCCGATGGCGACCACGGAGGTGAACCCGCCCAGCACGGCGAGCACGGTGCCCACGACCATCCCGGCCGCCCAGCCGGCGAGCAGTGCCGAGCGGTGCCACCAGCCGGTGAACAGCCCGAGCGCGACGGCCGGGAACGTCTGGAGGATCCAGATCCCGCCGAGCAGCTGCAGGTTGATGGCGTCCTGCTCGCGCAGCCCGAACACGAACGCGAGCGCGGCCACCTTCGCGAGCAGCGACACCCAGCGCGCCACCCGCACCTCGTGCTTGGGGGTGGCGTGCGGCAGGAAGAACTCGACGTAGATGTTGCGGGTGAAGAGCGCCGCGACCGCCACCGACATGACGGCCGCCGGCACCAGCGCGCCCACGACGAGCGCCCCGAACACCGCGCCGCTCGCCAGCTCGGGGAGCAGGTCCCGCACCAGCAGCGGGACGGCGACCTCGGCGTTGCCCACCGGCGCGGTGATGCCCGCTGCCAGCGCGGCGATACCGAGCAGCCCGAAGAGGCCGAGCACGAACGTCCACGCCGGCAGGGCGATGGCGCTGCGGCGCAGCGTGCCGGGACCGTCGGCGGCGAACGCCGCGGTGAGCACGTGCGGGTACATCGGGAGGGCGAGCGCGGAGCCCAGCGCGAGGGTGGCGAAGGCCGGGTGCAGGGCCGGGTCGAGCAGCAGCCCACCGCTCGCGCCCAGCTCGCGCTCCGCGCCGTCGAACATCGCGGCGAAGCCGCCGAGACGTTCGACGGCCACCGTCACCACCCCGAACGCCGCCCCGAACACGAGCACGCCCTTGGCCAGCGAGATCACGGCGGGGGCGCGCAACCCGCTGCGGAACGTGCGCCCGCCAGTACGGCGAAGACGGCGGTGAGCACCAGGTCACCGGCCAGGCCTTCCGGGTACAGTCCGCCCGCCGCGAGGACCGCACGCACCCCGAGCAGCTGCAGTGCGATGTAGGGCATCGTCGCCAGCACGCCGGTGAGCGCGACGACGAGCATGAGCGCGGGCGAGTCGTAGCGCGCACGCACGTAGTCGGCCACCGTCACCGCGCCGGTCTCCCGCGCCGCTGTCCACAGCCGGGGCAGCAGCACGAACAGGACCGGGCAGAGGATCACCGTGTAGGTCAGTGGGAAGAAGCCGAGCGCGCCGGTGCCGTACGCGAGGCCGGGTACGGCGGCGAACGTGTACGCCGTGAAGATCGAGCCGCCCAGCAGGAACCAGCTGACCCCGGTGCCGAACCTCCGGTCGCCCAGCGCCCATCCCTCGAGGTGCGGCAGGACGTCGCGCCGGTGGAACCAGCGGGCGGAGAACGCAAGCGTCGACGTCACGCCCAGCACGGCGATGAACGCGAGAGTGGCCAGCGGCTCGTCCATGGCATCCACACCTCATCAGGCGATTCCGTCCGTGTCCATGCCGGCCGATGGGGAAGGACCGGGAATGTGCGCACCGGCTGTCAACCGGATGCCGCGCGTCGGCAACTACTGCTCGGATCGCGGCGACGGCGCCGCGGGAGGCAAGGAGATGTGATGTTGCAGAGGCTGGAACCCCGGCTCACCCCCGGAGGCAGGGCATGACGCTCACCGAGGCCCGTGCGCGGATGAACCCGCGCTCGGTGCTGATCTGGACCGCCGTCGCCGTCGTCGGCGCGGTGGCGTGGGGCGTGCTGGCCGTCTCCCGCGGGGAGAACGTCTCGGCGATCTGGCTGGTGGTGGCCGCGCTCGGGTCCTACGCCATCGCCTACCGCTTCTACGCGCGCTTCATCGTCAAGCGCGTGCTGCAGGCCGACGACGACCGGGCGACGCCCGCGGAACGCCTGGACAACGGCACCGACTTCCAGCCGATGGACCGGCGGGTGCTGTTCGGCCACCACTTCGCCGCGATCGCAGGCGCGGGCCCGCTCGTCGGCCCGGTGCTGGCCGCCCAGATGGGCTATCTCCCCGGCACGATCTGGATCATCTTCGGCGTCATCTTCGCCGGCGCCGTGCAGGACATGGTCGTGCTCTTCTTCTCGATGCGGCGCGACGGGCGCAGCCTCGGCCAGATGGCCCGCGACGAGATCGGCGTCGTCGGCGGCGTCGCGGCGCTCATCGCCGTGTTCGCGATCATGATCATCCTGCTCGCGGTGCTCGCGCTCGTGGTCGTGAACGCGCTCGCGCACTCCCCGTGGGGCACGTTCTCCATCGCGATGACGATCCCGATCGCCATCTTCATGGGCTTCTACCTGCGCAACATCCGTCCCGGCAGGGTCATCGAGACCAGCATCATCGGGGTGGCGCTGCTGCTGCTCGCGATCGTCGCGGGTGGCTGGGTGCAGAACTCGAGCTGGGCCGAGACGTTCACCCTCGACCCGCGCACGCTGGTGATCTGCCTGATCGTCTACGGCTTCGCCGCATCGGTGCTGCCGGTCTGGATGCTGCTCGCCCCGCGTGACTACCTGTCGACCTTCATGAAGATCGGCACGATCGGCCTGCTCGCGATCGGCGTGATCTTCACGGCGCCGGTCATGAACACCCAGGCGTTCACCGAGTTCGCCTTCACCGGCGCCGGGCCGGTGTTCGCCGGGTCGCTGTTCCCGTTCGTGTTCATCACGATCGCGTGCGGCGCGCTGTCCGGCTTCCACGCGCTGGTCTCGTCGGGCACCACGCCGAAGCTGATCCAGAAGGAGTCGCAGGTCCGGCTCATCGGCTACGGCGCGATGCTCATGGAGTCCTTCGTCGCGATCATGGCCCTGATCGCCGCCTGCATCCTCGACCCCGGCCTCTACTTCGCGATGAACGCCCCCGCCGGCGTGCTGGGGAGCACGGTCGAGTCGGCGTCGCAGGCCGTGAACAACCTCGGCTTCACGATCACACCGCAGGAGCTGTCCGCAGCAGCCGCGGCCGTGCAGGAGAGCACGCTGGTGGCCAGGACCGGCGGTGCGCCCACCCTCGCGGTCGGCATGTCGGAGATCTTCTCCGGCGTGTTCGGCGGCGACGCGTTGAAGGCGTTCTGGTACCACTTCGCGATCATGTTCGAGGCGCTGTTCATCCTCACCACGGTGGACGCCGGCACCCGCGTCGGGCGCTACATGCTGTCGGACACCCTCGGCAACGTCTACAAGCCGTTCGCGAACGCGAACTGGAAGCCGGGCCAGTGGATCACCAGCGCGGTCGTCGTGCTCGCGTGGGGCTACTTCCTCTACGCGGGCGTCACCGACCCGCTGGGCGGCATCAACCAGCTCTTCCCGCTGTTCGGCATCGCCAACCAGCTGCTCGCGGCCGTCGCGCTCACGGTGGCGACCACGATCCTGATCAAGACGGGCGCGCGAGGTACGCATGGGTGACGCTGATCCCGCTCGCGTGGGACGCCGCCGTCACGCTCGTGGCGAGCTGGCAGAAGGTGTTCTCGCCGGACCCGAAGCTCGGCTTCTTCGCCCAGCGGGACAAGTACGCCGCGGCACTGGAGCAGGGCGAGGTGCTGGCACCCGCGAAGGACATCGGCCAGATGCACACCGTCGTCCTGAACTCCACGGTGGACGGCGTGCTGTCCGTGCTGTTCGCGGTCCTGATCATCATCGTGATCGCGAACGCCATGCTGGTCTGGTACCGGGCGCTGACCTCGTCCGAGCAGCTGCCCAGCACGGAGCGCCCGCGGTGCCGTCGACGATCGTGGCGCCGTCGGGGCTCATCGCCACGGCGGAGGAGAAGCGGGCGCTCGCCGCCGCCGGGGAACGGTCGTGACCACACTCGTGCGGGCCTGGCGGGGCGTGCGCTGGTACCTGCGCGAGCTGACCGGGGAGACCCAGTACGAGCGCTACCTCGAGCGGCACGCGCGCGAGCACGGGCACACCCCGCCGCTGTCCCGGCGCGAGTTCGAGCGCCGCCGGATCGCGGCGGCCGACGCCAGACCCGGCAGCCGCTGCTGCTGAGGCCCGTGCGGCAAGACCACTTCCCCGCAACGGCGCGTGGAGGTGGCCTTGCCGCACTGTGGCCGCGCGCACCTCGCCCCGCCCGCTGTGGTGAGGCTAGCCTCACCTCGTGATCAGTTCCCCTGAGCCGACCGCGGCAGCACGATGAGCGGCCCACCGGACCTGCTCGCCGCACGGGTACGCACCGTCAGCGCGCTCGGACCGCACATGATCAGGATCGTTCTCGGGGACGGTGACCTCGCCGCGTACGTGCCGATCGGGGTGCCGGACGAGGCCGTGGCCCTCTGGTTCCGGGACGGCGCCCCGGAGGGCGAGCCGATCGGCCGCAACTACAGCGTGCGCGCCTTCGACCCCACCCGCGGCGAGATGACCGTCGACTTCGTCGTGCACGACGGCGGCGTCGCCGCCCGGTGGGCCGCGCGGGCCACGCCCGGCGACACGGTGGAGCTCAGCAGGCCGCGCAGCTGGTACCGCCCGGCGCCGGCACGCGGTGGCAGCTGCTCGTCGCCGACCTCGCAGGCGTCCCGGCACTGGCCCGGATCCTCGAGGAGCGGGATCCGGCCGTGCCCGCGCACGTCATCGTCGAGGTCATCGACGAGCAGGAGCTCGCCATGCTGCCGCAGGAGTCGGGCGTCACGGTGGACGCGTGCATCGGCACCGGCAACGGGGTCGCCCCGAGCGTGCTGGGCGACCGGGTCCGTGGCTGTCCACTGCCCCCGGGCCCGGGTTACGCCTGGTTCGCGGGCGAGGCGGGCGAGGCCCGGGAGGTCCGCAAGTTCCTGCGCACGGAGCACGGCTGGGGACGCGACCAGCTCGACGCCGTCGGCTACTGGCGGGTCGACAGCGAACGCTGGATGGCCCGCTACGAACGGGTGCAGCGCGACGTGCTGGCCGTCTACCAGAGCGCGCTCGAGTCCGGACGCAGCGAGAAGGAAGCAAGCGAGCTGTACGACGCCGCGCTGGAGCAGGCCGGGCTCTGACGTGTCGTGAGGAGCGGAGCGACCGAACCATGGATACAGCGTGGTCCGCGAAGCGGTCGACCGAGCGCAGCGAGGGAGGACGGTGAGTGGTAACGAGTGCCGGAGCACCCGCTACCACTCACGGCACCGGGTCAGAGGGCCTTGAGCTCCTCGGTCACCTCGGCGACGCTCTTCTTCGCGTCGCCGAAGAGCATCGCGGTGTTCTCGGCGTAGAACAGCGGGTTGTCGATGCCCGCGAAGCCGCTGCTCATCGAGCGCTTGAGCACGATCACCGAGTGGCTCTCGTCGACGTTGAGGATCGGCATCCCGTAGATCGGCGAGCTGGCGTCGTTGCGCGCGGCCGGGTTGGTGACGTCGTTGGCCCCGATCACCAGCGTGACGTCGGTGCGGGTGAACTCGCCGTTGATGTCGTCCATCTCCTTGAGCGCGTCGTAGGAGACGTCGGCCTCGGCGAGCAGCACGTTCATGTGGCCGGGCATCCGGCCGGCCACCGGGTGGATGGCGTACTTGACCTCCACGCCCTTGGCCTCCAGGAGGTCGGCCATCTCCTTCACGGCGTGCTGCGCCTGCGCGACGGCCATGCCGTACCCGGGCACGACGATGACCTGCCCTGCGTACGCCATCTGGATCGCCGCGTCGGCCGCGGACGTGGACTTGACGGTGCGATCCACGCCGTCGTCGGCGCCCGGCAGCGTGGCCGTGCCGCCGAACCCGCCCGCGACGATCGCCGGGATCGACCGGTTCATCGCCTTGGCCATCAGGTTGGTGAGGATCGAGCCGGACGCACCGACGATCATGCCGGCGACGATCATCGCGGTGTTGTCCAGCGCGAGGCCGGCCGCGGCGGCCGAGAGGCCGGTGAGGGCGTTGAGCAGCGAGATGACCACCGGCATGTCGGCGCCGCCGATCGGCAGCACCACGAGCACGCCGAGCACCGCGGCGAGCACCAGCAGGCCGACGATCCAGATCTGCGGTGCCCCGCCGAGGCCGGCCACCACCGCACAGACCACGGCGGCGACCAGCAGCAGCCCGTTGACCGCCTGCTGCGCCTTCCCGAGCCCGATCGGGCGCCCGGGCAGGATCTCCTGCAGCTTGCCGAACGCGATCAGCGAGCCCCAGAACGAGATCGACCCGACGATCGCCGCGAACATCGACGCCACGATGACGTGCGTGGCTCGCCCGAGAAGCCGTCGGTGGTGCGGAACTCCGACCAGGCGATGAGCGCGACCGCGCCGCCGCCGACGCCGTTGAACAGCGCCACCATCTGCGGCATCGCCGTCATCTTCACCTGCCGCGCCGACGGCACGCCCAGCGCGGTGCCGATGACGAGGCCGACGACGATCAGGAGCCAGTTGTGCTCCACCTGCAACAGCGTGGCCACCACCGCGATGGCCATCCCGACGGCGGCGATCAAGTTGCCGCGGACCGCCGTCTTCGGACCGGTGAGGCCCATCAGGCCGTAGATGAAGAGCGCGAACGCGACGATGTAGAGGATCGCGACGAGAGCGTCCATCAGGAGCGGCCCTTCCCGTTCGACGCGATCTTGTCCGCGGCCGGCGCTGCGGCTTGGCCTTGAACATCGCCAGCATCCGGTCGGTCACGAGGAACCCGCCGATGACGTTGATCATGCCGAAGGCGATCGCGACGACGAGGATGATCCCGTCGCCGACCGATGGGTTCTCCATGTGCCCGAGCACGATCAGGCCACCGAGCAGCACGATGCCGTGGATCGCGTTGGTGCCCGACATCAGGGGCGTGTGCAGCGTGTTGGGCACCTTCGAGATCACGGCGAAGCCGACGAAACCGGCCAGCACCAGGATCGCGAGGTTCGCGAGCAACCCGGTCTCCATCAGTCCCTCCCTCGGGTGACGCAGGCCTTGTCGAGCACCTCGTCGTCCCAGTTCGGCGCGACGGCGCCGGAGTCGTCCAGCATGAGTTCGAGCAGCGCCGAGACGTTGCGCGCGTACAGCTCCGACGCGTGCTCGGGCATGGTGGCCGGCAGGTTCAGCGGCGACGCGATCGTGACGTCGTGCTTGACGACGACCTTGCCCGCCTCGGTCAGCTCGCAGTTCCCGCCGCTCTCCCCGGCCAGGTCCACGACCACGCTGCCCGGTCGCATGCCCTTCACGGCGGCGGCGGTGACGAGAGTCGGCGCCGTGCGGCCGGGGACGTTCGCCGTGGTGATGACGACGTCGAACCCGGTGATCGCCTCCTCGAGGCGCTTCTGCTGCTCGGACCGCTCCTCGGCGGTGAGCTCGCGGGCGTAGCCGCCCTCGCCCGCGGCCTCGATCCCCAGGTCGAGCCACTGCGCGCCGAGCGAGCGCACCTGGTCGGCGACCTCCGGCCGCACGTCGTAGCCGGTGGTGCGGGCGCCCAAGCGCTTCGCCGTGGCGAGTGCCTGCAGCCCCGCGACGCCGACGCCGAGCACGAGCGCGGTGGCCGGCTTCACGGTGCCGGCCGCTGTGGTGAGCATCGGGAAGAACCGGGTGCTGTGCTCCGCCGCCAGCAGCACGGCCTTGTAGCCCGCCACGTTCGCCTGCGACGAGAGCGCGTCCATCGACTGCGCGCGGGAGATGCGCGGGACCGCCTCCATGGCGAACGCCTGCACACCGGCCTTCGCGAGTGCGTCGACCGTGTCCGGCGATGTCAGCGGCGCGAGGAACCCGATCAGCGTGCGACCCTCCGCCAGCTTGCCGATCTCCTCCGCGGTGGGCGGGTTCACCTTGGCCACGACGTCGCACGTCCACGGATCGCCGACGCTGGCGCCGGCCTGTGTGAACAGCTCGTCGGGCATGAGCGCGCCGAGCCCGGCACCGGCCTCGATCACGACGTCCACGCCCCGCGTGCGGAGTTTCTCCACGACCTTCGGGACCAGGGCGACCCGGCGCTCCCCGGCCGCAGACTCGCGCGGCACCCCGACGGTGGTCCGCCGCGGTACTGTGGATTCTGTATTCACAAGACAGGAGCGTAGCCCAGCGGCCTCACGATCAGGTGATGAGTGTGACGTGGACCCTCCGCGGCGCCCCGCGTCTCAACCTCAGCCGAGGGGCAAGGTCAGGATGCGCGGCCCGTCATCCGTGATGGCCACACTGTGCTCCCAATGCACGGCCCGGCTGCCGTCGGCCGTGACGACCGTCCAGCCGTCGTCCAGCTCGCGGGTCTCCGGGTCACCCGCCGTCAGCATCGGCTCCACCGCCAGAGCCATGCCCGCCACCAGGCGAGGGCCCTGGCCCGGGTCGCCGTGGTTGGGCAGGAACGGGTCCATGTGCATCGACGTGCCGATGCCGTGACCGCCGTACTCGGCGACGATCCCGTACGCGACGCCGTCGCGCTCGCCCGCGGCCTCGGCCGCCACCTGCACGGCGTGGGAGATGTCGGTGAGCCGACCGCCGGCCAGCACCGCGGCGATGCCGGCGTGCAGCGCCTCCTCGCAGGCCGCGGACAGCGCCAGGTCGGCGGCGGTGACCGCGCCGATCGGGATCGTCACCGCGGCGTCTCCGTGCCAGCCGTCGATGATCGCCCCGCAGTCGACGGAGATCAGATCGCCGTCGGCGAGCACCTGCGTGGCCGCCGGGATGCCGTGCACGATCTGCTCGTTGACCGACGCGCAGATGGACGCCGGGTAGCCGTGGTATCCGAGGAACGACGGGGTGCCGCCACCATCGCGGATGGTCTGCTCGGCGAGCGCGTCCAGCTCCCCGGTGCTCACACCGGCCTTCGCGGCCTCGGTGACCGCGGCGAGCGTGCGGGCCACGAGGCCGCCTGCAGCGCGCATCGCGTCCAGCTCACCAGGGGTCTTGAGCTCGATGTCCCGGCCCCGCCAGCGCGCGATGAACCCGCGGACGCCCCCGCGCCCGCCGGTCATCGGCTTCGCAGCGCGTCGGACACCCGGTCGGTGATCTCCTCGACGGCGCCGACGGCATCGATCGTGACGAGCCGGTCGCGGTAGTGGTCCAGCAGCGGTGCGGTCTCCTCGCGGTAGACCTGCTGGCGGCGGCGGATGACGTCCTCGGTGTCGTCGGTGCGTCCCCGGCCCAGCAGCCGCTGCACCAGCTCGTCCTCCGGCACCTGGAACTCGACGACCGTGTCGATGTCCTCCGCGCGCTCGGACAGCAGCTCGTCGAGTGCGCCTGCCTGGCTCAGGTTGCGCGGGAAGCCGTCGAGGAGGAACCCCTTGGCGGCGTCGTCCTCGGCAAGGCGCTCGCGCATCATCGCGATGGTGACGCTGTCGGGCACGAGCTCACCCGCGTCGATGTACCTCTTGGCCTCGAGGCCGATCGGTGTCTCCGCCCCCGGCTGCAGATTCGCCCGGAACAGATCACCACTGGAGATGTGCGGCACGTCCAGACGCTCGGCGAGACGCACCGCCTGGGTGCCCTTGCCCGCGCCTGGTGGACCGACCAGAAGAAGACGCACGCGAGACCGACCTCCTGAACTCGACAACGAACCGAACTCGACCGACCGCTCGACGCTAACGCAGGAAACCGTCGTACTTGCGCTGCATGAGCTGGCTCTCGATCTGTTTGACCGTGTCGAGGCCCACCCCGACCATGATCAGCACAGCCGTACCCCCGAAGGGGAAGTTCTGGTTCTGGCCCGAGCCGGTGATGCCGAGGAAGAAGTTCGGCAGCACCGCGATGATGCCGAGGTACAGCGATCCGGGCAGCGTGATGCGGGACAGGACGTACTGCAGGTACTCCGCCGTCGGCCGGCCCGGGCGGATGCCCGGGATGAACCCGCCGAACTTCTTCATCTCTCGGCCCGCTCCTCGGGGTTGAACGTGATGCCGACGTAGAAGTAGGTGAAGAAGATGATCAGTGCGACGTAGAGCGTGATGTGCACCCAGCTGGACTGGTCGACCAGGTAGGTCTGCACGAACTGCTGGAAGCCACCGCCGGTGGTGCCGGCCAGCCGGGAGATCAGGTCCGGCAGGTACAGCAGCGACGATCCGAAGATGACCGGGATGACACCGGCCTGGTTGACCTTCAGCGGCAGGTAGGTGGACGTGCCGCCGTACATGCGCGCCCGACCATCCGCTTGGCGTACTGCACCGGGATGCGGCGCTGGCCCTGCTCGACGAAGACGACGCTCGCGATGATCGCCAGGCCGAAGAAGCAGACGCCGGCGAAGACGAGCGCGCCGTTCTGCAGGATGTTGGCGCCCTCACCGGGGATACGGGCGGCGATCGAGGTGAAGATCAGCAGCGACATGCCGTTGCCGACGCCGCGCTCGGTGACCTGCTCGCCCAGCCACATCACCATCGCGGTGCCGGCCGTCATCACGATCACGATGACCGAGAGCGTGAAGATGTTGGACTCGGGGATCACCGGGAGGGAGCAGTTGGTGAACAGCTGCCCGCGGTCGGCGAGCGCGACGATGCCGGTGGCCTGCAGGACGGCGAGCGCGATCGTGAGGTACCGGGTGTACTGGGTCAGCTTGTTCTGACCCGACTGCCCTTCCTTCTTGAGCTGCTCGAAGCGCGGGATGACCACGGTGAGCAACTGCACGATGATGCTCGCCGTGATGTAGGGCATGATGCCGAGCGCGAAGATCGACAGCTGCAGTAGCGCGCCGCCGGAGAACAGGTTGATCAGCGAGTAGATGCTTGCACTGTCGCTCTGCTCGACCTGCTCGAGGCACTCCTGGATGTTCGGGTACGACACCCCGGGCGACGGGATCGCGCACCCGATGCGGTACACCGCGACGATCCCCAGCGTGAAGAAGATCTTCTTGCGGAGATCGGGTGTGGTCAGCGCACCCTTCACCGATCGCACGGCCGGGACGCTGTCGCCCACCCCCGAGCGCAGGAACATCCGAGTTCCCAGTAGGACCGCTACCAGGCCCACGCACAACCCGGTGATCGCTACGTAGCTGGCACGCGGGGTTCCTCCTGTACTGACGGCGTAGGGGCAGGCGAGCTTCGCCTCATCAGGCGCGGCGGGTTCGACCCCTCATCACGACCGGACTTCGTCCAATCTAACAGCGGGCCGCGCACCGACCTGTACGTGGACCGGCACCACCCGGTGCCGGCCCACGCACCGGATCAGAGCTGCGTGACCGTGCCGCCGGCGGCCGTGATCTTGTCACGGGCGCTGCCGGAGAAGGCGTGGGCGCTCACCGTGAGCGCGACGCCGTCGAGGTCTCCGTTGCCGAGAACCTTCACCAGCTGGTTGCGCCGGACCGCGCCGGCGGCGACGAGCTCGTCGATGCCGACGGTGCCGCCCTCGGGGAACAGCTGGGCGAGGTCGCCCACGTTCACCACCTGGTACTCGACGCGGAACCGGTTCTTGAAGCCCTTGAGCTTCGGCAGCCGCATGTGCAGCGGCATCTGCCCACCCTCGAGGCGGGCGAGACGGTCTTGCGTGCCTTGGTGCCCTTGGTACCGCGGCCCGCGGTCTTGCCCTTGCTGCCCTCACCGCGTCCGACCCGGGTCTTGTCGGTCTTCGCCCCCGGGGCGGGACGCAGGTGGTGGATCTTGATGGTGGTCATCAGGAGCGACCTCCTCCACCGTCACCAGGTGACGGACGGTGTGGATCATGCCTCGGATCTGCGGGTTGTCGTCCCGCTCGACCGTCTGGCGGATCTTGCGCAGACCCAGCGACCTCAGCGTGGCCCGCTGGTTCTCCTTGCAGCCGATGCTGCTGCGCACCTGGGTGATCGCGAGCTTCGCCGCGTTGGTCGTTTCGGCCATCACGACCTCGCACCCTGCGCGGCGGCGCGCGGGCCCGCAGCATCTCGGCGGGAGCGACGTCCTCGAGCGGCAGGCCGCGGCGGGCCGCGACCTCCTCGGGCCGCTGGATCTGCTTCAGCGCGTCGACCGTGGCGTGCACGATGTTGATCGCGTTGTCGCTGCCCAGCGACTTCGACAGGACGTCGTGGATGCCGGCGCACTCCAGCACGGCGCGCACCGGGCCACCGGCGATGACACCGGTACCGGGGCTGGCCGGACGGAGCATGACCACGCCCGCGGCCGCCTCACCCTGCACGCGGTGCACGATCGTGCCGCCGATGCGCGGGACGCGGAAGAAGTTCTTCTTCGCCTCCTCCACGCCCTTGGCGATCGCGGCCGGCACCTCCTTGGCCTTGCCGTAGCCGACACCGACCATGCCGTCGCCGTCACCGACGATCATCAGGGCGGTGAAGCTGAAGCGCCGACCACCCTTGACCACCTTGGCCACGCGGTTGATCGTGACCAGGCGCTCGATGTACGGGGTCTTGTCCTGGGCCGCCCCGCCACGGCCTCCGTCCCGGCGGTCCCGGCGGTCGCGGTTGTCGCCGCCACCGGGCCCTCCGCCGTCACGCCGCGTGCGTCCCGGCATCAGACGTTCCCTTCCATCATGTGAACCTTCATCAGAACTCCAGCCCGCCCTCGCGAGCGGCGTCCGCCAGCGCGGCGATCCGGCCGTGGTAGTCGTAGCCACCCCGGTCGAACACCACCGCGGTGACGCCGGCCTCGCGGGCCCGGGCGGCCACCAGCTCGCCGACCTTGGTCGCGCGGGCCTTCTTGTCGCCGTCGAGCGCGCGGACGTCGGCCTCCAGGGACGACGCCGCGGCCAAGGTGCGACCCGCGACATCGTCCACGAGCTGCACGACGATGTGGCGCGAGCTGCGGTGCACCGCGAGGCGCGGCCGCTCGGCGCTGCCGATGACCTTCTTGCGCAGCCGGGTGTGCCGGTTGGTGCGCGAGGTGCGGCGCTTGCTGGACACCTGCGAGGCGGCGCGCTTCTTGGCCGCCGCCGAGATCGTGTCAGCCATCACTTACCCGTCTTTCCGACCTTGCGGCGGACGTTCTCGCCCGCGTACCGCACACCCTTGCCCTTGTACGGCTCGGGCTTGCGGATCTTGCGGATGTTCGCTGCGGTCTCGCCGACCAGCTGCTTGTCGATGCCGCTGACCGAGAACCGGGTGGGTGACTCCACCGCGAAGGTGATGCCCGCGGGCGGCTCGACCACGACGGGGTGGCTGAAACCGAGCGCGAACTCCAGGTTGGAACCCTTCAGCGCCACGCGGTAACCGACGCCGACGATCTCCAGCTTCTTCTCGTAGCCGGAGGTGACGCCGACGACCAGGTTGTTGACCAGCGAGCGGGTGAGGCCGTGGTACGCCCTGCTCTTGCGCTCGTCGTCCGGGCGCTTCACGAGGATCTCGCCGTCATCGCCACGCTCGAGCGTGATCGGCTCGACGACGGTGTGCGACAGGGTGCCCTTGGGCCCCTTCACGGTCACCGTGCGGCCGTCGATGGTGACGTCCACCCCGGACGGCACGGTGACGGGCAGCTTCCCGATACGGGACATGTCTCCTACCCCCTCACCAGACGTAGGCGAGGACTTCCCCGCCCACGCCGTTCTTCTTCGCCTGCTGGTCGGTCTGCAGGCCGCTCGACGTCGAGATGATCGCGACGCCGAGGCCCCCGAGGACCCGGGGCAGGTTCGTGTTCTTCGCGTACACCCGCAGGCCGGGCTTCGACACTCGCCGGAGACCGGCGATGCTGCGCTCGCGGTTGCGGCCGTACTTCAGCTCGATGACCAGGCTCTTGCCGACCTCGGCGTCCTCCACGTGGTGGGAGGCGATGTAGCCCTCCTTGTGGAGGATCTCCGCGATCGCGACCTTGAGCTTCGAGTGCGGCATGACCACGCGGTCGTGGTACGCCGAGTTGGCATTGCGCAGACGCGTGAGCATGTCTGCGATGGGATCGGTCATCGTCATGTGACGTCGTCACTTTCCCGCCGCGGTTCCCGGTGAGGGCCTACGGCGAAAGGGGTTACCAGGAGGACTTGTTCACGCCGGGCAGCTCGCCCGCGTGCGCCATGTCCCGGACACAGATGCGGCAGAGGCCGAACTTGCGCAGCACGGCGCGCGGCCGGCCACACTTCTGGCAGCGGGTGTAGCCCCGCACCTTGAACTTCGGCTTGCGCGCGGCCTTGATGATGAGAGCCTTCTTGGCCATCTCACGCCTCCTTGAAAGGAAAACCGAGCTTGCGCAGGAGCGCTCGGCCTTCCTCGTCGGTCGTGGCCGTGGTGACGACCGTGATGTCCATGCCGCGCGGCCGGTCGATCGAGTCCGGGTCGATCTCGTGGAACATCGACTGCTCCGTGAGCCCGAACGTGTAGTTGCCCCGCCCGTCGAACTGCGTGCCCGACAGGCCACGGAAGTCGCGGATACGCGGGAGCGCGATCGTGAGCAGGCGGTCGAGGAACTCCCACATCCGGTCGCCGCGCAGGGTGACCTTCGCGCCGATCGGCATGCCCTCGCGCAGCTTGAACTGCGCGATGGACTTCGTGGCCCGGCGGATCTGCGGCTTCTGGCCGGTGATGGTGGCCAGGTCGCGGACCGCTCCGTCGATCAGCTTCGCGTCGCGGGCGGCGTCGCCGACACCCATGTTGACGACGACCTTCACGACACCCGGAACCTGCATGACGTTCGCGTAGGAGAACTGCTCGCGCAGGTCACCCTTGATCTCGTCGAGGTAGCGCTGCTTCAGCCGCGGCGCCACGCGCTCTGCGGTCGTCATCAGATCTCCTTCCCGGAACGCCGGGAGATCCGGACGCGCTTGCCCTCGTCGGTGGTGGACTTGCCGACCCGGGTGGGCTTGCCGTCACCGTCGACCAGCATCACGTTCGAGACGTGGATGGCGGCCTCGGTGGTGACGATCCCGCCGGACTGCGCGCCGCGCTGGTTCTGAGTGATCCGGGTGTGCTTCTTGATCCGGTTGACACCCTCGACGAGCACCCGCTGCGTGTCCGGGTAGGCCTGGATGACCTTGCCCTTCGCGCCCTTGTCCTTGCCGGCGATCACCTGCACGGTGTCGCCCTTCTTGATCTTCATGTCAGAGCACCTCCGGGGCGAGGGAGATGATCTTCATGAACCGCTTGTCGCGCAGCTCGCGCCCGACCGGGCCGAAGATGCGGGTCCCTCGCGGCTCGTTGTTGTCCCGGATCAGCACCGCCGCGTTCTCGTCGAACCGGATGTAGCTGCCGTCCGGGCGCCGCCGCTCCTTGACGGTGCGCACGATGACGGCCTTCACCACGTCACCGCGCTTCACACCGGCAGCCGGAATGGCGTCCTTGACCGTGGCGACGATGACGTCGCCGATGCCTGCGTACCGACGCCCGGAGCCGCCCAGCACCCGGATGCACAGGATCTCCTTGGCACCGGTGTTGTCGGCGACGCGCAGCCGCGACTCCTGCTGGATCACTTCGCCTTCTCCAGGATCTCCACCAGCCGCCAGCGCTTCGTGGCGGACAGCGGGCGGGTCTCCATCAGCCGGACACGGTCGCCGATCGCGGCCGTGTTGGCCTCGTCGTGCGCCTTCACCTTGCTGGTCCGGCGGATGACCTTCGCGTACAGCGGGTGCTTCACGCGGTCCTCGAGCTCGACCACGATGGTCTTGTCCATCTTGTCGGAGACGACCAGGCCCTCACGGACCTTGCGCTCCCCGCGGACCTGAGCCCCCGCCGCTTGCGGCGAAGATGTATCGAGCTCGCTCATGCCGCTCCCTCGTCACTCTCGTCGGGGGCGACCGACAGGCCCAGCTCGCGCTCACGCATGATCGTGTAGATCCGCGCGATGTCGTGCCGGACGGTACGCAGCCGCCGGTTGTTGTCCAGCTGCCCGGTGGCCATCTGGAAACGGAGGTTGAACAGCTCCTCCTTGGCCTCCCGCACCCGCAGCACGAGCTCCTCGTCGGACAGCTCGCGCAGCTCGGCAGCGGCGGTCGAGCCTGCGGCCATCAGATGTCACCACCTTCACGGGTAACGATCCGGCACTTCATGGGCAGCTTGTGGATCGCGCGACGCAGCGCCTCACGAGCCGTCTGCTCGTTCGGGTAGCTCATCTCGAACACGACCCGGCCGGGCTTGATGTTGGCGACCCACTTCTCCGGCGAGCCCTTGCCGGAACCCATGCGGGTCTCGGCGGGCTTCTTGGTGAGCGGGCGGTCCGGGAACACGTTGATCCAGACCTTGCCGCCACGGCGGATGTGCCGGTTGATGGCGATACGGGCGGACTCGATCTGCCGGTTGGTGATGTAGGCGGGCTCGAGCGCCTGGATGCCGTAGTCGCCGAAGGTCACCCGCGTGCCGCCGGTGGCCATGCCGGTGCGGTGCGGACGGTGCTGCTTGCGGTGCTTGACCTTGCGTGGGATCAGCATGGCTCAGCTCCCACCCTGCTCGTTCTCTGCGGTGGCAGTGGCCGTGCCGCCGCCACCAGCGGACTGCTCTGCCGCGGCGCGGCCGGCCTCGGTGCTGGTGCTGGTGGTGCCGGAGGCACCCGAGCGCCGACGCTGCGGGCGCTCGCGACGCGGGCGCTCCGGGGCGGCAGCCGCAGCAGCGACACCCTCCCGGCGGCCACCGACGACGTCACCCTTGTAGATCCACACCTTGACGCCGATGCGGCCGAACGTGGTGCGGGCCTCGAACAGGCCGTAGTCGATGTCGGCGCGCAGCGTGTGCAGCGGCACCCGACCCTCGCGGTAGAACTCCGAACGCGACATCTCCGCGCCGCCGAGGCGACCGGAGCACTGGATCCGGATGCCCTTGACGACCGGGCTGCGCATGGCGGACTGGATGCCCTTGCGCATCGCGCGGCGGAACGCCACCCGGTTGGACAGCTGCTCGGCCACCGCCTGGGCGACGAGCTGCGCGTCCGACTCCGAGTTCTTCACCTCGAGGATGTTGAGCTGGACCTGCTTCTTGGTCAGCTTCTCGAGCTGGCCGCGAATGCGGTCGGCCTCGGCGCCACGGCGGCCGATCACGATGCCCGGGCGCGCGGTGTGGATGTCCACCCGCACGCGGTCGCGGGTGCGCTCGATCTCGACCTTGGAGATGCCGGCCCGCTCCATGCCCTTGGAGAGCATGCGGCGGATCTCGACGTCCTCCTTGACGTACTCGGCGTACTGCTTGTCGGCATACCAGCGCGACTTCCAGTCGGTGGTGATGCCGAGCCGGAACCCGTGCGGGTTGATCTTCTGACCCATCAGCGGGCCCTCCCCTTCGCACCGCGAGCGCCGCGACCGGCCCGTGCCGGCTGCGACTCGACCTCGACGGTGATGTGGCTCGTGCGCTTGCGGATCCGGTACGCGCGGCCCTGGGCCCGCGGCCGGATGCGCTTGAGCGTCGGGCCCTCGTCGGCAAAGGCCGCCGCCACCACGAGGGTGTCGGGGTCCAGGTCGAGGTTGTTCTCGGCGTTGGCCGCGGCGCTCGCCACGACCTTGAACAGCGGCTGGGCCGCTGCCTGCGGGCTGAACCGCAGGATGTCGAGTGCCTCCTGGACCGGACGGTCCTTGATCAGCTCAACGACTCGCCGCACCTTGGTGGGCGACATGTGCACGTACCGCGCCACCGCGCGCGCCCGTGCGGGCGCGGCGGCAGGGTCTCGGTGGTCTCAGCCACGTCTTCTCCTCTGCTCGTCCGTCAGCCCGCTCAGCGCCTGCGCGCCTTGCGGTCGTCCTTGATGTGGCCCCGGAAGGTGCGCGTCGGCGCGAACTCCCCGAGCTTGTGACCCACCATCGAGTCCGAGACGAAGACCGGCACGTGCTTGCGGCCGTCGTGCACCGCGATCGTGTGGCCGATCATGTCCGGGATGATGGTGGAACGGCGGGACCAGGTCCTGATCACCGTCTTCTTGCCCGACTCGTTGAGGGCGTCCACCTTCTTGAGCAGGTGGTCGTCCACGAACGGGCCCTTCTTCAGGCTGCGCGGCATCTCTTACCTCCCTGCTCAGCGCTTCTTGCCGGTGCGACGCCGGCGAACGATCAACTTGTCGGACGGCTTGGTGAGGCGGGTGCGGCCCTCGGGCTTGCCCGCGGGGTTGACCGGGTGGCGACCACCCGAGGTCTTCCCCTCACCACCACCGTGGGGGTGGTCGACCGGGTTCATCGCGACACCGCGGACGGTGGGGCGCTTGCCCTTCCACCGCATACGGCCCGCCTTGCCCCAGTTGATGTTGGAGTGCTCGGAGTTGCCCACCTCGCCGACGGTGGCGCGGCAGCGCACGTCGACGTTGCGGATCTCCCCGGACGGCATGCGCAGCTGCGCGTAGGGACCGTCCTTGGCGACCAGCTGCACGCTCGAGCCGGCCGACCGCGCGATCTTCGCGCCGCCGCCGGGGCGGAGCTCGATCGCGTGGATCACGGTGCCGGTCGGGATGTTGCGCAGCGGCAGGTTGTTGCCCACCTTGATGTCGGCCCTGAGGCCGGCCTCGACGGTGTCGCCCTGCTTGAGCTTCGCCGGCGCGATGATGTAGCGCTTCTCGCCGTCGGCGTAGTGCAGCAGCGCGATGCGGCTGGTGCGGTTGGGGTCGTACTCGATGTGAGCGACCTTGGCCGGAACGCCGTCCTTGTCGTTGCGCCGGAAGTCGATCAGGCGGTAGGCGCGCTTGTGGCCGCCGCCCTGGTGCCGGGTGGTGACCCGCCCGTGCACGTTGCGGCCGCCCTTGCTGTGCAGCGGGCGGATCAGCGACTTCTCGGGCGTCGAACGCGTGATCTCGGCGAAGTCCGAGACGCTCGACCCACGACGACCCGGGGTCGTCGGCTTGTACTTGCGGATGCCCATATGTGTCGTCAGCCCCTCAGCTCGCCCGGCCGCCGAACACGTCGATCGCCCGGCTCTCCTCGGAGAGCGTGACGATGGCGCGCTTGGTGTCCTTGCGCTTGCCGTAGCCGGTGCGGGTGCGCTTGCGCTTGCCCGGGCGGTTCAGCGTGTTCACGCTGAGCACCTTGACCCCGAACACCTTCTCCACGGCGATCTTGATCTCGGTCTTGTTCGCGTTCGGGGCGACGACGAAGGTGTACTGGCGCTCCTCGAGCAGCCCGTAGCTCTTCTCCGACACCACCGGCGCGAGCAGGATGTCCCGCGGATCGGGGATCACTTCTCGTCCTCCTCGGAGCCTGCGTCCGCCGCCGCCTTGCGCTGCGAGGGCGGCGCCTGGAAGCCGGCGGCCTCGGCCGCATCTGCCGACGCGAACCAGACCTCCGCCTCCGTGCGGGCGTAGAACGAGCTGCCCGGCACGTGGTAGAGCATCGAGTCGGCATTGCCCTTCACCGGGAAGCCCTCGGGCTGCGAGCCGTCCGCCAGCGGCGCGTGGCTCTGCGGCCCGTGCGGCCCGGCCTCGGCGTCGACCGCGCCCGTCTCGCTCTCCCGTGCACCGGCCCGCACCGAACGCCGGGTGGGCGTGGCGATCGGGCCCGCGAGGAACGCGTCGAGCGCCTCGCTGGTGAACACGACCGCGTCGTTGACCAGCACGTCGTACGTGTTGAGCTGGTCGGGCGCGATCAGGTGCACGGTGGGCAGGTTGCGCAGCGACAGCCAGGCCGCCTCGTCCTCCCGGCCGAGCACCACGAGCACACGCTGCGCGGCGTCGCCGGTGACGGCCTCGATCGCCTTGCGGGCCGACTTGGTGGACGGGGTGTCTCCCGTGACCACGGAGGACACGACGTGCACCAGCCCGGCGCGCGCCCGGTCGGAGAGGGCACCGCGCAATGCGGCGGCCTTCATCTTCTTCGGCGTCTTCTGGGCGTAGTCACGCGGCGTCGGGCCGTGGACGGTGCCACCGCCCGCGAACTGCGGCGCACGGGTCGAACCCTGACGGGCCCGGCCGGTGCCCTTCTGGCGGTACGGCTTCTTGCCGCCACCGCGCACCTCGCCACGGGTCTTCGTGTCGTGCGTGCCCTGGCGGGCAGCCGCCTGCTGGGCCACCACGACCTGGTGCATCAGCGGCACGTTGGCCGTGACGTCGAAGACGTGGTCGGGCAGCTCGACGGTGCCGCCCTTCTCGCCCTCCGGGGACAGAACGTCGACGGAGCTCACTGGGCACCACCCTTCGCGGCCGTCTTGACCAGGAGGAGGCCGCCGCGCGGACCAGGGACGGCACCCTTGATCAGCAGCAGCCCGTTGTCGGTGTCGACGCGGTGCACCGTGAGGTTCTGCGTGGTGGTGCGCACGTTGCCCATGCGACCGGCCATCCGCAGACCCTTGAAGACCCGGCCCGGGGTGGCGCACCCGCCGATCGAACCCGGCGAGCGGTGCTTGCGCTGGGTGCCGTGGCTGCTGCCGAGGCCCTTGAAGCCGTGCCGCTTCATGACGCCCGCGGTGCCCTTGCCCTTGCTGGTGCCCACCACGTCGACGACGGTGCCGGCGTCGAACACCTCGGCGGTGATCTCCTGCCCGACCGTGTACTCGCCTGCGTCGGCCGTGCGCAGCTCGACCAGGTGCCGGCGCGGCGTGGCGCCCGCCTTGGCGAAGTGGCCGGTGCGCGGCTTGTTCACCTTGCGAGGGTCGATCGCGCCGTACGCGAGCTGCACCGCGGTGTAGCCGTCGGTCTCCGGCTTGCGGACCTGTGTCACCACGTTCGGGCCCGCCTGGACCACGGTGACCGGGACCACCCGGTTGTCTCGTCGAAGACCTGGGTCATCCCGAGCTTGGTGCCCAGGATCCCGGTGATCGTTCGTTCGGTCATCTGTCCGTAGCCCTACTGGATGTTGACGTCGACCGAGGCCGGCAGGTCGATGCGCATGAGCGCGTCGACCGTCTTCGGCGTCGGGTCGAGGATGTCGATCAGCCGCTTGTGGGTGCGCATCTCGAAGTGCTCCCGCGAGTCCTTGTACTTGTGCGGCGAGCGGATGACGCAGTAGATGTTCTTCTCCGTCGGCAGCGGCACCGGCCCGACGACCCGAGCGCCCGTGCGCGTGACCGTCTCGACGATCTTGCGCGCGGAGGCGTCGATGGCCTCGTGGTCATAGGCCTTCAGCCTGATGCGGATCTTTTGTCCCGCCATGGTCGTCGGTCGTCCTTCTCTTCCTGCCGCTTGTCGTACGCGTGTCCGGGGGGTGGCGCCTCGAGGAGCCCGGATCGGTCTCACTCGCGACTGCTCCGGTCCACGAGGTCGGGCGTGTCGCTGCCTGACCTCATACCGGTCCCCGGGCGATCGGCGTCCCCTGGGGGGTGGCTCGAGCTCAGGGGCTGGGCGTGGCCGCGGCGCACTCGGACATTCAGATCCTGGGACCTGGTGGAGTCCGGGCGCGCCGCAGCCCTACGCGCAACCCGTCAAGGATGCCACACGTGACTGTGGCGCCCTCGACCGGGGGGTGCTACTTGTTGATCTTGGTGACCTGGCCGGCGCCGACGGTCCGACCACCCTCGCGGATGGCGAACTGCAGGCCCTCCTCCATGGCGATCGGCTGGATCAGCGAAACGCTCATCGAGGTGTTGTCGCCGGGCATGACCATCTCGGTGCCCGACGGCAGGGTCACCACACCCGTCACGTCCGTGGTCCGGAAGTAGAACTGCGGACGGTAGTTGTTGAAGAACGGCGTGTGGCGGCCGCCTCGTCCTTGGACAGGATGTAGACCTGGCCCTCGAACTCGGTGTGCGGGGTGATCGAGCCCGGCTTCACGACGACCTGGCCGCGCTCGACGTCCTCGCGCTTGATGCCGCGGAGCAGCAGGCCGACGTTCTCACCGGCACGCCCCTCGTCGAGGATCTTGCGGAACATCTCGACACCGGTGACGGTGGTCTTCGACGACTTCTCGCGGATGCCGACGATCTCGACCTCCTCGTTCACCTTGACGATGCCCCGCTCGATGCGGCCGGTGACCACGGTGCCGCGGCCGGTGATCGTGAAGACGTCCTCGACGGGCATGAGGAACGGCTTCTCGATGTCGCGCTCGGGCTCCGGGACCGCCTCGTCGACGGCGTTCATGAGCTCCATGAGCTTGTCGGCCCACTCCGCGTCGCCCTCGAGCGCCTTCAGCGCCGAGACACGGACGATCGGCAGGTCGTCGCCCGGGTACTCCTGCGACGACAGCAGCTCCCGGACCTCCAGCTCGACGAGCTCGAGGATCTCCTCGTCGTCGACCATGTCGGCCTTGTTCAGCGCCACCACGATGTACGGCACGCCGACCTGACGGGCGAGCAGCACGTGCTCACGCGTCTGGGGCATCGGGCCGTCGGTGGCGGCGACCACCAGGATCGCGCCGTCCATCTGGGCGGCACCGGTGATCATGTTCTTGATGTAGTCGGCGTGACCGGGGCAGTCGACGTGCGCGTAGTGCCGCTTCTCGGTCTGGTACTCGACGTGCGCGATCGAGATCGTGATACCGCGCTGACGCTCCTCGGGAGCCTTGTCGATCTGGTCGAACGCCGACGCCTCGTTGAGGTTCGGGTACCTGTCGTGCAGAACCTTGGTGATTGCCGCCGTCAGCGTGGTCTTGCCGTGGTCGATGTGACCAATGGTGCCGATGTTGACGTGCGGCTTGGTCCGCTCGAACTTCGCCTTCGCCACTGCAGGGTCCTCCTGGACTGAGTTCTTCTTGTCCGCCGTGCTGACGGCAGGTCTTGGGTGGTGCGGTACGAGCCGCGGACGGTACCCGCCCGCGGCTCGCGGCGATTACTCGCCCGTGCCTTGGCGATGATCTCCTTGGCCACGTTGGTCGGGACCTCCGCGTAGGAGTCGAAGACCATCGTGTAGTTCGCCCGGCCCTGGGTCCGCGACCGCAGGTCGCCGACGTAGCCGAACATCTCCGAGAGCGGCACCAGCGCCTTGACGACGCGGGCACCAGCCGCTCCTCCATGGCCTGGATCTGGCCACGGCGAGAGTTGAGGTCGCCGATCACATCGCCCATGTAGTCCTCGGGCGTGGTGACCTCGACGGCCATCATCGGCTCGAGCAGGGCCGGGTCGGCCTTGCGCGCAGCCTCCTTGAGGGCCATCGAACCGGCGACCTTGAACGCCATCTCGGACGAGTCGACCTCGTGGTACTGGCCGTCGAGCAGCGTCAGCTTGATGCCGGTCAGCGGGTAACCGGCCAGCACGCCGTACTGCATGGCGTCCTGTGCACCGGCGTCGACCGACGGGATGTACTCCCGCGGGATCCGGCCACCGGTGACCTTGTTGTCGAACTCGTACAGCGCACCGTCGGCCGTGTCGAGCGGCTCCAGCTTGATGATGACGCGGGCGAACTGGCCCGAACCACCGGTCTGCTTCTTGTGCGTGTACTCGTGCTTCTCGACCGTCTTGCGGACGGTTTCACGGTAGGCCACCTGCGGCTTGCCGATGTTGGCCTCGACCTTGAACTCGCTCTTCATGCGGTTGACCAGCACCTCGAGGTGCAGCTCACCCATGCCGGCGAGGATGGTCTGACCGGTCTCGTCGTCCAGGGAGACCTGGAACGTCGGGTCCTCTTCGGCCAGCTTCTGGATGGCCGTGGAGAGCTTCTCCTGGTCTGCCTTCGTCTTCGGCTCCACCGCGACCTGGATGACCGGGTCCGGGAACGTCATCGACTCGAGCACGATCGGCGACTGCGCGTCGCTGAGCGTGTCGCCCGTGGTGGTGTCCTTCAGACCGATGACCGCGTAGATGTGACCGACAAGGGCCTCGTCGACCGGGTTCTCCTTGTTGGCGTGCATCTGGAAGATCTTCCCGATGCGCTCCTTGCGGTCCTTGGTCGAGTTGATGACCTGGGCCCCGGAGGCGACCCGACCCGAGTACACCCGGATGTAGGTCAGCTTGCCGAAGAACGGGTGCGCGGCGATCTTGAAGGCCAGCGCGGAGAACGGCTCGTCCTTCTCGGGCTTGCGGCTGGCCGGGGTCTCCCCGTCCTGCAGCGTGCCCTCGACGGGCGGCAGCTCCACCGGCGACGGCAGGTAGTCGATCACGGCGTCGAGCAGGGGCTGCACGCCCTTGTTCTTGAACGCCGAGCCGCACAGCACCGGATAGGCGCTGCGGTCGTTCACGATCTTGCGGATGCCGTGCTTCAGCTGGTCGACCGTGAGCTCCTCGCCACCGAGGTAGAGCTCCATGAGCTCGTCATCGGTCTCGGCGACGGCCTCCACCAACGCGGTGCGGTACTCCTCGGCGCGCTCGCGCAGGTCGGCCGGGATCTCCTCGACCGTGTAGTCCTCACCGATCTTGACCTCGCCGCGCCAGGTGAGCGCGCGCATCTCGACCAGGTCGCGACCCCGGCGAACTCGCTCTCCGAACCGATGGGCAGCTGGATCGGCAGCGGCTTGGCGCCGAGGCGGTCCTGGATCGTGCCGACGGTGAAGTAGAAGTCGGCGCCCAGCTTGTCCATCTTGTTGACGAAGCAGATGCGCGGGACGTCGTACTTCGTGGCCTGCCGCCAGACCTGCTCGGACTGCGGCTCGACGCCTTCCTTGCCGTCGAAGACGGCGACCGCACCGTCGAGCACCCGCAGGTTGCGCTCCACCTCGACGGTGAAGTCCACGTGCCCCGGGGTGTCGATCAGGTTGATCTGGTGGTCTTTCCAGAAGCAGGTCGTCGCGGCCGACGTGATCGTGATGCCGCGCTTCTGCTCCTCCTCCATCCAGTCCATGGTGGCCGCGCCGTCGTGGACCTCACCGATCTTGTAGTTGATCCCGGTGTAGAACAGGATCCGCTCGGTGGTGGTGGTCTTGCCGGCGTCGATGTGCGCCATGATGCCGATGTTGCGGACCTTGCCCAGGTCCGTCAGCACGTCCCGTGCCACTTCAGATTCTCCCTCGGATTGGCGCGGACGATCGGCCCGTCACCAGCGGTAGTGGGCGAAGGCCTTGTTGGACTCCGCCATCTTGTGCATGTCCTCGCGCCGCTTCACGCTGGCGCCCAGCCCGTTGCTCGCGTCGAGCAGCTCGTTCATCAGGCGGTCGACCATGGTCTTCTCGCGGCGCTGGCCGGCGTAGGAGACGATCCAGCGCAGCGCGAGGGTGGTCTGCCGGACGGCACGCACCTCGACGGGAACCTGGTAGGTGGCGCCACCCACGCGGCGGCTCTTGACCTCGAGAGCCGGCTTCACGTTGTCCATGGCGCGCTTGAGCGTGACGACCGGGTCGGTGCCGGTCTTCTCCCGGGTGCCCTCCAGGGCGGCGTACACGATGCGCTCCGCGAGCGACCGCTTGCCGTCCTTGAGCACCTTGTTCACCAGCTGGGTGACCAGCGGCGAACCGAAAACCGGGTCGGAGACCAGCGGGCGCTTCGGCGCCGCTCCCTTGCGCGGCATCAGCTCTTCTCCTTCTTCGCGCCGTACTTGCTCCGGGACTGCTTGCGGTTGCGGACACCTTGGGTGTCCAGCGAACCGCGAATGATCTTGTAGCGGACGCCCGGCAGGTCCTTCACCCGGCCACCGCGCACCAGCACGATCGAGTGCTCCTGGAGGTTGTGCCCCTCACCCGGGATGTAGGCCGTGACCTCGATGTCGCTGGAGAGCCGCACGCGCGCGACCTTGCGCAGCGCGGAGTTGGGCTTCTTCGGCGTGGTGGTGTACACGCGCGTGCACACCCCGCGCCGCTGCGGGCTCTCCTTGAGCGCTGCGGTCTTGGTCTTGCCGACCTTGTCCTGACGGCCCTTGCGGACCAGCTGCTGGATCGTGGGCATGAACCGTCTGCTTCTTCCCGTCGGTGTAGCTAGGTGCTTCGTCGTGTTGGTGCCGTTGTCGTGCTGCTCGTGCGGGTCGCCCGGCCCCCGAGGTCGGGCGTGTCCCCCAGGTCGGACGTACTGCCACCCGGGCACCGAGCGATGAGATCGGGGACCTCACGGGGGCCAGGGCCCACGCGCCCACGGGCCGTTCCCGTACCCGAAGTACGAGACCGGCGACCACCGGGCACGCAGATCGGCCCGACCGTGGCCGAGCGCAAGACAATAGGTTACCCGTCCCGCTGAATGGGGGTCAAAACGGGTCCTGGTCAGCGCCTGTCGGTACCCGCAGAGTGCCTCAACAGCGCGGTCGCGCAAGTGGACGCGCCGCTCGCCGCGCGACACCCCCCGCTCGTCGCAGGTGGCCGGGCCGTTTCCTCCGCCGTCCGGCTCAAGTTACCGTCCGGTATGCGGTTGCCCCGTCCCGTCGTCCGGCAGCTCACCCGCGCCGTCGTGCGTCCACTGCTCTCCCCTCGATTCCCGCTCGCCCTGCGGCGCCCGCTGCTGGACGTCACCGGTCGTGTCGTGACCCTCCCGCGCGCACCCGGCGCAGCCGCGGCACGCTCGGCGGGATACCCACCGAACGGGTGGTGACCCGCGGGGCCACCGGGCCGCACCAGGTGCTGTACGTGCACGGCGGCGGCTACCAGACCGGATCGCCGACCTCGCACCGCGCGCTCGCCGCGCACCTGAGCCGGACCGCGGGGGCTCCCGTGCACCTGCCGGTCTACCGGCTGGCACCGGAGCACCCGCATCCCGCCGCCGTGGACGACGTGATGACGGCCTACCGGGCCCTGCGCGACGCAGGACATTCTCCACAACGCATCGCGGTGGCCGGTGATTCCGCTGGTGGCGGGCTCGTCATGGCGCTGCTCCTGCGGCTGCGCGCTGCGGGTGAGGAGCTGCCGGGATCGGTCGGGCTGATCTCCCCGTGGCTCGACCTCGACCTGACCTCACCGCTGCTCGCGGCCAACGCGGCCACCGACGCCATGCTCGACCCGAGTTGGCTCCCGCACGCCGTGGCGCAGTACCGCGGCACCTCCGACTCTCCCGAGCTGTGGCCGCTCGACGCCGACCTGGCAGGCCTCCCACCCGTACACGTGTTCGCCGGCGGCGACGAGGTCCTGCTCGGCGACTCCGACGCGCTCGTGACGCGGATCCGGGCCGCAGGCGGTCCCGTGGACTACCGCCGCGCCGACGGCCTGTGGCACGCCTACCCGGTGTTCGCCGGGATGCTGCGCGAAGCGGACGACGCGGTGGCCGAGCTCGGGGCCGCGATCCGGCGGGACTGCGGTGACGGCCGCACCCCGCGGGTGGCCGTCGTCGGCGCCGGGTTCGGCGGGGTCGGGCTGGGCATGGCCCTGCGCGGGGCCGGCTGGACCGAGCCGGGCGAGCTCACGATCCTCGACCGCGCCGACGGCGTCGGCGGCGTCTGGCGGGCCAACACCTACCCGGGCGCGGCCTGCGACGTGCCGTCGCACCTCTACTCGTTCGCGGGCGAGCCCGGCACGGAGTGGTCGCGCCGGTTCGCCCCGCAGCCCGACATCCTGCGCTACCTGCAGCGGCTCACCCGAGAGCACGGGCTCACCGAGCACCTGCGCCTGCACACCGAGGTCACGGAGGCCCGCTGGGACGAGTCGCGGGCCGCATGGCAGCTGTCGCTCGCGGGCGGTGACTCGATCGAGGCCGACGTGCTGGTGCCCGCCTGCGGCCAGCTGTCCCGGCCGGTCCGCCCGGTGATCTCCGGCCTCGACCGGTTCCCCGGCCCGGTCTTCCACTCCGCCGAGTGGGACCACGGCGTCGACCTGGACGGCAAGCGCGTCGCGGTGATCGGCACCGGGGCGAGCGCGGCCCAGTTCGTCCCCGCGATCGTCGACCGGGTGGCGGCGCTGACGGTGTTCCAGCGCTCGGCACCGCACGTGATCCCGAAACCGGACCGCGCCTACGGCCGTCGACACCCGGGCAACCGCGCCGCCGCTCGCGCCTTCTGGGCGGCGTTCTTCGAGATGGGCGCGCTCGGCATCACGTCGGTGCGGGCCGCCGCGATGCCGTTGCGCCTCGCCTCGGCGGCGCTGCGTCGCCTCCAGGTGCCCGACCCCGCCCTGCGCGCCCGCCTCACCCCGGACCACCCGATCGGCTGCAAACGCATCCTGATCTCGTCGGACTACCACCCGGCCCTGGGCCGCCCGCACGTCGACGTCGTCACCGAACCGATCACCGGCGTCACCGCTGCCGGCGTGCGCACGGCCGACGGCGCCGAGCACCCGGTCGACGTGATCATCCTGGGCACGGGCTTCGCCGCGACCGAGTTCCTGACCCCGATGAAGGTGTTCGGAACCGGTGGGCAGGAGCTCTCCGAGCGGTGGCGCGACGGTGCGAGCGCCCACCTCGGCATCGCGGTGCCCGGCTTCCCCAACCTCTTCCTGCTCTACGGCCCGAACACCAACCTCGGCTCCGGCTCGATCGTGCACATGCTGGAGTGCCAGATCGGGTACGTCCGCCAGGCCGTCGAGCTGCTGCGTTTCGGCACGCGCACCCTCGTCGTGCGCCCCGACGTCGCCGAGCGGTACGACGCCGAGATCCAACGGCGCCTCACCCGCTCGGTGTGGACCGGCTGCCGCAGCTGGTACCGCACAGCGAGCGGCCGGATCGTCAACAACTGGCCCGGCACGATGCGGGAGTACACGATGCGCACCCGCCGGTTCGAGGCGGCGGAGTACGAGCTCGGGGCGTAGCGCCCGCGCAGCCCGAGCACCCCCGAGCTTCCGGCAGGGCCCCGGATCGGGCGTATGTCCATTTCAGCGGCATCGACCAAGGCTGATGGTCGCTACTGAAGATCATCTAGCGACCGTCTGCCCTTGATCGCGGGTATCACCGCAGCGCGGCTCGGCATCACGCAGCGAGGTGCCGGAGCCTGCCCTCACGCACCCGGTGTCAGGCCACGCACCCCGGGTCGGCCCGCGCTACCCGTCGACCGGGCGCACCGAGGGAGACGGGTGCGTGAGCGGCGACTACTCGGCAGATTCGCCGGGGTCGGTCAGCTTCGCCAGCGCGCGGAGGCCCGCCACCACCTCGGCTCCGGTCGGGGCGGTGGTCGGGTCCAGCAGGTGCTGCATCAGCACGCCGGAGATGAGGGCCGACTGCACCGCGCCGATCGTGCGCGCCTGCACCTCGGTGACCGTCGACTCCTCGACGCCGAGCAGCCCAGCGGCGATCCCCTCGCGACCCTGCCGCTGGCCGTCGGACAGCTGCGCTCGCAGGGCGGGGTTGTGCTCGGTCTGCAGCAGGGCGTCGATCGTCGCGCGCCACATCGGGAGGTGGGTGGCGTACGAGCGCACCGTCTCGTCCCAGAACGCCTCGTAGCCGTCCGCCAGGTCGCGCGCGCCGACAGCACCGTCGATCTCGTTGCCCCACTCGTCGATCGCCTGGATGAGCGCCGCGGTCAGCAGGGCCTCGCGAGAGCCGAAGTGGTATCCGATGGCGGCGTGGCTCACCCCCGCCGCCGCCCCGATGTCGCGCACGGTGGTGCGGGCCCAGCCCTTCTCCTTCAGGCACGTGATCGCGCCGGCGAGGAGGTCCTCGCGGTTCCCATGCGCGCAAGGCTAGCTCACCTCTTGCCCAAACGGTTTGACCATTTGGATTGACCAGGCGTGCAAGACGTGCGTACCGTTCGGGTCACGAACACAAGGGGGAACGACATGCACGTCCTGATCTCCGGCGCGAGCGTCGCCGGGCCGACGCTCGCGTACTGGCTGCTCCGCCGCGGCATCGACGTCACGGTCGTCGAGCGCGCACCCGAGTTGCGGTCGGGCGGTCACGGCGTCGACTTCCGCGGCGCTCAGATGGAGCTGTTGCGCAGGATGGACCTGGTCGACGCAGTGCGCGCGGCGCAGACCGGGATGGGCGAGCAGGTCGTCGTCGACGCGGACGGCCGGCCGCTGGTCCGGCTGCCCGCCGCGTTCATGAGCGGCGAGGTCGAGATCAAGCGGGGCGATCTCGCACGCATCCTCTACGACCGCACCCGCGACGGCGCCGAGTACGTCTTCGGCGACTCGATCACCGCGCTCACGCAGCACGCGGGCGGCGTCGACGTCACGTTCGAGCACGGCGGGTCCCGCCACTTCGACCTGGTGGTCGGGGCGGACGGGGCGCACTCCGGGGTGCGGGCACTCGCGTGGGGGCCGGAGGAGCGGTTCTCGACCTTCCTCGGCTACTACCAAGCGGGCTTCACCGTGCCCGACGACTTCGGCCTGGACCGCTCCGGCCTGCTCTACAACGAGCCCGGCCTCGGCGTGATGGTCTCGAGCGACCGCGACGGCGCGACCGCCGGTGTCGGGCTGGTGTTCGCCGCCCCGCCGATCGAGTACAACCGCAGCGACCGCGAGCAGATCCTCGGGATCCTGACCGACCGCTTCGCCCGCGCGGGGTGGCAGGTGCCGCGGCTCCTCAGCGGGCTCGCCTCGGCCACCGACCTATGGTTCGACCGGTTCGCGCAGATCCACCTCGACCGCTGGTCACAGGGCCGCATCGCGCTGGTCGGCGACGCCGCGTGGGCGGCCGGCCCCGGAGGCGGCGGCACCGGCCTCGCGATGACGGGCGCCTACGTGCTGGCCGCCGCGCTCGCGGCGACCGGCGACCACGTCACGGCCTTCGCCCGGTACGAGGCCGCGCTGCGCAAGGGCGCCACCAGCGGGCAGAAGCAAGCGCGCAACGCCGGCCCGTTCCTCGCCCCACCGACCACCGCGAAGATCCGGAGCCGCAACCGCACCTACCGACTGCTGTCCAGCCGCCTGTTGCTCCCCCTCTTCGTCCGGCTCAGCGAGGGCACGGCGAACACGGTGCGCCTGGACGCCTACCCCGTTGACCAGAGGAACAGCACCCCCACGACCCCCGGCTGATCGATCTGAGATGCAGGAATCGGCCCTCCCAACGGCGCTCGAGGTGATCTTGAAACGATCATGGGCCCAAACACGAACGGGGCCGGTCACCTCCACGGGAGAGAGGTGTCCGGCCCCGTTCATGGGCATCGGGCGCCTGCGTCCGGGACCGTCGCCCCGGACACAGGCTCGCTCTACCTAGCGGTAGTCGCGCCCGAAGTCGTAGTCGTCCAGCGGCACCGCGGCACCGGTGCCCGTGCCGAACACGTCGGGGCTGTAGTAGCCGTCGTCGTAGCTCGGCAGCGCGTAGGCGGCCGCGCGGGCCTCCTCCGTGGGCTGGACCTGGATGTTGCGGTACCGGTTGATGCCGGTGCGGCCGGGATCAGCTTGCCGATGATCACGTTCTCCTTGAGCCCGACGAGCTTGTCGCGCTTTCCGTTGATCGCGGCATCGGTGAGGATCTTGGTGGTCTCCTGGAACGAGGCCGCGGACAGCCACGACTCCGTGGCCAGCGATGCCTTCGTGATCCCCATGAGCACCGGACGGCCGGAGGCCGGCTCGCCACCCTCCGCGACCGCCTGACGGTTGGCGGTCTCGAACTCGGCCCGCTCGGCCAGCGCACCGGGCAGGAACTCCGTGGAACCCGAGTCGATGATCGTGACCCGGCGGAGCATCTGCCGGACGATGACCTCGATGTGCTTGTCGTGGATGTCCACGCTCTGCGTGCGGTACACCTTCTGCACCTCACGCACCAGGTGCAGCTGCACCTCGCGCGGGCCCATGACGCGCAGCACCTCGTGCGGGTCGGCCGTGCCCTCGAGGAGCAGCTGGCCCACGTGCACGTGGTCGCCGTCGGCCAGCGGCCGCTCGACATCGTCGACGACCGTCATCGCGAGCCACTGCCGCTTCGACAGCTTCTCGTAGACGATCTCCTCGCCGCCGTCGTCCGGGGTGAGGGTGATCTTCCAGAAGCGGTCGCCGTCCTCGATGGCGATGCGGCCGTCGACGTCGGCGATCGGCGCCTTGCCCTTCGGCACGCGAGCCTCGAACAGCTCCGTGACACGGGGCAGACCGGTCGTGATGTCGTCGCCCGCGACGCCACCCTGGTGGAACGTGCGCATCGTCAGCTGAGTGCCGGGCTCACCGATGGACTGCGCGGCGACGATGCCGACGGCCTCGCCGACGTCCACCAGCTTGCCGGTGGCCATCGAACGGCCGTAGCACATGCCGCAGATCCCGGTGGCCGACGCGCAGGTCAGGGCGCTACGCACCTTGATCTGCCGGACGCCTGCCGCGACCAGCGCGTCGAGAGCGGGGTCGCCGAGGTCGTCGCCCCGGCGCACCACGAACTCGCCGTCGGGGCCGACGACGTCCTCGCCCGACGAACGCGCGTACACCGAAGTGCGCAGGTAGCGGTGCGGGATGAGCCGCCCGTCCGAGAGCTCCTCGGTGACCGGCATCGTGATGCCACGCTCCGTGCCGCAGTCGACCTCGCGGACGATGACGTCCTGCGACACGTCCACCAGACGCCGGGTGAGGTACCCGGAGTCGGCGGTGCGCAGCGCGGTGTCGGCCAGACCCTTGCGGGTGCCGTGGGTGGAGATGAAGTACTCACCCACCGACAGCCCCTCGCGGAAGTTGGACTTGATCGGCCGGGGGATGTACTCGCCCTTCGGGTTGGCCACCAGACCACGCATACCGGCGAGCTGCCGGACCTGGGTCATGTTGCCCGCCGCGCCGACTTCACGATCGTCGGGATCGGGTTGTCCTCGGGGAAGTTGTCCTCCATGGCCTTGGCCACCTCTTCGGTGGCCTGGGTCCAGATCTTGACCATCTCGTCGTTGCGCTCCTGGTGCGACAGGGCACCACGCTGGTAGCGCTTGTTGATCTGGTCGGCCTTGGCCTCGTAGCCGTCGAGGATCTCCTGCTTGTTCGGCGGCACGACCACGTCGGAGATCGCCATCGTGACCCCGGAGCGCGTGGCCCAGTAGAAGCCCGCCTCCTTGAGCCGGTCGAGGACCTGCGCGACCTCGGTCATCGAGTACCGCTCGGCCAGGTCGTTGATGATCGTGGCCTGGCGCTTCTTGGGCAGCGGCTCGTTGACGAACGGGTAGTCCGACGGCAGCAGCTCGTTGAACAGGACCCGGCCGAGAGTGGTCTCGGCGAGCCACACGTCGCCCGGCTGCCGGCCCTCGGCCTCCAACGCGGCGGCGACGTCGGCAGGCGGGACCACGCCGACGAGACGGATCTTGATCGGCGCCTGCAGGTGCAGGACCTTCCGGTCGTAGGCCATGATCGCCTCGGCGGGCGAGGAGAACACCTGGCCCGAGCCCGGGGCGTCGTCGCGCAGCCGGGACAGATGGAACAGCCCGGTGACCATGTCCAGACGGGGCATGGCCAGCGGACGGCCCGACGCCGGCGACAGGATGTTGTTGCTCGAGAGCATCAGCACCCGGGCCTCGGACTGCGCCTCGGCCGACAGCGGCAGGTGCACCGCCATCTGGTCACCGTCGAAGTCGGCGTTGAACGCCTCGCAGACCAGCGGGTGCAGCTGGATGGCCTTGCCCTCCACCAGCTGCGGCTCGAAGGCCTGGATGCCGAGGCGGTGCAGCGTGGGTGCGCGGTTGAGCAGCACCGGGTGCTCGGAGATGACCTCTTCGAGCACGTCCCACACCTGCGAACGGCCCCGCTCCACCATGCGCTTCGCGGACTTGATGTTCTGCGCGTGGTTGAGGTCGACCAGCCGCTTCATCACGAACGGCTTGAACAGCTCCAGCGCCATGCCCTTGGGCAGGCCGCACTGGTGCAGCTTGAGCTGCGGGCCGACCACGATGACCGAACGGCCCGAGTAGTCGACGCGCTTGCCGAGCAGGTTCTGGCGGAACCGGCCCTGCTTGCCCTTGAGCAGGTCGGACAGCGACTTGAGCGGGCGGTTGCCCGGACCCGTGACCGGCCGGCCGCGGCGGCCGTTGTCGAACAGCGCGTCGACGGCCTCCTGCAGCATCCGCTTCTCGTTGTTGACGATGATCTCGGGCGCGCCGAGGTCGATCAGCCTCTTGAGGCGGTTGTTGCGGTTGATGACCCGGCGGTACAGGTCGTTGAGGTCCGACGTCGCGAAGCGGCCACCGTCGAGCTGCACCATCGGGCGCAGGTCCGGCGGGATGACCGGGACGCAGTCGAGCACCATGCCCATCGGGCTGTTGCCCGTAGCCTGGAACGCCGCGACGACCTTGAGCCGCTTGAGGGCGCGGAGCTTCTTCTGCCCCTTGCCGTTGCGGATGGTCTCCCGCAGGTTCTCGGCCTCGGCCTCGATGTCGAAGTTCTGCAGCAGGGTCTGGATCGCCTCGGCGCCCATCGACCCGGTGAAGTAGTCGCCGTAGCGGTCGTAGAGCTCGCGGTAGAGCCCCTCGTCGGCGATCAGCTGCTGGACATCGAGCTTGGTGAAGGTGGTCCAGATCTCGTCGAGCCGGTCCAGCTCGCGCTGGGCGCGGTCGCGGAGCTGGCGCATCTCGCGCTCGCCACCCTCCTTGACCTTGCGGCGGACGTCGCTCTTGGCGCCCTCCGCCTCCAGCTCGGCGATGTCGGTCTCGAGCTTCTGGGCCCGGGCCTCCAGGTCGGCGTCGCGGCGCTGCTCCACCCGCTTGCGCTCCACGCTCATCTCGTTCTCGAGCGTGGAGAGGTCCTGGTGGCGCAGCTCCGTGTTCACCGAGGTGATCACGTACGCGGCGAAGTAGATGATCTTCTCGAGGTCCTTGGGAGCCAGGTCGAGCAGGTAGCCCAGCCGGCTCGGGACGCCCTTGAAGTACCAGATGTGCGTGACCGGGGCGGCCAGCTCGATGTGGCCCATCCGCTCGCGCCGCACCTTGGCGCGGGTGACCTCCACGCCACAGCGCTCACAGATGATGCCCTTGAACCGGACGCGCTTGTACTTGCCGCAGTAGCACTCCCAGTCGCGGGTGGGACCGAAGATCTTCTCGCAGAAGAGCCCGTCCTTCTCCGGCTTGAGGGTGCGGTAGTTGATGGTCTCCGGCTTCTTGACCTCGCCGTGCGACCACTGGCGGATGTCCTCGGCGGTGGCCAGGCCGATGCGCAGCTCGTCGAAGAAGTTGACGTCGAGCAAAATCGTGTCCTTCGTTCGTATCTCGGCTCTGGGCGGGATCAGTTGACGACGTCGTCGACAGTCATCGAGTCGGAACCGGGACGGCTGGACAGGTTGATGCCCAGGTTCGCCGCGGCCCGCTCGAGGTCCTCGTCGTCGGTGTCGCGCATCTCGATCGCCGCGCCGTCGCTGGAGAGCACCTCGACGTTCAGGCACAGCGACTGGAGCTCCTTGAGGAGCACCTTGAACGACTCCGGGATGCCCGGCTCGGGGATGTTCTCGCCCTTGACGATGGCCTCGTACACCTTCACGCGGCCCACCACGTCGTCGGACTTGATGGTGAGCAGCTCCTGCAGGGTGTAGGCGGCGCCGTACGCCTGCATGGCCCAGCACTCCATCTCGCCGAACCGCTGGCCACCGAACTGGGCCTTACCGCCCAGCGGCTGCTGCGTGATCATCGAGTACGGGCCGGTGGACCGTGCGTGGATCTTGTCGTCCACCAGGTGGGCCAGCTTCAGGATGTACATGTAGCCGACCGCGACCGGGAACGGGTACGGCTCACCGGAGCGCCCGTCGAGCAGCGTGGCCTTCCCGTCGGGGTTGACCATGCGCTCGCCGTCGCGGTTGGGCAGCGTGGACCCGAGCAGCCCGGTGATCTCGTGCTCCTTGGCGCCGTCGAAGACCGGGGTGGCGGTCCGCGTGCCGGCCGGAACCGAGTAGAGCTCCTCGGGCATCTTCGACGCCCACTCCGGCTTGCCCTCGATCTCCCAGCCGGACTTGGCGATCCACCCGAGGTGGGTCTCCAGGACCTGGCCGATGTTCATGCGTCGCGGAACACCGTGGGTGTTGAGGATGATGTCGACCGGCGTGCCGTCCGGGAGGAACGGCATGTCCTCGGCGGGCAGGATCTTGCCGATCACGCCCTTGTTGCCGTGGCGGCCGGCGAGCTTGTCGCCGTCCTGGATCTTGCGCTTCTGCGCCACGTAGACGCGGACCAGCTCGTTGACGCCGGGCGCAGCTCGTCCTCGTCGTCGCGGGAGAAGACGCGGATGCCGATGACCTTGCCGTTCTCGCCGTGCGGCACCTTCAGCGAGGTGTCGCGCACCTCGCGGGCCTTCTCACCGAAGATCGCGCGCAGCAGGCGCTCCTCCGGGGTCAGCTCGGTCTCGCCCTTCGGGGTGACCTTGCCGACGAGGATGTCGCCCGGCTGGACCTCGGCGCCGATGCGGATGATGCCGCGCTCGTCGAGGTCGGCGAGGACCTCCTCGGAGACGTTCGGGATGTCCCGGGTGATCTCCTCGGCGCCCAGCTTCGTGTCGCGGGCATCGATCTCGTGCTCCTCGATGTGGATCGACGTCAGCACGTCGTCCTGCACCAGGCGCTGCGAGAGGATGATCGCGTCCTCGTAGTTGTGGCCCTCCCACGGCATGATCGCCACGAGCAGGTTCTTGCCCAGGGCCATCTCACCGTCCTCGGTGCACGGCCCGTCGGCGATGACCTGGCCGACCTCGACGCGGTCGCCCTCGTCGACGATCGGCTTCTGGTTGTTGCAGGTGCCCTGGTTGGACCGGCGGAACTTGTTCAGCCCGTACATCCGGCGCGTGCCGTCGTCGGCCATGACCGTGATGTAGTCGGCGCACAGCTCCTCGACCACACCGGCCTTCTCGGCCACCAGCACGTCGCCGGCGTCGACCGCGGCACGCAGCTCCATACCGGTGCCCACGAGCGGGGCCTCGCTGCGCAGCAGCGGCACGGACTGGCGCTGCATGTTGGCGCCCATCAGCGCACGGTTGGCGTCGTCGTGCTCGAGGAACGGGATCAGCGCCGAGCCCACCGACACCATCTGCCGCGGCGAGACGTCGATGTAGTCGACGCCCGTCGGCGGGATGTAGTCGAGCTCGCCGCCCTTGCGGCGGACCAGGACGCGGTCCTCGGTGAAGGTGCCGTCGTCGTTCAGCGGCGCGTTGGCCTGCGCGACGACGAAGCGGTCCTCCTCGTCGGCGGTGAGGTAGTCGATCTGCTCGGTGACCCGGCCCTCGACGACCTTGCGGTACGGCGTCTGGATGAAGCCGAACGGGTTGACCTGGGCGTACGTGGACAGCGACCCGATCAGGCCGATGTTCGGGCCCTCAGGGTCTCGATCGGGCACATGCGGCCGTAGTGGCTGGGGTGCACGTCGCGCACCTCCATGCCGGCGCGCTCCCGGGACAGACCGCCCGGGCCCAGCGCGTTGAGCCGGCGCTTGTGCGTCAGCCCGGCGAGGGGGTTGTGCTGGTCCATGAACTGCGACAGCTGCGAGGTGCCGAAGAACTCCTTGATCGCCGCCACGACCGGGCGGATGTTGATCAGGGTCTGCGGCGTGATGGCCTCGACGTCCTGCGTGGTCATGCGCTCGCGGACGACGCGCTCCATGCGGGACAGGCCGACTCGGACCTGGTTCTGGATCAGCTCGCCGACCGTGCGGATGCGCCGGTTGCCGAAGTGGTCGATGTCGTCGGTCTCGACCGGGATCTCGACCCCGCCGTTGCCGTCGGCGTCGGCACCGGAGTTCATCATGGTCTCGCCGGCGTGCAGCCGGACGAGGTACTCGATGGTGGTGGCGATGTCCTCCTCGGTGAGCGTGCCCACCGAGTTGTCGACGGCCAGGCCCAGCTTCTTGTTGGCCTTGTAGCGGCCGACCTTGGCCAGGTCGTAGCGCTTGTCCTTGAAGAACAGGTTCTCCAGGAGCGTCTGCGCGCTCTCCCGGGTGGGCGGCTCGCCCGGGCGCAGCTTGCGGTAGATGTCGAGCAGCGCCTCGTCCTGGCCGGCGGTGTGGTCCTTCTCGAGCGTGGCCAGGATGGTCTCGGAGAACCCGAAACGCTCCCGGATCTGCTCGGCGGACCAGCCCAGCGCCTTCAGCAGCACGGTGACCGGCTGCCGGCGCTTGCGGTCGATGCGGACGCCGACGGTGTCGCGCTTGTCGACGTCGAACTCCAGCCACGCACCCCGGCTCGGGATGATCTTGACCGAGTAGACGTCCTTCTCTGTGGTCTTGTCGATCGTGTGGTCGAAGTAGACGCCGGGCGACCGCACGAGCTGCGACACGACGACACGCTCGGTGCCGTTGATGATGAACGTGCCCTTGCTGGTCATCACCGGGAAGTCACCCATGAACACCGTCTGGCTCTTGATCTCGCCGGTGGTGTTGTTGGTGAACTCGGCCGTGACGAACAGCGGGGCCGCGTAGGTCATGTCCTTGTCGCGGCACTCCTCCTCGGAGGCCTTGACCTCGTCGAAGCGCGGGTCCGAGAACGACAGGGACATCGAGCCGGAGAAGTCCTCGATCGGGGAGATCTCCGTGAGGATCTCCTCGAGACCTCCGACCGGGTTCTCGTCACCGGCGTCGATCCGGCGCTGGAACCAGGCCTCGGCGCCGACCAGCCACTGGAACGACTGGAGCTGCACGTCGAGGAGGTCGGGCACCTCGAGCGGCTCACGGATCTTCGCGAAGGTGACCCGGGTGGGCGCACCGGGGAAATTCGGGTTGGCCGAGACGGCAGCGGGCGCGGATGTCGCGAGGGGGCTGGTGGCGCGGGACGAAGCCAAGATGCGTCCTTCCGAGAACTGCGCTCTCGTTCTGGCGGGCGCCGCCTCCGCGCGATACCGTCTGATCGTCCGCCCCGGGCGGGAGGTCCGGGCCGAGCGACCAGACGGGACGCGGGATCCGACGCACACCGTCTGTTGTCATGGCGCGGCCATCGCCGAGACGCGCGCGAGCTCGGAAGGGAACACCCTGGAGCGGGAGGACTCCTCTGAGCGCGCGCAGCTGGACGAAGGCAGCGCAAAGAGGCAGTCTAGCTGCAAATGCAGCCGCTGTCGAGACAGGTCGCCGAGACAACCATCGAGACCTAAGAGTGACTTGACGGGCGCATCCCGTCAAGACTCTACGCGCCGGTAAGTGGTCCTTTTCGCGGGATGAACGGCGCAGAGCCGCTGCTCCAGGGCCTGAAGGGCCACTCGCCGATCGACTTCGCCCCGTCCGAGCGACCGCCGAACGGGGCAGCGGGCGGGCCGGCCGCCCGAGGACGTGATCGTCCCGTCGCCGGACCGTGTCGTCACTGTCACCTCCGCCTGCCGGCCCACCTGACGAACGGGTCGGGCCGCGTCTGCCTTGACACCGTCTCACGGACCGGCTGACGATGCGGCGCCGGGGCGGGAGTCGAGATCGAGCAAGTGGCGATCGGGCAGGAGGCACGGATGGTGTCCGCAACGAGGTACGGCGAGCGGCCGTGGCTGGCGCGCTACGACCCGGGGCAGCCGCACGACCTCCGGCCCGAGCACAGCGACGCGCTGGCCATGTTCCGCGCGGCCGTCACCCGCAACCCGGACGGCGACGCCGTGCGGTACTTCGACGGCCGGATCACGCTGCGCGAGCTCGACGAGCTCTCCGACGCGTTCGCCGTCGGCCTCCTCGACTCCGGGCTGACCGCGGGCGACCGGGTGGCGCTGTACCTGCAGAACGTGCCGCAGTTCGTCATCGGGCTCCTCGGCACGTGGAAGGCGGGCGCCATCGCCGTGCCGATCAACCCGATGAACCGGGCACGCGAGCTGGAGCTCCTGCTCACCGACTCGGGCGCACGGGTGCTGGTGTGCCTGCAGAGCCTCTACCGCGACGTCGCGGCCGACGTGGTCGGGCGCACCGGGGTGCAGACGGTGGTCACGACGTCCGAGCTGGACCACCAGAGCCGCGACGACGAGCGGGCGTTCGGCGGGTCCGCCCGCATCGACGTCCCGGGCACGGTCGACATGGTCGAGCTGACGGCCCGGTTCCGCGGCCAGGCCCCTCCCCCGGTGTCGTTCACCCCGGAGGACACCGCGTGCCTCACCTACACCTCCGGCACGACCGGCCCGCCCAAGGGCGCCATGAACACCCACGGGAACGTGGTGTTCAACAGCCAGGCCTACCGCGCGTGGTGCAACCTCACCGCCGACGACGTCGTGCTCGGGGTGGCGCCGCTGTTCCACATCACCGGGCTCATCGCGGGCGTCACCACCTCACTGCTGCTCGGGGCCCCGCTCGTGCTGTTCCACCGCTTCGAGCCCTCGCTCGCCATCGACGTGGTCCGCGAGGAGCGCCCGACGTTCACGGTGGGGTCCATCACGGTGTTCATCGCGCTGATGAACGCGCCGAACGCCGAGCGTGACGCCCTCGCCTCGCTCACGAAGATCTGGTCGGGGGGCGCGCCGATCCCGCCGTCCACGGTGAAGGCGTTCTCGGCGGCGTTCGGGCAGTACATCCACAACATCTACGGGCTCACCGAGACCACGTCGCCGTCGCACGGCGTGCCCGCAGGCGCCGACGCACCGGTCGACGAGGCGTCGGGCGCTCTCTCGGTGGGCGTCCCCATCTACAACACCGTCGTGCGCATCGTCGGCGACGCGGGTGAGGACCTCCCGCCCGGCGAGATCGGCGAGATCGTGACGAGCGGCCCTCAGATCGTGTCCGGCTACTGGAACAAGCCGGAGGAGACCGAACGGGCCATCCCCGGCGGTGCGCTGCACACGGGCGACGTGGGCTACATGGACGCCGACGGCTGGTTCTACATCGTCGACCGCAAGAAGGACCAGATCAACGCCGGTGGCTACAAGGTGTGGCCGCGTGAGGTGGAGGACGTGCTCTACGAGCACGACGCCGTGCGCGAGGCCGCGGTGGTGGGGGTGCCCGACGAGTACCGGGGAGAGACGGTGAAGGCCTACGTCAGCCTCCGGCCCGGCCGCACCGCGGACGAGGCCGAGCTGATCGCGTTCTGCAAGGAGCGGATGGCGGCCTACAAGTACCCGCGCCACGTGGAGTTCCTCGACGAGATCCCGAAGACGGTGACGGGCAAGCTGCTGCGCCGGGAGCTGCGCGCGCGGGGCTGAACGAACGAACGGCACTCCCGTCCGAACCTATCGGACGAAAGTGCCGTTCGTCTGGTGCGCGGAGCGCGAGGTCAGCTCAGGCTGACCTTGGCGCCGGCCTCCTCGAGCTTGGCCTTCGCCGCGTCGGCGGCGTCCTTGGCCACGGCCTCGAGGATCGGCTTCGGGGCGCTCTCGACGAGGTCCTTGGCCTCCTTCAGGCCCAGGCCCGAGACGAGCTCGCGGACGACCTTGATGACCTGGATCTTCTTGTCACCCGCGCCTCGAGGACGACGTTGAACTCGTCCTTCTCCTCGGCGCCTCGGCCGGAGCACCGGCCGCGGCGGGACCGGCGGCGGCCACGGCGACCGGGGCGGCCGCGGTGACGTCGAAGGTCTCCTCGAACTTCTTCACGAACTCCGACAGCTCGATGAGGGTGAGGTCCTTGAAGGCCTCGAGCAGCTCGTCGGTGGAAAGCTTCGCCATGGTGGTGCCTCTCTGGTGTTGCTGAGCGTGGGGGTGGGGGTCAGGCCTCGGTGGCGGGGGCGGCTGTGCCGCCCTCCTCCTCGGCTCGCTTGTCGGCCAGCGCCTGGGCCAGGCGGGCCACCTGCGAGGCGGGAGCGGCGAACAGGCCCGCGGCCTTCGCCATGCTGCCCTTCATCGCACCTGCCAGCTTGGCCAGCAGGACCTCGCGGGACTCCAGGTCGGCGAGCTGGTTGACCTCGGCGACGGTCAGCGCGCGACCGTCCATGAAGCCACCCTTGATCACCAGGCCCTGGTTGCCCTTGGCGAACTCGCGCAGCGCCTTGGCGGCGTCGACGGGCTCACCGGTGATGAACGTGATCGCCGTGGGGCCGACGAGCAGCTCGTCGAGGCCGTTGACGCCCGCGTCCTCGGCAGCGCGCTTGACCAGCGTGTTCTTCGCGATGCGGTACGTCGCACCGTCGCCGAGCGACCGGCGCAGCGTCGTGAGCTGCGACATCGTCAGGCCGCGGTACTCGGTGACCACCGAGGCGGACGCGCCCCGGAACTTCTCGGCGATCTCCTCGACCGCCGCGACCTTGTCGGGTCGGGCCATCCTCGCCTCCTCTCGTCGTGGTCGGTGTTGTTCCTGCGGTTCGCACCGACCGACGACCTCGGAAACGACGAACGCCCCGGCGCAGGAGCGCACGGGGCGTGGCAGGGGCACGTGAACACGCACCCCGCGATGACCTCGTCCTCCTGCGCGGGCCGCCCGCGGATGCGGGGCCTTCGTGTGCCCCGTGAAGGGCACAGACCTGCGGTCTTCGGTGGAACCGTCGTCCAGGATACGGCACCGCGGATCAGGGACGTCCGCGGCCCATCGGGGTCGTGAGTGGATACGAGTGCCGGAGCACTCGTATCCACTCACGGGGGGGTCAGAGGGGCGTGACCGCGGCGATCTTCCAGCGGCCGTCGACGCGCTCGCCGGTGACCGTCAGGCGGCCCGCGGCGGCCAACTGCTGCGCCTGCGCGTCGGGGGCGGCGCGGGTGGCCTGCTGATCGACGAAGGCCACCACCACCGCGCGGTCGCCGGTGATCTCCTTGACCGCGGAGTGGGTGACCGTCGCCGACACCACGGCCTGCTGCTGCGGGGCCAGCGCCCGCACCTCGCCGAACAGCCGGTCGAACTGCGCCGCGAACTCCGGCGTGATCACGTCCCGGGCGGCGCGCTCGTTCTCGTCGAGCCGCGCGAAGTCGAACGAGTAGACGGCCTCGACCGCATCGGACAGCTGGCCCGCCGCCTCGGCGGTGGCGCCGACGTCCACCAGCGCGGTGTTCGTGGCCGCCGGGGTGCTTCGCAGCTGCGTGTCCCGGATGCCCGCGACGACGGCCACGGTGGCGAGCACGACCGCGGCCACCGCGAGCAGCGGGACGGCCCGGCGGCGCACCATGGCGGCGAGCCGGACCCCGCGGCCCGCCGGACGGGCCTCGGTGGGCTCACCGCCCGCATCGTCCGCGTCCTCGTCGGCGGTGGCGGTGGCGGTGGCCTCGACGGGCGTGGCCGGGGCGGGCCTGACCTGCTTCCGGCGGGCCTTCGCCGTGGCTTCGCCTGCTTCTCGTCGTCGACGACGGGGAGCCGCTCGGTCCCGTCGGCGACGGGTTCGGCGGACTCCACCGCGGTCGACGAGGCCTGCTTCCGGCGGGCCTCGTCCGCGGGCTCCTCGTCGTCGACGACCGGCAGTCGCTCGGTCCCGTCGACGACGGCAGTCGCTCGGTCCCGTCGACGACGGGTTCGGGGGCGGGCTCCGGACGCCGTGCGGCTTCGGTTCGCCGCCCTGACCGGCGGTCGGGGTGGCCTCGGCCGGGCGGGCCGGGGCGGCCGGAGGTGGTCTCGGGTGGCCTCGTCGGCGTGCCCGGACGGGCGGGGGACGGTGGGCGCCATCCCCGCCACGCGGGGGCGGCGCGACGGGGCCGGGCGGGGACGCGGGGAGCGGGGACGAGGTGGCATCGGGGGTGCTCCTGTCAGCTCGGCGTGCGGACCGGGGCGACCCGGCTCGCCTTCCAGCCCTGGTCGGTGCGGGTCATCTCGAGCTCGAGCCGCTGGCGGGTGATCACGGGGTCCTGGCCCTCCGGACGGACCTCGACGTCGACGGCGACCAGCACGCGGGCGGTGCCCGCGCGCACGTCCAGCTCGGCGACGGCGGCGTCCGGCACGGTGGCGAGGGTGGCTCGCCTCGCCTGCGTGACGACCTGCTCGTACTCGGCGCGGTTGGCGCGGAACTCGTCGAGCAGCGTGCCGGTGGAGGTCTGCTCCCACAGGTCGAGCCCGGCCGTGACGTTCTGGTGGTCGAGGGTGTTGAGGTTGATCGCGGCCTGCCGGGCGTCCACCAGCGCCGCCTCGCGCTCGGCGGCCAGCTCCAGTCCCTCGTCACCGAGCGCGAGCGCCCACCGTCCGCCGAAGAACAGCGCGGCGAGCGCGGTGAGCGCCACCAGCGCGGCGAGTGCGCGTACGGGGGTGATCTCGAACCGGCGCGACGGCGCCGGGTCCGGGTCCTGCTGTGGCGTGCGGGGCTTCTCGAGGACTGTCATGCGGCTCTCCGTCGGGGGTCGGGTCGGCGCGGTGTCCGCGGGTCAGTCGAGGATCTGGGTGAGGGAGCTCAACGGTGGCAGGGAACCCACCCGGTCGGGGATGACGGGTGCGGATCCCGCGGGGACGCCACCGCGCGGGGGGCCGGACGGGGCGCCGGCGGCCGGCATCGGGGTCTTGGCGCGCGGGATGTTCTGGGCGCCGCGCACGTCGATCGGGCTGCCGGGCGGCTCGGCGCAGTATGCCTTGCGGTTGAACGGGGCGTCGGACACGTCGCTGCCGGGGCGGCGGTCGGTGCCCTCGTACCCCCGGGTGCAGGGAGGCGGGTCGAAGAGGTTGCTCAGGACGAGCCCGAGGTGGGCGGTGCCGTCGCCGGGCACCACGGTGTAGGTCGTGCTGGTGACGCCGGGGTAGGTGACGAGGATCTGGCGGAGAGCGGCCTGGCGGGGCTCGGCCACCCGGGAGATCGTGAGCAGGTCGGCGATGAGCTCGCCGAGCCCGCTGCCGCTCTCCCGCAGCAGCCCCCTGATCTCGGTGGAGGCCTCGGGCCCCGTCTCCATCAACCTGCGCAGGTCCGGGTCGGACTCCGCGAGCTGGTCGGCGAGCAGCGCCAGGTCCTCGCTGAAGCTGCGGAAGGAGCCCGCCACCTCGTTCTGCGTGGTGAGGACGGTGCGGCCGTCCTCGATGAGGGTCACGGTCTCCGGCAGCGCGTCCACCGCGTCCTCGGTGAACGCGTTGGTGGTGTCGAGCAGCTTCTGCAGCGGAAGCGCCGTGTTGGAGAAGGCGGCACCGAGCTCGTCCACCACGGTGCGCAGCGAGTCCAGAGGCACCGACCGGACGAAGTCGTCGAGGCTCACGATCAGCTGCTCGACCGGCACCGGCGTGCTCGTACGCCCCACCGGGATGACGGAGCCGCCCTCGAGGTACGGGCCGCCGTCGCTCGCGGGCCGCAGGTCGACGTACTGCTCGCCGATCGCGGAGAGGTTGTGGACGGCCGCGTCGACGTCCATGGGGATGGCCGGGGCGGTCCGCCGGATGTCGAGCTGCGCCTCGACCCCGTCCGTGGTGACGGTCAGCTCGCCGACCCGCCCGACGCTCACCCCGCGGTACGTGACGTCGGCCCCGGTGAAGATCCCGCCGGACTGTGCGAGCTGGACCCGCACCGGGTAGGTCGTGGTGCCGAACACGTCGCCGAACCCGGCGTAGCGGAACCCGGCGTAGCGACCCCCGCGATGGTGATCAGCAGGAAAGCCACCAGCTGGATCCGGATGATCTTGGTGATCATCGGCCACCTCCGAGCAGGCCGCCCAGCAGCCCGCCGTCGCGGGTGGGCTCGGCGTCCTCGTCGGGAGGCTCCGGCGACCCGGACGTCGGGGTCGGCTCGACCTCACCGGGCAGCGGCAGGAGATCTCCCTGGCCCAGCAACGGGAAGCTCGGCAGCGACGGGCTCTCCGGGCCGAGCAGCGGCCCGAGCAGCTGCGACGTCGGCGGCAGCATCCCCAGCGTCCCGTCCGGGCCGGGGAACGGCTCGCCCGAGCGCGCCAGGTTCTCGAGGACGCTGCTCAGGTCGAGGTCGAGCTCGACGTAGAGGTTGGAGTAGTCGCCCGCGAACGCGTCCACCGTGCCGTCGCTGAACGGGAAGGTGGGCAGCAGGCTCAGCGAGTTCACCAGGTCCGGACCGGACTCGACGAGCTTCGCGAGCACCGGCCGCAGCAGCTCGAGGTCGGCCACCACGTCGTCGTGGCTGCGGTTGACCACGTCGGTGGCGACGCCGGAGAGCCGGTCGAGCGCCTGCAGCATGTCGACGAGCTTGCCGCGCTGGTCCTCGAGCTCACGCAGGCCCGGCGAGAGGTCGGCCAACGCGGTCTTGATCTGGCCCTTGCGGTCGCGCAGCGTGCCGGAGAGCCGGTTGATCTCGTCGATGGCGCGGGTGATCTCGGTCTTGTGGCTGTCGAGCGCCCCGACGAGCGCGTCGAGGTCGTCGAGCAGCGCGCGGATCTCCGGCTCGTTGCCCGACAGCGCCTTGTTCAGCTCGGACGCGATCGTCCGGATCTGGGCCACCCCGCCGCCGTTGAGCAGCAGCGACAGCGAGCCCAGCACCTCCTCGACCTCGGCGGCGCGCTGGTGCGCAACAGCGGGATGGTGGCGCCGTCGACGATCCGGCCGGACGCGGCGTCCGTCGGTGCCAGCAGCTCGACGAACTTCTCACCGAGGAGGCTGGTGGTGCGAACCCTGGCCTGCACGTCGGGCGGCAGCGCGACGTCACCGTTGACGAGCACGGTGACCTGGGCCGTCCAGTCCGGGCCCACGGCGATGTCGCTGACCGTCCCGACCGGCACGTCGTCGACCTTCACCAGCGACTGCGGCACCAGGTCGACCACATCGGTGAACTCGATGGTCAGCCGGTAGGGGTCGTCGCCGAGGCTCGCCCCACCCGGCAGGTCGACGCCGCGCAGGCCTCCGGACAGCACCCCGCAGCCGGACGTGAGCAGCAGGGTGGCGGCGGTCATGACGGCGGCCAGGGCACGGCGGTTCATCGGCCACCCCCGAACAGGTCGGCGAGGCCGCCCGACCGTTCGTCGGACTCGCCCTCGTCGTTCGACTCGCTCTCGTTCGTGTCGGACCCCTCGGGCGTCGCGCGGTCCTGCGGCTCGGCGCGACCGCTGGGCTCCTGCTGCTCCGGCGTCTCGGTGGGGGTCCGCTCCCCGTCCTGCCCGGTCGCCGGTGCACCGGGGAGACCGGGCAGCGGCAGCGCGGGCGCCGCGCTGCCCGGGGCGGCGGGCTCCGTCGGCAGTGCGAGACCCGGGACGGGCGGGGGTTGCCCGTTCTGCAACGCGGTGATCACGTCGGCCGCGCTGGGCAGCGGGACGACGCCGTCGAGGACGGGCGCCAGCTTCCCGCACGCGGTGGTGAGGTCCGGCGGGATCGGCCCGCTGCGGCCCAGCAGCTCGCAGACCAGTGCCGGGATCGGCATCGTGAGCTCGTTGATGTCCGCGCGGGCGTCGAGGGTGCCGGACGCGCCGTTGTAGGCCAGCGACAGGTTGCCGAGCGCGGCGGGCGCGACGTCGAGCACCTCGGCGAGGGCCTTGCGCTGGTCGACGACGACCTCGGTGACGTCGGTGAGCCGGTCGACGTTCGACTTCACCAGTTCGCGGTTGTCCCGGACGAAGTCCGCCACCTCGTCGAGGGCGATGGACAGCTCCCGCACCGCGGTGGCCAGGTCGCCGCGCTCGTCGGCGAGGAACCCCGCGACGTCCGCGAGCCGCTTGTTGAACTCACGCACCTCACCGTCGTTCTCGGCGAGCATCGACGTGAACGACTGCAGCTCCCTGACCGTGCCGAACAGCTCCTCGCGGGAGTCGGCGAGGGTGCCCGAGAGCTCTCCGAGGTTGCGGATCGTGTCGTTCAGCGGCCTGCCGTTGCCGTCCAGGTTCGCGGCGCCGACGTCGAGCGCGTCCGACAGCGCACCCTCGGAGTTGACCCCCTTCGGGCCCAGCGCGTCGGCGAGCTGGGTGGCCGTACGCGCCAGGTCGTCGACGCCGAGCGGCACCGCGGTGCGCTCGAGCGGGATCACGGCGCCGTCCTGCAGCTCCGGCCCGGCGGACCAGGTGGGGGCGAGCTGGACGTACCGGCCCGTGACGAGGCTCGGTGACACCACGATCGCCTTCGCGTCGGCGGGCAGCTTGAGGTCGGGGTCGTCGATGCGCATCTCGACCCGCACCCGGGTGCCCTCGGGCGTGATGCTGACGATGTCCCCGACCGGCACGCCCAGCACCCGCACCGAGTTGTCCTCGAACACGCCGGTCGCCGACGTGAAGTAGGCCGTGATCATCCGGGACGGGTGCTGCAGCACGATGTAGAGCCCGCTCGCCACCAGCACGGCGATCACGGCCGCGAGCCCGGTGAGCTGCAGCTGCCTGCGGTCGGTCGGGGTGAGTGGCATCGGCTCAGCACCCCTCCTGGTTGACGGGGCCGACGGCGGGTGGGAGCAGTGCGCAGATGTAGTTGTCGAACCACTCGCCGTTGCCCGTGGCGTTGGTGAACAGCCGCACGAACACGGCGAGGTCACGGATGCCTGCGCCGAGTGCGTCCTTGTTGCGCTGCAGCAGCGCCGCGACCCGGTCGAGCTGGCTCCAGGGTGGGTCGCAGCTGCTCGGAGTTGTCGGCGACGAGCCCGCGCAGCTGCTCCGACAGCGCGATCGTGCCGTCGAGGAGCCTGCCGATCGCCTCGCGGCGGCGCTGGAGCTCACCGAGCAGCAGGTTGCCGTCCTTCAGCAGCTTCTCGACCTCGGCGTTGCGGTCCGCGAGCACCCCGGCGAGCTCGTGGGTGCCTGCGAGCAGCCGGCGGATCTCCTCGTCGCGGCTCGCGATCGTGGTGGACAGCCGGGAGAGCCCGTCGAGCGCACCCCTGATCTCGGGCGGGGTGTCGCGGAAGGTGTCCGACAGCGTGGTCAGGCTCTGCGCGAGCTGGTCGGTGTCGATCTGGTCGATGGTGCCGGACAGCCCGTCGAACGCCTCCACCACGTCGAACGGCGACGAGGTGCGCGCCAGCGGGATGGTCGCGTCGGCGTCGAGCTCCTCGTCGCCCTGCGGGTCGAGGGCGAGGGTCTTGGCGCCGAGCAGCGTCTTGATCTGGATCGACGCCGATGTGCGGTCGCCCACCCACGCCTCCGTGACGTCGAACGTGACGAGGACGTGGTCGCCCTCCAGCTCGACGTCCCGGACCCGGCCCGCCTCGACACCCGCCACCGTGACCATGTCGCCCGCCGTGAGCCCGGCGGCCTCGCGGAACTCGGCCCGGTACGTGGTGCCGCCACCGAAGATCGCGGGGCCGTTGAACGCGAGCACCACGACGAGGACGATCACCGAGAGGCCGATGATCGCCGTCGTCACGGGGTTGCGGGTGCCCGGCATCAGCGACCGCCGAGTGACAGGTCGGACAGCAGGGGCAGGCCGGGAACGGGGAGCTCGGGGAGGCCGGACTCGCCGCCGGGAACGGGCAGCTCCGGCACCTCGGGCAGCGGCAGCCCGGCGAGGGAACCGCTGCCGCCGCCGTCGCCGCCGTCGGGGTCGGGGCCGCAGCGGTCCTGGTCGCTGTGGAACACCGGGATCTCGAACGCCGGGATGTAGGGCTCGAGACCGACCTTGCCGCTCGCCCCGCACAGGTAGAAGTTGAACCAGCTGCCGTAGCTGCCCGCGCGGATGACCTTCCTGAGCTTCGGCGGCAGGTTCTTGATCGTCTGCTCGAGCCGCTCGTCCTGCGCGTTGAGGTTCTCGGCGAGGTCGCCGAGGTGCCCGATGTCGTCCTTCAGCGGTGGCCGCGCGTCCGCCAGGAACCCGGCCGTGACGTCGGTGAGCTCCCCGATGGAGACGATCGCCTCGCCGATCGGCTCGCGGTCCTCCGCGAGGCCGGACACCAGCGCCTGCAGCGACTTGATGAGCTCGGACAGCTGACCGTCGCGGGCGTTCACGACGTCCAGCACCGCGTTCAGGTTGTCGATCACCTGACCGATCACCTCGTCGCGGTCGGCGAGGGTGTTGGTGAGCGACGCGGTGTGCGCGAGCAGGCTCTTGACGGTGCCGCCCTGCCCCTGCAGCACCTGGATGATCTCGAACGAGAGCTGGTTCACCTGCTCCGGGTCGAGCGCGGTGAGCAGCGGCTTGAACCCGTTGAACAGCACGGTGAGGTTGAGCGGCGGGCGCGTGCGCTCCACCGGGATCGTGCCGCCCGGGGGCAGCGTCGCGCCCGCGGGGCCCGCACCCTGCTCCAGCGCGATGTAGCGCTGCCCGATGAGGTTGAGGTAGAGGATCGACGCCTCCACCGACGCCGGGAGCGGCTGGTCCTGCGCCACGCTGAACTCGACCTCGGCGAACCGCCGGTCGACGATCCGGACGTCCTCGACGGCGCCGACGACCACGCCGGCGATCCGGACGTCGTCGCCGCGCAACAGGCCGCTGGCGTCGGCGAAGCGGGCGGTGTAGGTGGTGCGGGCGCCGCCGGAGGCGTTGGCGATGGTCAGGGCGAGCACGGTGGTGCAGAGCGCCACCACCACGGCGAGGCAGAGGAACTTCACCAGCGGCGCGAACGGGATCCGAGTCACGTCACCTTCACCTCGGTCCCGCGGTACAGCGGCCCCACGAGCATCGTGCTCCACGCCGGCACGGCATCGGGCGAGGTGCCGTCCTGGAGCGCGAGGAGCTCGCCCACGATCTGGCGCTCACCCGGCGAGTTCGGCACCCCCATGTCGGCGCTGCCGGTGTAGGACGACGGGACCGCCCCGAACTCCTCTGCGCTGCCCATCGGCGTGCTGGCCGGCGGGTTGGCGTGCGGCTCGGTGCCGTCCTCGAACGGCCCGCCCGGAGGCTGGTCCGGCCCCGGGATCACGATCGGGTAGCAGCGCGGGCCGCGGTCGTCGAGGTAGCGCGGCTCGTCCTGGTTCGGGATGTACTTGCCCTGGCTGGCGGCGATCTCGATCGTGGCGTGCAGCCCAGGCTGATCGGTGCCGGCGCCGAACGCCTCGTCGAGCCGCGGCACCAGGCCCGCGAGCTGGTTGAACAGGCACGGGAACTCGGGCGAGTACCGGGCCAGCGTCGCGAGGGTCGGCCGGGCCGAGTCGGCGAGCGAGATGATGTTCTCGCCGTTCGCGTCGAGGAAGCCGCGCAGGTCGTCCGACGCTCCCGTGACGCTGGTCAGGAGCTCGCGCAGCTGCTCGCGCTGTTCCACGACGGTGCGGCTGGTGACGGTGAAGTCCTCCAGCGCGTCGAGCAGGTCGGGCGCGGCCTTGTCGGCGTTGCCGGCGAAGTCGGCGAGCTGGGTGATGTCCTCCTGCAGGTCCGGCACCGCGGGGCGCAGCCCGGACGTCAACTGCTGCAGCTGCACCAGCGTCTGCCCCAGGTTCTCGCCGCGGCCTTCGAGGGCCTGCGACATCGCACCGAGCGTGGTGGCCAGCTCCTCCGGCTTCACGGCCGTGAGCAGCGGGAGCAGGCCGTCGAGCACCCGCTCCAGCTCGCGCGCCGACTCGCTGCGGTCCATCGGGATCACGTCGCCCGCCGCGAGCGGCTGCGCCCGCGCGCCGTCGGGCAGCACGAGCGAGACGTACCGCTCGCCGAAGAGCGTCTTGGGGATGAGCCGTGCGGAGACGTTCGACGGGATCAGGTCGACCTTGTCCCGGTCGATCAACATCTCCACGGTGGCCGTCCCGCCGTCGGTGGCGACGGAGGTGACCTTCCCGACGTCCAGGCCGCGCACCTTCACATCGGCCTTCTCGGCGAGTTGGTTGCCGACCCGGTCCACCTGCAGCGTGACCGGGACACCGCTGTCGAACACCCCGGCGTAGCGGCCGACCGACAGGCCGACGAGCGCCAGCAGCACGACGACGAACAGCAGCCCCTGCAATCGTCGTTTCATCCGGCCACCCGCACGGACGTCTCGGTGCCGAACAGCACCAGCGTGAGGAAGAAGTCGAGGATCGCGGTGCTCACGATCGACAGCCGCACCGAGCGGCCCACCGCGATGCCGACTCCCGCGGGGCCACCCTTCGCCGTGTACCCGTAGTGGCAGTGGATCAGGATGATCACGAGCGCGAAGACGATCACTTTGAGGTACGAGTACAGGACGTCGCCGACCGGCAGGAACAGGTCGAAGTAGTGGTCGTACGTGCCGCCGGGCAGGTTGTTGATCAGCGTGACGTTCAGCCGCGACGCCACGAAGCTCGCCAGCAGGCCGATCGTGTACATCGGGATGATCGCGATGACGCCGGCGATCATGCGGGTGGTGATGAGGAACGGCACGCTGGGCACCGCCATCACCTCCAGCGCGTCGATCTCCTCCGAGATCCGCATCGCGCCCAGCTGCGCGGTGAAACCGGCGCCGAGGGTGGCCGTCAACGCGGCGGCGGCCACCAGCGGGGCGATGTCGCGGGTGTTGAAGTAGGCCGTGATGAAGCCGGTGAGCGCCTCGACACCGAGCGAGTCGAGCGCCCGGAAGCCCTGCAGACCCACGAGCTGCCGACGAACAGCGACAGCGACAGCATCACGCCGGCCGTGCCGAGGATGACGATCAGCGCGCCGGAGCCGAAACTGACCTCGGCGAGCAGGCGCCCGATCTCCCCGCGGTAGCGGCGCAGCGTGCGCGGCGTCCACGCGATCGCGCGGGCGTACAACGACAGCTGGTCACCCAGCTCGTCGAGCACGGTGAGCGGGGCGTTGGCCATGCGCCGGGCCCGGCCGTTGAGGGTGGCCACGTCACGACCCCTTCGGCGGGACGAGCTCGAGGTACAGGCCCGTCAGCACGAGGTTGATCATGAACACCAGCACGAACGAGATGACGACGGACTGGTTCACCGCGTCGCCGACGCCCTTCGGCCCCGGCGGCGGGTTCAGCCCCCGGTAGGCCGCCACGACGCCCGCGGTGAAGCCGAACAGGAACGCCTTGATCTCGCTCACGACGATGTCGGAGACCTGGGCCACCGCGGAGAAGCTCGCGATGTACGCCCCCGGTGTGCCGCCCTGGATGATGACGTTGAAGAAGTAGCCGCCACTCACGCCCACGACGCTGGCCAGCCCGTTGAGCACGACCGCCGTCGTCGCCATCGCGAGCACGCGCGGCACCACGAGACGCTGGATCGGCGAGATCCCCAGCACCTCCATGGCGGCGATCTCCTCGCGGATGGTGCGCGCGCCGAGGTCGGCGCACACCGCGCTGCCGCCCGCGCCGGCGATCAGCAGCGCGGTGACGATCGGGGCGGCCTGCTGCACGATCGCGAGCACCGCACCGGCGCCCGTCTGGCTCTGCGCGCCGAACTGGCGGGTGAGCTCGGCGAGCAGCAACGCGATGGTGGCGCCGAACGGGATCGTGAACAGGGCCGTCGGCAGCGCGGAGACCTTCGTGACGAACCAGGTCTGCTCGATGAACTCGGCCAGCTGGAACGGCCGCCGGAAGGTGCCCCGCACCACGGCCACGCCGAGACCGAAGAGCCGGCCGACCGGCGTGAGCGCACGGGTGATCGGAGCGGGAGCGGTCATCGGATGCCTCAGGACCGTCCCTGGTCGCGCGACGACGGGTCGTCGTAGCCGGAGTCGAAGCCGCCGATCACCTCGGTGGGTTCGTCGCGGGAGAGGTCCCGGGACGCGAACCGCGGCCGCGGCAAGGGCTGCGGGGAGAGCGGCCCGGTGGGCGGGTCGACGGCCAGCGGATCCTGGGCGTAGCTGTCGCGGATGGCCTGCTGCGCGGCGGGCGGGAGGGTGTGCAGCATCTGCAGCACGCGCTCGCGCCTGCGGCCGACCGCGTGGCGCTCCCCCACCCCGGTGCTCGGCTGCAGCTGCGGCTTGAGCGGGGGCAGTCCCTCCAGATCGCCCGCCTCCTGCATCTCGCGGGCCGCCTGCGCGGTGTCCTTCTCCTCCGACATGCCGATCGGGCCCTCGCGGCGCCCGTTGAGGAACTGCGCGACCGCCGGTTCCTCCGAGGTCAGCAGCACCTCGCGCGGCCCGAACATCGCCAGGTGCTTGCGGTAGAGCATGCCGATGTTGTCCGGCACCGTCTGCGCCGTGTTGATGTCGTGCGTGACGATCAGGAACGTGGCATCGGTCTGGGCGTTCAGGTCGATGATCAGCTGGTTCAGGTACGCGGTGCGGACCGGGTCGAGCCCGGAGTCCGGCTCGTCGAACAGGATGATCTCGGGGTCGAGCACCAGCGCCCGCGCCAGCCCGGCCCGCTTGCGCATTCCGCCGGAGATCTCGCCCGGCAGCTTGTCCTCGTCACCGGACAGGCCGACCATCGCCATCTTCTCCTCGACGATGGCGCGGACCTCGGACTCGGACTTCTTGGTGTGCTCACGCAGCGGGAATGCGATGTTGTCGTAGAGGTTCATCGAGCCGAACAGCGCACCGTCCTGGAACAGCACACCGAAGAGCTTCCGCAGCTCGTACAGGCGCGACTCCGAGCAGCGCACGAGGTCGGTGTCGTGGATGACGATCGACCCGCGCTCCGGCTTGAGCAGTCCGATCAGGGTCTTCAGGAACACCGACTTGCCCGTGCCCGACGGGCCCAGCAGCACCGACACCTCACCGGGCGGCAGCGTGAGCGTGACGTCGGACCAGATGTTGGCGCGACCGAAGGACTTCGACAGCCCCTCGACCCTCACCTCGACACCGGCCACCGACGCCTCCTGAACCATCTGCGATGGGGTCATGCCGACGCTGGCGGGGAGCAGGGGCGGCGGCTGCCCACAACGGGACAACGACACCCGTCGGGGCGGGTTACTCGCGAGTCAGGACGCGAACCATAGTTGCTCCGATCGGACCCGAGCACGTCGACCAGGCGCAGTACCCCGTCGCTCTCGGTCTCTGAAATACCGCTCCACGAGCACGGATCGTCACCAGGGCGAGTGGCAGATGAATCAGTTGACGCGTATATACGCCTACCATCATACTTCTCGTCGTGGACGTGTTCGAGGCCGTGGCCGAGCCCCATCGACGGGCACTTCTCGATCTACTGGCCGAGCGCGAACGACCCGCGGGCGAGCTGGTCGCGAACCTGCCCACGCTCACCCAGCCCGCCGTGTCCCGGCACCTGCGGATCCTGCGCGAGGTCGGCCTCGTCGAGGTCCGGCCCGACGGCCAGCGCCGGATCTACGCGCTGCGGGCCGACCGGCTCATCGAGATCGACAACTGGCTCGGCCGCTACCGCAGGTACTGGCGCGACCACCTCGACGCCCTGGAACGGCACCTCGCAGACCGGATCGGGATGCAGGACGACCCCACGACGCAGAACGGACCTGACGATGACTGACCAACGCCTCGGCGAGCTCGAGATCGACGGCGACCACGCCACGATCACCTTCCGGCGCCACCTCCCGCACCCGGTCGAGACGGTCTGGGCCGCGCTCACCGACCCGGCCGAGCGCGCGGCGTGGTTCGGCGAGACCATGATCGACGCCCGGGTGGGCGGCACCATCGAGATGGTGGCCACCGACCCGCCTGCCGCCGTCGACGCGAAGCGCATGACCGGGCGCATCCTGGTCTGGGACCCGCCACACGTGCTCGAGCACGAGTGGCGCCAGCGCATCGTCGAGGACGGGGTCGTGCGCTACGAGCTCGTCGAGGACGGCACGGGCACGCTGCTCACGTTCACCCACCGCGGCCTGTCCGTCCCCAACGCGAAGGGGTTCCTGCCCGGCACCCACGCCTTCCTCGACCGGCTGGACGCACACCTCGCCGCCGCACCCCTCCCGAACTGGAGCGAGCGCTACGCGCAGGCGGCCCCGGCCTACCCGGCGGATCAACGCTGGTGATCGACCTCGCGGGGCGAGCATCATGGTCGTCCGTGGAGCCCGGGACCGATGCGGAGCAGCTGTTCGCCCAACACCGCGGACTGCTGCGTGGGGTGGCGTACCGGGTGCTGGGCAGCGTCACCGACGCCGAGGACGTCGTGCAGGACGCCTGGCTGCGGTGGAGCCGCGTCACGTCGCGACGATCGCGGACGTCGAGGGCTACCTGGTCCGGGTGGCCACCCGGCTGGCGATCGACCGGCTGCGCAGTGCCCGGGTCCGGCGGGAGTCCTACGTGGGGCCGTGGCTTCCCGAGCCGCTGCTCACCTCACCGGACGTCGCCGACAACGTCGTGCTCGCCGACTCGGTGTCGACCGCGATGCTGCTCGTGCTGGAGACGCTGTCCCCGCTGGAGCGGGCGGTCTTCGTGCTCGGCGACGTCTTCGGCTACAGCAACGCCGAGATCGCGCGCTGCGTCGGGCGCACGGACGCGGCGGTGCGGCAGCTCGCCCACCGCGCCAGGAAAGCGGTCGAGGAGCGCCGCCGCCGCTACGACACCGACCACGCCACCAGGCAGGAGGCCACCGCGCGGTTCCTCGCCGCCTGCATCGACGGTGACGTGCAGGCCCTGATGGAGACGCTGGCGCCGGACGTCACGCTGCTGAGCGACGGCGGCGGCGGCGTGACCGGGGCGCCCCGCAAGGCGATCAGCGGGCGGGAGTACGTGGCCCGGGCGATCGCCATCCTCTCCCGGCGCAGGCCCGACGACACGACGGCGACGGTGCTCGACGTCAACGGCGGCCCCGGGGTCGTCTTCCGCGCCGGGGGCACGCCGGTACTGGCGGTCACCCTGCACTTCCTCGACGGCGCGATCGAGACCGTGCACGTGGTCAGCAACCCGGAGAAGCTCACCGACGTCGCGCCGTAACCCACCTCACACGAGCTCACGTCACTCCCGGAGGCACTGCCTCGTCCGTGCGGCGACACACCCCACGGAACGGAGAGATCTCGTGTTCGCCGCCCATCTCACGGTCACGCTCGCCACGTCAGCCCTCGTCGGCCTCGGCGCCATCGGCAACTTCATGGGCCATCCGTTCGTCAAGGCCCAGGCGGACGCCAATCGCGTGCCGTACTCCTGGAACCTCCCCCTCGGCTGGTGATGGCGGCAGGCTCCCTCGGACTGCTGGCCGGGTTCGCCGTGCCGCTGATCGGCACACTGGCGGCCGCCGGGCTCGTGCTGTACTTCATCGGCGCGTTCGGCGCCCACGTACGGGCCCGCAACTGGGCGCTGGGCCCGTGGGTGATGTTCTTCACGCTGGCGGTGGCCACGTTGCTCCTGAGCATGGCCCGCCAAGGTCTCTGGTGAGCGCGGGGTCATCCCCGGACGGCCGCCGCGAGTGCCGCGACGCGGGCCGTGCGCTGCCCGCGTCGCCAGCACAGCGCCCACCGCACCGGGGGCGACCCCGGCTCGAACGCCACCATCACCAGGCTCGGGCGGGCGAAGTAGTCCGCGGCGTGCGCCGCCAGCGGGCACACGCCCGCGCCCGCGGCGATCATCGTCATGAGGTCGAGCAGGGTGGCGGCGGTCCGGTCCGGCTCCCGCCGGTACGGCGCGGCGCGGCGCCCCGCGCGGAACACGGTCTCGCCGTCGAGGTCGGCCAGCGTGACGGTGTCCCGGCCGGCCAGCCGGTGCCGGCGCGGCACCGCGAGCACGACCGGTTCGCGGTACACCTCGGGACCCTCCTCGAACCCCTCCTCGTCGACCGGGGCGTTGGTGACGGCGACGTCCACCTCGCCGGCGCGCAGCAGGTCCAGCGGGTCGGTGAAGCCGGTCTCGCGGAACCCGACCTCGACGCCGGGATGCGAGGCCCGGAAGCGGGCGAACACGTCCGCGGCCAGCTCCGCAACGGCAGGCGCCTCGAGCCCGACAACGAGCGTCCCGGTGACCCCGCGACCCGCTGCGACCGCCGCGGCGATGCCCTTGCGGATGCGGTCGTGCCCGGCGCGCACGTCGGCGTAGAGGGCGGCGCCGACGGGGGTGAGCGCCACGCGGCGGCTCGTGCGCTCGAACAGCGCGACACCGAAGCGCCGCTCCAGCTTCGCGACCGTCTGGCTGACGCGGGCCTGGGAGACGAGCAGCCGCTCGGCGGTGCGCCCGAAATGCAGTTCCTCCGCAAGGGTCAGGAAGATCTCGATCTCCCGGCGTTCCATAACCCACACGTTATCAGTCCATGCCGGAACCGTCGTTGTTCCCGCAGGTCAGCGCACAGAAAGTAGAGACATGACGAACTTCCTCATCGCCACCGACGCCGGCTACGACACCGAACGCACCGGCTACAACCTCTCCGTCGACCACAAGCCCGAGGTGATCGTTGCGGCCGCCTCGGTCGACGACGTCGTCGCCGCCGTCCGGTACGCCACGGCGCACGGCCTCGGGGTCGCCGTGCAGGCGACCGGACACGGCCCGTCCCGCGCCGCCGACGGCGTCGTCCTCATCACCACGTCCCGGATGGACGGCATCACGATCGACCCGGTGGCCCGCACCGCGCGCGTCGAGGCGGCGTCCGCGGCGGGGCGCTGGTCCGCGCGGCCGCCGAACACGGCCTCGCCCCGCTGAACGGCTCGTCACCCGAGGTCGGGGTGGTCTCCTACCACCTCGGCGGCGGGATCGGGATGCTCGGGCGCAGCCTCGGCTGGGCCGTCGACCACGTCCGCGCGCTGGAGGTCGTCACGGCCGACGGCGTGCTGCGCCGGGCGAGCGCCACCGAGGAGACCGAGCTGTTCTGGGCGCTGCGCGGGGGCGGCAAGGGCACGCTCGGCGTCGTGGTGGCGATCGAGATCGACCTGCACCCCGTCACCCGGCTGTACGGAGGCGGCATGCACTTCGCCGCCGCCGACGCGGATCGCGCGCTGACCACATGGGCGGAGTGGACGCGGACGGCACCCGAGTCCATGGGCTCCTCGGCCCTGTTGATCCGGATGCCGGACCTGCCCGTGCTGCCCGACGCCCTGCGCGGCCGGTACGTCGTCCACATCCGGTTCGCGTTCACCGGCAGCGCCGCAGAAGGGGAACGGCTGGTGCAGCCGTTGCGCGACCTCGGCCCCGTGACCGACACCGTCGCGGAGATGCCGTACTCGGCCGTCGGCTCGATCCACGCCGAGCCGACGACACCGGTGCCGTTCGACGCCCGCAACACGATGCTCGCCACCCTCGACGCAGGCGCCGTTGCGGAGCTGCTGCGCCACGCCGGGCCGGACGCGGACGCGCCGTACCTGGTGGAGCTGCGGCTCATGGGCGGCGCGCTCGCCCGGCCCGGCGCGGTGCCGAGCGCGCTCGGCCGCCGCGACGGCGAGTTCGTGCTGTACGCGGGCGCGGCGGCGGAGGCCGAGCAGGTGCCCGCCCTCCACGCGGCCTACGACCGGCTGTTCGCGGCGATGGCGCCATGGGGCACCGGCGGGGTGTGCGTGAACTTCCTGTCCGGACCGGACGTCACCGCCACGCAGCTCGCCACCGGGTACCTCCCGGCCGACATCGCCCGCCTCGCCGCGGTCAAGCGCGCCGTCGACCCCGATGACGTGTTCCGCGTCCACCACGGGCGCGCCTGACGGCTGATCAGCCCACCGCCGCCAGCTGCGCGCTGTCCTCGACGTGGAAACGCTCCTCGAGGGCCTCCGGGCTCGCGTCCACGTCGATGACGCCCAGCTCCGCACCGCGGGCGGTCTCGATGGCGCCCAGGCGCGACCGACCTTGTCCATCGCGTACTCGGCCATCTCGTTCAGGTCGATCGCGAAGGGCGCCGGGCCGTCCCACTCGTCGAAGATCGCGGTGACCACGCCCATCGCCGGCACCAGCAGCTCCTGCATCCGCTCGTCGACGGCGTCCCACATCGCGTCGTCGGCGGCCACGTGGCGGCGGCAGGTGAACGTGCCCCATGCCATGTGCCTGCGCTCGTCGTCACCGATGTGCTTGATGATCTGCTGCATCCCGGGCAAGATGCCGCGGCTCGCGCAGATCTTCTGCCACGAGAAGTAGCCGGTGAGCGCGAGCGTGCCCTCGACGATGTGGTTGTAGGTCACCGAGGCGCGGATCTGGTTGCGCGGCGACGGGTCCTGCGACAGCGCGCGCAGGCTCTCCGGCAACTCCTTCGCGAAGATCTGCTGGTAGGGCTCGTTGTCGGCGATGTAGGAGTTCAGGTCCTCCGTCACCCCGACCGCGTCGAACCAGCGGCGGAACGCCTCGGTGTGCTTGGCCTCCTCGTAGACGAACTGGGTCAGGTACATCTCGTCGGCGAGCCTGCCCTCGGCGGCCATCGCGCCCAGGAACGGCTGCAGGTCCTGGGTGACCGACTCCTCGCCCGCCATGAACTGCGCCGCGAGCGCGAACGTCCACCACCGCTCCGCGTCGGTCATCGCGGCGATGTCGGCGGCGTCGCGCGACAGGTCGATGTCCGCCGGGTTCCACTGGCGGCCGTTGCCCTTGGTGAACAACCGCATCGGGAACGAGTCGAAGTTGATCCCGCCTCGCCGGAGGCTGGTGAAACCATTGCGCTCGGACATCGTCGTCTCCTCCTAGAAGCGGATCAGTCCGCGGATGTTGCGGCCGTCGCGCATGTCCTGGTAGCCGGTGTTGATCTCCTCGAGCGGGTACTCGCGCGTGATCAGCTCGGCCAGCTTCAACTGTCCGAGGTTGTGCATCTCGAGCAGGCGGGGCACGTCGTGCTGCCCGTTGGAGCTACCGAACAGGGCGCCACGCACCTGCTTCTCGTACAGCGTCAGATCCAGCAGCGACATCGACACTGTGTCCTCGCCCGGGTGTCCCAGCGCCGTGACGACCACCCGGCCCCGCTTGCCGACCAGCTGCAACGCCGGCTGCAGCTGGTCACCCTCCGCCACCCCGGTCGTGAGGATCGCGGCGTCGGCGAGCTGCCCGCGGGTGATCGACGAGACGGTGTTCCAGGCCTCGTCGATGCTCGCGGCGACGTGGGTGGCGCCCAGCTCGAGCGCCTTGTCCCGCTTGAACTGCACCGGGTCGACCGCGACGACGTACCGGCAGCCCGCGATCCGCGCACCCTGCACGGCGTTGGCACCGATGCCGCCGATGCCGATCACGACGGCGGTGTCGCCCGCGCGCAGCTCCGCCGTGCGGACGGCCGAGCCGAAACCGGTCGTGACACCGCAGCCGACGAGCGCGGCCAGGTGCAGCGGGAACCCCTCGTCGATCTTCACGACGGACTTGACCGGCACCACCGTGTGCCGCGCGAACGTGCCGAGCAGGCACATCTGCCCCACATCCTCGCCGCGTGCGTGGAACCGGTAGGTGCCGTCGAGCTGCGGGCCCAGCGTCGCGCCCGCACCGTCGTCGCAGAGCGCGGTGTAACCGCGCACGCAGTAGCTGCACCGCCCGCAGCTGGGCAGGAACGTCATCACGACAGAGTCGCCGATCGCCACCTCGGTGACGCCGGGGCCGACCTCCACGACCCGCCCCGCGCCTCGTGACCGCCGACCATCGGGAAGGCGACCGGCAGGTCACCGGTGACCAGGTGCTCGTCGGAATGGCACAGGCCGCTCGCCGCCAGCTCCACGAGCACCTCGCCCGCACGCGGCCCGTCGAGATCGACCTCCCCGACCTCCCACTTGCCACCCAGTTCCCAGAGCACCGCTGCCGTGGTCTTCATGGGCCGATGATGACCGCGATCACGCCGGCACACAGCGGGCCGCGGGTTCCTGCGCTGGCCCGCGGGTGCCAGACCACCCATCCGAGCACCCGCGAGTCGCGCTCTCGGTGCATGCGAGTCGCGCTCTCGGTGCGCGTGTATCGCGGTCTCGGGTGCACTGACACCGCGACTCGCATGCATCCAGACCGCGACTCGCGGGTTGGAGAATCAGGCGGCGGGGACGGGGAGCTCCAGGCGCGCGACGAGGCCGCCGCCCTCGCGCGGGAGCAGGCGCAGCTCGCCGTCCATCGCGGCCACCAACGCCTCCACGATCCACAGACCCAGCCCCGCCGTACCACGGCGCTCGCCGAGCGCTACTCCTTTCGCCGTGACCAGGCCCTCCTGGCCCGGCGGCAGGCCGGGGCCGCGGTCGCGGACCTGCGCGACCAGCCGCCCGTCGCCGTACCGGAGGTCCAGCTCGACGGGGGCGTCGCCGCTGTGGCGGGCGGCGTTCTCGACGAGGTTGGTGAGCACCCGCCGCAGCCGCTGCGGATCGCACCGCACCGCGGCGTCCGGCGGCTCGACGTGCGACACCCGCCGCTCCGGTGCGAGACCCGCCGCGTCGAGGACCGCACCCGCCAGCTCGGCGAGGCGCACGGTCCGCTCGCGCACCCGGCCGAGCGGGCTGCCCTCCTGCACGGCGACGTCGGCGAGCCCGTCGAGCATGTCCCGCAGGTGCAGTGCGTGCTCGGCGAGCAGCCGGGCGGCGGTATCACGGGCCGGGCCGGCGAGCCTGCCGGCGGCCAGGTCGGCCGACAGCGCGGTGAGCGACGCGACCGGCGTGCGGAACTCGTGCAGCACGACACGCACGCCGTCCAGCCGCGCCTGCTGGGCGGCGAGCAGCCGGGACCGCAGATCCCGCTCCTCGAGGAACGCCGCGTGCTCGGCCCGCGCCTGCGCCCGCGACTCGGCGGCCGCCTCGAACTGGCGCTCCAGCATCCGCAGCAGCACCCCGACGAGCACGGCAGCCGCCACGAGGTACCCGGTCCACCAGGCACCGGCGAGCAGCCGGTCGGCCACGGAGACGTGCGGGTCCGAGCCCACGAGCGCGGCGACCGTGAACCCCAGCCCCACCGCCAGCGCAGCGAGCCTGCCCACGACGATCCCGCCGCGCACCGCTGCGGCGATGACCACCAGCGGCAGGATCGCCACCATCACGGTGTCGGCCCCGCCGGTGAACCCGCAGGCCACCAACGCGAGCGCCGCGTCGATCGCCGTCGCGAGCCGAGGCGGCAGCGGCCGCCGCCCATGCCGGTCGGCCACCGTCAGCACCACCGCGTAGACCATCGTCGCCGCGACGAGAACGCCGAGCGTCCCGGCCCGGCCACGGCGACCCCCGGATCCACGGCGAGCACGGCGCCGACCGAGCAGACGACGAGCAGCCGGATGACGACGGCCGTGCGCTCCTCCAACGCCTGCATGGCCGAGCGCGGACCGTCGGTGTGCATGATCCCAGCATCTCCCGTGCACGGGGCCACGCAAGCGGGGCGCTAGTGGTTTCCGCCGGAGGTTCGTCGGGGGTATCGGTGGATCCAGCTTCCCGCTGGGCGTGCCGGCGAGCAGCCCTCGTACCGGGCGTACTCGGGCTGTTCGCCGGTGCGTCCAGCGGGGAGCTGGGCCGCCGAGACCCTTGGCGAACCTCCGGCGGGGACCACTAGAGTCCCGCGCCGTGCGGGACGGCCGGTACGCCGTGGTCATCGTCGACGACCACGCCCTGTTCTCCCAGGGGCTGGCGCTGCTCCTGGAGTCACGGGCAGGCGACACGTTCGTGGTGGCGGGCTCCACCACGGCGGGTGAGGAGGCCGTGCCGCTCGTCGGGCGCGAGGCCGCGGACATCGCGATCGTCGATCTCGCGCTGCCCCCGCTGGGCGGCGTCGAGACGATCCGGCGGATCACCGCGGCGTACCCGCGCACCCGGATCCTCGCGCTGTCGGGCACCGAGGACCTCGGACTCGCGACGGCCGCGCTGCGTGCCGGCGCGACCGGCTTCCTGGCCAAGTCGGCCGATCCCGAAGTGCTGGTGGCTCCGCTGCTGACGATCGTGGCCGGTGTCCGCGTCCTGCCGACCGACCTGCTCGACGCACTGCTCGCCACCGGCGACCGCGAGGGAGGTGAGGTCGTGGAGCGGCTGGACGAGCGGGAGGTGCAGCTGTGGGCCCTGCTCGCGCGCGGCCTGGAGACCAGCGAGATCGCGAGGACCGTTCTCGTCAGCGAGCGGACGGCCAAGCGGATGATCGCGAGCCTGCTGCACCGGCTGGGAGCGGCGAACCGGGTCGAGGCCGCGGCGCTCGCCGGCCGGTACGGCCTGCTGGACGACCCGCGGCCCCACTCCCGCTGACCCCTCCGATTGGCCCGCGCGGGCCGGACGTGGCCCGATCGTGGGCTCGCACCCGGGCGGGCGCTCGGTGAGACTGCCCCTGTCGACGACGGACGGGAGGGGTGGCGGCGTGGCGACGTTTCGCGACGAGGCGGAGGTCTACGAGTACCTCGGGGGGATCTTCCGGCGCGGGATGCAGGACCCGGTGCTGGTGGAGAAGCTGCGGCCCACCGGGATCGTCCTGCGGATCACCTACACCGAACCGGACGCCGTGCTCACGGTGGACATGCCGAACACACAGCTCCACGAGGGTGCGGGCAACGGGCCGGAACCGAACGTCGAACTGTTCATGACGGCCGACACCGGCAACCGGTTCTGGCTCGGCAAGGTGATCCTGCCGGTCGCGCTCGCGAAGGGGCAGGTGCGGGCCAAGGGGCCGGTCGCGAAGCTGCTCACGGTGCTGCCGATGGCGAAGGGCATGTTCGGCCCGTACCGGGAGCAGCTGGAGGCCGCGGGGCGGACCGATCTGCTGAACGCCTGAGTCCGTTCTGCTGAATGGACGATTGGACGGACCGTCCGGCATACGCCGATACTCCGTTGTGGACACGGTGTGGCTCGACGTCAGCATGTGGACCGGCTTGCGCGGGACCTTCCACCCGTTCATGGACGTGGCCTGCGAGGCCCCGGACCCACCTCCGACCGATGCCGGCGAGTGGCAGCGGTGGGCGGGTGCCTACCTGAGCGCGGTCGCCCGCAACGAGGGGTGGCAGGCCGGCCTCTACTCCTACCGCGCGGAGCGCCGGGACACGGGTGGCCACCCGGTCGACGTGCTGTCCCGCGGCCAGTGGGAGTGGTCACCGGCAGGCACCCCGGACTGACCACGGGCCCTGCTGCCGTGGTTTCGGGCCACTAGGATTGGCCTGCTCGCGCAATGCCAATCCTCGGGAGTGGACCGCGTGGACCGTGCCGACATCGAACGCCGGATCGGTGCGCGCAGCTTCGCCCGGCTGCTCGGCGACTGGCGGCCGCCGGACGGCAAGGGCCTGGCAGGCGCGCTGGCGGACCGGATCCGGCTCCTCGTGCTCGACGGGCGGCTGCCGCTGCAGACCCGCCTGCCCGCGGAGCGCGAGCTCGCCGCTGCCGTTTCCGTCAGCCGCACCACCGTGGCCACCTCGTACGAGGCCCTGCGCAGCGCGGGGGTGCTCCGCAGCAGGCGTGGGGCCGGCAGCTGGACCCAGCTGCCGGCGGGCCCGCCGGACGACAGCGGCCCGTCCCCCTTCTCGCCACTGGGTGACAGCCCGCTGTACGACCTCGCCCACGCCGCGCTCCCCGCGCCCCGCGAACCGCTGCGGGCAGCAGCCACGGCCGCGGTCCAGGACCTCGACGCGCTACTGGCCGGGCACGGGTACGACCTCGGCGGCCAGCCGGCCCTGCGGTCCGCGATCGCCGACCGCTACACCGCCCGTGGCCTTCCCACCACACCCGACCAGGTGCTGGTCACCGCAGGTGGCGTGCACGCGATCCACCTCGCCCTCACGGTGCTGGCCGGCCCGGGCGACCGCGTGCTGGTCGAGCACCCGACCTACCCGAACGCGCTCGGCGCAGTCGCCGCGCGCGGCGCGCGCCCCGTCCCGGTCCCGATGGCACCCGGCCCGGGCGGTGCCAGCCGGTGGGATCTCGATCTGCTCACCTCGGCGGTCCGCGACGCCGCGCCGCGCCTCGCCTACGTCATCCCCGACTTCCAGAACCCCACCGGCGCGCTGCTCGACGACGCAGGCCGGGCGCAGCTCGTGGATCTCGCCCGGCGGACGAGCACCACCCTCCTGGTCGACGAGACGCTCGCCGATCTCACCCTCGACGGCCCGGCCGCGATGCCGGTGGCCACGCACGGAGCCACCGACTCACCACTGGTGCTGAGCATCGGGTCGGCGAGCAAGACGTTCTGGGGAGGCCTGCGGATCGGCTGGATCCGGACGTCCGCCGCGATGGTGCGCAGGCTCGCCGCCGCCCGTGCCGGCGTCGACCTGGGCGGCCCCGTCCTGGAACAGCTCGTCGTCGCCCGCCTGCTCGCACAGCACGACTCGCTCACCGCGAGCAGGCGGTGCGAACTGGTCGCCGCGCGCGACCACCTCCTCGGCAGCATCGCCCGCACCTTCCCCGGCTGGCGCCCGTCCCGCCCCGGCGGCGGGCTGAGCCTGTGGGTGGATCTCGGCAGGCCCGTGTCGAGCCGGCTCACCGGCGCTGCACGGCGCCACGACGTCCTGCTCGCGGCCGGACCGCGCTTCGGCCTGGACGGGGCGTTCGAGCGGTACCTGAGGTTGCCGTTCACACTGCGGCAGAACCGGATGGCCGAGGCGGTGGACCGGCTCGCCGCAGCGTGGACGGAGCTCGACCGCCCGGGCACCGCGGTGGCGGGCGAACCGGTCGCGGTGGCATGAGCGGGCCGGCGCCGCCGGCCGATCGACCGAGCACTAGAGGAACGGGGCGCAATCACGTGAACACAGGGCCGTTGACCGGTTTGAAGGTCGTGGAGCTGGCCGGCATCGGGCCGGGACCGCACGCCGCGATGGTGCTGGCAGACCTCGGCGCGGACGTCGTCCGCGTCGACCGGCCGTCCGGCGGCCTGCAGCTCGGGGCGCCCGATGCTCCCGACCCCACGCTGAGGGGCAGGCGCCGGGTCGCGGCCGACCTGAAGGACCCCGCAGGCCGGGAGACCGTCCTGAGCCTCGTCGAGCACGCCGATGTGCTGCTCGAGGGCTACCGGCCCGGCGTCACCGAGCGGCTCGGCGTCGGCCCCGCCGACTGCCACGCGCGCAACCCACGTCTCGTCTACGCACGGATGACCGGCTGGGGGCAGGACGGGCCGCTCGCCACCCGTGCCGGGCACGACATCAACTACATCTCGCTCACCGGCGCCCTGCACGCCATCGGCCGCGCGGGTGAACGCCCGGTGCCACCGCTGAACCTCGTCGGCGACTTCGGCGGCGGCTCGATGCTGCTGGTCGTCGGCGTGCTGGCCGCGCTCTGGGAAGCGCAGCGGTCCGGGCAGGGCCAGGTGGTGGACGCCGCGATGGTCGACGGCGCGTCGCTCCTCGTGCAGATGGTGTGGGGACTGCTCGGGCAGGGACTGTGGTCCGACACGCGCGACGCGAACCTGCTCGACGGCCACGCCCCGTTCTACGACACCTACACCTGCGCCGACGGCGGCCACGTCGCGGTGGGCGCGATCGAGCCGCAGTTCTACGCGGCGCTGCTGGCCGGGCTCGACCTGGACGGCGAGGAGCTCCCCTCCCAGTTCGACACCGGCGGCTGGCCGACCCTGCGCAAACGTTTCACGGAGGTCTTCGCCACGCGCGGCCGCGACGACTGGGCGGAGGTGTTCGACGGCACCGACGCCTGCGTCACCCCGGTGCTCGCGTTCGGCGAGGTGGCGGCCCACCCGCACCTGGCCGCCCGCGGCACGATCGTCGAGCGCGACGGCCTGGCCCAGGCGCTCCCGCCCCGAGGTTCTCCCGCACGTCGACCACCCTCCCCGGCCCACCCGCAGCCCCGGAACCGGTGGACCAGGTCCTCTCCGACTGGACCCGCTGACCCCGGCAGCGCATCGCCCCCGCTCAGGCGCACTCGAACCCCGACTCACCTGCACTGAGACCCCGACTCGCGGGGAGGGGGACCCGTCCATCCGCGAGTCGGGGTCTCCGTGCGCGCGAGTCGGGGTTTCGCGGGGCGTGAGTCGGGGGCTGGATGCACGAAGCCCCGGCGCGGGAGGCGCCGGGGGCTTCGGGGGAACCGTCGTCAGGCGGTGGCGGTGTCGTCCACCAGCAGGTTGCGGGTGCGGTTCGGGTCGACCGGGATGCCGGGGCCCATGGTCGTGGAGACCGTGACCTTCTTCAGGAACCGGCCCTTCGCCGCCGACGGCTTGGCCCGCAGGATCTCCTCGAGCGCCGCGCCGTAGTTCTCGACCAGCTTCTCGGTGTCGAACGACGCCTTGCCGATGACGAAGTGCAGGTTGGCCTGCTTGTCGACCCGGAAGTTGATCTTGCCGCCCTTGATGTCCTGGATCGCCTTGGTGACGTCCGGGGTGACGGTGCCGGTCTTCGGGTTCGGCATCAGGCCACGCGGGCCCAGGATGCGGGCGATCCGGCCGACCTTGGCCATCTGGTCCGGGGTGGCGATCGCGGCGTCGAACTCCAGCCAGCCACCCTGGATGCGCTCGATGAGGTCCTCGGCGCCCACCACGTCGGCGCCTGCGGCCTCGGCCTCCGCGGCCTTGTCACCGGTGGCGAACACGATGACGCGCGCCGTCTTGCCGGTGCCGTGAGGCAGGTTCACGGTGCCGCGGACCATCTGGTCGGCCTTGCGGGGGTCGACCCCGAGGCGCATGGCCACCTCGACGGTGGCGTCCATCCTGCTGCTCGAGGTCTCCTTCGCCAGTGCGGCGGCCTCGAGCGGGCTGTAGATGCGGCCGGCATCGATCTTCTCGGCGGCCTGACGGTAGATCTTGCTGCGCTGTGCCATTGCTCGGTCCTCTGTGAGTCGAGGGTCGTGGTGCGAGCCGCGCCCGGCTCTCCCACGCTTACCTGGGGTGTGACGCTCAGCCGTTGACGGTGATGCCCATCGACCGCGCAGTGCCGGCGATGATCTTGGCGGCCTGGTCGATGTCGTTGGCGTTGAGGTCGCGCATCTTGGTCTGCGCGATCTGCCGCACCTGGTCCATGGTCACCGAGGCGACCTTGGTCTTGTGCGGCTCACCGCTGCCCTTGTCCACACCGGCCGCTTGAGCAGCAGCCTGGCGGCGGGCGGGGTCTTGAGCTCGAACGTGAACGAGCGGTCCTCGTACACCGAGATCTCGACGGGCACCACGTCGCCGCGCTGCGACTCGGTGGCGGCGTTGTACGCCTTGCAGAACTCCATGATGTTGACGCCGTGCTGGCCGAGCGCGGGGCCGACCGGCGGGGCGGGCGTGGCGGCGCCTGCCTTGATCTGGAGCTTGATGATCGCGGAGAGCTTCCGCTTCTTGGGAGGCATGTCGTTTCCCTGTCGTGGTTTTCCTGCGCGCCGCGGACCTGCCTGCCGCGGCGGGGGTCAGATCTTCGAGACCTGGCTGAACGCCAGCTCGACGGGGGTCTCGCGGCCGAAGATCGACACGAGGACCTTGAGCTTCTGGGCGTCGATGTTGACCTCGTTGATGGTGGCCGGGAGCGTGGCGAACGGGCCGTCCATCACGGTGACCGACTCACCCACCTCGAAGTCGACCTCGACCGCTGCCTTGCCACCGGATGCAGCCGCGGCGTCGGCCTTGCCCGCACCGGCACCTGCGGCAGCGGCCTGCTTCGGCTCGGTGCGCGGCAGCAGGAACTTGATGACGTCGTCGTGCGACAGCGGCGACGGACGCGACGTGGCGCCCACGAACCCGGTGACGCCGGGGGTGTTGCGCACCGCGCCCCACGACTGGTCGTTCAGGTCCATGCGGACGAGGATGTAGCCGGGCAGCACCTTGCGCTGCACCAGCTTGCGCTGCCCGTTCTTGATCTCGGTGACCTCTTCGGTGGGCACCTCGACCTGGAAGATGTAGTCCTCGACGTCCAGCGTCTGGATGCGGGTCTCGAGGTTTGTCTTCACCTTGTTCTCGTAGCCCGCGTAGGAGTGCACGACGTACCAGTCACCGGGCGCGCGCCGCAGCGCGGCCCGCATCTCCTCCACCGGGTCGGCCTCTTCGTCGACGGCGACGTCCGCGGCGCCGTCGGTGTCCTCGGCGTCGGCTTCCTCCGCCTCGGCTTCCTCCGCCTCGGCTTCCTCCGCCTCGGCTTCCTCGGCCTCGGTCTCGTCGCCGTCGGTGGTGTCGTTCTCGGTGCCGTCCGCGCTCTCGTCGGCGCGCCGAGCTCGGCGTCGACGGCCGCGGCCGGCTCCTCGACGGCGTCTGCGGCGTCTGCCGCGCCATCGAGCTGGTCAGCCTCGCGCTCGGTCACGTGCCTCTCGCTTCCTTCGTCCGTGTCGTGCGTGCTGGCGGCCGGGGTCACGTGCCGAACACGTACTGCACACCCTGCGCAAACGCCAGATCCAGCAGCCAGACCAGCGCGATCATGAACGACACGAAGACCAGCACGACGATCGTGTAGGTGACCAGCTGCTTGCGGGTGGGCCAGATGACCTTCCGCAGCTCGGCGACCACCTCGCGCAGGAACCGGGCGATCTTGCCGAACAGCGACACGCGTTCCGGGCGGCCTTCGCGGACCGCGGCCCGCCCGCCCCGCGAGTCGCCACCGGGCACAGGAGCGGAGCGCCGACCCCGACGGTCGGCGGCGGTGCTCGGGCGCTCGCGCCCGTCCCCGCTCGCCTCGCGTTCCTCAGTCACGCCCGCATCCTCCAGCTCATTCGCGGCCCGGCCGCCGCTCGTTCCCTAACTCCGATCCAGCACATCCTGCAGTGGCAGGGGTGACAGGACTTGAACCTGCAACCTGCGGTTTTGGAGACCGCTGCTCTGCCAATTGAGCTACACCCCTAGACCAGCTCCGCCCACGACCTCGGTCTGTGGACGGAGGGGCGAATCGCGGTGCGACACACCCAGCAGGTCGAGTGTACGGCACCCCGTACGGGGCCATTCACCGCACACCCCTGCACGCACCCTGTCCGAGCCGGCTGCCCGCTCAGGCCGTGCGACACCCGCTGTTGCAGGATGCTCCCATGGCTGCCAGTACCCCGAGCACGGTCCCCGCGACCCGCCGCGTCTCTGCCCGCATCGGCGGTATCGCCGAGTCGGCGACGATGGCGGTCGACGCGAAGGCGAAGGCGCTGAAGGCGGCGGGGCGGCCCGTCATCGGCTTCGGTGCGGGCGAGCCGGACTTCCCGACCCCGGCGCCCATCGTGGCTGCGGCGGAGGCGGCGTGCGTCGATCCGCGCAACCACCGCTACACGCCGGCCGCGGGCCTCCCGGAGCTGCGGGAGGCGATCGCCGAGAAGACCCGCCGGGACTCCGGGCTCGAGGTCGCGCCGTCCCAGGTGCTCGTCACGAACGGTGGCAAGCAGGCCGTCTACCAGGCGTTCGCCACGCTGGTGGACCCGGGCGACGAGGTGTTGCTGCCCACGCCCTACTGGACCACGTACCCGGAGGCCATCGCCCTCGCGGGCGGCGTCGCGGTGCCGGTCGTCTGCGGGCCCGATGCCGACTACCTGCCGTCGGTCGAGCAGCTCGAGGAGGCGCGCACGGAGCGCACGAAGGTCCTGCTGTGGTGCTCGCCGTCGAACCCGACCGGCGCGGTCGCATCCCGCGAGCTGACCGAGGCGGTCGGGCGCTGGGCCGTCGAGCACGGCATCTGGGTGATCACGACGAGATCTACGAGCACCTCGTCTACGACGGCGCCGAGGCGGTCTCGATGCCGGTTGCCGTTCCCGAGCTCGCCGACACCTGCGTGGTGGTCAACGGTGTCGCCAAGACCTACGCGATGACCGGCTGGCGGGTGGGCTGGCTGGCCGGCCCGGCCGACGTGATCAAGGCGGCGGCCAACCTGCAGTCGCACCTGTCGTCCAACGTCGCGAACGTCTCGCAACGGGCCGCGCTGGCCGCGATCACCGGGCCGCTCGACGCGGTCGTCGAGATGCGCACCGCGTTCGACCGCAGGCGCCGCGCGATGGTGGACCTGCTGCGGGCGATCCCCGGCGTCGAGTGCCCGACGCCGCGCGGGGCGTTCTACGCGTACCCGTCGGTGCAGGCGTTGCTGGGCAAGGAGCTGCGGGGCACCCGCCCGCAGACGAGCATGGAGCTCGCCGCGGCCGTGCTGGAGCACGCCGAGGTGGCGGTGGTGCCCGGGGAGGCGTTCGGCACGCCGGGCTTCTTCCGGCTGTCCTACGCCCTCGGCGACGACGACCTGCGCACCGGTGTGGAACGGATGGGCGCACTGCTGGCCGAGGCGAGGTGACCCGGGCTGGGCGGGCCCGTCACCGGGCCCGCCCAGCGGGCGTCACTTGTCGAGATCCGCGAGCGCTACGAGTGCAGCCGCGCGCGTGGCGTACTTCCACTTGCCGAGGTCCTCGACGCTCTTGATGCCGAGCGTCTTCAGGGCCTCGTCGTGCTTCTCGGTGAGTCCTTCGAGCGCGGACGGCGGCGCCTTGAGCACCTCGGCGGCCGACTTGTCCTCCCACGCCTTGTCCACGAGCTTGCCGAACTGCACGTCGTGCTCCCTCCCGGGTCAAGCCGATGTTGACGCGGCCGAGGATCGACCCAAACGGCGTGGCGGGCAACCCGGAGCGATCACGAGGGGGGAACGGCCACCTCGGCGACGGCGCGACCGAGCACGCTCTTCCCCTCGAACGCGGCCGTGATCGTGATCTTGGCGATGCGCTCGCCGGGCCCGGTGTCGGTGAGAGCGCTGACCTTGCCGCTGATCTCGATGAGGGCACCCTCGTCGTCGTCGGGCACGACGACCGGACGGGTGAACCGCACGCCGTAGCTGCGGATCGCGCCGGGATCCCCGACCCAGTTCGACACGAGCCGCCCGGCGAGCGCCATCGTGAGCATCCCGTGGGCGATGACGCCGGGCAGGCCGACCGCGGCAGCGGTGCGGTCGCTCCAGTGGATCGGGTTGAAGTCACCGGACGCACCGGCGTAGCGGACGAGGTCGGCGCGCGTGACGCGCACCGACAGCGGCGGCAGCTCGGTGCCGACCTCTGGCGCGATCGCGGGGCCCGGGGCCGTCACGACCCGGCCTCCGCCGCGGTGACGAGGAGCAGCCGCGTGGTGGCCACGGCCGCGCCGTCCGTGTCGGCCACCTCACACCGCAGGTTCAGCATGTGGCTACCGGCGCGGGTCTTGAGGTCGTCGACGTGAATGGTGGTGACCAGGTCGTCGCCGCCGTGGATCGGCCGGTGCAGCGTGATCGACTGGTCGCCGTGCACCATGCGCGAGTAGTCCCAGCCGAACGCCGGATCGCGCAGGAACGCCTCGATCGCCGGCATCGTGAACGTCACGGCGAACGTGGGGGGCGCGACGACGTCGGGGTAGCCGGCCGCACGCGCGGCCTCGACGTCCCGGCACACGGAAGCGCCCTCGCCGATGGCGAGGGCGAACTCCCGGACCTTCTCACGCCCGACCCGGTACGGAGCCGTCGGAGGCAGCGCCTTCCCGACGAAGGAGGCGTCGGGCACCCTCAGCGGGTCTCGCGGTGCTCGCGGTGGGTGCCGCAGTTGGGGCAGAACTTCTTGACCGCGAGCCGGTCGGGGTCGTTGCGCCGGTTCTTCTTGGTGATGTAGTTCCGGTGCTTGCACTGCTCGCACGCCAACGTGATCTTCGGCCGAACGTCGGTGGCCTTCGCCATCGCGGGTGCCTCCTGCTGTGTATCTCATCGTGTCTGGTAGCGGTGGCCGGACTTGAACCGGCGACACAGCGATTATGAGCCGCTTGCTCTACCGACTGAGCTACACCGCTTCGCGGCTGGCGAACCAGCTCGCCGAGCCCCTTTACGGAATCGAACCGTAGACCTTCTCCTTACCATGGAGACGCTCTGCCGACTGAGCTAAAGGGGCGGCAGACCGAGCAGGCGGTCACTCCCGCACGGCCGTAGACGATGCTACACACCCCGCGAGGGGCCCCGGGAACGGGTACCGGTCACCAGCTCGACTTGCGCACCCCCGGCAGGTACCCCTCGTGCGCGAGTGCACGCAGCCGCACCCGCGAGACGCCGAAGGCCCGCAGGTGGCCGCGCGGGCGACCGTCCACGGAGTCGCGGTTGCGCACGCGGGTGGCGCTCGCGTCCCGGGGCTGGCGGTCGAGCTCGCGCTGCGCCAGTGCCTTCTCCTCCGGGGTGGCGGTCGGTCGCGCGATCACGGCCTTCAGCTCCGCCCGGCGGGTGGCGTACCGCGCGACCACCGCCTTCCGGTGCTCGTTGCGGGCGATCTTCGCCTTCGTCGCCATCAGACCTTCCCCCCTCTGGCCCGGATCTGCGCCACGGCGGCGGCGACGCCGATCCGGTCGATCGTCCTGATCGCGTCGGTGGACAGGCGCAGCCGCACGTAGCGGCCCTCCGCCGGGTACCAGTAGCGCTTGGTCTGGATGTTCGGGTCCCACCGCCTGCTCGTGCGGCGGTGGGAGTGCGAGACGGACTTGCCGAACCCGGGCTCGCGCCCGGTGAGCTGGCAGCGTCGGGACACGGTCAGCCCCTCCCCGCGTGCGGGTAGGGCAGGAGCGCCATCTCGCGGGCGTTGCGGATCGCGGTCGCGACCCGCCGCTGCTGCTGGGGCGTCAGGCCCGTCACCCGGCGGGCCCGGATCTTCCCGCGGTCGGAGATGAACGTCCGCAGGAGCGTGATGTCCTTCCAGTCGACCTCGGTGATTCCCCTCGCATGCAGCGGGTTGGCCTTCCGCTTCGGCGGCCGGCGCACGGCGGGGCGCGCCATCAGCGCTCCTCCCGGAAATCGACGTGCCGCCGGACCGCGGGGTCGTACTTGCGCAGCACCATCCGATCCGGGTCGTTGCGCCGGTTCTTGCGGGTCACGTACGTCGTGCCGGTGCCTGCGGTCGACCGCAGCCGGACGATCGGGCGCAGCTCGTTGCGGGCCATCCCTCACCCTCCTTACAAACGACATTCATTTTCATCTAGGGTCAACGTACCCGACCGAGGAGGGATTCCGTGAGCCGACCCGAGCTACTGGTGCTCAGCGGGCTGCATGCGCCGGGTGTCGAGGCCGTGATCGCCCGGATCAGGGCGCTCGACCCGGACGTCGCCGTGCTGCACCACGACCTGCGCGACATCGGGTCCGGACGCGTGCACCGGCGGCTGCGCCACGCCGACCGCGACGATCAGGCGGTGCTCGAGCTCGCCCACGGCTGCCTGTCCTGCACGCTGCGCGAGGACCTCCTGCCGCAACTGCACCTGCTCAGCGGGCCGGGCGGGCCGCGCCGGATCGTGCTGCACCTCGACTCGGCGCTCGAACCGGAACAGGTCTGCTGGTCGCTCCTGCACGTCCTCGTCGACGGCGCCCCGATCACCGACCGCGTCGACCTGCGCGGGGTGATCACCTGCATCGACCCCGGCAGTTGGCTCGAGGACGCCACCGGCGACGCGGCGCCCGCGGAGCACGGACTGGCCGAGCTCCCCGACGACGAGCGCACGGTGGCGCAGATCGCCGTCGGGCAGGCCGAGTTCGCCGACGTGCTCGTGCACACGGGCACCGCCGACGCGTGGTGCCTCGCACGCACCGACGCCGTGCTGGAGCGGCTGGCGCCCGCCGCGGCGCGGATGCTCCTGTCCCGGGTCGACGCCCGCGTGCTGCTCGCCGACCTGCCGCCGTCCGCCCGCCGGGGCCACCCGGACGACGTGCACGGCCCGCTGCTGCGAGGGCAGCCGCCGCTCGGCCGCGACTGCGGCGTGCAGCTGTCGGTCTTCTCCGCGCGGCGCCCGTTCCACCCCGAACGGCTGCACGAGGCGATCGACGCGCTGCTCGACGGCGTGGTCCGCACCCGCGGTCGGATCTGGCTCGCCACCAGGCCGGACGCGGTGCTCTGGCTGGAGTCGGCGGGCGGCGGGCTGCGGATCGGCCACGCGGGCGAGTGGCTGGCGGCCGCAGGCGCGGGCGAGTGGGCCGCTGCGGACCCGGAGCGGCGCGCCCTCGCGTCGCTGGGCTGGCACCCGCGATTCGGCGACCGCGCCCAGGACGTGGCGGTCCTGTCCCACGACGCCGACCCGGCCGGCATCGAGGCCGCGCTCGCCGCCGCACTGCTCACCGATGCCGAACTGGCCGCGGGCGAGGAGGCGTGGCGGGCACTCCCCGATCCCTTCGGCTGGTGGCACACCGACCCGTGCGACCCGCCCGCCGGCCTCGCGGCCGGCCTGCCGGACACCGAACACACCGACCACGAGGAGCACTGATGGCCGTCCCGAAACGCCGCACGTCCCGCTCGAACACCCGCAAGCGGCGGGCGCAGTGGAAGGCGACGCCGCCGGACCTCGTGCCGATCACGATCGCCGGTCGCCGCCACCTGGTCCCCCGTCGCCTGGTGCGGGCGTACGAGCGGGGGTTGTTGACTCCGGAGTGAGCCACCAGGCCGGGCTGGGCGCAGGAGGTCGACCCGCAGTGATCGCCAGAAGTGGTGCCAGAGCGACAAATCCGTCGTTGCCACACCACTCCCGACGATCGCCGCAACACGATGCGCCATATCTGTCGCCGCGACACCATCTCCGGCGATCACGATCCCGGCCGAACGCCTGCTGAGCGGCGACCCACCGCCACGTGCCGACC
>MKJV01000076.1 GCA_001942185.1 Pseudonocardia sp. CNS-004
GACGGCCCGGATCGCCGGCGGCCCGGAGATCGCGGCCTCGACCGCGGAACGCCTCGCCTGCGACGCCCGGGTGCAGCTACTGCTCGATGACCGGGAGGGGAACCGGATGTACCTAGGACGGTCCCGACGCCTGGCCACCCCGGCCCAGATCACCGCACTCGTGGCACGAGACGGCCAGCGATGCCAATTCCCCGGCTGCACTCATACTCAATATCTTCAGGCACATCATGTGCGGCATTGGCTTCACGGTGGGCGTACCGATATCGACAACCTGGTTTTGATCTGCAGCTTTCATCACGCCACCATCCACGACCACGGCTATCGCATCCGCCGTCTGCCCGGGCAGTGGGATTTCCTACGCCCGGACGGCACCCCGATCCCCGAACCGGTGGTGCTGAACGGGAACACCGAAGGCCTCATCGAAATGCACACCTGGGATCGGCTGCGGATCGACCGCACAACCCTGTCCCCGCAGCGGTACGGCGAACGACTCGACGTGGACCCGATCCTGGGCGCCCTACTCCCCAAGAGGATCCCGGCGGCAGCCTGACCCGCACCTCGGCTGCGTTCCGCGGAACGTGGGGGAAGCAAAGCGCGTCATGGCATCGAGTCGGCCACCGCCCGGATCAGGCCGATCAGCTCGTCGCCCCCGCAGCGCGATGAACGGCGAGAGCTGGGGGGCGCTGCTCGCTCCGCGACCCGAACATCCTGAGATCACAACGCAGCGGTTGCCGATGAGTTTCGGCGCCCCGCCGGGTCGACCCTCCAGGACGCCGAACGCGGTGTCCGGGGAGGACGGTCCCGTGCCGACAGGTGAGCGCATTTTCGTGATCAATGGGGTGGAGTGCTGTGTGCAGGTGCAGGGTGGTGGCGGGCCGGCGGTGCTGCTCGTCGGGGCGTCGATGTTGAGTTGGCCCGAGGAGCTGTGCGCGCGGCTCGTGTCCGGCGGGCTGCGGGTGATCCGCTACGACGTCCGCGACACGGGGCGCTCCGCCTCCTACCCGGCGGGGGCACCCGGCTACTCGCTCGCCGACCTCGTCGCCGACGCGGTCGGCGTGCTCGACGCGGCCGGCGTCGGGCGCGCCCACGTCGTCGGGATGTCGAGCGGCGGGTGGATCGCACAACTGCTCGCGCTCGGCCACCCGGAGCGGGTCGCGACGCTCACCCTCATCGCCAGCCGCCCGAACACGCCGGGCCCCGTCGACCCCGACCTGCCCGAGCACGACCCCGCGCTCATGGAGACGATCATGAAGACGCCGCCTCCGGATTGGTCGGACCGGCGGGCCGTCGTCGACCACCTCGTGCGGCAGGCCAGGACGTTCGCAGGCGCCGGCACGTTCGACGAGGCCGACGCGCGCGCCCACGCGGAAGCCGTGGTCGCGCGCACCAGCGACGTGCGGTGCGCAACCACCAACATCGCCTTCGCCGACCACGGCCCGCGCTGGCGCGAACGCCTCGGTGAGATCACCGCCCCGACGCTCGTGCTGCACGGTGTGCAGGACCCGTTCTTCCCGATCGGCAACGGGGAGGCCCTCGCCGCCGAGATCCCCGGCGCCCACCTCGTGCGGCTCGCGCACGTCGGGCACGTCCTCCCGGCCCACGCCGTCCCCGCTGTCGCGGACGAACTGCTCGCCCACACGAAGGACGGTGCCTGAACCGTCAGCGCGGCGCCCCGTCGCAGACCGACACGAGAGCCCGGGACAACGCGGCCTGGTGGATGGCGTCCAGGCCCCCCGACTCCGCCGCCACGGCCGCGGCCAGCGAGGCCGAGCAGCCTCCTGCGACCTCGCCGGCTCGGCGACCTTCAACGCGGCGACCAGCTCGTCGCTGATCCGCGTGATCTCGGGCCGGATCTGCGCGAGGTCCGGATGCTGCGCGGGCTGCGTGTCCGGGTGCTCGGACCACTGCCGGAGCAGATCGTTCTGCACCTGCGTGCTGGCCGCGATCTGGTCGCCGACCACCCGCGCCACCCACTCGGGATCGGCGCCGACGCGGTCGGCCTCCGCGCGGGCCTCCGCGACGACGACGGCCTCGCGTGCCGGGTCCGTCACCGGCCCGCCGGTGCCCGCCTTGGCCGCGGCGACCCGGTCGGACACCGCCGCCCGCTCGGCGGCGAGCCGCACGACGTCGGCCAACCCGTCGACCGACGGGGCCTGCACCTCGACCGACGCCGGCGGCGGCTCCGGGGCGGGAGCGGCGGACCGGCCGCACCCGGCCAGCGCAACAGCAGCGATGACGAGCCTCGCGCCCGCCGTCAACCGTTGATCCATACGGAGGACCATAGGCGCGTCGATCACCGTGGGCGTGCCGGCGATCTCCGGGCCCGGCGATCACTGCTCCTCGCGGATCGACAGCGGGGCGCTCGACTCGTCCGTGGGCGAGGACATGGGCGAAGGCGCCCGAAGCGGTGTCAATAAGATCGGGAACGCGCTACGCCCATGTTCCGAGCCGGATGGGGACGCATGGAACTGTTTGATCTTCACACCATCCGATGAGGCAGACCGGGGCCGCGGCGGCCATCGGCGTCTGCGCGGCAGCCGCCGCGTACGTGGTCGAGCACCACTACCTGCACGTGGAGTGGGTCATCGACGCACCCGTCCCGGTGGGGTGGTGGGTCCTGGGCGGGATCCTCGGCGTGCTCGGCGTGCCGTTGCTGCTCGTCGCGCTGGGCCGCCGGGCGTGTCCGCTGCTCGAGCGCCCGTGGACGCAGCTCCTGCTGACCTGGGTGCTCCCCTGCCTGGCCGCGCACGTGGTGTGGCTGGGCCTGACGCTGGCGGTGCTCCGCCGGTTCAGTCCCGGTCTCACCGGCGTCCCGGCGCGGGGCGTCGCCGAGATCCTGCCCCTCGTGGTGCTCCCGCCGGCCGAGCTCTCGCTGCTCTGGGCGCTCGCGCTCGCCCCGGTGGTGGCCAGGTCGACCCGGCGGGTACCGGTCGCCCTGGTGATCGTCGTGCTCTGCGCGCTGACCGCGCTGACCCCCGCGCCGGCGTTCCTGGCCTTCCTCCTGGTCGGACTGCGCCTCCACTCGGCGATCGATCACCTCGCGGAGCCGACCACGTGGAAGGACCTCGCGTCGCGCGGCGCCATCGCGCTCGCCGGTGCCGCCGCGCCGGCCGTCGGCCCCTTCCCCGACGGGCCGGCCACGGTGGTCGCCGGGCTGGCGGCCCTGCCTCTCACCCTGACCGCCGTGGCGCGGCTGCGCCGGAGCCGGCTCGAGCCGATCGGGGGAGCCGCCGTCCCGATCTTCCTGCTCCTCATCCCGATGACCGCTCTCGTCGACCACGTCCTGCTGGCCCGGCTGAGCGCCTCCGCCCCTGGCGTTCAGTACGTGGCCGCCGTGGTCGAGCCGCCGGGCTTCGTCGCGGCCGTCGTGGCCGCCGGTGTGCTGACCACCGTGCTCCTGCGCCGCGTGCTGCACCGCGACACGGCGCCCGTACTCGGGGAGACGAGCCGATGAGACGACGGCTGACGGCCGTCCTGGTGGCGACGGCCACGATCCTGACCGTGGCGAGTTGCGCCTCCGAGGCACCCCCGGCGGGGAGCGCCGGCGCCGCGCCCGAGATCACGCTGACGTTCGCGGGTGACGTGCACTTCGAGGACCGCGTCGCCGCACTGCTGGACGCCCCGGACACCACCTTCGGCCCGGTCGTCGAGCACCTCGCCGATGGCGACCTCACACTGGTCAACCTCGAGACGCCGATCACCGACAGGGGCGAGCCGGAGGAGAAGAACTACCTGTTCCGGGCACCGGACTCGGCGGTGCCGGCCTTGGCGGCGGCCGGCGTCGACATCGTGAGCCTGGCCAACAACCACACCATGGACTACGGCCGCCAGGGCCTGGCCGACACGATGGTCGCGCTGGAGCGGGGTGGCCTCGGCGCCGTCGGCGCCGGCGAGGACATCGAAACCGCGTTCATGCCGGTGCGGCGCACGGTCGAGGGCGTCGACGTCGCCGTCTTCGCGTTCAGCCAGGTCGACGAGCTGGCCGAGGAGTGGGCAGCGACCGCGGACAGGTCCGGCATGGCGATGGCCTTCGACACCGAGCGCGCCTACGCGGCCGTGCGCGCCGCCGGCGCCGACAGCGACCTCGTGGTGGTCCTCCCGCATTGGGGCGGCGAGTACGACCGGTGCCCGACCGCGCGGCAACGCGACTTCGCCGCGGGTCTCGTCGACGCGGGGGCGGACATCATCGTGGGAGCGCACTCCCACGTCCTCCAGGGAGCGGGCCGCTCCGGCGACGCCTACGTCGCGTACGGGCTGGGAAACTTCCTCTGGTACAGCTCGGGGCTCGACCCGCCGTTCAGCGCACGGGCGGGCGTCCTCCACCTGACGGTGCGCGGGCGCGCGGTGGTCGGGTCGACCTTCATCCCCACCGTGACGACCGACAGGGGCCGGCCGAGGCCGCTTTCCGGCTGGCAGGCGAACCTGGCCCGCCACAACTTCGACGCCCTCCGGGGCTGCGCACACCTCGATCCCGTCCCCGGGCGGTGAACGCGGATCCCACCCCGAGGCGGCCCGAGACCACTCGTCAGACATGTGTAGTGCGCACTTGTATCGATCCACTCCCAATGGATAGGCTCCCTTGAGTGCTCCCCAGCATGGTTAGGCCGATCGGCGTAGCCGCTCATTACTCTCCGTTTACCCAACGGTAGGATCCACCGACATGATGGCCTTGTCGCCTCACCCCCGCGCACGCGAGATCACTCCCTGCAGCGGCGCCGAGACATCCCGGAATGTGCTCGTTGCACTGGATGCACACCGCGAGAACGAGCGGTGAGCGAGTCTGCGAACCTCGGCGGTGCACCGACTCTCACGGTCGACGAGCCGACGCTCGAGATCGACCTGTCCGCCGTCGCCCCAACACCCGCCACTTCGCCGGGCTGGTGAGTGGCGGTCTGATGGCCGTGGTGAAGGCCGACGGGTTCGGGCACGGGTTGGCCGACGTCACCCGCACCGCGCTCGCCAACGGAGCGACGTGGCTCGGCGCCACGTCGATCTCCGAGGCCGTCGCCGTCCGTGAGGTGGAGCGGAACGCGCCGGTGCTCAGCTGGCTCAACCCCGCGGTGCCCGACGTGGAGGCCGCGTACCGCCACCGCATCGACCTCGCCGTGCCGAGCGTGCGTCACCTCGATGCGATCGTCGCGACGGGTCGTCGGCTGCGGGTGCACCTCTACCTGGACACCGGGCTGGCCCGCGACGGGGCGTCCCCGGACGAGTGGCCACTCCTCGTGGACGCCGCGCGGCAGGCCCACGCCGCCGGCCGCATCGAGGTCGTCGGCGTGATGGGGCACCTCGCCATGGCCGACCGGCCCGGGCATCCGACGAACACGACGGGCCGCCTCGAGCTGCTGCGCGCCGTCGACATGGCCGAGCAGGCGGGGCTGCGCCCGGTGGTGCGCCACCTGGCCGCCACCGCGGCCACGCTGACCGACCCGGCGACGCACCTCGACATGGTCCGCATCGGCATCGGCTTGGTCGGCTTCGACCCCTCCGGCAGCACCTGCCTGCGATCCGCGCTGCGGTTGACGGCGCCAGTGGTGCAGGTCCGGCACGTACTGGCGGGGACCGGGGTCGGGTACGGGCACACCTACAGGACCGAAGGGCCGTCCACACTCGCCCTGCTCCCCGTCGGCTACGCGGACGGCGTGCCCCGGTCGGCATCCGGCAGGGCGTCGGTGCTCATCGACGGCAGGCGGCGCCGGATCGCCGGAGTGATCTCGATGGATCAGACCGTGGTGGATCTCGGGCCGGACCCCGTCGAGCTCGGCGCCCAGGCCGTGGTGTTCGGCCCGGGCACGGACGGGGAACCGACCGTCGAGGAGTGGGCGGCCTGGTCGGGCACCATCCCGCACGAGATCGTGACCGGCATCGGCCCGAGGGTCCGCAGGGACGTCCGATGAGACGACGGATCGCGGTGATCGGCGGCGGGCAGAACGACGAGCACGACGTCTCGCTCGCGTCCGCGGCGTCGGCGTGCGCGGCGCTCGACCCGGACCGCTACGAGGTCGTCGCGCTCACCATCGGACCCGACGGCACGTGGTCCGGCCCCGACGGGGCGCTCGGTGCCTCGCAGGCCACGAGCCTCGCGGGGGCGTTGCGACTGATGGCCGACTGCGACGTGGCGCTGCCCCTGCTGCACGGGCCACGAGGCGAGGACGGCGCCCTCGCGGCGCTGTGCGAGCTGGCCGGCATCCCGTGCGCCGGCTCGCCGCTGCGCGCAGGCGCGCTCGCCATGGACAAGTGGGCGACCAAGCTCGTGGCCGAGGCCGTCGGGGTGCGCACCGCGCCGGGCCGCCTCCTCACCGCGGCCGCCCTGCACGCCGTGACCTTCGACGGGCCGGTCGTGGTCAAGCCGGTGGCGTCGGGGTCGAGCTTCGGCGTGCACCTCGTCGAGACCGAGGACGAGCTCGAACCCGCCCTGCGCGCCGCTCTGGAGTTCGACGACCGGGTGCTGGTGGAGCAGGTGGTGATCGGGCGCGAGATCGACATCGCGGTGCTCGACGACCCGGACACCGGGCGCAGGGTCGGACCGCCTCTGGAGATCATCGTCGGGGACGGCCTGTTCGACACCGCGACGAAGTACGACGGGAGCGCCATGTTCGTGGTGCCCGCCCAGCTGACCGACGCCGAGACGAAGGATCTCGCCGACTCGGCGCTGACCGTGTTCGACGCGCTCGGCTGCCGGGGCATCGCCAGGATCGACTTCTTCCTCACCCCCGATGGGCTCGTCCTCAACGAGGTGAACACGATCCCCGGTATGACGGCGGCCTCGCAGGTGCCGAAGATGTTCGCCGCAGACGGAATGAGCTACCCGGATTTCCTGGACCGGCTCGTTCGATCGGCTTCGTGAGGCTGTCCCGCAGCACCCGGCCCCCGGACGCCGAGGTGACTCAGCCGATCACTGCGGTGACCGCCGCCCGGGAGGGCTGGGCGGACGTCGCGAAGGCGCGTGCATCGTCCTCGTCGTGCTCTGGCACGTGCTCACCAAGCACTACCTGCTGGTCGACTGGCGCCTCACCCTGCCCGTCACAGGGCTGTGGGGCACGCTCGGCGAGCTGTTCCTGCCGATGCGGATGCCGCTGTTCTTCACCATCTCCGGGGTGTTCGCGGCGGCGGCAGCGGCCCGACCGTGGCGCACGGTCGCCGTCACCCGCGTCTGGACGCAGTACCGGCTCTACCTGCTCTGGCTCATGGTGCACACGGCCGTGTTCACCCTGAGCCCGGGATTCCCGTCGTTGCACGCGGCCACGGTGCCCGAGCTGATCGCGGAAGCCACCGTGACCCCGACCAACCTGTGGTACCTCTGGGCGCTCGCGCTGTACTTCGTGGTCGGCAAGCTCACCACGCGGTCCCCGCGTCCGTCGTGCTCACCGTGGCGTTCGCGGTGTCGGCGGCCGCATCGGCCGGCTGGCTGGACAGCCCCGGCGACCGCACCCAGATCCTGCAGAACCTCGCGTTCTACCTGGCAGGCCTGCGACTGCACGGCCCCGTCCGCAGGCTCGCCGCTCAGGGCGGCCGACGCCTGCTCCTCACGGCCGTGCCCGCATTCGTCGCCGCGACGCTCGCGATCACCGTGCTCGACGCGAGCGCGTGGCCCGGAGTGGCACCGGCGGTGAGCGTCCTCGGGGTGCTCGCCGGGATCGCCGTCGCCGCCGCCGTCGCCAACCGGCCCGGTGTGTACCGCGTGCTCGGCGGGCTGGGGCGCCGGACGCTCCCCATCTACGTCATGCACATGCCCGTGGTCGCGCTGCTCGACCTCGTGCTGAAGGGCCCGTTCTCCCAGGCGGGTGACACCGCTCGGCTCGTGCTCGCCGCCACGGTCCCGGCCGTGCTCACCGTGGTGGTCGTCGCGCTGTGCCTCGGCATGCACCGCCTGCTGCGCCACGCGCGGCTGGGATGGCTGTTCGGCGCACGGGCCTCGAAGCGGTAGCGCCTCACTGCGTCGAATAGGCGCCCGCGTCGATGTCCTCGACGAGCGTCGGTCCGGTCGGGGTCCAGCCGAGCAGCTCGCGCGTGACGGTGCTGGTCGCCGACATGTCCATGGCGAAGAACGCACCGATCCACCCGAAGTGGCCGGGGACGTCGTCCGGGGCGATCGGGGCGACGGGCAGGTCGAACGCGCGACCGATCGCCTGCGCGATCTCTCGCGTCGCAACGCCTTCCTCGGCGACGACGTGCAGACGGCTTCCCGCCGGCGCCTTCTGCAGCCCGAGGGTGACCAGGCGGGCGGCGTCGTGCCGGTGCACGGCAGACCACCGGTTGGTGCCGTCACCGGGGTAACCGGAGACGCCCTTCTGACGGGCGATCGCGGCGAGGACCGCGATGAACCCGTGGTCACGGGCGCCGTGCACGCTCGGCGCGAAGCGCAGGCTCACGGTGTGCACGCCGCGGTCGACGAACTCGAGCCCGAGGTTCTCGGTCCCGCCCCGCGGCGAGTCCGGGCCGTGGAACGGCGACGCGTCGTGCTCGGCAGCAGGCCTGCCCTGCGCGAGGGCGGCGACGCCGGAGGCGAGCAGGAACGGACGACCGCTACCCGCGAGCGCGTCGCCGATGGTCTGCACGGCGGCTCGTTCGGCGGCGTTGGAGGCCGCCAGATCGGCCCAGTCGTGCTTGTTCGCGAGGTGGACGACGGCCTCGGCGTCGTCGGCGCCACGGCGGATGCCGTCGAGGTCGTCGAGGTCGCCGCGACGGACCCGGGCCCCCTTCGCCTCGATGGCCGCAGCCGACGCATCGGACCTGGCCAGTCCGGTGACCTCGTGCCTGCGGCGAGCAGTTCGTCGACCACGGCGGAGCCGATCCATCCGGAGGCCCCGGTGACGAAGACGTGCATGAGCGATCTCTCCTTCGACGTTCGATCGAGGCGACCGACGTCAGCAGCTGACATCAGTCACTGACATCACCGTACGCCTCGATGTCAGTCGCTGTCATCCCTACACTCGGTCGCATGGCGCGCTGGGAGCCGGGGACCGCGGAGCGGCTGCAACGAGCGGCCCTGGAGCTGTTCACCACCCGCGGGTTCGAGCGCACGACCGCCACGGAGATCGCCGAGTCCGTCGGCCTGACCGAGCGCACCTTCTTCCGCCACTACAGCGACAAGCGCGAAGTCCTCTTCCACGGCCAGGACGAGCTCGTCCGCACGTTCCTCGCCGGCGTGGACGAGGCGCCACCGGACGCGTCCCCGATCGAGGTCGTCGCCGCCGCGCTCGGGTCCGCGTCGTCGGTCTTCACGGACGAGCGCAGGCCCCACTCGCGGACCCGGCAGGCCGTGATCGACGAGAACCCCGCGCTGCAGGAGCGTGAGCGCCACAAGCTCGCCAGCATCGCCACGGCGGTGACCGGCGCCCTCCGCGCCCGCGGTGTCGACGAGCTCGCGGCCACGCTGGCGGCGGAGACCGGCGTCACCGTGTTCGCGATCGCGTTCACCCGGTGGATCCGCGAGGACGAGCAGCGCTCACTGGCCGACATCGCCGCGGACGTGCTGCACGAGCTGCTGACCCTGACCGCGGCGGCGCAGGACTCGGGCCGACTCCCGCGCTGACCACCGGTTCAGTGACCGAGGAACTGGCGGGCGCCGCGCAGCTCGGTGCGGAGCCGTTGCCGGGTGGCGGTGCAGTCGAGCCGTACGTCGAGCGGCCCGGGCAGGTCGGTGCCGGCGCGCCGGCCGGAGGGCAACGCGGCGGCGTCGAGACCGTCCCGGCGGGCGATCAGGGTTCCCAACTCGTGCCGGCTCACCGCGTCCGCCCCGGCGACGTGGTGGATGCCGGCGTGATCGGATGACGCGAGTTCGAGAAGTGCCGCGGCCAGGTCGGCGACGTGGACGGGGCAGCGCACCTCGTCGGTGAACAGCACACCGGACATCCGGCCCGTGGCCAGTGCACGCACCCGCTGTTCGTGGACGGATCCGCCATCGCCGATGATCAACGAGGTGCGGGCGATCACCGCGTCCGGGCAGATGGCCGTGACCGCGGTCTCGGCCGCCGCCTTGGCAGCGCCGTAGGGAGCGATCGGGTCGGGTACCGACGTCTCGTCGTAGCGGACCGCGGCACCGGAGAACACCGCGTCGCTGGAGACGTGCACCAGTCGCGCGCCGGCCGAGGCCGCAGCGAGGGCGACGTGCGCGGCACCGTCGGCGGTGCTCGACCAGTCCGCCTTCCGGTAAGCGGCGTTGATCACCACGTCCGGCTCGATCGCCGTCACCAGATCAGCGACCTGCCGGCGGTCCCGGACGTCCAGGGCGTGCCACGCCGGGCCGACGAGGTCGGGCGGCTGCGTCAGGCATGTCGCGGCCACCTGGTGGCCCGCAGCCAGTGACTGTCCGACGAGCTCCCTGCCGAGAAATCCACTACCACCGACGACGAGGACGGCCATGATCCGATCACGCTACCCGGCCGAGGCGGGGTGCGCGGGCCCTCCCGCTCAGACCTCCAGCAGGGCCTGCTCGACGACCTCGGTGAGGGCGGGGTGGATGTAGATCATGTCGCGGGCGAGCTGGTCGACGGTCTGACCGAACGTCATGCCCTGGATCAGCGGCTGGATGAGCGTCGAGGCCTGAGGGCCGATCACGTGCGCGCCGAGCAGCACCCGCTCCGCCGGATCGACCAGCACCTTCACGAAGCTCGTCGTGTCCTCCAATGCCCACCCGTAGGCGGCGTCCGCGTAGTCCCGCACGCCGACCACGTGCGGGATCCCCCGCGCGCGTGCGTCCTGCTCGGTCAACCCCACCGACGCGACCTGGGGATCGGCGAACACCGCATGCGGCACCAACCGCGACGACACCGACCGCAGGGCCTGCGGGTGCAGGATGTTGTGCACCACCGCTCTGGCCTCGACGTTCGCCATGTGCTTGAGCTGGAAGTGGTTCGTCGCATCACCCAGCGTCCACACGCCGGGCACGGAGGTGCGGTACGCATCGTCGGCGGCGATGTGGCCGTGCTCATCGAGCTCGAGGCCCCCCGCCACGGCGTCGAGCAGGTCGGAGTTCGGCCGCCGACCGGTCGCGACCAGCAGGCAGGCGCCATCCAGCACCTCGGCCGCGTCCGACCCGCCCCCACCCGCCACGGTCACCGCTACGCCACCCGGCCGGGGCCGCACCGACAGCGTGCGGGTGTCCAGAAGCACGCGGTGGTGCTGCTGGGCGAGCTCGGTGAAGCGCTGCGCGATCTGCTCGTCCTCGCCCATGAGCAGGCGCGGACCCCGCTGCACCATGGTGATCCGCGCTCCGAGCCCGCCGAAGATGTGCCCCATCTCGGCCGCGATCACCCCGCCGCCGATGACGATCAGCGAATCCGGCACCTCGTCGATGCGCATGATCGTGTCGGAGGTGTGGAAGTCGACGTCGGACAGCCCGTCGATCGCCGGCACCACCGGGCGCGTACCGCTCGCCACCACGATCGTCTCCGCGGTGATCGTCTCGGCGGCGGACCCGACCTCGATCACCTTCCGCCCGACGAACCGTGCGGCGCCGGTGTAGACGTCCACCCCCGAGGCGCGGCGGTAGTCGACCGCGCTCTGGTGCAGCGGGTCGATCCGGCCGAACACCCGGTCCCGGATCGCCTTCCAGTCGATGGCCTCGACCGAGGCGTGCACCCCCAACCGCGCCGCCGACTCGACGCCGACCGCGGCGTCCGCGGCGACGACGAACATCTTGGTCGGGATGCAGCCGCGGTTCAGGCACGTGCCGCCGAACCGGTCCGGTTCGACGATCGCTGTTCGCAGGTGTGCGAGCTCGGGGCCGAGCAGCATGTTCCCGCTCCCGGCGCCCAGGACGACCAGGTCGTACTGCTTCATGGGATGCCTTCCCCCGTTGTGTCCCGCGCGCCGGTCAGGACAGTGCGTCTGCCAGCTGGGCCCGCTGCGCGGCGGTCACCTCGGGGAACGCCGCCCGCGGCGGCGCGCTCGCCGCGACCAGTGCCGGATCCGGACCGACCGGGAGCACGCTCTTCGACATCAAGTTCTCCTCGTGACGACACCTCGACCGCGGGGCATGCCCTCGGCACGGCCTGTCTACCGGTTCCCGGGCCACCGAGTCCTTACGAAGTGCGGATCAGCCGCTGGGCGCGGGGTCAGCCGTGGGGGAAACCCCCTGACCCCCGACTCGATCTCCTCAGCTCGCCGAGTACGTCCGAGCGTCGACCTGGTCTCGCCGACCGTTGACCCGTTCGGTGTCAGCGCGCGGCCGCAGGCGCAGGAACAGGAGGAGCCGATGCCTCGCAGAGGACGGCCGCGGCCTTCGCCGGACGGTTCGCCGCCGACTTCCAGTCCTACGACGAGGACGATCCGGGCCGCCGGGCCGAGGTGCTGAGGCTGCTGTTCGCCGATCCCCGGTCCAGCACGTGAGGCTGGTCCGGCCAGGGCAGGCAGCGCGCCGACTCGCCGCTGCCGGGCCGGATCTGCCGGACCTCCGACACGATCGTGTTGCACGCGGCGCTGCGCGGTCCGCCCGCGGACGCCGCGCGCCTACCGTCCGCCAAGCTCGGCCCACGAGCCGGAACACCGACGACGGACAGGAGGGTGTCGTGATCTACCACGGCAACAGCATCGAGCTCGAGGGAGGCGTCCCCTGGAGTTCACCGAGCAGATGCGGGAGCAGGCGCTGGACCACCTGTGCCTGCGGGTCGCGGTCGGCGGGCGGCTCTACCCGTCGGGGGCAGACGGGCACCGGCTCGAGGTGCACGACCTGCGCGCGGTACCCGACGCCGACGACGCGGAGCGGCGCTGACGGCCACGGCCGAGCGGCTCCGCCGGGACGCCCATTACGCGCCACCGACCAGGATCGGCATGGTACGCATGTCGGCCCGCCACCGCAGATCTGGCGCTGCTGCAGGAATTCGGGCCGGTCGGGCCGTATACGTGCCGGAGCGCCAGAAGCGCTCACACGCTACGACAGCGACACGGCCTCGCCCGCGCACGCGGCCCTCACGAGGCGACCACGACCAGCTGAGCTTCATCCACCGTCTCCGGCAGGCGTCGACACGGAGCGGGCGCGCAACACCCGAACCAGGTACACCAGCGCCGAGACGGCGACCATGGTGGCGACGAGCAGCAGCCACCGTCCGGCGACGGGGCCCGGGTCGAGCCCCGACAGCGACCGCAGCGTCGGCTCGTTCCGGCCGAGGATGCCCGGCAGGAACAGTAGGAACGTCAGCCCGGCTCCCAGCAGCGGCAGCCGCACGTGGTTCACCACCGGAACCCGCGGCCGGCGCCGGGCCGCCGCAGTCGTCCTCGTCTTCCGCCCCGTCAGCAGGCGGTCACCCGCCGCGTAGAGCGGGAACAGCACGAAGTCGTGCAGCGCGACGGCCGCGAGGAACCAGACCAGCATCCTCGGCCACGCCGGGTCGTCCACGACGATCGCGACCGCGCCGACGGCCAGTACCAGGCAGACGACGATGCCCAGCAGGTGGCCGGCCCCGGCCCCGTAGAAGCGGTGCAGGATTCGCATCAGGCGCTCCGGAACTCGATGCTGCGGACCCACTTCGTGCACTTCACGGCCGGCAGCGCGGGCACGACGATGCGCGCCGGGAACCCGTGGTCGGCCGAGAGGTCGGCGCCGTTCACCTGCAGGGCCAGCAGCGAGTCCGGGTCGAGGACCTGCCCGGGGTTGAGCGCGGCCTGCGCCCCTTCTTCCACCGAGCGCACCACCGCCGACGTCGGCTCGGGACCCCCGCGAGCGCGGCGAGCTCGCGCAGCGGCACCCCCGTCCAGTCCTGCACGGTCGACCAGCCCTCCACACAGGCCAGCGGCAGCCGGGCCGTGTGCTGACCCAGCGCGGCCAGCGCGGCCAGGTCCAGCGTCTGAGAACCGTCACCGACGAGCTCGAGCCGCCAGCTCTCGCCGACGTCCGCCGGTGCGATGCGGCTGGCGGCGAACGTCTTGTTCACCGGGAAGTCGTTCGGCCCGCCGTCGGCCTCGGCGGTGGTGCGGCCCCGCGGAAGCAGGAACGCCGTGCCCCGGACGCCGTCCCCGAGCGTCTGGCCCAGCGTCAGGCCGCCGACGAGCACCATGCCGCCCCCGACGACCGCGAGCGCACCGCGGCGGGTCATCGTGGGCGGTGCCGGGTCCTGCGCCACCAGCCCCGACCCGTCGTCCTCCTCGGGTTCGGTCTGCGCCAGCGGCGTCCGCAGCTCCGCGCGCAGCGAGCGGGACCGCGCGCCGCGCAGCGCCCGCGGCAGCATGACCACCACGTGCGCGATGAACGCGCCGATGAACACCCACGCGCCGACGTAGTGCGCGGCGTAGAAGCTGAACCCGAACGCGTAGTCGTACTGGATGTTCAAGACGCCGGTGACGATCTCGAAGAGGATGCTGCCGACGAGCAGCAGAAGCGTTACCCGCTCCAGCGCGTGGGAGATGGAGCGCACCGGCGGCCACGCGAACAGCTGCGGGATCACCGACCACAGCTTCGCGAGCACGAGCGGGATGAGCACGAGCCCGAGCCCGACGTGCAGGCCCTGGTTGAGTCGGAACAGCCACGACGGACGTGTGGGCCACTCGAAGGGCGGCAGGCGCAGCCAGCCGACGTCACCCGGGATGGACCCTCCGAGCTGCGGGCCGTAGGCCATGTAGCTGAGCAGGCCGGTCACGATCACGATTGGCAGCCCGGCCAGCAGGGCGAGCCCGAGCACCGAGGTGAGCCACGGGCCGCGCAGCGGGCTGCGCCAGCGCGGGAGCGGCGGGCGGCGGGCGGCGATCGCCCGCCACAGGGGTGCCGGGAAGCCGAACTCCTCCGCGTCGGGGCTCTGCTTCACACCCTGCACCGCCGCCCTGCCGTTCGCCGGAGACGGAGACGGAGGCGGTGCCGGGTCGATGGGGCGGTCCATGCCGGGGACGTTAGAACGGGATGTCCGCGGAGAACCCCACCATCGCGCTTACGGTCCGATGACGCCACCCGTGCGCGGGCTTCACGAACGCGATCTCCGGAACGACGACCGTTCCCGGAGCCTGGCTCCACCGGTCGTTCTGCCAGAGGTCCTGTCTGCTGCCGTCTCCGGCGCCGAATGCCACGGTTTCATCAGTGAGGGGTTTTCCCGGGAATCACTCCGATCGACGCCGGACTCACCCTCGGCAGGCGGCCGACCAGCTCGGGCACGCCAAGGTCTCGATGACGCAGGACAACTACTTCGGCCGGAAGGTAGTCCGGACGGGCGGGGCGGAGGTGCTGGCGATCTTCGGCACACGAACTCAGTCGCCGTGAAAGATGGGAGTGAACCGCCAGCGGATCTTCAACGGTACGTACCGTTAAGTCCTGACCTGGGGTGGTGCTCCTCCGGTTGGACTCGAACCAACAACCCTGCGATTAACAGTCGCATGCTCTGCCAATTGAGCTACGGAGGACCGTACGGGTGCGGGGCCCTGGCCCCGCTGGCAGGAGGAACCTTAGCGCACGGCCCGCGCCCGCCCGCGAGCCCCCTCCCCACGGCGCCGGCGTGTTTGTGGCCGTTGACCGCCTCGTCGACCCGGGCGCGGACGACGCCCGCGGCCCCCTGGACGGCGGGGTGGTCGGCCACGCGCTGGTAGGTGCGGTGCAGTTGGTCGTAGCGTTCGTGGCCGGCGCGGGCGCCCAGCACGTACCCGACGGCGGCTCCCAGCAGGAACTTCCACATGTCGACTCCCCGGTTCGTGCGTCCCCCGCGTTCCATCGTGCCGCGGGTCGGGAGCGCCGGAATCGGCCGATCGCCGATGGGTACGTTCGGCGCTGCGGCCGGACGGACCCGTCCGGCTTGACACGGCCGGACTCACACACCAGGGTCACTTCGGTTTCTGTTCGGAAGTGTTGCCTTGTGTGCGAGTCACCCACCGACGAGAGGACGACGTGCTCCCCTTCCCCGGCATCGCGATGGGCTGCGACTACAACCCCGAGCAGTGGGCCCCCTCGGTGTGGCGCGAGGACGTGGCGCTGATGAAGGAGGCGGGCGTCGGGTTCGTGACGCTCGGGGTGTTCTCGTGGGCGATGCTCGAGCCCACCCAGGACGAGTACGCCTTCGAGTGGTTCGACGAGGTCCTCGAGCTGCTGCACACGAACGGCATCGCCGTCGACCTGGCCACGGCCACCGCGTCGCCGCCGCCGTGGCTCACCATGAGCCACCCGGAGGTGCTCCCGGTCGACGCCGAGGGGCGCACCCTGTGGCAGGGCAGCAGGCAGTCGTGGTGCCCGAGCTCGCCGGTGTTCCGGGACCACGCGCTGCAGCTCGTCGGCGAGCTGGCCCGCCGCTACGGCAGCCACCCGGCCGTGAAGCTGTGGCACGTCAGCAACGAGCTGGGCTGCCACGTCGTCAAGTGCTACTGCGACGAGAGCGCGGCGGCGTTCCGGCGCTGGCTCCTGGGCCGGTACGGCTCGATCGACACGCTGAACGAGGCGTGGGGCACGGCGTTCTGGTCGCAGCGCTACTCCTCGTTCGACGAGGTGCTGCCGCCGCGGCTCACGCCCACGATCCACAACCCGGGCCACGAGCTGGACTTCTCCCGCTTCTCCTCCGACGCGCTCCTGGACCACTACCGCGCGGAGCGCGACGTGCTGCGCCAGCTCTCGCCGGACGTCCCCGTCACCACCAACCTGATGGTCAACCCGCGGCAGTCGGGCACCGACTACTTCCGCTGGGCACCGCAGCTCGACGTCGTCTCGCAGGACCACTACATCGACACCCGGCTGCCGCGTCCGCGGGCCGAGCAGGCGTTCAGCGACGACCTCACCCGCGGAGTGGCGGGCGGCGAGCCGTGGATGCTGATGGAGTCGGCCACGAGCGCGGTGAACTGGCAGCCGGTCAACCCGGCGAAGAAGCCCGGCGAGCTGCTGCTCGACTCGCTGCGCCACGTCGCCCGTGGCGCCGACACCGTCGGGTTCTTCCAATGGCGGGCGTCGAAGGCCGGCGCGGAGAAGTACCACTCGGCGCTGGTGCCGCACGCCGGGCCGGACTCGGCCCGGTTCCGCGAGGTCGTGGAGCTCGGGGCGGCGCTGCTGAAGCTCCGCGACGTGGCCGGGAGCCCGGTCGAGGCGGACGTCGCGCTGCTGGTCGACTGGGAGGCCTGGTGGGCGTGTGACCTCGGCTCGCACCCCAGCTGCCAGGTCCGGTACATGGACGCCGCGCTGCGCTGGCACCGCGCGGTCACCGAGCTGGGCGCCACAGCCGACGTCGTGCACCCGTCGGCCGACCTGTCGCGCTACAAACTCGTGATCGTCCCGACGCTGTACCTGTGCACGGACGAGACCGCGGCGGCGCTGCAGGCGTACGCGGAGGGCGGCGGGCACGTGCTCGTCACGTACTTCTCGGGAATCGTCGACGAGCACGACCACATCCGGCTCGGCGGCTACCCGGGCGCGTTCCGGGAGCTGCTCGGCGTGCGCACCGAGGAGTTCGCGCCGCTGCTGCCCGGTGTCACCGTCAGCCTCGACGACGGCAGCACCGCCGACGTCTGGACCGAGGTCCTGGAAGCGCGCGACGCGGAGGTCGTGGCGAGCTACACCGACGGCCCGCTGCCCGGCACGCCCGCGCTCACCCGCCGCGCCGTGGGCGAGGGCGCGGCCTGGTACCTCGCCACCTGGCTGGACGACGACGCCACCGCGGCGCTCGCCGAGCGGCTCACCCGCGACGCCGGGGTCACGCGGCTGGACGCGCCGCAGCCGGGCCTGGAGGTCGTGCGCCGCGGCCGGTACCTGTTCGTGCTCAACCGCGGCGACCTCCCGGCGGCCGTCCCGGCCACCGGCACCGACCTGCTGACGGGGGGACGCGTCGACGGCGAGGTCCGCGTGGCGGCGGGCGCCGCCGCCGTCATCGAAACCGCCGCCATCGAGACCGCCGCGATCGAGACCGCCGCCATCGTGCCGGACGAGGGCTGATGCTCGCCCGGCAGCGCCAGGAGCTGATCCTCGAAGCCGTCCGCGCCGACGGCGCGTCCGCGTATCGGAGCTGGTCACCCGGCTGGGCGTCTCCGACATGACCGTGCGCCGCGACATCGACGAGCTCGCCAGGCGCGGCCTCGTCTCCCGCGTGCACGGCGGGGCGACGGCGGCGGGCAGCAGCGTCGAGGAGCCCGGCTTCGCGGCGAAGTCGGCGCTGCACACGGCGGCGAAGCAGGCCATCGCGGAGAAGGCCGCTGCGCTCGTCGAGCCGGGGGCGTCGGTGGCGCTGTCTGCGGGTACCACGACGCATGCGGTCGCGTCGTTGCTGCTGGGGATCCCGCAGCTCACGGTGCTCACGAACTCGTTGCGGGTGGCCGAGGTGCTGCACGCGGCGCCGCGACCCGACCTCACGGTCGTGCTCACCGGCGGCGAGCGCACGCCGTCGGACGCACTGGTCGGGCCGGTCGCGGTGGCGGCCCTGCGCGGGCTGCACGTCGACTGGCTGCTGATGGGTGTGCACGGGATGGACGCCGATGCCGGGTTCACCAGCCCGAACCTGGCGGAGGCCGAGACGAACCGGGCGCTGTGCGACAGCGCCCGGCAGGTGGCCGTGGTGGCCGACAACTCGAAATGGGGAGTAGTGGGGTTGAGCACGATCGCGGCCCTCGACGAGGTCGACGTCGTCGTGAGCGACGACGGCCTCGATCAGGAGGCGCGCCGGGTCCTGGAACAGCACTGCGGACGGCTGGTGCTGGCCGCATGAACCGGACCACGGCCCGGATGGCCGACGGGCGCGAGCTGATCTACTTCGACGACGTCACGCCCGATCGCGTGCCGCCGCCCGACACCCGCGACCTGCCGACGGTGCAGACCGGCTCGATCATGCGTTACGACGTGCTCACCGGCGAGTGGGTGGCGATCGCCGCGCACCGCCAGGACCGCACGTTCCTCCCGCCTGCCGATGCCTGCCCGCTGTGCCCGACGCGGCCGGGCCGCGCACCGTCGGAGATCCCCGCATCGGACTACGACGTCGTGGTGTTCGAGAACCGGTTCCCGTCGTTCGCGCAGAACGTCGACACCGACGTGGCTGCCGAGGTGGACGGCGACCCGCTGTTCCCGCAGCGCCCGGCGGTCGGGCGGTGCGAGGTCGTCTGCTTCACCAGCGACCACGACTCGTCGTTCGGAGGGCTTCCGGTCGAGCGCGTGCGCACCGTGATCGACGCGTGGGCCGACCGCACCGCCGCGCTGTCGGCCATGCCGGGCGTGGAGCAGGTGTTCCCGTTCGAGAACCGCGGCAAGGAGATCGGGGTGACGTTGGAGCACCCCCACGGGCAGATCTACGCCTACCCGTTCGTCACGCCACGCACCGCGCAGCTGCTGAACCGGGCCGCCGAGCACCGCCAGCGCACCGGCCGCGACCTGTTCGACGACGTGCTGGCGGCGGAGCGCAAGGCCGGCACCCGTCTGGTCCGCGAGGGTGCGCACTTCACGGTGTTCGTGCCCGCCGCGGCGCGCTGGCCCGTGGAGGCGCAGCTCGTGCCGCACCGGCCGGTCCGCGACTTCACCGAGCTCTCCGACGCGGAGCGCACCGAGCTGGCGGAGCTGTACCGCGACCTGCTGCACCGGTTCGAGGTGTACTTCGACGAGGCCCCGCACCCGCCTACATCGCGGGCTGGCACCAGGCGCCCGTGCACACCGGGCGCGACCTCACCCGGCTGCACCTGCGGCTGTTCTCCCTGCGCCGCGCGCCGGGGAAGCTCAAGTACCTCGCCGGTTCGGAGTCCGGGGCCGGTGCCTGGATCAACGACGCGCTTCCGGAGCGGATCGCGCAGCGGCTGCGGGAGGTCGGATCGTGAGAACGTTCGGGGAGCTCTTCGGACGCGAGCCGGACGGTCGCTGGGCCGGGCCCGGCCGGGTCAACCTGATCGGCGAGCACGTCGACTACGCCGACGGCCTGTGCCTGCCGTTCGCGATCGCGCAGCGCACGGTCGTCGAGGTGGCGAAGCGGGACGACGACCGCCTGCGGCTGCGCAGCCGCTCGGAGGACGGCGGCTTCGACGGCGCGCTCGACGACGTCGGGCCGGGCCGGCCGGACGGCTGGGCCGGGTACGTCGCGGGGGTGCTGTGGGCGCTGCGGCAGGCCGGGTACGCGGCAGGGGGGATCGACCTGCTCGTCACCGACACCGTGCCGCTCGGGTCGGGGCTCTCCTCGTCCGCCGCCCTCGAATGCGGGGCGGCGCTGGCCGTCGACGAGCTGTACGGGCTGGGCCTCGGCGGGTCTGCCGACGGCCGGAAGGTGCTCGTCGATGCCTGCCGGCGCGCGGAGAACGACGTGGTCGGCGCGCAGACCGGCGGCATGGACCAGGCCGCGTCGCTGCTGGGCACGGCCGGCCACGCGCTGCTGCTCGACACCCACGACGACTCGACCCGGCAGGTCCCGTTCGCGCCTGCGGACGTCGGGCTCACGTTGATCGTCATCGACACGAAGGTGCGCCACAGCCACGCCGACAACTCCTACGGCGCCCGCCGGGCGTCGGTGGAGAAGGCGGCGGACGCGCTCGGCATGCCCAGCCTCCGCGACGCCACCCTCGACGACCTGGCCGCGCTCGACGCCGACCTGCTTCCCCGCGCCCGCCACATCGTCACCGAGATCGACCGGGTCCGCCGCACGGTCGCGCTGCTGGACGACGGCAGGCTCGCCGAGATCGGCCCGCTGCTCGACGCCTCCCACACCTCGCTCGCCGCCGACTACGAGGTGTCGTGCCCCGAGCTCGACCTGGCGTGCGCCACGGCCCGCGCCGCCGGCGCGCTCGCGCCCGGATGACGGGCGGCGGGTTCGGCGGCTCGGCCATCGCACTGGTGCCGACCGACGGCGTCGACGCGGTGACCGGGGCGGTGCGCGAGGCGTTCGCGGCGGCCCGGAACCAGGAGCCCGACATCCGGGCCACCGAACCGTCGGCCGGGGCGGAGCGGATCGCGTAACCCCCTCCGGGGGTCGTGAGTGGATACGGGTGCCGGAGCACTCGTATCCACTCACAGGGATAGGGGGACGCAGAGGCCGGGCACCGCCCGCGCCAGACGCTGATCGGTGGTGAGCAGCCGCCCTCGCAGGCGCCGAGCGAGGGCGACGTACAACGCATCGCGAGCCGTGACGTTGTGCCGAAGCGTCCAGGCCTCTTCCAGGAGCGCCCCGGTGATCGGCAGCCTGAGCACGCTCAGCCGGGACAGTGCCCGGAGCCGGATCTCGACGGCCTCTCCCGGGAGCGTTCCGTCGCGGCACAGACGCGCCAGTGCGGAGAACACCTCGGCGTCGAGGTGCGCGACGGTGTGCAGCTCCGAGCCCTGGAGGCATGTCTGCACCGCCGTGCCGTTCCGGTTGCGCAGCAGGAGGTCGACCACGGCCGAGGCGTCGAGCACGAGCGCCGTCACGGCAGCTCCTCGCGCGCGAGCGCACGGCATCGGCCCCGCTGATGCCCTCCACCGGCGGGATGTCCTCCAGCTCGGCCAGCCAGTCCTCGATCGCCGGGCGAGCGGTCTGCGCTTCGAGCAGCCCGGCCACGTAAGCCTGCAGGCTCTGCCCCGCGCGCTGGGCGCGGCGCTTGAGCTCCCGGTGCGTCGTGGGATCGAGGTTGCGGATGAGCAGGTCGGCCACAGCCGCTATCATATCGATAGCATCACGCTGCGGCGACACCGCCGACCGCTCACAGGCGGGGAACGCCGGCGGCGGCGAGCGCCGCGTCCAGTTCCTCGAAGGTCGGTGCGATGCGGGCGAGCAGCTCGCTCACCGGCTCCCGGTGGCCCCGGACCAGCGGGTACTGCAAGCCGCCGACGAGCCGCGCCTGCCGCTCGGCCACGGCTGCCGCGGCGGCGAGATCGAGCCGGGCGAGGCACGCCGCGGCGTCGGCGAGGCGGCGGGCGCCGACCCGCACCGCGAAGTGGACGAGGTGCGCCTCGTGCCTCGGGGTCAGCCCGGCCGCGACGAGCTCGGCGAACCGCGCGACGGCCGTGCCGGCGTTCCCCCCGTCGAGCAGGCGCCGCGCACCCGGCAGCGATGCGCGCAGCGCGTCGGTGGCGGCCACCTCCCGCACGCGGCGGAACCCGGAGCGCATCGTGAACGGTTCGGCCGGGTATTCGAAGGTGACCGACTCCCAGGCCGTCACGAATTCGTCGACGGGCAGCGTGGCGTACGGAAATCCGTGCGGGTCGTGAAAATGGACGACGCCGTCGGCCACGGCGGTGACGACCGCGAAGTGGTCGGAGTCGAGGACCTGTCCGGACCCCGGGTGGTGCAGCAGGAGGCCGAACTCGACCGGGCCGACGAACACCGGCCCGTCGGCGGTGCGCAACCGCTCCACGGCCTCGGCGGCCGAGCCGCCCGACGCCCGCTCACAGGTCCAGCCGAGCAGGTCGATGGCGGTGTCGAGACCCTGGTCCGGGTCCCAGCCGAGCGGGTCGAACCATGCCAACCCGCCGCCGAGGTGGAACCCGAACGGCGAGCCGGTGAGCACCTCGATCGCCGACGGCGCCGCGGCGTCCTCCCCCATGACCATCGCCAGCGAATTCGCGTAACAATACGGGCCGGAACCGACGTACGAGACATCCACACCGGCGAGTGTGCCAAATTGGGGACGGATTTACGTGAGTGGTTCTCCCGCGTGCTCGATCTGCGTGCGGATCGTGAAGGCGGGCTTCAGCATCATCGTCACCTCGGTGCGTTCGAGCGCGGCGGCGAGGCGGTGTGCTCCGGCGGGGTCGAGGCGGAACCCGAGCAGCACCCGCCGGTAGAGCAGGGTGGGCGGGCCGGCGTCGAGGGTGACGACCACCTCGATGTCCCCCGGGTCGCCGTCGCGTTCCAGATGGGTGCGCGCCGACATCGCGCTGCACGCCGCCAGCGCGCCCGTCATCAGCTCGAGCGGGCTGGGGCCGGCACCGCCGCCGCTCGCGGGGTGGTCGGCCGTGGCGGAGTGCGGGCCCATCTGCAGGCCGACCACCCGCCCGGTGCCGGACGTCGACCGCGCCCCGGCCGTGGCGAGCGGGATCTGCATGGTCACGGGGCGGGCTCCTCGGTGGTCGGCAGGGTCACTCGGAAGCGGGTGTCCCCCGGCTCCGAGGTGACGGTGATGTCGCCGCGGTGCCGGTTGACGACCACCCGGTAGCTCACGTCCAGCCCGAGGCCGGTGCCGTGCCCGACCGGCTTGGTGGTGAAGAAGGGGTCGAAGATCTTCTGCCGGACGTCGGACGGGATACCCGAGCCGGTGTCGCCGATCTCGACGAACACGCAGTCGCCGACGCTGCCCGAGTCGACGCGGCCGGTGCGGACGGTCAGCGTGCCCTTGCCGCCCATCGCGTCGATCCCGTTGTCGATGATGTTGGTCCAGACCTGGTTGAGCTCGGCGGGGTAGGCCGGGACGAGCGGCAGCGTCCGGTCGTACTCCTTCACGATCGCGATGCCGGCTTCCTCGCCGAGCTTGCGCCCGAACATGACGAGGGTGGCGTCGAGGCCCTCGTGCAGGTCGATGAACCGGTGGGGCGCCCGGTCCATCTGCGAGTACTGCTTGGCCGCGAGCACGAGGTCGGAGATCCGGGTGGTGGCGTCGAGGATCTCGCGCAGCAGGCTCTCGGTCTCCACCGTGTAGGCGAGCCAGCGGATCGCGCCTTCGAGCGTGGTCTCCCCCGCGGCGGCGTTCACCGCGTCCAGGTCCTCCACACCCAGCCCGCCGGCGACGAACACCGGGGCGAGGTCCCAGCTGCCCTCGATGCCACGGTCGTCGAGCCACTCACCGAGCTCGTCCTCGCGGTCGGTGGCCTCCAGCGGCGAGAGCGCCGGCGCGTGGCGGACCTTCTTGACGAACTCGTCCTGCGCCATCACCAGCTTCTTCAGCTGGTCACCCGCGATCTTCCCGTCGCGATCATCGCGAGCTTCGCCCGCATGCCTGCCACCTTGTCGCGCAGCGCATCGGCCGCGCGGCCCGCCGCGGCCGCCGGGTTGTTCAGCTCGTGGGTGAGCCCCGCGGACAGCCTGCCGAGCGCGAGCAGCCGCTCCCGCTCGGCGAGCACGTGGTTGCCCCGCTTCATGCCCAGCCGCAGGCCCTCCAGCAGGTGCACCGCCATCGGGTACCAGCGGGTGAACTCCGCGGCGAACGGCCCCTTCGGCAGCGCGAGCGCCGTGCAGTCCGTGATCGCGCGCACGGACGCCGGGTACTCCCCGGTGGTCTCGTCGTCCACGTAGAACTGGACGGCGCCGAAGTACACGCCGCGCTGGTCGGTGCGCGTGGTCTCGACGTTGTCGCCGCCGACCAGCCTGCTCATCGCGATCGTGCCCGACAGCAGCACGTGGAAGCAGTCGGCGGGCTCGCCCTCGACGACGATGTTCTCACCGGCCGGCACGGCGACCACGTCACCGTTCTCGGCGACCCAGGCCAGCTGTTCCTCGGTGAGTTCGGCGAAGAGGAACAGCGTGCGCAGCTCGTCCGGCGTCAGGTGGGCCGGGGCCGGGGCGCTCATTGCTCCGCCAGGTAGCGGTGCACGAGCGTGACGGCCATCGCGCCCTCTCCCACCGCGGACGCGACCCGCTTGACGGAGTCGGCCCGCACGTCTCCTGCCACGAACACCCCGGGCACACTCGCCTCCAGGTGGTAGGGGTCGCGGTCCAGTGTCCACCCCGGTGGGCGCTGCCCGTCGACCACGAGGTCCGGCCCGGTGGGGATGAACCCCCGCGCGTCGCGCCGGACGAAGCCGTCGAGCCAGTCGGTGCGCGGTGCCGCCCCGATGAACACGAACATCGAGCCCGCCTTCACCGAGTCGGTCCGGTCGCCCTCGCGGAGGCAGATCGACTGCAGGTGGTCGTCGCCGTGAGCCTCGGTGACCTGGGTGCCGGTGCGCACGGTGATGTTGTCGATCGTCTCGATCTGCTTGATCAGGTTAGCTCGACATCGACGCCTCCAGGCCGGGGCCACGCACCACCAGCGTGACGGTGGCGGCGTGCCGGGAGAAGAACACCGCCGCCTGGCCCGCGGAGTTGGCGCCGCCGACGATGTAGACGTCCTCGCCGCGGCAGGCGGGTGCCTCGGTGGCCGCCGACCCGTAGAACACCCCGCGGCCGGTGAGCTCGGCGACGCCGGGGGCGTCCAGGCTGCGGTAGGAGACGCCGGTGGCCAGCACCACGGAGTGTGCGGCGATCTCGCTGCCGTCGCCGAACCGCACCACCCGGGCCGAGCCGCGCGCCTCGAGGGACACGACGTCGCGGGCGGTGAGCACCTCGGCGCCGAACTTGGCGGCCTGCCTGCGCGCCCTGTCGGTGAGCTGCGCGCCCGACACGCCGTCGGGGAAGCCCAGGTAGTTCTCGATGCGCGAGCTCTGCCCGGCCTGTCCTCCGGTGGCCTGGCGCTCGACGAGCACCGTGCGCAGGCCCTCGGACGCGCCGTACACCGCCGCCCCCAGCCCGGCGGGCCCGCCGCCGACGACGATCAGGTCGTAGAAGTCCGTGGCCGGATCGGTGGTGAGCCCGACGGCCTCGGCGATCTCCGCGTCGGTGGGCGAGCGCAGCGCCGTGCCGTCGGCGGTGATCAACACCGGGACGTCCTCCGGCCCGGCACCCGCGGCTTCGAGGAGCCGCGCGCCCTCCGGCTCGTCGATCGAGTAGTAGCGGTAGGGCACGGAGTTGCGGGCCAGGAAGTCGCGCGCCGAGAAGCACTCGGCCGACCAGCGGTGGCCCACCACCCGGATCTCGTCGACGGGGCGCTGGCCGACCGCCCGCCACGTCTCCACGAGCGCGTCGACGACGGGGTAGAGCTTCTCCTCCGGCGGGTCCCACGGCTTGAGCAGGTAGTGATCGACGTCGACCAGGTTGATCGCCTGGATCGCCGCGTCGGTGTCGGCGTAGGCGGTGAGCAGGGCCCGGCGCGCGTGCGGCGCGATGTCCATGGCCTGCTCGAGGAACTCGATGCCGTTCATCTCCGGCATGCGGTAGTCGGCGAGGATCGCCGCCACCGGCTCACCGCGCAGCGTGAGCTCGCGCAACGCGTCGAGCGCGTCGCGGCCGGACTCGGCGCGGACGATCCGGTGGTCCTGCCCGTAGCGGCGCCGCAGGTCGCGCGCCACGGCGCGGCTGACCCCCGGGTCGTCGTCCACGGTCATCAGGACGGGTTTTGTCGAGCGCGGCTCGATCGCGGTCATGCAGGCTCCAGCGGACGTGCGGTCCCGCCCCGGTGGGACAGGCTCCCCCACCGAACCTAGCGCCGCCGCGCCAGGCGTGGGAGACCCCGCGGTTCCCAGGAACGCCTCGACCGACATGATCGCCGCCAGTGGTGCGACCCCCGACATATCTGTCGCGGCCGCACCACTCCGGGCGATCTCGGTAGAACGGGGTGCGATCCCGGAGCGGTCAGGACAGCACGCCGTCGACCCTCCGGGGCAGGCCCAGGGGGTTGTCGTCGCGCAGCGCCTCCGGGAGCAGGGCCTGCGGGGTGTTCTGGTAGCACACCGGGCGCAGGAAGCGGCGGATCGCCGTGGTACCCACGCTCGTGTGGATCGACGCCGTGGTCGAGGGGAACGGGCCGCCGTGGTGCATCGCGGGGGCGACCGCCACGCCCGTGGGCCAGCCGTTGTAGACCACCCGGCCCGCGCGGTCGCGCAGCGCGTCCACCAGGGGCGCCAGGGTGGCGGCGTCGGCGTCCTCTGCCTGGACGGTGGCGGTGAGGTTGCCACCGAACGCCTGCGCGGCGGCGAGCGCCTCGTCGGCGCCCGAGTACTCGACGACGATCGACGTGGGCCCGAAGCACTCCTGCAGGATCGGGTCCGGGTCGGCGAGGAGCTCCTTGGCCGTGGTGGCGAGCAGGGTGGGCGCCACGCCCGCGTCGGAGTCGGCGCCGTGCACGAGGGTGCGCAGCGCGCCGAGGCCCTCCAGCCGGTCGCGCTCGTGGGCGTGCCCGGAGCGGATGCGGTCGTTGAGCATGCCTGCGGGCGCGGCGCCCCGCACGGCCTCGACGAGGCGCTCCTCCAGGCCGTGGCCCTCGGGGAGGAACAGCAGGCCGGGCTTGGTGCAGAACTGGCCGGTGCCGAGGGTGAAGGAGCCACGTAGCCGTCGGCGATGTCGGCGCCGCGGGCCGCCACCGCGGCGGGGGTGACGAACACCGGGTTGAGGCTGCCCAGCTCGCCGTAGAACGGGATGGGCTCCTCGCGGCGGGTGGCGATCTCCAGGAGGGCGAGCCCGCCCTTCACGGAGCCGGTGAAGGCGCCCACCTTGATGCGCGGGTCGGTGAGCGCGGTCGTGCCCGCCTCCATGCCGTGGACCACCGCGAACGTGCCCCCGGGGCGCGGCGGCGCGCAGCGCCTCGACGAGCACCTCGCCCGTGCGCTGCGAGAGCCGCGGGTGGCCGGGGTGGGCCTTGACGACGACCGGGCTGCCCGCGGCGAGCGCCGAGGCCGTGTCGCCGCCGGGCACGCTGAACGCGAACGGGAAGTTGCTGGCGGCGAACACCAGCACCGGGCCGACCGGCACGAGCATGCGGCGCAGGTCGGGGCGGGGCACCGGCTTCGCGTTCGCGTCGGCGGAGTCGAGGATCACCTCGAGGTAGGAGCCCTCGTCGAGGCGTCGGCGAACAGGCGCAGCTGGCCGCTGGACCGGGCCACCTCGCCGGTGAGCCTGCCCTCGGGCAGCGAGGACTCCTCGATCGCGATCGGCACGAGCTCGGCGGACGCGGCGTCCAGGGCGTCGGCGGCTGCGCGCAGCAGCGCGGCCCGCTCGGCCGGGCGCAGCGCGGCGAGCGGCCCGGCGGCCTGCGCGGCGGCGGCGAGCACGCCCTCGAGCTCCTCGGGAGAGGTATCTGAGACGGTCACTGCTGGCCCTTCCTCCTGGCCGCGGGGCGATCGCACGCCTCCACCAGCCAGGACAACGGTTCGCGGCCCCGTACGACGGGGTTGGACAAGGTGCCGACCTGCGCGATGTCGATGTCGACCCGGTCGCCCTCGGTGAGCGAGAAGCTCAGCTCGGGGACGATGCCCGTGCCGGTGGACAGGATCGCGCCGTCGGGGAAGTCGCTGGGGAAGTAGAGCGCGTCCACCAGCTCCTCGAGCGTGCGGTGCAGGCGGGCGGTGCTCGTCTCGCCCTCGAACACGACGGCGTCGTCGCGCACGACCTTCATGGTGATCGCGAGATCGGCGGTGTCGACCTCCCACGCCGGCCGGATACCCGTTGCCAGCGCGCAGGAACCGTTGAAGATCTTCGCCTGCGGGATGTAGAGCGGGTTGACGCCCTCGATGGAGCGCGAGCTCATGTCGTTGCAGACCGTGTAGCCGACGATCTCGCCGCGGCTGTTGGAGACGATCGCGAGCTCCGGCTCGGGCACGTCGACCTCGGAGTCGGCGCGCACGGCCACCGGCTCGCCGTCGGTGACCACCCGCCACGCCACCGCCTTGAGGAAGAGCTCGGGGCGCGGGGCGTCGTAGACCAGCTCGTAGACCGAGGCCTGCACGCTCTCCTCGACACGACCCTCGCGCGAGCGCTCGTACGTGACGCCGGACGCCCACACCTCGGTGCGGCCGTCGACCGGCGGCAGGTAGGTGACGGTGCCGGCGTCGACCTCCGGCCCGGCCGGCTCCAGCCCGGCGCGCAGGGCGTCGAGCGGTTCGCGCAGGAGCTCGGCGACCGACCCGTAGCGAACCGGGGCGATCTTGCCGTCCCGGCGCACTCCGACGCGCGGCTGCGCCGCCCCCTGCTCGACGTAGCGGACGATCTCCATGCTTCACCGGCTCCTGTCCGTAGCGTCAATGCTTCGCCCGGATCCTATAGGATTCGGCCGGTGATGCCAGGGCGGCTGGTCGACGACGTCCACGAGACGATCAAGGCGCGGATCATGGACCATGAGATCGCGCCCGGCGCCCGCCTGTCCATCGACGGGCTCGCCCGGGAGCTCGGGGTCTCCCCCACGCCCGTCCGCGAGGCGCTGGCCAGGCTGGAGTCGGCGCAGCTCGTCGTGAAGGAGCCGCTGCGCGGCTACCGCACCACACCGCTGCTCACGCCCGCCCAGCTCGCCGACCTGTACCGCTTCCGGCTGCTCATCGAGCCGTGGGCGGCCGCCACCGCCGCCGAGCGGGCCTCCCCCGACGGCCGGGCCCGGCTCGAGTCCGAGCTCGCCACGGCCGACGCCCCCGAGTCCGACACCTACGCGGCGTACCGGGCGTTCTCCGCCCACGACGCGCGCTTCCACCTGCTGCTCGCCGAGCTCGCGGGCAGCGACCAGGTGCGGGAGGCGTTCCAGCGCACCAACTGGCACCTGCACATCTACCGGCAGCACTACCACCGCGGCATCGGCCCGCAGGCCCTCGCCGAACACCGGCGGATCACCGACGCCGTGCTCGCCTGCGACCCCACGGCAGCGGCGGACGCGATGCGGGAACACCTGGAGCTGTCGCACGGCCGGCTGCGCCCGGACGAGGCGAGGGATGACGTGCGACCCGGAGGAGACCATGACCATTCTCGATGACCTTGCGGCCGGCCTCCCGTCCGACGCGGTGCTCACCGACCCCGCCAGCACCGACGCCTACCGCTTCGACGAGGCCAGCTTCTGCGACGCGGGCTCCCCGCTCGCCGTCGTCCGCCCCACGGAGACCGAGCAGGTGCAGCACGTGCTGCGGGTGGCGTCGGCGCACCGCGTGCCGGTGGTGCCGCAGGGTGCCCGTTCGGGTCTCTCCGGCGCCGCCAACGCCGTGGACGGCGGGATCGTGCTCTCGCTGACCCGGATGGACCGCATCCTGGAGATCGACCCCGTCGACCAGGTGGCCGTCGTCGAACCCGGGGTGCTCAACGCCGTGCTGTCGCGCGCGGTGCTGGAGCAGGGCCTGTACTACCCGCCCGACCCGTCGTCGTGGGAGCTGTCGACGATCGGCGGCAACCTCGCCACCAACGCGGGCGGGCTGTGCTGCGTGAAGTACGGGGTCACGGCCGACTTCGTGCGCGGCGTCGAGGTCGTCACGGCGTCCGGCGAGCTGCTGCGCACCGGACGGCGCACCGCGAAGGGCGTGGCGGGCTACGACCTCACCAAGCTGATCGTCGGCTCCGAGGGCACCCTCGGGGTGATCACGAAGGCCACCCTCGGCCTGAAGCCCGCCCCCGAGGCGGCGCTCACCATGGCGGCGGCGTTCGGCTCGGCCGCCGACGCGCTGTCGGCCGTCACCCGGATCATGGCCGCGGGCCTGCAGCCGTCGCTGTGCGAGTTCCTCGACGGCGTCACCGTGCGCGCCATCCAGGACTACCGCGACATGGGCCTGCCCACCGGCGTCGGCGCACTGCTGCTCACCCAGTCCGACCGCGGACCCCGCGCCGCCGCGGACGCGAGGCGATGGGCACGATCTGCACCGAGCTGGGCGCCCTGGACGTCGCCGTCGCCTCCGACGCCGCCGAGTCCGAGATGCTCATGCAGGCCCGCCGGATCGTCCACTTCGCGGTGGAGAAGCTCGGCTCCACCCTCATCGACGACGTCGCCGTGCCCCGCGCCCGGCTCGTGGACCTCCTCGACGGCATCACCGCGATCGCCGAGGAGCACGACGTCGTCGTGTCCTGCCCCGGCCACGTCGGCGACGGCAACATGCACCCCACCGTGATCTTCGACGGCGGCGACCCGGCCGCCGTGGAACGCGCCCAGAAAGCGTTCGACGCGATCATGCAGCTGGGCCTCGCCCTCGGCGGGACGATCACCGGAGAACACGGCGTGGGCGTCCTGAAACGCGACTGGCTGGCGACAGAACTGGGCGACCTGAGCCTGACCCTGCACCACAAGATCAAGAAGGCCTTCGACCCGGAAGGCATCCTGAACCCGGGCAAGGTCCTGGCGACCTGATGTCGGTAAAGCCACTTTCATGACGTCCACGGTCGTGAAAGTGGCTTTGCTGACATGCGATCAACCCAGCGCCGCCACCAGGGCCTCCGTCGCCTCCGTCGTCGTTGCCGTTCCGCCCAGGTCCCTCGTGCGCGTCTCCGGCTTCGCCAGTGTCGTCTCCATCGCGCGGACGATGTCGGCGGCCGCCGCGGCGTGGCCCAGGTGGTCCAGCATCAGCGCGGCCGACCACACGGCGCCCGCCGGGTTGGCGATGCCCTGGCCCGCGATGTCCGGCGCGAGCCGTGCACCGGCTCGAACATCGACGGGAACTCCTTCTCCGGGTTCAGGTTGGCCGACGGGGCGATGCCGATCGAGCCGGCGACGGCCGCGGCGAGGTCGGAGAGGATGTCGCCGAACAGGTTCGAGCCGACCACCACGTCGAACCGCTGCGGCTGCAGTACGAACTTGGCGGCCAGTGCGTCGATGTGCTCGCTGTCCCACCGCACGTCCGGGTGCCGGGCGGCGCGCTCGGCCACGACCTCGTCCCAGAACGGGAGGGTGTGCACGATCCCGTTGGACTTGGTGGCCGACGTGACGTACCCCTTCCGGGAGGCCGCCAGGTCGAACGCGAAGTCGGCGATCCGGCTGACCCCGACGCGCGTGAAGATCGATTCCTGGACGGCGAGCTCGTCCGGGAAGCCGCGGTTCACCCGGCCGCCGACCTCGGAGTACTCGCCCTCGTTGTTCTCCCGCACCACCACGAAGTCGACGGCGTCGGCCGTCCGCAGGGGGCTCTGCACGCCCTCGAACACCCGGATCGGGCGCAGGTTGACGTACTGGCGGAACGCGCGGCGGATCGGGATGAGCAGACCCCACAGCGACACGTGGTCGGGCACGCCGGGCCAGCCGACGGCGCCGAGCAGGATCGCGTCGAACCCGCGCAGCGTGTCGATGCCGTCGGCGGGCATCATCGCGCCCTCGCGCTCGTAACGCTGGCAGGACCAGTCGAACTCGGTGTAGTCGAGCGTGACGCCGTGGCGGGCGCAGGCGGCGTCGAGCACGGTGCGGGCGGAGTCGATGACCTCGGTTCCGATCCCGTCCCCGGGGATCACGGCGATTCTGTTCACGCGGGGATCCCATCACGGATGGCGGGAGCGCGTCGCCCTGCACCCGCGCCGCCGAGGTCCTCCCGGCCCGGCGAGTGACCTGGACGAGTGGTGCCGCACTCGGCCGGTGGCCATGGCCGGTGAGGGACGTGGCGACGGGCCGACCGGTGGCTCGTGATCGCCGGGAATGGTGCCGGGACGACTGATCTGTCGCCCCACCACCACTTCCGGTGATCACGACCCCGGTTGGCCGGCGACCCGCGGGGCCGGGAGGCGCGGAGGTCCTGGCGGTGCACCCGAGCGTCGTGATCGTGTCGAGTCGGCCACCGACCTACGCGATGGCCGGCTCGACCTCGAACCGCACGGCGGGCGCCGCGTCCCCGGTGCCGCGTCCTCTAGTAGGGGGCGGCGGTGGCCGCGTACTGCGGGGCCGGCCGGTCCTCGCCGTTCGGGAACGAGATCACGGCCGGGTTGCCGTCCGAGGTGTAGCGGCCCGCGGGGTTGGCCGCCATCTTGTCGAGCCACACCGTCGACCCGAACTCGGCCTCGCTCCCGTCCGGGCCCTGCGAGCGGATCCGCGGGATGGCGTGGAGCGCGAAGTCCTCCGTGTACGGCGACGGCGCCGGGTTCGCGCCCACCAGCAGCACACCCGAGTAGTCGTACCCGTCGCCGCGGGCGGCGAGCTCCGTTTCGCGCGGCCGCGCACCGAACGGGAGCGCGAGAGTCTGGGGCTGGTACCCGGGCACGCGTCGCGGATCATCTTGTCGCCGCGGGCGATGTCCTGGCGCGCCTTCTCCGCCGACGCGGTGCGCAGGTTGGTGTGGCCGAACGTGTGGTTGCCGACCTCGAAGCCGTTGTCGTGCAGCCAGCGCATCGCCGCGGCGCCGGGCTCACCGCCGCCGAACGGGCCCGCGTTGACGTACATGCTCGCCACCGGCCGGAACCCGGGGTGGGCGGCGGCGACGTCGAGCAGGATGCGCACCGCGGTGCCGGGCGCGGGCGTGCCGTCGGGGCCGAGCGTGATCGTGGTGGGGTCGCCGTCGTCGAACGTCAGCACCACGGGATGGGCGCCTGCCGGGATGTCGATGCGTCCCGTGGCGAACTCGGCCGTGGTGACCGGCACGTAGTTCTCGCGCGCGAGGCGTTCCAGCTCGGCCCGGAAATCGGCCGGGGTGCGGTCGTACACGGATGTGGTGGTGTCGACGATCCGGTGGTACATCAGCACCGGAACACGGCCCAGTTCGTTGGCCTGCACCTGCGCGGGATCGACGGGTGCAGGCGCCGGGGCCGGCTGCGCGGAAAGGGATTCTTCGGCGCCCGAATCCGCTCCGCATCCAGCGGCGAGAAGCACGGCGACCGACGCCGCAACGATACGCAACCGAGGCATATGGGGACGTTACCCAGGGAACGCCCGACTCCATTGCTTGATCACACCATGGTGTTGTTCCTGCACACGGCTGGGCCGGGTACTGCGAGAGTGATCACCTTCCACCGTGCAGAAGGAGTTCCGATGGACGGTCCGGTGTCCACGCCCCACCGGTTCCTCGTGCCGACCGCGATCACGCTGATCGGGGCCGGCGCGGTGGTTCTCGTCGTGGCGTGGCTGCAGCCGGACGTCACCGTAACCGGGGTGGCCGACGGCGGCTCGTTCGCCCCGGCCGCCCTCCGTGACGTCCAGATCACCGCGCTCGTGGACCCGGCCGAGGTCGAGGTCATCCTCGACGGCGCGCCGGCACCGGTGCGCCGCGACGACAAGCGGTTCCTGCTCGACGCGTCGTCGCTCCCCGAGGGCGAGCACACCATCCTCATCACCTCGCCGGACGCGGCCATGCCGCTGCCCGGACCCGGCACGAAGATCGACTTCACGGTGGACGCCACCGCGCCGGCCATGCTCGTCGACCCGGTTGCCCCGACGGCGCTCGACGCGTCCGCGAGGTGAAGGGCCGGGTCGAGGGCGCCGACGAGCTCCTCGTCAACGGAGCACCGTACGAGCTGGACGACGACGGCGCCTTCACCGTCACGGAGGCTGCCGGCACCGCCGACGTCGACCTGGTGGCGCGCGACGAGGCCGGCAACACGACCGTGCAGAAGGTGCCGATCCCGGTGCAGCACCCGGGCATGCGCGCCGTGCACATGACGGCGCAGGCGTGGGCCGCGCCGTCGCTGCGCGAGCCGGTGCTGCAGCTGGCGGAGGAAGGCGCCATCGACGCCGTCCAGCTGGACATCAAGGACGAGGACGGCGTGATCGGCTACACCTCCCAGGTGCCGCTGGCCGTCGAGATCGACGCGAACAAGGGCTACTACGACGCGCGCGCCGCGCTCGACCAGATGCACGCCGCCGGGATCCGGGTCGTGGGGCGGATCGTGGTGTTCCGCGACCCGGTGCTCGGGGAGGCTCGTGGAAGGACGGGCACCACGAACGGCTGGTGCAGAACGCCGACGGCGACCCCTATTCGGGTGGTTACGGTCAGTACTCGTTCACGAACTTCGCCGATCCGGCGGTGCGCGCCTACAACATCGCGCTCGCCGAGGAAGCGGCCGCGCTCGGGTTCGACGAGATCCTGTACGACTACGTGCGGCGCCCGGACGGCGCCATTTCCGGAATGCATTTCGAGGGCCTGACGACGAGCCCGGAGCGGTCGATCGCCGACTTCCTCGCGGAGACCCGCCCGGTGGTACGCAAGCACGGCGCACTGCTCGGGGCGTCGGTGTTCGGGATCGCGGCGACGCGACCCCAGCAGATCGCGCAGGACATCACGATGATGGCGCCGTACGCCGACTTACATCGCCCCGATGACCGTACCCGTCGCGAGTTGGTCGCGGCGAGTACGACGTGGCGAACCCGGAGTCCTCGCCCTACGACATCACGGCCCGCTCGCTCGCCGACTTCGTGAAGCTCACCCAGGGCACCTCCAGCTCGGTGATCCCCTGGCTGCAGGCCTTCACGCTCCGGGTGCCCTACGGGGCGAGCGAGGTACGCGCGCAGATCGAGGCCGCAGAGGCGAACGGCATCCGCTCGTTCATCCTCTGGGACCCGAACTGCCGCTACTCCCAGGCCGACGCGCTGCGACCGTCGACCCAGTAACCGTCCACGCAGTGACGCCGGTCAGTCGCCCTTGACGTTCAGCACCTGCCGCAGCGTGTGGTCGACCGTCACCAGGTCCTTCGCGTCCTCCATCACGACGTCGATGGGCTTGTAGGCCCCCGGGATCTCGTCCAGGAACGCCTCGGCGTTCGCCGCCCGCCACTCGATGCCCCGCATCGCCTCGGCGAGCTGCTCGACCGTGAACTTCTCCCGCGCGCGCGCCGGGAGAAGTTGCGCACCACCGCTCGCACAGCTGCTGCGCGGTGCGGACGTGCCGCTGCGCGATCTTGTTGCCCACCCCGCGGGAACCGGAGTGCAGGAACACCCACAGCCGATCGGCCTCGTCGAGGCACAGCTCGATGAAGTGGTTCCCGGAGCCGAGCGTGCCGAGCTGCAGCCGCCAGTTCCGCGCGTAGGACGCCGGGTCGAACTCCGCCTGCTCGGCGAGCGTCTCCAGCCCGGCGACGCGGGCCGCGGCCGTGTCCGTGAGCCGCCGGTTGTAGCCGCCCTTGGACACGGGTACGGCCGCCTCGATCGACTCCCGCAGCGCCGCGAGCTCGCCCCGCGCGCCGATGTCGTCCTTCGTGAGCTGGGTGCGCACGGCCGCCATCCCGCACCCGATGTCGACGCCGACGCTCGCCGGCATCACGGCCCGGACGGTGGGGATCACGCTGCCCGCGCCGCCCGTCAGGGTCGGGAACGAGGATCGTGGAGAGGATCCGCCGGGTCCGTCCCGTGCCGGGCCCGTGCGCCAGGAACGGTTCGAGCACCTCCAGCATGCGTTCCTGCAGCTGCCCCAGCTCGTCGTCGGACAGCCACAGCGCGGCCTGCCGCATGCTGACGCCGTCCCGCAGCGGGTCGAGGTCGTCCCGCGCCAGGTAGCGGTCGAAGTCACCGGCGAGCCCCGCGAGGTAGACGGTGAACATCGTCCGCAGCCGGTCGCGGTCGGGCGCCTCGTTGTCCGCATCGGCCGCGGCCGGGTTGAGCGCGTAGGTCCGCTCCACCGCGCCCCGTACCCGGCGCTCGTCGGTCACGACCAGTACGCCCGCGTTCACCAGCACGCCGACGTGCCGGTACAGGGTGGTCGTGGGCGTGTCCGGCATCAGCTCGGCAAGCTGGCCGGTGGTCAGTGAGCGGCCGATCAGGGCCTGGACCACGCGCCATCGCACCGGCTGGTGCAGCAGGTCGGCGAGCGACGTCTCGGGTGCCACCCTCGACCTCCATTTCCAGATCTGGTATTAATATCAGTAGCAGGAACAGCCTATCGAGGAGGCCTCACCATGGGCACTGTCCACGTCGACGACAACGCCGTCACGGTGACGCTCTCGGCCGTGGAGAAGCTCTTCTGCGGCGGGAGGTCCCGGCTCGTGGTGCCCCGCTCCGAGATCCGCCACACCGAACGGGTGGACCGGCCCACCCGGGCCTCCGCCACGGGCGTCGGCCACGCCGGGCTGCGGGTGACCGGCGTCCTCAAGCTGGGCCGCTCGGGCGTCGGGTCACCCACGAGCCGCTTCGTCAGCGTCCGGCGCTGGCTGCCCGCGCTGCGGATCGTGGTCAGCGACGGGTTCCGCGAGCAGCTGGGCTACCACGAGATCCTGATCAGCACGCCGGACGCGGACCGCGCCACCGCCGCGCTGGCGGCACCGCGGTGACACCGACGTCCCACCCTCACCCGCGCTGCGCCACGGCGAAGATCCGGCGGAACGGGAACCACGTGCTCCCGTCGGGGCGCACGGGGTAGGCCGCACGCAGGCGGGGCGCCAGCTCCGCGCGGAACGCCTCGTAGTCAGCGGGTTCCAGGGCGTCGCGCACCGGGCGGAGCGCGGTGCCGCTGACCCACCGCAGCACCGGGTCCGCACCCGTGAGGCGCTGCAGGTAGGTGGTCTCCCAGACGTCGACGGCCGCGGCGTGGGCGGCGAAGAGCTCCGCGTACTCGGCCGGCTCCGGCACGGCCAGCTCGCCGCGCAGCTCCACGCTCCCCCGCCACCGGGGCTCCGCGACGAGCTGCCGGATCAGCGCGTGGGACGGGGCACCCAGGTTGCCCGGCACCTGCATCGCGAACCACGCCCCCGACGGCAGCGCATCCAGCCAGCGGGGCAGCAGCTGCGGATGCGACGGCACCCACTGGAGCACGGCATTGGTGATCACGACATCGGTGTCGGGGGACGGCGTCCAGTCGACGACGTCGGCGAGCTCCGCGGCGATCCCCCGCTCCCGCGCTGCCGCGACCATCTCGGGAGACGAGTCGACCGCCCGCACGTCGGCGCCGGGCCAGCGGGCGGTGAGCACCTCGGTGAGGTGCCCGGGACCGCACCCCAGGTCGACGACCCGCCGCGGCGCGGTGGCCCCCACCCTGGCCAGCAGGTCGTGGAACGGGCGCGAGCGGTGGTCGTCGAAGCCGAGGTAGAGCGTGGGATCCCAGGACGTGGATGTCACGATCGCCCCAAGGTGTGATCGACGTCCGCGACGACCTGGCGCAGGACGGCGAGATCGGTGCCCGGGTCGGGCCGGACCTGCAGCGCGACGCCGTCACGGCCGGGCACCTTGCGCTGCACGAACCACGCCCCGCCACCGGGGAGGTCGCGGTGGTGGCGGCTGCGGATCGCCCCCTCCACCCTGGCGTGCACCGTCTCGGGCACCCGGCCCGGCTCGGTGAGCCGCAGCCTGCGGGGCGGCAGGTCGGCGAGCAGCACCGCCCCGCCGATCGTCTCCGCCTCCTCGGCCTCCACGACCGTGAGCACGCCGCTCTTCCAGGTGGCCTTGCTGATCAGGTGCCAGCCCACGAGCCGGGCACCTCGGGGCCGGGCAACCAGAGCCCGAGGGACGTGACGACCAGCTGATCGTCGTCACCCATCGCCGCCACCGCGAGCACCCGCTCATCGGCGGCGAGCCGGCCCGCGACGTCAGCGGGCACGTCCTCGCGGCCGAACAGCTTCCGAAGAAACCTCATCGCGCCGCCTGCTCCCGCAGCGCGATCCGGTACTGCTCCAGCGGCACCAGGTCGCCGAAGAGCTGGTGGTAGGCCTCGGGTTCCTCCACCGGATTGGTGCGCTGCAGGCGGGCCTTCAGGTCAGCGACCTGCGCCTCGACCAGCGCCAGCCGCACCCCCGCGATCACACTGCCGACGTAGCGGGCCTCGTCGGTGTTGCGCTTCGGCAGCTCGAGCGGCTCCACCGCCAGCTCTCTGACCAACGACTGGGCCTCCTGCGGGCACTCCGCGAGCACCGCATCCAGCCACGCGTGGGCCGTCGCGGCCGCCACACACCCCGCCCGCGGCCTGCACGGCGCGGTGCACCGCGGCGAACACCGGGTGGACGAACACCTGCTCGGGCAGCTCGTCGTAGCTCGGCCCGGCGACGGCCGGGATCTGCAGCGCGGCCTTGAGCGCCTCCCGCTGCAGGTGCAGCCGCGGGTCGTCCTTGGGCGGTGGCGCCACCGGCTCCCGGCGCCCGTTGCGGGAACCGCGGCCCGCGTCGGCGGGTGCCCCGGCCGCCTCCCGGACCCGCCGGACGACCATCGCGATGTCGTCCCAGCTCGTCCAGCCCGCGAGGCGGCGGGCGTACTCGTCACGCAGGTCCTCGCGCTTGATCCGCGCCACCAGCGGCACCGTGCGCTGCAGCGCGGCGACCCGGCCCTCCGCGGTGTCGAGGTTGTGGTCGCGCAGCATGCTGCGGATGGCGAACTCGAACAGCGGCTCACGGCGCGCCACCAGGTCGCGCACCGCGGTGTCGCCGCTGCTCTGCCGCAGCTCGCACGGGTCCTGCCCGTCGGGTGCGATCGCGACGAACGTCTGCGCCGCGAAGCTCTGGTCGCCCTCGAACGCCTTGAGCGCCGCCGCCTGTCCCGCCGCGTCGCCGTCGAACGTGTAGATCACCTCGCCGAGGTCGAACGAGTCGTCGCCGATGAGGCGGCGGATCACCGAGATGTGCTCGGAGCCGAACGCCGTGCCACAGGACGCGACGGCCGTGGGCACGCCCGCGAGGTGCATCGCCATCACGTCGGTGTAGCCCTCGACGACCACCACCTGGCGGCGCTTGGCGATCTCCCGCTTGGCGAGGTCGAGCCCGAACAGCACCTTCGTCTTGTGGTAGACGGGCGTGTCGGACGTGTTGAGGTACTTGGCCTCGATGCCGTCGTCGTCGAAGAGGCGGCGGGCGCCGAACCCGACGACGTCACCGCCCAGGTCCCTGATCGACCACAGCAACCGCCGGTGGAACCGGTCGATCGGCCCGCGCCTGCCCTCCTTGGACAGGCCCGCCTTCATCAGCTCGTCGAGCGTGAACCCGGCCGCGAGCAGGTGCTTGGTGAGCAGGTCCCAGCCGGCGGGCGCGTAGCCGCAGCCGAAGTGCTGCGCCGCCGCGACGTCGAACCCGCGGGTGGTGAGGAACTGGACGGCCGAGGCGCCTCGGGGGTCTTCAGCTGCGCCGCGTAGAACTCGGCGGCCTTCTTGTTGGCCTCCAGCAGCCGGGACCGGGTGCCGCGGTCGCGCTGCACCGAGCTGCCGCCGCCCTCGTAGGTGAGCCGGTGGCCCACCCGCTCCGCGAGCCGCTCCACCGCCTCGACGAACGAGATGTGGTCCATCTTCATGAGGAACGCGATCGCGTCGCCGCCCTCGCCGCACCCGAAGCAGTGGAACGTGCCGTGGCTGGGCCGGACGTTGAACGACGGGGTCTTCTCGTCGTGGAACGGGCACAGGCCCTTCAACGAACCGGCCCCCGCCCGGCGCAGGGCCACGTACTCGCCGATCACCTCGTCGACGCGGACGCGGTCGCGGACCTCGGCAATATCGCTGTCCCTGATCCGGCCCGCCACGGTGGGAAGTCTAGGCCTGCCCGCCGACGGCCCCGGCGCGCCTACTGAGATCATCTTCTCGTGGATCACCTTCTCGTGGGGAGCAGGAGGTGGTCCGGATTCGTCGGTAGCGTCATCGTCGCTCTCGTGGTGGCGGGCTGTGCCGGCGTCCCGGTGTGGATCGACCCGGTTCCGCTCCCGACCGGCGACGCCGCGACGGTGCTCGCCGCGCTCCCGGTCAAGGGGCGCGCCCCGCGCACCGGGTACGACCGTGACGAGTTCGGCCAGAGCTGGCGCGACATCGACCGCAACGGCTGCGACCAGCGCAACGACGTGCTGGCCCGCGATCTCGACGACGTCGAGTACCGGGCGGGAACGCAGTCGTGCGTGGTGCAGACCGGGCGGCTCGCCGATCCGTACTCCGGGCGGACCGTGGCGTTCCGGCGGGGCAAGGACACCAGCGCCGACGTGCAGATCGACCACGTCGTGGCCCTGTCCAACGCCTGGCAGACCGGCGCCCAGCAGCTCGACGAGGACACCCGGGAGCAATTCGCCAACGACCCGCTGAACCTGATGGCCACCGACGGGGCGGTCAACCAGGGCAAGGGCGACGGCGACGCGGCCACCTGGCTGCCCCCGTCGCGGAACTTCCGCTGCCCCTACGTGGCCCGGCAGGTGGCGGTGAAGGCCAAGTACCGGCTGTGGGTCACGTTCGCCGAACGGGACGCGATCCAGCGCGTGCTGGGCGCCTGCCCCGGGCAGGAGCTGCCACCCGACTCAGGAGTCGCCGCCTCGTAGGTGGGCCGCCTGCTCGCGCTCCCGCTGCAGGTCGCCGTCGAGCATCAGCGGCACCGCGGCCATCACCAGCATCAGGGCGAGCCCGCCGCCCGCGGCCAGCACGGTGAGCACGTCTGCGAAGTTCGTCATGCCCCCACGGTCCGCCTCGGACCCGGAGAGCCACCTCAGCCGGATGTACGGGTTTCTCCCGGCTGCTCAACCGTTCGGCCGAGGAGGTCAGGCGTTGTAGCCGCCGTGGGCGTCCAGCACCGCGCCGGTGACGTACGAGGCGGCAGGGCTCGCCAGGAAGGCGATCGCGGCGGCGATCTCGCGGGGATCGGCCACGCGCTGCAGCGACAGCGTGCCGAGCACCGCCTCGAGGACCTCGGGCTCGGTGTCCATCCCGCCCTCCATCACTCCCGCCTGCACCACGTTGGCCGTGATGCCCCGGGGCCCGAGGTCGCGGGCGGCACCCAGGGTGTACCGCTCGATCCCGGCCTTGGACGCCGCGTAGTCGGCGACGCCGGGAATGCCGACCCGGCTGGCGAATCCCGTGCTCACCGTGATGATGCGGCCGTTCGCGCGCAGCACCCGGGAGGCGGCCCGGATGATCGCGATCACGCCCAGGTAGTTCGTGGCGTGCATGCGGTCCAGCGCGGCGGTGTCGGCGTCCGGGTCGTCCACCGTGCCCGGCACGCTGATCGCCGCGTTGTTGACGAGGATGTCCAGGCCGCCGAAGTGCGCGACCACCTCGTCGATCAGTGCCGGCGCCCCGCTCGGGTCCGCCTGGTCGGACCGGAAGGCCGCGACCTTCCCGCCCGTGCCGCGCACCTCGTCGACGATGGCGTGTGCCTGCTTCTCCGAGCTGACGTACGTGAACCCGACGTCGGCACCCTGCTCGGCCAGGAGCCGGACGGTGGCGGCTCCCAGCCCGCGGGATCCTCCGGTGACCAGGGCGACCTTTCCTGTGAGCGGTTCGCTCATTCTTCCCACCTCGCTGTCCGATCGTGCAGTAGTCGTAACGTTAGTTGTTACGACTGTCAGTCGCAACTATTGTTGTTACGACAAGGTCGTCGTAACATGACGTGTTACGGCCGAAGGAGGGTTCGTGAGCGCCAACAGCAGGTTGACCATCGCCGCTCACGCGCTGGCCTGGATCGGCCTCTACCAGCGCGAGGGCCATGAGGTGGCCACCTCCGAGCAGATCGCGACCAGCGCGAACACCAACCCCGTGGTGATCAGGCGTCTGCTCGGCGAGCTGCGCAAGGCGGGTCTCGTGGAGTCCCGGCGTGGCGTGGGCGCCGGCTGGTCGCTGGCGCGCGAACTGGAGTCGATCACGCTGCTCGACGTGTACGACGCGGTGGAGCCCGGTCCGCTGTTCGCGCTGCACCGCGCCACGCCGAACCAGGGGTGCGTGGTGGGCCACGGCATCCGGCCGGCGATGCAGGGCGTCTACGGGGGCATCGAGGAGACGCTGAGAGCCGAGCTGGCCCGCGTCACGATGGAGGACGTGCTCCGGGATGTCCTCGCGGTACCGCGCTAGCCGTTCAGGGCGCTCGCGTGCCGGGCTCGGCACTTCGGTCGTGTTGACGTAGCGTCGCAGGCGTGCTGACGGATGAGCATGTGTTCGAGGAGCATCGGGCACACCTCGTCCGGGTCGGGTACCGGATCACCGGCAGCGTCGCCGACGCGGAGGACGCCGTCCAGGAGGCGTGGCTGCGCCTCGCCGGACTGGACGCCGGGGCCCGCGACGAGATCCGCGACGAACGGGCGTGGCTCACCACCGTGGTCGGGCGGCTGTGCCTCGACCGGCTGCGCTCCGCCGCCGCCCGCCGCGAGCGGTACGTCGGCCCGTGGCTGCCCGAGCCGCTGGTCACCACCGGGGAACCCGACGAGCCGCTCGCCGCCGTGGTGCGCGACGAGGGGGTGCGGATGGCGGCGATGGTGGTGCTGGAACGCCTGACTCCGCCGCAGCGCGTGGCGTTCGTGCTGCACGAGGCGCTCGCCCTGCCGTACGCGCAGATCGCCGAGGTGCTGGGCTGCCCGGAGGCCACGGCCCGCCAGCACGCGGCGCGGGCCCGCAAGATCGTGGCCGACGCCGACGCGCCGCCGCGGGCGTCCAACGCCGAGCAGGAGTCCCTCCTCGCCCGGTTCGTCGACGCGATCGCGCGGGCCGACGGCGCCGCGCTCGTGGAGCTCCTGCACCCGGACGCGGTCTGGGTCACCGACTCGGGCGGCCGGGCCAAGGCCGCGCGCCGCACGATCGTCGGCGCGGAGAAGGTGGCCCGGCTGCTGCTCGGGCTGCTCACGCAGTACGGCGAGGACCTGCTGGGCGGTACATCCGCCGTGCAGGTCAACGGCGAGCCCGGCATCCGCACGCCGGGCAACGCCGCGACACCGGCCGGGGTCGGCGTCCTCGCCGTCCGCGACGGCCGGATCGCCGCCGTCTACCAGGTGGTCAACCCCGAGAAGCTGACTCGGCTGCCGGGCTGAGCCGAACCCGGCAGGCCACGTCGAACCCCTGGTCGGTGATGCCGAGGGCGTGGTTGGAGCGGCCGCGCATGTTCTCCAGCGCGATGGCGTGGGTGAGCTCCAGCACCCCGGCCCGCCCCAGCTCGGCCTCCAGCTCGGCGACCTGCGCGTCCGTCACCGTCATCGGCTGGGCGGTCATCGCGTCGGCGTAGGCGATCGCGAGCCGCTCGGCCCGGTCGTAGAGCGGGCTCGTGGCGTACTCGTCGATGTGCTGCAGCCGCTCGATGTCCAGCCCGTCGAGGCGCTGGAGCACGGTGCCGAAGTCGACGCACCACGAGCAGCCCACCACCGTGGCCGTCCGGTAGACGGCCAGCTCGCGCACTCGCGTCGGCAGCTCCCGGGGTGCCCACTCCTGGATGCCCTCCGCCACGAGCGATGCCCAGAACAGCCGCTGGTGGTGCCGGATCACCGCGAACGGCTCCGGCACGGCGCCGAACCGCCTGCGCGCGTACCGGTACACGAGCCGGCCGAAGAACCCGGCCTCCGACTCGGGAACCGCGGGGATGCGTGGCATGTCGTCCTCCTCGATGTGGTGTCGTCAGGTGGACGAGACGGCTCGCGGGTTCGTGACAGCGCTTCGTGCGGCCCCGGTCACCCGGTGACGGTGCGGTGGCGGGCGATGGCCTGCTGGTCGGTGAGGATGGCGACCTGGTCGAGCACCACCCGGATCCGCCCGGCGGCGTCGGCCGCGGCCGCCCACTCGTCGGCGAACGCCGGGTCGAGCGAGCCGGGAGCGCCGTCACGCAGGGCGGTGGCGAGCCCGACGAGCAGGTCGCGCTGGCGCGCCTGCATGGCGAGCTTCCCGGGTCACTCATCACGTACCGCAGCGCCACCGCCTTGAGCAGGGCCACCTCCGCGGCCGCCGCGGCCGGAACCACCAGGTCGGCGCCGTAACGCCGCAGCGGGACGTCCCCGTGCACCGCCCGCGTGGCCTCCACCGCGGCGTGCACGAACCGCCCGACGAGCTCGCTCGTGAGCCGTTTGAGCGCCACGTGGTCGGCTGTGGACGCGGTCACGGCCGAGAACCCCCGCGCGGCGGCGACAACCGGCAACGTGAGCAGCGCGTCGGCGGCGCGGGCGAGCGCGACCGCCTCGCCCCCGAAATGCCGCACCGCCAGGTCCACGAGCGCGGCGCGCTCCCCCGGCGCGCCCAGCGCCGCGAGGTCGATGCGGCCGGCGAGGATGCCGTCCTCGACGTCGTGCACGGAGTAGGCGACGTCGTCGGACCAGTCCATGATCTGCGCCTCGAGGCAGCGCCGCTGCGGCGGGGCGCCCTCGCGCACCCAGGCGAACACCTCGGCGTCCTCCGGGTACGCGCTGTACTTGCGGTCGCCGGGGCGGCGCACCCACGGGTACTTGCAGGACGCGTCGAGCGAGGCCCTGGTGAGGTTGAGGCCCACCCCGTCGATCTTGGGTTCCAGCCGGGTGAGGATCCGCAGCGTCTGCGCATTGCCCTCGAAGCCCAGGCCCGAGAAACCGCCCCGGAGCCCGCACGAGCTGGCGAACTCGTCGAGCGCGCGTTCCCCGTTGTGCCCGAACGGCGGGTGGCCGATGTCGTGGGCGAGCCCGGCCGTGTCGACGACATCCGGGTCGCAGCCCAGCTCCTCGGCGATCCCCCGCCCGATCTGCGCGACCTCCAGGGAGTGGGTGAGCCGCGTGCGCGGCACACCGGTGACCTCGGCCCCCTCCCCTGGCCCGACGACCTGGGTCTTGCCGGCGAGGCGGCGCAGGGCGGCCGAGTGCAGCACCCGGGCGCGGTCGCGCGCGAACGGGCTGCGCCGCTCCTCACCCGTGCCCTTGGGTGGCTCCGGCGACGGGCGGGCTCGATCGTGCGCGGAGTACTCGGCGGTCACCCGAGCCCCGTGGACTCGGTGTCCACGGAGGCGTGGGTGAGCAAGTAGTAGAGGAGGGCCCCGGTCTCGCGGACGATGTAGCGCAGCTGCGTCTCGCGCGTCTGCACGACCGGCCCGCTGCGGGTGGGCGAGGTCCAGGCGTCCAGCCCCTGTCCCGGGCATGGTGCGGGCGCGCAACGAGTGCCACGGGTCGCTCACGACCAGCGCGCTCATCCAGCCGTCCTGCTCGGCGCGCGCGGCAACGGCCTGGAGGCTGCCGAGCGTGTCGGCCCCCTCGGCGACCGCGATCACGGCGTCGGCGGGCACCCCGCGTTCGATCAGGTACCGGCGCCCGGCCTCGGCCTCGGTGTGCGCGTCGCCGGCGCGGTTGCCGCCGGTGGTGACGATCCGCGGGGCCAGCCCTTCCTCGTACAGCGCCTCCGCGTGCCGCAGCCGCCAGGCGAAGATCGTGCTCGGCTCGCCGTCGTACTGCGCGGCCCCCAGCACGATCACGGCGTCGACCGGCTGCCGGTCGTCGATCCGCGCCACTTGCCACACCCGGAACGCGGTGCCCCCGACGACCAGGGCGGCCACCAGCAGCCCGCCCACGACCAGCCGGAACACCCAGCTGCGGCGCCGCGGCGGGGGCAGGTTCGGCATCGGCAGGGTGGGCGCCTCCGCGCCGACCAGATCGGTGACGCGACGGGCCCCGCGAGGGGCGGGCACGGTGGCCTGCGTGACGTCGTGGCGGGCGGTCATCAGCCGATCCGGCCGTCGGTGGCGGCGAGCGCGGCGCCCGCCCGCCCGGACCGGGCCGCCACCACCTGCGCGACGATCGACACCGCCGTCTCGGCGGGGGTGCGCGCGCCCAGGTCGAGCCCGACCGGCCCGTGCAGCCGCGCCAGCTCGGCCTCGGTGAGCCCCGCGGCGACCAGCCGCTCGCGACGCGCGGCCTGGGTGCGGCGCGAACCCAGCGCCCCGATGAAGCCCCGGCCCCGGCGCAACGCGTCGACCAGCACGACGTCGAACGCGGGAGCGTGGTCGAGCAGCACGAGGACGTCGGCGTCGGTGAACGCGGCGACGGCGGTGTGGACGGCGTCGAGACCGGTCTCGGCGCGCGCCCCCCAGCCGAGCAGCCCGGCCTGGGCCACCAACGCCTCACCGATGCGCCCGAGCAGCCCGGCCTGGGCCACCAACGCCTCACCGACCGGGCGCCCGCGCCAGCGACCAGCACCGAGGGCACCGGCACCCAGATGTCGACCAGCAGCTCGTCGCTGCCCGCCGCCACCCGCTCGGTGGCGGTGGCGCCGCGGCGCAGCAGGCCGCGGGCCGCCGCGGCGGCCTCGGCGTCGAGCTCCGCGCTGCCCAGCGAGCCGTGCACGGCCGCCAGCTCCGGGCCGGTGAGCACGACGGCCCCCGAGCCCCGCACCGTGGACACCAGCGCGGCGGGTACCCCGCGTTCGAGGGCCTCGCCCAGCGCGGCTGCCTGCGGAGCGGGCAGCGGATGGCCCAGGAGCGTGGCCCCGCCTGCGCAGGCGAGCCCGGCGTCGAGAGCCGCGGCCTCCGCCACGTGGGCCTCCCGGGTGTGTGCCCCGGACACGGCCGCCGCCGCCAGCGGGACGACCGAGTCGTCGAGGGCGCCCCGGTAGAGCAACCCGGCCACCGACCCGCCCGCCGTGCCCGCGACGAGCTGACCGCTCTCGACCGTGCCGAAACCGTGGCGCGCGAGCACCCGCACCACGCCGACACCGTCGGGCGCCCATCGCCGCAGAGCCGCACCGAGATCCCGCAGCTGCGATCCCGCCGCCGCACCCGCTTCCGTCACGACGCCAAGCGTAGCGATCGGCGCCGACGGAACCGCGGCGTGAACGCGCCGATCGTGTGACGCGATCGGCAGGCGGTCACGGAACTTCGCGGTGATCTCCGTCGTTGAAGCCGACGAACCGCACTCACCCCACACCAGGAATCATGGATCCCGCAGACAGTACCGGCGCCGCCCTCGCAGGGCGGCATCCTCAACGGGCCGGTCGCCCGTGACCATCCTCTCCATCCTCCTCGGTGTGCTGGCCGTCGCCGCCCTCACCGCGCTCACCGGCTACTTCGTGGCCCAGGAGTTCGGCTACATGGCCGTGGACCGCTCCAGGCTGCAGGCACGCGCCTCCGCGGGTGACGCAGGCGCCCGGCGCGCACTCGGCATCACCCGCCGCACCTCGTTCATGCTGTCGGGCGCCAGCTGGGCATCACCGTCACCGGGCTGCTCGCCGGTTACGTCGCCGAGCCGATGATCGGCGACGGCGTGGCCGAGCTGCTCGGCACCACCGGCGTGCCGGCCGGTGTCGGGGTCGCCGTCGGCGCCGTCGTCGCGCTGGTCGTGGTCACGGTCGTGCAGATGGTGTTCGGCGAGCTGTTCCCGAAGAACCTCGCGATCGCCCGGCCCGAACCCGTCGCCAGGGCGCTCGCGCTGTCCACGTCGATCTACCTCGCCGCCTTCGGCTGGCTGATCCGGCTCTTCGACGCCGCGTCCAACGTGCTGCTCAAGGCGTTGCGGATCGAACCCGTGCACGACGTCGAGCACTCGGCCACGTCGCGCGACCTCGAGGCGATCATCGACGAGTCCCGCGACAGCGGCGACCTCGACGACGACCTGTCCACCCTGCTCGACCGCGTGCTCGACTTCACCGACCGCACCGCGCGCGCCGCGATGATCCCGCGGCCGCGGGTCAGCTCGGTACGAGCGGACGCCATGATCTCCGAGCTCGTCGAGGTGATGGCGTCGGGCCACTCGCGCTTCCCCGTCATCGGGGAGAACCCCGACGACGTGGTCGGCGTGATCTGCCTGCGCGACGTGCTGGCCCTGGAAGGCCGGGCCGACCTGGCCGGCCTGCGCGTCATCGACGTGGCCCGGCCCCCGGTGCTCGTGCCGGCGTCGCTGCCGCTGCCCACCGTGCTCGACCGGCTGCGGGCAGCCGACGACGAGTTCGCGGTGGTCGTCGACGAGTACGGCGGCCTCGCGGGCGTCGTCACCGTCGAGGACATCGCCGAGGAGCTCGTCGGCGAGATCACAGACGAGCACGACCCGGCGGGCTCCGACGGCCTCGCCGAGGGCGACGGCGAGTGGACCGTGCCCGGCACCCTCTCCGTCGACGAGGTGGAGCGGCTGCTCGACGCCGACCTGCCGGACGGCGGCTACCAGACGATCGGCGGCCTGGTGATCCACCAGCTCCAGCGGCTCCCCGAACCGGGCGACACCGTCCGGCTCACGCTCGACAACCCGTCGCTGTCGGTGGAGGGTGAGCCGCCGCGCACGCTGGCGATCACCGTGCTCGCCGTCGAGCGGCACGTACCGTCCTCGGTACGGCTGGCGTGGGCCGGTGCGGAGGTGCCCGCATGAGTGTCGGTCTCTCGCTCGGCGTCTCCGCGCTGCTGGTCGCGCTCTCCGCGTTCTTCGTGGCGATCGAGTTCGCGCTCGTCGCGGCCCGCCGCTACCGCCTCGAGGAGGCCGCCGACACCAGCGCGTCGGCGCGGGCGGCGCTGCGCTCGGCCCGGGACCTGTCGATGCTGCTCGCCGGCTCGCAGCTGGGCATCACACTGTGCACGGTGGGCCTCGGCGCGATCGGCAAGCCCGCCGTCGAGGAGCTGCTGCACCCGCTGTTCGGCGGGCTGGGTGACCCGTGGGCCACGGTGGTCTCGTTCGTGCTGTCCCTGATCGTCGTGACGTTCGTGCACCTGGTCGTCGGCGAGATGGCGCCCAAGTCCTGGGCGATCGCCCACCCCGAACGCTCGGCCACGATGCTGGCCCTGCCCATGCGCGCGTTCATCACGCTCACCCGCCCGCTGCTCGTCGGGCTGAACGGCATGGCCAACTGGTGCCTGCACCGGGTGGGCGTCGAACCGGTGGACGAGCTGGCAGGCGGGCGCAACCCGGACGACCTGCGCGAGCTGGTCGAACACTCGGCCACCACGGGCTCCCTCGACCGCGAACGCCGCGACGGGATCGTCACCGCGCTGGAGCTGGACCGCGCGCCGCTGCGCGAGGTCGTCCGGCCGCGGTCGGAGGTGGCGGGCGTGCCCGCCGACGCCGACGCCGCCGCGATCCGCGCGGCCGCCCGGGAGAGCGGCCACCTGCGGCTCGTCGTCGGCGACGCCGACGGGCGGCCGGTCGGCGTCGTGCACGTGCGCGACGCGCTGACCGTGCCGGCCACGACGACGGCGCGGGAGCTCATGCGCCCGATCCGCACGCTGCCCGCCGACCTGCCGATCCACGACGCCCTGAGCGCCATGCAGGCCGAGCGCACCCAGATCGCGCTGGTGGGGTCGGAGGACTCGATCCTGGGCCTGGTGACCCTGCACGACCTGCTCGACCGCCTGCTCCCGGCGGCCGCCTGAGCCTGCCCGCCGGGCCGGGCCGGGCCGCCGCTGATCGCCGGAAGTGGTGCCCCGGCGTCAGCTCCGTCGGCCTTGCACCACTCCTGGTGATCACCCGCGCGAGATCGCCCGGAGTGGTGCAGCCCCGACAGATCTGTCGCTCACACACCACTCGGGGCGATCATGTTCAGCCGAGCCCGCGTCCGGTCTCGCAACGACCACTCCCGTCACGGCGCCACGACGTACACCCGTCGCGATGTCGACGCACGCTCGGCCGTCGATCGGCACGGCCCGGGGGTGCGGCTCTCAGCAGCCGATGAGGCGCGCGGCCAGGTAGGACTCCACCTGGTCGAGGGCCACCCGCTCCTGGCTCATCGAGTCGCGCTCGCGGATCGTCACGGCCTGGTCGTTCAGGGTGTCGAAGTCGACTGTGACGCAGAACGGGGTGCCGATCTCGTCCTGGCGGCGGTAGCGGCGGCCGATCGCGCCTGCGTCGTCGAACTCGACGTTCCAGTGCTTGCGCAGCCGGGCGGCGAGGTCGCGGGCCTTGGGCGACAGGTCCGCGTTGCGCGACAGCGGCAGCACCGCGGCCTTCACCGGCGCGAGCCGGCGGTCGAGCCGCAGCACCACCCGCGTGTCGACGCCGCCCTTGGCGTTGGGCGCCTCGTCCTCGGTGTAGGCCTCGACGAGGAACGCCATCATCGAGCGGCCCACGCCGGCCGCGGGCTCGATCACGTACGGCCGGTAGCGCGCGCCGGAGGCCTGGTCGTAGAACGACAGGTCCACGCCCGAGTGGTTGGAGTGGGTGGACAGGTCGAAGTCGGTGCGGTTGGCGATGCCCTCCAGCTCGCCCCACTCCTGGCCCTGGAAGCCGAAGCGGTACTCGATGTCGACGGTGCGCTTCGAGTAGTGGGAGAGCTTCTCCTTGGGGTGCTCGTAGTGCCGCAGGTTCTCGGCGGCGATACCGAGGTCGGTGTACCAACTGGTGCGCTCGTCGATCCAGTACTGGTGCAGTTCCTCGTCGGAGCCCGGCTCGACGAAGTACTCCATCTCCATCTGCTCGAACTCGCGCGTGCGGAAGATGAAGTTGCCCGGCGTGATCTCGTTGCGGAAGCTCTTGCCCATCTGGCCGATGCCGAACGGCGGCTTCTTGCGCGACGTGGTCTGCACGTTCAGGAAGTTGACGAAGATGCCCTGCGCGGTCTCGGGCCGCAGGTAGTGCAGGCCCTCCTCGGACTCCACCGGGCCGAGGTAGGTCTTGAGCATCATGTTGAAGTCGCGCGGCTCGGTGTACTGGCCGCGGGTGCCGCAGTTGGGGCAGGGCACATCGGACAGGTCGTCCTCCGAGACCTCCTTGCCCGTGCGCTCGGAGTACTCCTCCGCGAGCTGGTCGGCCCGGAAGCGGCGGTGGCAGGACAGGCACTCCACCAGTGGTCGGTGAACACGCCGACGTGGCCGGACGCCACCCACACCTGGCGCGGCAGGATCACCGAGGAGTCGAGGCCCACGACGTCCTCGCGGCCGGTGACGGTGGCCTTCCACCACTGCCGCTTGATGTTCTCCTTGAGCTCGACGCCCAGCGGCCCGTAGTCCCATGCCGACCGGGTACCGCCGTAGATTTCCCCCGACGCGAAGACGAAGCCGCGCCGCTTGGCGAGCGCGACGATGGTGTCGATCTTTGCGGACGAGGGCTTGCTGGCCACGGGTTACTCCAGGTGGACGGACGGTGAGGTTCCAGCGTATCCGGCGCCCTCCACCGGGTTGCCCGGCCCCGCTCCGCGCGCCCATCCCCGTCCTCGCAGAGCCCGTGGCCCCTGCGAAGACCAGGGTCAGCGCGCATTCCGGCGGAAGGCCCGCTCGAGGCGTTCGCCGACCACCTCGAAGCGCGACAGCTCGGCCCATATCCACCTCACCACCTGACGCCCGGCGCCGCGCAGCTCGTCCTCTCGCAGCTTCTCCTGGTACACCACCTCGCCCAGGTCCTGTCCCGCCACTCAATAACCACCCTGGACTTATATAAGCGTGAGCTGTAGTTTGCTGTCGTGCACGCGTTCGACGTCCTCGGCGACCCGGTCCGGCGCCGGATCCTCGAGCTGCTGGCCGAGGGCGAGCAGACCTCGGGAGCGGTCACCGCGGTCGTCCGCGCCGAGTTCGGCATCTCCCAGCCCGCGGTGTCCCAGCACCTCAAGGTGCTGCGCGAGGCCGGCTTCACCACCGTCCGCCCCGAGGGCACCCGCCGGATCTACGCCGTACGGGCGGAGCCGCTGCAGGACGTCGACGGGTGGCTGCAGCAGTTCCGCCGGTTCTGGACGCCCCGGTTGGCGGCACTCGCCACCGAGATCGAGCGCGGCAAGCGCGAACGCAGGCTGCGCGCCGACCACCACCCCGAGGAGTGATCGATGTTCGAGATCGACCCCCAGATCAGCGCCGTCGACCGCGCGGTCGGCGCGCGGGAACGCGACGGCCGGGAGGCCAAGGTCGTCACGATCAGCCAGGCCTACGACACCGACGTCGAGGACCTCTGGGAGGCCTGCACCACCGCCGACCGGCTCGCACGCTGGTTCGCGCCCGTCAGCGGGGATCTGCGGCTCGGTGGCCGCTACCAGATCGAGGGCAACGCGAGCGGCACCGTCGAACACTGCGACCCGCCCAAGAGCTTCTCCCTCACGTGGGAGTTCGGCGGCGGCGTGAGCTGGGTGGATGTCCGGCTCACCACCGAGCCCGGCGGCGGCTCGCGCTTCGAGCTGGAGCACGCCGCGTACCCCGAGGAGCACTGGGACCAGTTCGGCCCGGGCGCCGTCGGGATCGGGTACGACATCTCGCTGGCGGCGCTCGCCTTGCACCTGGCCACCGGAGAGGTCACCAACGACCAGGAGAACGCGCCCTACTGGGCGTCGGACGAGGGGAAGCGGTTCCTCGCCGCGGCGAGCGAGCGCTGGTACGAGGCCGACGTGGCGGGGGGAGCCGCCCCGGAGAGGGCCCGCGCCGCCGCCGACCACACGCTGGCGGCGTACACGGGCGGCTGACGCCCCGGCACAAGGCGACGGCACACACTCGGTGGGGGCGGCACACATCGCCCGGCGGGTGCGCCCTCCCCACCCGGTGTGTGCGGTCCGTCTGACGGTGGCCTCTGGCAGGCTCCGGCCGTGCCTCCCCGTCACATCGACGTCGCCGAGCGGCGTCACCGGCTCGCCGTCCGCCATCGGCTCACGGCTGCCGCCCGCACCGACGACGTCGTGGCCATCGCCGGCGCACTGGCCGGACTGCACTCCACCGACCCCGTCACGGTGCACCTGTCGGCGGCGGCGCGGATGGTGCACCCGCGGCTGCCCGCGGTGGACGAGGCGCTCTACGAGCACCGCACGCTGGTGCGCCACCACGCCATGCGGCGCACGCTCTGGGTGTTCGGGCCCGAGCTCGCGCGGGCTGCCCACCACTCGTCCACGGTCACGCTGCTGGCACGGCAGCGCACGATGCTCCTCGACGCCGTTGCGGGAGCGGGTCTCGGGCCCGATCCCGCGCGGTGGGTCGACGCGGCGTCCGCCGAGATCCTGGAGGTCCTCACCGACCGGGGGCCGCTGAGCGCGCGCGAGCTGGGCAGGCTCCTGCCGCGCGTCGCCGTGCCGATCACGATCGGCACCGGGCGCCAGGCCACGGCCCAGTCCGCCCACTCCCGGCTGCTGCTCGTGCTCGGGTTCGAGGGGCGGGTCCTGCGGGCGCAACCCACGGGCACGTGGATCAACGGTCAGTACCGGTGGGCCGCCACGCGCTCCTGGGCGCCGGTGTTCGCCGAGCCCGTCGACCCGCGGGCCGCGGCCGCCACGCTCGCCCGGCACTGGCTGCGGGCCTACGGGCCGGGCACCCGCTCCGACCTCCAGTGGTGGGCAGGCTGGACGGTCGCCACCACGAAGCGGGCGCTCGCCGACGTCGGCGCCGTCGAGGTCGAGCTGGCCGATCGAACTGGCCGGGGGCCCGGCTACGTGCTGCCCGACGACGTCGACCCGGTGGCGCCCGCGGAGCCGTCGGTCGCGCTGCTGCCCGGTCTCGACCCGTCGACGATGGGGTGGAAGCAGCGCGACTTCCACCTCGACCCCGCCCACGTCCCGGTGCTGTTCGACCGCAACGGCAACGGCGGCCCCACGATCTGGGTCGACGGCCGGATCGTCGGCGGCTGGGTGCAGCGCGCCGACGGCACCATCGCGCTGCGGGTGCTGGAGGACGTCGGCGCCGAACGGGTCGCCGAGATCGAGGGCGCGGCCCACGAGCTGGAGCGCCTGCTGGGTGACGTCCGCTTCACGGCGCGTTTCCCGGCCCCGCTGCAGACCGAGCTGCGTGGTTAGGCCAACAGGCTCGGGTGGGTGGTCGCGGCTCCCGACTCAGCCGTCACGAGCGTCTCGAACGTCGCAGGCTCGTCGGCCAGCGCCTCCGACAGCAACGGCACCACGTGTTCGCGGACCGGGAACGGGGACAGGGCGCGGCGGTAGGCGTCCACGGAGGAGAAGCGGACGGTCAGCACCCAGCGGTCCGGCTCGTCCACCGAGCGCCCGAACTCGCCCCCGAGGCACCCCTGGGCGGCGGTGAGCAGCTCCAGCGCGGTGCGGGCGCGCGAGAGGAGATCGGGAGTGGTGGTGAACCGGCACACGAGCAGCACACCCCCACCCTTCCAGCACGCGCCTACGATGGGGGCGCGGCCCGCACGCACTGACCACCGGGGAGCGCGGCCGCCGCTCCCGGGGATGGGGACGCAGATGTCGATCGTCGCAGGTGCGGGGCCCGCCGGCCGAGCCGCCGAGGAGGGGCTGCCCGCCGACGATCGCGCCGAGCACGTCGCAGGCCGGCCGGGCTGCACCCCGCGCCGGTGCACACGCCGCGCACGCTCGCGGCCGCGGGTGACCTGTTGCGGGCGCTCGCCGCTCCGGTGCGCATCGCGATCGTGCTCCAGCTCCTGGAGTCCGACCGGTGCGTGCACGACCTCGTCGACGCGCTGCGCGTCGCCCAGCCGCTGATCAGCCAGCACCTTCGGGTGTTGAAGTCGGCCGGTGTGGTGCACGGGGAGCGCCGCGGCCGCGAGGTGGTGTACTCACTGGTCGACGACCACCTGGCCCACATCGTGGTCGACGCCGTCGCACACGTCGAGGAGGGGTGATGAACACCGACGTGAACGGGCAGGCCCCCACCACGCGGCGCTGCGCGCCACCCGGCAGCGCGCGGCCGTGTCGGCGCTGCTCGACCGGCTCGACGACTTCCGCTCGGCACAGGAGATCCACGAGGAGCTGCGCCGCACGGGCGAGGGAATCGGCCTCACCACCGTGTACCGCACGCTGCAGACCCTCGCCGACGGCGGCGAGGTCGACGTGCTGCGCACCGGCTCCGGAGAGGCCGTGTACCGCCGCTGCGCCTCCGCCGACCACCACCACCACCTCGTCTGCCGCCGCTGCGGCCACACCGTCGAGATCGAGGGCCCCGCGGTGGAGACGTGGGCGGAACGCGTCGCCGAGACCCACGGGTTCGTGGAGCTGAGCCACACGGCTGAGGTCTTCGGCCTCTGCAAGGACTGCGGCGCCGCCCGCTGACCCGAGCGCCGCACGATCAGACACTGGCAGTCATGATCGTCCGGGTGGCGCGATACCCGGCTGAACCCTCAGGGGACACGCCGAACTGATGATCAGCCGCCGGCACCGTGGGCGCGCATGGCGGCTCGGGTCGTGGCGAGCGCGTCGTCCGACCGGTTCGTCAGGTCGTCTCGGGTGTGGCGCAGCACTGTCCAGCCGACGCGGACGAGGACGCTGCCTTTGTGGCGGTCGACGCGGAAACGGTCCACGTCGGTGTGCCACGCCCAGCTGTCGATCTCGATGCCGGCACGAACCGTACGTCCCTGCTGCGGCGGCGACCGTGGTGTGCTGTTCAGTCTGATCAACCGCGTCTGGCGGTAGATCTCGTCGAACGGACGTGCTTCTGGAGGGCCCGGCCGAGGAAGACCGAGCCGTCCGGCACGGCGATCGCCGTTTCCCACGCAGTCACCGTCCCCGATCGTGACCACCCCTGGACCCCGGCGGCGACTGCGGGAGCATCGGGGTGAGCCTGAACCGGAAGGGAGATGACCTGCCGATGGAGGCGAAGACAGGCGATCACATCGTCGTGGAGGGCACGATCGTCGACCAGAGCCGACGCGAGGGCGAGGTCCTCGAAGTGCTCGGCTCGGGCGACCGCACGTGCTACCGGGTGCGCTGGCAGGACGGCCACGAGTCGGTCTTCCAGCCCGGCCCCGGCGCGCACGTCACGTCGCCGGGTTGACGCGCTACTCGGGGATCAGCGCGGCACGCAGACTGGAGGCACCGCTCACCACGAGCATCAGCAGCGTTCCCATCGCCTTCTCGTCGAGCCCGGAGGCCGGGAACGCGTAGCGCCACGTGACGTCCCAGCCTGCGCTGCCGCGGATCACGCGCGCCGTGCCGAACAGGCCCTCGCCCATCCCGAGCGCCACCTGGCCGGGGATGTCGGAGTCGATCGGCAGGTCCCATGCCACCACGCAGGTGAGGTTGAGGACCGGGAGGCCTTCGTCGAGGTCCATGCCCTGCAAGGCGCACACCACGCCGCCGTGGGCGAACGTGAGGGCCCCGTCGTCGTCGGCGGTGACGTCGTGGAAACGCTCCAGCGCCGCACGGGCGACGGCCAGCATCTCGGGGATCGTCGCGGTCACGAGGCAGCCTCCGGGGTGTCGAGCGCGCCGCCGAAGCGCCGGTCGCGCCGCGCGTAGATCTCGATCGCCTGCCACAGGTGGCGGCGGTCGAAGTCGGGGAACAGGGTGTCGAGGAAGACCAGCTCCGCGTACGCCGACTGCCAGAGCAGGAAGTTCGAGGTGCGCTGCTCGCCGGAGGAGCGCACGAACAGGTCGACGTCGGGCATGTCGGGCTCGTCGAGGTGCCGGGCGATCGTCCGCTCGTCGATCTTGCCCGGCTTGAGCGTGCCCGCGGCGACCTGCTCGGCGATCTGCTTCACGGCGTCGGCGATCTCCGCCCGCCCGCCGTAGTTGACGCACATGGTGAGCGTCAGCACGTCGTTGTGCTTCGTCTTCTCCTCGGCGACCTCCAGCTCCTTGATCACCGACCGCCACAGCCGCGGCCGCCGACCGGCCCACCGCACCCGCACGCCCATCGCGTCCATCTCGTCGACGCGGCGGCGGATGACGTCGCGGTTGAAGCCCATGAGGAAGCGCACCTCGTCGGGGCTGCGCTTCCAGTTCTCGGTGGAGAAGGCGTAGGCCGACAGCCACTTGACGCCGATGTCGATCGCGCCGCGGGCGACGTCCATCAGGGCGGCCTCGCCGCGGCGGTGCCCCTCGATCCGCGGCAGGCCACGGGCGTTGGCCCAGCGCCCGTTGCCGTCCATGACCAGGGCGACGTGGTGGGGCACCAGCTCCCGCGGGATCGCGGGGGGACGCGCACCCGACGGGTGCGGCGGCGGGGGCTGGAACCGGGTCATCCGGGCAACCCTAAGGGCGGGGGTGTGGCGAACCTCAGGGTCCCTCCGGTGACTACCCCAGTCCGGGCATACCGCCCATCCCTCTACCGTGTATTTCATGACCGCCCCCGCCCCGCAGATGGACGGAATCGTCGGTTGGGTCGTCGATCTGATGGAGGCGCTCGGCGCACCCGGGGTCGGCCTCGCGATCGCGCTGGAGAACCTGTTCCCGCCGTTGCCCAGCGAGGTGTTCCTGCCGCTCGCCGGGTTCGCGGCGTCGCGGGGTGATCTGAGCCTGGTCGCCGCGATCGTCTGGACCACCATCGGGTCCGTCGTCGGCGCGCTCGCCCTGTACGGGCTGGGCGCCGCGCTCGGCAGGAACCGGCTGCGGGCGATCGCCGACCGGATGCCGCTCGTGGACGTCGGGGACATCGACAAGGCGGAGGCGTGGTTCGCCAGGCACGGCCCGAAGGCGGTCTTCTTCGGGCGGATGGTGCCGCTGGTCCGCAGCATGATCTCGGTGCCGGCGGGCGTCGAGCGGATGAGCCTCCCGCTCTTCCTCGCCCTCACCGCCGCCGGCAGCCTGATCTGGAACTCCATCTTCGTGGTGTCCGGGTACCTGCTCGGCGAGAACTGGCACGTCGTCGAGGGCTACGCGGGCATCCTCTCCAAGGCCGTGCTCGTGGCGGTCGCGGTCGCGTGGTGGTCTTCGTGGTCCTGCGGATCAGGCGCAGGGGGCAGGCCGACGCGGGTGACGGTGGCGATCCGCACGACGCGCCCACCGAGCGGATGCCCGTGGTCGGATCGCGGCCGGGGGAAGCGGCGCGGCACTGGTCGGCCCAGCCGTCGTCGACGGAGTGGTCGGCCCAGCCCACCCAGCGGCTGCCCACGGTCCGGCCCGACACGCCGTCGCAGCGCCGGCCGCCGCGGTAGCCGCGGTGGCGGTCGTGCGCACGTGGGCGCGCACCGGCGCCGGGGTCCTCCTCGGTGCGTGCTCCGCGACGGCGCACCTCGTGCTCGCGCTCCCGGTGGCCACCGCCCTGCTCGTACCCGCAGGCAGGCCGGCCGCGGCACCGGTGGTGCGGTGGCTCGCCGCGCTGGAGCGGCGCCGGATCGTCGGACTGCTCGGCGGCGTCGCACCGTCGGCAGAACCCGCCCCGGCACGGTCGGTGCGCCACCTCGCGGCCCGGATCCCGGTCGGCCTGCTGGGCGGCGCGGTGCTCGCCCTGCTCGGCATCGGCATCGCCTTCGCGGTGACGATGCTGGCCTCGTGGGCCACCGGCACGCCGTGGGTGCTGGAGCGCGAGCAGGCCGTCGTGGTCAGCGGTGCCCTCATCGCGTACTACGCCCTGCCCGGGGCGGTGCTGCTCTACCTCGCGCTCGCAGGCGCCGCGGGCGTGGCCCGCTCGGAACGGGTCCTGCTCACCCGGATGCTCGCGCCATCGCGCGAGGAGCTCGCACAGCGTGTCGAGGAGCTGTCACGCACCAGGGACGCGATCGTCGCCGCCGTCGACGACGAACGACGCCGCATCGAACGGGACCTGCACGACGGCGTGCAGCAGCGCCTGGTGGCGCTCGGCATGCTGCTGGGCCGGGCGCGCCGCCACCCCGACCGTGCCGACGAGCTCGTCGCCCGGGCCCACGACGAGGCCCGGACCGCGCTGGTGGAGTTGCGCGACGTGTCGTGGCGCGTCTACCCGGCCGCGCTGGACACCGGCGGACTCGCCGCCGCGCTGGAGTCGGTGGCCGAGCGGGCACCGCTGCCCGTGCGCATCCACTGCGACCTGCCGGTCGAACCGGCCGCTACCGTGCGCGCGGCGGCCTGGTTCGTCGTCTCCGAGGCGGTGACGAACGCGGCCAAGCACTCGGGCGCGCTGGGCGTGGATGTGGAGGTGGCGACGGTGGGCGGGCGGCTGCGGGTGACGGTCCGCGACGACGGCCGCGGCGGGGCCGACCCGGCGGGCGGGGGCCTCACCGGGCTGGCGCGCGGGTGGCGCCGCCGACGGCGGGTTCCGGGTGGACAGCCCGGTGGGCGGGCCCACCGTGATCACCGCGGAGCTGCCGTGCGCGTGACGATCGCCGAGGACTCCGCGTTGCTGAGGGAGGGCCTCGTCCGCCTGCTCGTCGACGAGGGCCACGAGGTGGTCGCCGCGGTGGGCGATGCCCGCGCCCTGCTCGGGGCCGTCGAGCGGGAGCAGCCCGACGTCGTCGTGGCCGACGTGCGCATGCCGCCCACGCACAGCGACGAGGGCGTGGTCGCGGCGCTGGAGATCCGTCGGCGGTGGCCGCGGGTCGGGGTGCTGGTGCTGTCGCAGTACGTCGAGCGCAGGCACACCGCGCAGCTGATCGGCGACGACGGCGGCCGAGTGGGGTACCTGCTCAAGGACCGGGTGGCGCAGGTCGGCGAGTTCCTGGACGCGCTGGAGCGGGTCGGTGCGGGCGGGGCGGCGTTCGACCCGGAGGTGGTGCGGCAGCTCCTCGCCGCCGGCCGCCGGGCCGACCCGCTCTCCCGACTCACGCCCCGCGAACGCGACGTGCTCGACGCCATGGCCGAGGGCCTCACCAACGCGGGCACGGCGCAGCGGCTGCGGATGTCGGTCAGCGCCGTGGAGAAGCACGTCGCGTCGATCTTCGGGAAGCTCGGCATCCCGGAGACGGCGGGCTACAGCAGGCGGGTGCTTGCGGTCCTGCGGTACCTGGGGGCCTGACGCTGGACGCGCCCGGTCGCCGGGAGTACCGTCTCCCACATATTCATCAATCGATGAAAAGGGGGGATCGCGATGACCGAGCGCACGACCTGCGCCGTCGTCGGCGGCGGCCCGGCCGGCATGGTGCTCGGCCTGCTGCTCGCGAGGCCGGTATCGACGTCACGGTGCTGGAGAAGCACGGCGACTTCCTGCGCGACTTCCGCGGGGACACCGTCCACCCGTCCACGCTGCAACTGCTCGACGAGCTCGGGCTCGGCGACCGGTTCGCGGCGCTGCCGCAGAGCAAGATCGACGAGATCGCCTTCCCGTTCCCCGACGGCTCGCGCGTCGTCATCGGCGACCTGCGGCGACTGCGGGTCGCCCACCCCCACATCGCGATGGTGCCGCAGTGGGACCTGCTGAACCTGCTCGCCGAGGCGGCGCCCAGGAGCCGACGTACACGCTGCGGATGCGCAGCGAGGTCACCGAGCTGGTCCGCGAGGACGGGCGGGTGCGCGGCGTGCGGTACCGCACGGAGGACGGCGAGCTCCACGAGCTGCGCGCCGACCTCACCGTGGCCTGCGACGGGCGCTGGTCGCTCGCCAGGGCCCAGGCCGCCTTGGCGCCGAAGGAGCTACCGGTACCGATCGACACCTGGTGGTTCCGGCTGCCGCGCAAGCCGGACGACAACGTGACGGCGCTGACGCCGGTCGTGCGCGCCCGCCGCTTCGTGCTGGTGATCCCGCGGGAGGGCTTCCTCCAGATCGCCTACTTCGGCCGGAAGGGCAGCGACGCCCAGCTCCGCGAGCGCGGCGTCGAGTCGTTCCGCCGCGAGATCGCCGACACCGTGCCGTGGCTCGCCGACCGGGTCGACGAGCTGGCGTCGATGGACGACGTCAAGCACCTCGACATCCGGCTCAACCGGCTGGACCGCTGGCACGCCGACGGGCTGCTGTGCATCGGCGACGCCGCCCACGCGATGTCCCCGATCGGCGGTGTCGGCATCAACCTCGCCGTGCAGGACGCCGTCGCCACCGCGACGCTGCTGGCCAGGCCGCTGAGCCAGGGCGACGTCACCGCGGGCACGCTTGCCGGGGTCCGCAGGCGCAGGCTGGCACCGACGATCGCGGTGCAGAACCTGCAGCAGGTCCTGCACCGCGCCGTCCTGAAGCCGATCCTCGACGGGAAGCGGCAGGGCCCACCGAAGCCCGTCGTGGCGCTGATGAAGGCGATCCCGGCGGCGTCCTTCGTGCCGGCGTACCTGATCGGCGTGGGACTGCGCCCGGAGCACGCACCGGAGTTCGCGCGGCGGGCGGCCGTTCGGGGCGCTACGCCGTAGCGCAGCGTTCCGCGAGCGACGGGGCCGGTCGCCGCCGGCCAACCGGGGCGTGATCACCGGAGATGGTCAGTGAGCGCCGGATGTGACGCCCTGGCACCACTTCCGGCGATCACGAGCCACCGGAGGGCTCAGCACGCCGGCCCTGATCGCCCACGGCCACCGGCCGAGTTCGGGATCATTCGTTCTACGTGACGGCCCGCCGCTCCACCAGCGGCAGGGACCGCAGCTGGCGCTCCATGTGCCACTGCAGGTGGGCGGCCACGAGACCGCTGGTGTCGCGGCGGGTGACGGCGGTGGCGGCGTCGGCGGTGGCCCAGTCGCCGTGCAGCAGCGCGTCGAGCAGCGAGAACGTCTCGCGCGACGGCCGCACGGAGCCCGGCGGGCGGCAGCGCGGGCACACCGCTCCCCCGGCCGCGATGTTGAACGCCGCGTGCGGGCCGGGCTCGGCGCAGCGGGCGCACTCGGAGATCGCGGGCGCCAGCCCGCGTGGGTCATGGCGCGCAGCAGGAACGCGTCGAGCACGAGCGAGGGGTCGCGCTCGACGCCCGCCAGCGCCCGCACCGCCCCCACCAGCAGCAGGTACACCCGCAGCGCGGGCTCCCCCTCCTCGGCGACGAGCCGGTCGGCCGTCTCCAGCATCGCGCAGCCGGTGGTGTAGCGGCCGTAGTCGCCGATGATGCCGGCGCCGAACGCGTCGACCGTCTCCGCCTGCGTGATGATGTCGAGCGAGCGTCCGGTGTAGCACTGCACGTCGACGTGGTTGAACGGCTCCAGCCGCGCCCCCCAGCGCGACCGGGTGCGCCGCACCCCTTCGCCACCGCGCGCACCTTCCCGCGGCGCCGGGTGAGCAGCGTGACGATGCGGTCCGCCTCGCCGAGCTTCTGCACCCGCAGCACCAGGCCGGTGTCACGCCACAGGGTCATCGCACGGCCTCGCTGTGCTCGGCCGGCGCTTCGCGCGGGCGCTGTGCTGATGGTTCGCTCGCTTACGCTCGCTCACTGGCCAAGCCTACGGGCCGCCCTCGCTTGACACCGCCTCCCCACACCAGGTGAGGTGACCCTAATTCGACCCCGAGGAGGCCTCGTGACCCACGTCGTGCCCGAGCACCAGCGTGCCGCGGCAGAGCGCACACTCGCCGCGACGCCGGGGGTGCGGGGCGAGCCGAGCGACGCGGAGCGCTCCCGCACGCTGATCGGCGCGGTCCGCACCGGGTCGCTCGCCACGATCGGCGACGGCGGCTTCCCGTTCGGCTCGCTGGTCTCGCACGCTGTCGACCCGAGCGGGCGGCCGGTGCTGCTGCTCAGCGATCTGGCGGAGCACAGCCGCAACCTCGCGGGCGACCCGCGGGCGTCGCTGATGGCCACGGAGGTAGGCACGGGCGACCCGCTCGCGCTGGCCCGCGTCACCGTGATCGGCCGGGTCGGGGAGCTGCAGGGCGGCGAGCGCGCGGCCGCACTCGAGATCTACCAGGAGGCCCAGCCCGGCGCGTTCTACGCCGGGTTCGCCGACTTCCGCCTCTACCGACTCGACGTCGAATCGGTCCGCTACGTCGGCGGCTTCGGCCGGATGAGCTGGGTGGACGCCGCCGGCTACACCGAGGCCGAACCCGACCCACTGCGCCCGCACGCCGAGCGGATCATCGCCCACATGAACGACGACCACGCCGACTCGCTGGTGCTGTTCTGCCGCCGGTTCGCCGACCGGCCCGCCACCACCGAGGCCCGCATGGTGGCCGTCGACCGCTACGGCTTCGCGGTGCTCGCCACCGACGGGGCGGACGGCCGGGAGACCGCGGTGCGCCTGCCGTTCGACGAGCGCACGGACACCCCCGACGCCGTCCGCCAGGCGATGATCGAGCTCGTGCGCCGGGCCCGCGCCGCATAGCCTCGTGAGTGATCGCCGCGAACCGCACCACGGTGTGGACGCAGCAGCAGTGAGGCACTCGTCGCGCCGATCATGAAACTCGATCGTCAGGCCGATGCGGCGGCGTGGCAGGCCCCCCTGCCCTCGGCCTCGGCCACGATCCGACCGTCGGCGACCCGCACGGCCGCTTCGGTGGCGTCGCTGACCACCCGTTGGCCTGCCGCGGCGGCAACCGCGCCCGCCGGGTCGTGCACCACCTGCAGCTGCGGCCACGCCCGCTCCGGGAACGCGAGCCGGATGCAGCGCGAGACGTCGGCGACCACGAGCCGGGCGAGCGGTGCCAGCTCGGCGGCGTCGCTCGACACCAGCACCGCGGTGACCGCCGAGCCGGGCGGGGCCGCGCGCACCGCCTCCTCCACGGCGACGAGCCGGTGCAGGCCGAGCACCGCGACGACCCCGTCGTCGGTGAGGCGGGCCGGTGCACCGCGGACGGTGTCCGGCGCGAGGCGGCTCCCACGCCGGTTGGCCGGGCGCGCCTGGGGCACGTACGGCAGGTGCGGCGGCGCCCACTCGTCCCCCCGCCCGCTGCCGAGCTCGAGGTCGGCGAGCCCTTCGCAGGCGCTGACGACGTCGAAGGGGTCGGCGAACCCGGGCGCGGCGGCGGCGAGCTGGGTGGCCCCGTGCAACGTGGTGAGCGCGACCTCGGCGGAGCGCACCCGGCGGCCGGCCCCTGCCCCGTGCATCCGCTCGACGGCGAGGCCGAGGAGGATCGCGCCGAGCGCCATGAGCTGGGCGTACGGGGTGCGGGTGCGTACATCCGCGAGGACCTCGGGCACGAGGTCGGCCCCGAGCGGCACCGTGCCGTCGACGTCGTCGGTGACCAGGGGCAGGCGACCGACCCAGGCCCTGGCGAACGCGCCGAGCGCCGTAGGGGCCGTGGCGCCGGCGACGACCTGCGGGATCGCGGCCTGCTCGGCCTCCGCGGCGAGCACCGCGAGGTAGAGGGCCCGCTTGCCGGGGAAGTTGGAGTAGACGGCGCCCCGGGTGAGCTCGGCGCGCTCCGCGATGACGTCGATCTTGGCGTCGCGGAAGCCGCGTTCCAGGAACTCCGTGCGAGCCGCCTCCAGGACCCGCTCGCGGGTGCGCTCCTGCGCCTGGGCTCTCGTGAGCCGGCCCATGGCCCTCCTCTCGTTGCCGCCCCGGTCACGACGATGATACGTTCACCATTCAGATGATAAGAACATCTGATATGAACATCTGGAGGATCCGGTGACCGCCCTGCCCGATATCGACCTCACGGCCCCCGACGTGCTGCGCGACCCCTTCACCGTCTACGGGCAGGCCCGGGAACGCTCACCGCTCGCCCGGCTGTCCGTGCCCGGCATGCCGGCGATGTGGGGTGTCACGCGCTACGCCGAGCGCGAGCGGTGCTCTCCGACCCGCAGCGGTTCGCACTCGGCTCGGGCACGTTCGCCTTCAAACCGCAGGTGTCCGAGGAGCTGGCGCCCTATCTGCGGTCGATGCAGGAGATGGAGGGGCCCGAGCACACCCGCCTGCGCCGGCTGGTCGCGCCCGCGTTCACCCCGCGGCGTGCCGCCGAGTTCCGGCCCCGGATCGAGGCGATCGTCGAGAACCTGCTCGACGACCTGACCACGCACGCCGCCGACGGCCCGGCCGACCTGCTCGCGCACATCGCACGACCGCTGCCGATGGCCGTGATCTGCGAGCTCGTCGGCATCCCGGAGCCGGACCGCCCGCGCTGGCAGGAGTACGGGGCCGCGGTCGCGTCAGGCGCAGGCGCCGTCTTCGCCGACGCGATGCCCGGCGTCATCGAGGGCGCCCGGGCGGCCGTGGCCGCCCACCGCGCCGATCCGCGCGACGACATCGTCACCGACCTCGTCCGCGCCCAGGCCGACGACGGCGACCGGCTTTCCGACGTCGAGCTGGTCGCGCTCGTCTGGCAGCTCGTGCTGGGCGGCCAGACCCCGACCAACCTCCTCGCGAACTCCGTCGAGACGCTCCTCGCCCACCCCGATCAGCTCGCCGCACTCCGCGCCGACCCCGGTCTCGCCCCGCGGGCCGTCGAGGAGCTGATGCGCTGGTGCGGGCCACAGCTGCTGGCGTTCCCGCGGTTCACGACCGGGGAGGTGGAGCTGTCGGGGGTACGGATCGGCGCGGGCGAGCCGGTCGTCGCGATCGTCGCGGCCGCCAACCGCGATCCCCGGGTGTTCCCCGACGCCGACACGCTCGACGTCACCCGCGACTCTCCGGCTCACCTCGGCTTCGCCCACGGGCCGCACTTCTGCCTGGGCGCCGCGTTCGCGCGGGTGCAGACCCAGGTGGCCCTGACCGCGCTGCTGCGCCGCGCCCCCGGCCTCGCGCTCGCGGGCGACGTCCAGCGCGCCCCCGACGGCGGCACCTGGCGCCTCGCCGCCCTCCCGGTCACGCTCTAGCCGCGCCGAACGCCCGACTCACGCGCATTCGGCCCGCGACTCACACGCACGGAAACCCCGACTCGCGCAGGGATTGCCCCCACATCCCGCGAGTCGCGCTCTCGATGCGCGCGAGTCGCGGTGTCGGTGCGCGCGAATCGCTAGAAGCCGAGCTTGCGCAGCTGCCGCGGGTCGCGCTGCCAGTCCTTCGCGATCTTGACGTGCAGGTCGAGGAACACCTTCGTGCCCAGCAGCGCCTCGATCTGCCGGCGCGAGTCGCTGCCCACCTGCCGCAGCCGCTCCCCGCCCTTGCCGATGACGATGCCCTTCTGGCTGGAGCGCTCGACGTAGATGTTGGCCTGGATGTCGAGCATCGGGTCGGCCTTCGGGTGCCGGCCCTCGCGCGGCGCCATCTCCTCGATCACCACGGCGATCGAGTGCGGCAGCTCGTCGCGCACGCCCTCGAGCGCGGCCTCCCGGATCAGCTCGGCGACGAGCGTCTCCTCCGGCTCGTCGGTGAGCTCGCCGTCCGGGTACAGCGGCGGGCCCTCGGGGAGTCGGGCGACGAGCAGGTCGGCGAGCAGGTCGACCTGGAACCCTTCGACGGCCGAGCAGGGCACGACCTCGGCGAACTCCATGAGCGCCGCCATCTGCGTGAGCCGTTCGGCGACCTGGTCGGGCTGTGTCTTGTCGGTCTTCGTGACGACGCCGAGCACGGGCGTGCGGCCTGCGACGGAGCGCAGCTCGTTCACGATGAACTCGTCGCCGCGGCCCACGGGCTGGTCGGCCGGCACGCAGAAGCCGATGACGTCGACCTCGGCCCAGGTCTCGCGCACGACGTCGTTGAGGCGGCTGCCCAGCAGGGTGCGGGGCTTGTGCAGGCCCGGGGTGTCGACGACGACGAGCTGCGCGTCCGCGCGGTGCAGGATGCCGCGGATCGCGTGCCGGGTGGTCTGGGGCCGGCTCGACGTGATCGCGATCTTCTGCCCGATGAGCGCGTTGGTCAGCGTGGACTTGCCCGCGTTGGGCCGGCCGACGAAGCAGGCGAAGCCCGATCGGAAGCCTTCGGGTACGTCCGCGAACCCGATCATCGCCGGCTCCCCAGGGGTCGTGAGTGGATACGAGTGCTATAGCCCTCGTTACCACTCACGGGTGCCGAAGGCGCGCTCATGCGGTCAACGGGGCGAGCTTCTCGCCGGTGAGCTTCTCGAGGATCTCCCGGCCGATCGGCAGCGCCGCGGTGGCGGCGGGCGAGGGTGCGTTCAGCACGTGGAGCACGGAACCCGCGCCCGACCCCTGCTCGACGAACAGGAAGTCGTCGACGAGGGTGCCGTCGGCCTTCACGGCCTGGGCGCGCACACCCGCACCGGCCCGGTGCAGGTCCTCGGCGCGCACGTCGGGCAGCATCCGCTGGATCTGCTTGACCATCGCCGCGCGCGAGAGCGACCGGTGCATCTCACCGAAGCCGTACTTCCAGTGCTTCCTGGCGACCTTGATCATGCCCGGGTAGGTGATCGTCGCCAGGAACTCCTTGGGCTTCACCACGCCCCAGGAGTAGCCCTCACGGGCCAGCGCGAGCACCGCGTTCGGGCCTGCGTGCACGTGCCCGTCGATGCCGCGCGTGGCGTGCACGCCCAGGAACGGGAACGCCGGGTCGGCACCGGGTAGATCAGGCCCTTCACCAGTTCCGCTGCCCGGTCGCTGAAGCCGGAGTACTCGCCGCGGAACGGGATGATCCGCACGCCCGGGTCGGCGCCCGCCGCCCTGGCGACCTCGTCGCAGCGCAGCCCGGCGCACACGACGACCTGCTTGCCGAGCAGGTCGCCGGTCTCGGTGCGCACCACGACGTCGTCCGCGCGGCGCGCGATCCCGGTGACGGCCCGGTTCAGGTGGATCTCGCCACCCTCCTTGGCCACGAGCTCGCCGATCTTCTCGGCGATCGCGCGGTAGTCGGTGATGCCGGTGGACGGGACGTACAGCGCGGCGATGCCCCGGACGTGCGGCTCGTGCTCGCGCATGCCGGCCTGGTCGAGCTCGTGGTTCTCCACGCCGTTGGCGTCACCGCGCCGCTTGAGCTCCGCCATCCGCGGCAGCTCCTCCGGGTCGGTGGCGACCACCAGCTTGCCGGTGACCTCGTGCGGCAGGTCGTGCTCGCGGCAGAACGCCACGGTCTCCGCACAGCCGGCCACCGCGAGGCGGGCCTTGTAGCCGCCGGGGGCGTAGTAGAGCCCGGAGTGGATGACGTTCGAGTTGTTGCCGGTCTGGTGGCGCGCGAGCTGCGGCTCGCGCTCGACGACGACGACGGAACGCCCGGTGCGGGCCACCGCGTGCGCGGTGGCGAGGCCGACGATGCCACCGCCGACCACGACGACGTCGAACGTGGGGGTACTCATGAATGGGGCTCCAGATGAAAGGTCTCGACGGCGGGGTCACCCTGATCGGGCATCGCTCTCCTCCCGCTGGGCGCCGTCGTCGTCCGGCGACGGCGGTTCGACCGGCTCGACCAGCACGGTGTTGATCCGCACCCTCCCACGGGCGTCCTTGCCGCCCTCGGCGAGGAGCCGCAGGCCGGCGACCTCGGTCTCGGCGCCGGGCAGCGGCACCCGGCCGAGCTGCTGTGCGAGCAGGCCGCCGACCGTGTCGACGTCGGCAGCGGCCAGCACCTCACCGAGGTCACCCCCCTGCCCCCCGGCGCCGTCGGGGCCGGCGAAGAGCTCGAGGAGGTCCTCCACCGGGAGGCGCGCCGACACGCGCAGCCGCCCGGCGTCCAGCTCCTCGACGTCAGGCACCTCCGCGGTGTCGTACTCGTCGGTGATCTCCCCGACGATCTCCTCGAGGATGTCCTCGATGGTGACGACGCCGGCGGTGCCGCCGTACTCGTCCACGACGATCGCCATGTGGTTGCGCGCGGCCTGCATCTCCTTGAGCAGCTCGTCCACGCGCTTGGTGTCGGGCACGAGCACCGCGGCCCGCATGACCTCGACCAGCGGGGCGTCCGGCTCCTCGACCTGCGCGCGCACGAGGTCCTTGAGGTAGGTGACGCCGATGATGTCGTCGATGTTCTCGCCGAGCACCGGGATGCGGGAGTAGCCGCTCTTGAGGGCGAGCCGCAGCACCTTGTCGACGGGGGTGTCCCTGGCGGTCCACACGACGTCCGGGCGCGGCACCATCACCTCGCGCACCATCGTGTCGCCCAGCTCGAACACCGAGTGGATCATCTGCCGCTCGTCCTCGTCGACGACGCCGCTGGTGCTGGCCATGTCGACGAGCTCGCGCAGCTCCACCTCGGAGGAGAACGGGCCTTGCCGGAAGCCCTGGCCCGGCGTGATCGCGTTGCCGACCAGGATCAGCAGCTTCGTGAGCGGGCCGAGGAGCGTGGCGAGCGCGCGTACGGGCGCCGCGACCAGCATGCCGATGCGGTACGGGTGCTGGCGGCCGAGCGTGCGCGGGCCGACGCCGATCAGCACGTAGCTGACCACGACCATGATCGCTCCGGCGGTGAGGCCACCCGCCCAGTCCCGGTCGAAGATCTGGATCATCGCGATCGCCAGCAGCACGGTGGCGGCCGTCTCCGCGGCGAGCCGCAGCAGGAGGAGCAGGTTGACGTGCCGCGGGCGGTCGGCGGCGACGACGGCGAGCGCGCGCGCACCGGGGCGCCCGGCGCGCACGAGCGCGTCGACCCTGGCCCGGGACACCGTGTTGAGGGCGGCGTCGGCCGCGGCGAACAGCCCGGCCAGCGGGACGAGCAGGATCGCCGTGACGATCAGTGGGAGGGTGCCGTCCATGGTCAGCGGGACACTCAGGAGTCCTCGAGGCCCGCGGTGCCGAGCACCGCCGAGTCGCTGCGCTGCCGGGCGCCTGCGCCGCGGCGCGTTGGCGGACGGCCCGCCAGTCGGCGAGCAGCTTGGCCTGCAGGCCGAACATCTCCCGCTCCTGCTCGGGCTCGGCGTGGTCGTAGCCGAGCAGGTGCAGCACGCCGTGCACGGTGAGCAGGTGCATCTCGTCGGCGAGCGAGTGGCCCGCCTTGCGGGCCTGCGCCCTGGCGAACTCCGGGCAGAGCACGATGTCGCCGAGCAGTGCCGGACCGGTGTCGGGGGCGTCGGGCCGCCGCGACTCCTCCACCAGCTCGTCCATCGGGAACGACAGGACATCGGTGGGCCCCGGCTCGTCCATCCAGCGCTCGTGCAGCTCGCTCATCACCTCCTCGGTGACGACGAGGATCGACAGCTCGGCCGCGGGGTTGACGCGCATGGCGTCGAGGGAGAACCTCGCCACCGAGGCCACGAGCGACTCGTCGACGGGCACGCCCGACTCGTTGCAGACCTCGATCGACACGTGTTTCCCCTGCTCCACTCGCTCCTGGGAGAACCAGCGTAGTCGGTCGGCCCGGGTGGCCAGTGCGGTGGCCACGAACGTTCACCGGGTCCTCGCACGCCCAGACGACGCCTCGCCGCGTTGCCGCCCTTGCCGATACGCCCGGTATGGGCCGCGGGCGGCGCCTCGCGACGCGCCGCCTGGACGCGCGATCACCCCGGCAACGTCCGTGGCCACCGCACTAGTGTCAGCTCCATGGCGACGGCGAACTGGGCTGGCAATGTCGTGTTCTCCTCGCGGGAGGTCCACCGCCCGACCTCGGTTCCCCAACTGCAGGAACTGGTGGCGCGCAGCGACCGCATCCGCGCGCTCGGCTCGGGCCACTCGTTCAGCCGGATCGCCGACACCGACGGCGAGCACGTCACGCTCGTCGGGCTCCCGCCCGTCGTCGAGATCGACTCGGCCGCGGCCACGGCGCGCGTGTCGGCGGGCCTGCGCTACGGCGAGTTCACCGGGCGGCTGCACGAGGCCGGCTTCGCCCTGCCCAACCTGGGCTCACTCCCGCACATCGTCGCGGCGGGCGCCTGCGCCACCGGCACGCACGGGTCGGGGCAGGCCAACGGCACGCTCGCCACGGCCGTGTCCGCCGTCGAACTGGTGGGGGCCGACGGCGAGCTGCGCACCGTGCGTCGCGGCGACCCGGAGTTCCCCGGCTCGGTGATCGCGCTCGGCGCGCTCGGCATCGTCACCGCGTTCACGCTGGACCTGCGCCCGACGTTCGGCATCCGGCAGTGGATCTACGAAGGGCTCCCCCTGGAGGATGCGGAGGAGGCACTGGCCGCGGGCCACAGCGTCAGCCTGTTCACCCACTGGGCGGGTGCGGGGTTCGAGCAGGTGTGGCTGAAGCAGCTCGACACCGACCCCGAGCCGCCCACCACGTGGCTGGGCGCCACCAGGGCCGCCGCGCAGGTGCACATGGTGCCCGGCGTCGACCCGCAGCACTGCACGCCGCAGCTGGGCGAGCCCGGGCCGTGGCACGAGCGGCTGCCGCACTTCCGGCTCGCGTTCACGCCCAGCAGCGGCGACGAGCTCCAGTCGGAGTACTTCGTGCCGCGCGAGGCCCTCGCCGACGCCCTCCGCGCGGTCGACGCCGTCCGCGACCGCGTGACACCGGTGCTGCAGGTCTCGGAGATCCGCACCATCGCCGCCGACGAACTGTGGATCTCCCCGGCGCAGGGCCGCGACACGGCGGCGCTGCACTTCACGTGGGTACCCGACACCGCGGCCGTGCTGCCTGCCGTGGCCGCCGTGGAGTCGGCGCTCGAACCGTTCGGCACCCGGCCCCACTGGGGCAAGGTGTTCGGCACGCGCGGCGAAGGTCGCCTCGCTCTGGCCGCACCTGCCGGAGTTCGCCGACCTCACGCTGAAGCACGACCCGGACGGCAAGTTCCGCAACGCGATGCTGGAGACCTACGTCCCCCGCTGAGCCCGGGCCTACCCCTGCACCACCGGGTTCGTCAGCACCCCGACGCCCGGGATCCGGCACTCCGCCACCGTGCCGGGGCGGATGTGCACCGCCCCGGGTGTGCCGGTGGAGATGATGTCCCCGGGGTACAGCGGCATCACCGCGCTGTGGAAGCTCACGAGGAACTGCGGTGAGTAGCGCATCCGCGCGACCGTGTTGCTGCGGTGCACGGCGCCGTCCAGCACGGTGCTGACCTCCACCGCGGCGAGGTCGGGGATCTCGGCCAGCGGCACGATCTGCGGTCCGAACGAGAAGAAGCCGGGGAAGTTCTTGGAGCGGGTGAGGAAGCGCGGGTTGCGCTCCAGGATGTCCTCGGCGGTCTGGTCGAGCACGGTGGTGACGCCGAAGACGTGCTCGAGCGCGTCGGCCTCGCTCACGTTGCGGCAGTAGCGCCCGATCACCAGGCCCAGCTCGGCCTCTGCCGTGGTGCGGGAGCTCTGCGGCGGGATCGGGATCTCCTCGCCGGGCCCGATCACCGTGTGGTCGCCCTTGACGAACGACGCCGGCTCGTCGGGCACCTGCTCCGACAGGTCGGCGGCGTGGTCGACGTAGTTCAGCCCGATGCCCCAGATCAGCCGCGGGTGCCGGTAGGGCGCGCCGAACGCCACCGAGGACTCCGGCACGAACACCGCGTCGCCCGCCGCGTCCACCGCCTTCGCGAGCTCGCTGACGCGGCCCTCGCCGAGGAGCGCGGCGACGTCGCCCGCGTACCCCGGCAGCAGGTCGGGGATGCGGGCGACGCCGCGGGCGGGGTCGACGACGGCCGGGATTTCGGTCCCGTCGACACGGATGCTGGCCAGGCGCATGCGGATCCTCCTCGCTGATCTTCGGGGAAGCCTAGGGCGTCGAGGTGCGTTCGGACGTACGGTCACGGCGTCCGACTGCCTTGCGGATCCGCGGGGCCAGCGCGGGCAGCAGCACGAGGACGCCATGGCGGCGAGGAGCACCGGGCTCGTCGGGCGCCACGCCGGGTCCGGCCAGGCATGATCGCCACGAGGTCACGCTCAACGCCCTCGCGCGGGCAGATTCCCGCATCTCGGATCGATCACCAGGCCCCGGTCCGCGCGAGCCCGGCTCTCGGCGCTGCTTGGCACACTTCCATCGCACGAACGGCACCCTCGTCCGAACCTATCGGACCACAGTGCCGTTCGTACGAGTCAGCGGCGGTTGCGGCGGCGGTGGTCCGGGGGTGGGCCGTTGCGGGGGGCCGCGGCGCGCAGGTTGGGGCGTTCGCTCGACGCGTCCCACCTGGCGTAGGCGTCGACGATGTCGGCGACCAGGCGGTGGCGCACCACGTCGTTGCTGGACAGCTGGGCGAAGTGCACGTCGTCGACGTCACCCAGGATCTCGCGGACCACGTTGAGCCCGGAGCGGGTGCCGCCGGGCAGGTCGACCTGCGTGATGTCACCCGTGACCACGATCTTGGAGCCGAAGCCGAGGCGGGTGAGGAACATCTTCATCTGCTCGGGCGTGGTGTTCTGCGCCTCGTCGAGGATGATGAAGGCGTCGTTCAACGTGCGCCCACGCATGTACGCCAGCGGCGCCACCTCGATGGTGCCCGCGGCGATCAGCTTCGGGATCGACTCCGGGTCGATCATGTCGTGCAGCGCGTCGTACAGCGGGCGCAGGTACGGGTCGATCTTCTCGTAGAGCGTGCCGGGCAGGTAGCCCAGCCGCTCCCCCGCCTCGACGGCCGGACGGGTGAGGATGATCCGGTTGACCATCTTGGCCTGCAGCGCCTGCACGGCCTTGGCCATGCCGAGGTAGGTCTTGCCGGTGCCGCGGGGCCGATGCCGAAGACGATGGTGTGGGCGTCGATCGCATCGACGTAGCGCTTCTGGTTGAGCGTCTTGGGCCGGATGGTCTTGCCGCGCCGGGACAGGATGTCGAGCGAGAGCACCTCGGCCGGCGACTCCCCGATGCGGGCGCGCTCGTCGGCGTCGCCGTCGCCGAGCATCTCGACGGTGCGCCGCACCGCGTCGGGTGAGACCTGCTGGCCCCGCTCGGCCAGCATGATCAGCTCGGTGAACACGCGCTCGGCGAAGGCCACGTCGGCCGGGGCCCCGGTGAGCGTGAGCTCGTTGCCGCGAACGTGCACGTCGGCGTCGAGCATCTCCTCGGCGACGCGCAGGCTCTCGTCGCGCGAACCCAGCAACGCGAGCAGAGCGGCGTCCGGAACGGCCATGCGGGACTGGACGGGATCCGGATGGGTCAAGGGGTGTGCCGCCTGCTTTCCGTCTCTGCTGGTTGGTCCGGGCCGATGCTACCGCGACCCACCGACGACACGCCCGCCGTTTCCGGCCCCGCCCCTTGACAGTCCATTTACTCCATAGGTTGGATTAAACGCGTGCACGACGACTCCAGGCTGGTCCAGCAGCGGATCGCACGCTTCGTCCGCGAACGCCTCGCCCCTGCCACCTACCGGGAGCGGGTGCCGCTCCAGGTCACGGCCTGGACGGCACCGGGTGAGCCGGTGCCGTTCGCCGATGCGGTGCGGCAGGAGTTCACGCCGTTCGCGGTGGGTTCGCCGTGGGGCCGGCCGTGGGGCACGGTGTGGTTCCGCGTCACCGGCACGGTGCCGGCCGGCTGGACGGGCCCGGGCACCCGGCCCGAGCTCGCCCTCGACCTCGGGTTCGCAGGCGTGCAGCCCGGTTTCCAGTCCGAGGGCCTCGCCTACACCCCCGACGGCGTCGTGGTCGCGGCCGTCGAGCCGCGCAACGCGCACGTCCCGCTGCCGGGCGGGCCGGGGTCCGCGGTCGACCTGTACGTGGAGGCGGCGTCCAACCCGGGCGTCGCGAGCGACTGGGCGTACGCGCCGACCGGGATGGGCGATCCGGCCACCGCGGGCGACGACCCGCTCTACCGGCTCGTCGCCGCCGACATCGCGCTGCTCGACGTGCCGGTCTGGGAGCTGACACAGGACTTCTGGACCCTGTCCGGGCTGGTCGACGAGCTGCCGGCGGACCTGCCGCGACGCGCCGATGTGCTGCGCGCGCTGGAGCGGGCCGTGGACGCCGTCGACCCGCACGACGTGTCCGGCACCGCCGAGCTGGGCCGGGCCGAGCTCGCGGGAGTGCTGGCGAGCCCGGCGTGGCCCAGTGCGCACCGGGTGCACGCGGTCGGCCACGCGCACATCGACTCGGCGTGGCTGTGGCCGGTGCGCGAGACCGTCCGCAAGGTGGCGCGCACGTTCGCGAACGTCCTCGACCTGATGGACACCGACGACGAGTTCGTGTTCGCCGCGTCCTCGGCCCAGCAGTACGCGTGGCTGCAGGAGCACCAGCCGGATCTGTTCGAGCGGCTCAAGCAGCGGGTGAGCGAGGGCCGGTTCGTGCCGGTCGGCGGCATGTGGGTCGAGTCCGACACCAACATGCCCGGCTCCGAGGCGCTGGCCCGCCAGTTCGTGGCGGGCAAGCGGTTCTTCATCGAGCAGCTGGGCGTGGAGCCGCCCGAGGTGTGGCTCCCCGACTCGTTCGGCTACTCCGCCGCCCTGCCGCAGCTGATCAAGGCAGCCGGCTCCCGCTGGTTCCTCACGCAGAAGATCTCGTGGAACGAGACGAACGTGATGCCCCACCACACGTTCCGCTGGGAGGGCATCGACGGCACCCAGGTGTTCACGCACTTCCCGCCCGTGGACACCTACACGCGGAGCTCTCGCAGGCCGAGCTGCACCGCGCGCAACGCCAGTACTCCGAGAAGGGGCGCGCCAACACCTCGCTCGTGCCGTTCGGCTGGGGCGACGGCGGCGGCGGGCCCACCCGGGAGATGCTGGCCGCCGCGGCGCGGACGAAGTCACTCGAGGGCTCGCCCACGGTGCGGATGACCACCCCCGCCGAGTTCTTCTCCACCGCGGAGACCGAGTACCCGCGCCCACCGGTGTGGTCGGGCGAGCTGTACCTGGAGTTCCACCGGGGCACCTACACGTCGCAGGCGCGCACCAAGCGCGGCAACCGGCGCAGCGAGCACCTGCTGCGCGAGGCCGAGCTCTGGGCGGCCACCGCGGCCGTCCGGGCCGGCCTGCCCTACCCGGCCGACGTGCTGGAACGCTGCTGGCACACCGTGCTGCTGCAGCAGTTCCACGACATCCTGCCCGGCACATCGATCGCCTGGGTGCACCAGGAGGCGGAACGCAACTACGCCCGCGTCGCCGAGGAGCTCGACGGCGTCATCGCCCGCTCGCTCGCCGCCCTGGCGGGCGACGGGGACGGCGAGGTCGTCGTCAACGCCGGCCCCTACGCCGTCGAGGGCGTGCCCGCCATGGGCGGGGTCGTGAGCGGGAACGAGCGCGACAGCACTCGTACCCACTCACGGGTGGAGGGGACGGTGCTGAACAACGGGATCGTCCGCGCCGTGATCGACGAGCGTGGGCTGCTCACCTCCGTGCGCGACCTCACCGCCGACCGCGAGCTCGTGCCGGCCGGCACGGCGGCGAACCTGCTGCAGCTGCACCGCGACACCCCCACCCAGTGGGACGCGTGGGACATCGACGAGCACTACCGCCGCCACGGCCGCGACCTCACCGACGTGGCCGAGCTGGCCGTCGTCGACAGCGGTCCGGACCGGGCCGCCGTGCGGATCGTGCGCAAGACCGGCGCATCGACGATCACCCAGGTCGTGTCGCTCGATGCGGGCGCGGCCGCGATCGACATCGACACGCACGTCGATTGGCACGAGCGGCAGAAGCTGCTCAAGCTCGCCTTCCCGCTCGACGTGCACGCCGAGCGGGCCACGTCGGAGATCCAGTTCGGGCACCTGCACCGGCCGATCCACACCAACACCTCGTGGGACGCCGCCCGGTTCGAGACCGTCGCCCACCGCTGGGTACACGTCGGCGAGCCCGGCTACGGCGTGGCCGTCGCGAACGACTCGACGTACGGCCACGACGTCACCCGCTCCACCCGCGAGGACGGCGGGACGACCACGGTGGTGCGGCTGTCGCTGCTGCGCGCGCCGCTCTTCCCGGACCCCTCCGCCGACCAGGGCGAGCACCGGATGCGGGTGTCCCTGCGCACAGGCGCGACGATCGCCGACGCGGTGGCCGAGGGGTACCGGCTGAACCTTCCGTTGCGCTCCGTCCCCGGCGGCTCCGCGGTCGCGCCGCTCGTCACCGTCGACTCCGACGCGGTCGTCGTCGAGGCCGTGAAGCTCGCCGAGGACGGCAGCGGCGACGTGGTCGTCCGCCTGTACGAGGCGCACGGCGGGCGGGCGAGTGCCCGGATCACAGCGGGGTTCGAACACACGGAGGTGGTCGAGACCGACCTGCTGGAACGCCCTCTCCCGGAGCCGGTCGCCCTCTCGGGCGACGGCGCGCTGGCGCTGCGCCCGTTCCGGATCGTCACCCTGCGGTTCCGCCGTGCATGACCACATCCGCCATTGACACCCGTGTGACCGGAGTCATAGCGTCGATCATCGAGTAAAGGCTTTCCGCACCACCCGTCAGCGAGGACGAGAGGGCCAGTATGCCTGCGGAGAAATCCCTTCTGCCGAACATGCCGCCGTCCACTCGACGGACGTTCCTGTCGCTGCTCGGGGCGCTCGGTGCGGGGGGCGCGCTGGCCGCGTGCGGGGGCGACAGCGGTGGGCTCGACAGCGGCGGGTCCGGTGGCGGGAAGCCGACTCTCAAGCAGTGGTACCACCTCTACGGCGAGTCGGGCACCGAGCAGGCCGTCAAGCGGTACGCCGAGGGCTACGACAAGGCCACCGTCGAGGTGCAGTGGACTCCGGGCGATTACAACTCGAAGCTCGCCTCGGGGCTGCTGTCCGACAACGGCCCCGACGTGTTCGAGTACGGCGAGTTCAACGTCGACATGGTCCGTAGCGGCCAGGTCGCCCCTCTCGACGACATCGTCGGGCCGGTGCGGGACGACTACACCGACGCAGACATCACGGCCACGTCGCTCGACGGGTCGATCTACGGCGTGAAGATCGTCGATGACACCGGGTTCATCTACTACCGGAAGAGCCTGCTGGCCGCGGCAGGTGTGCAACCACCCACGACGATGGACGAGTTGATCGACGCGTCCCGCGCACTCGACCGGAATGGCATCAAGGGCCTGTTCATCGGCAACGACGCGGGCGTCACCCCGGCGTTCGGGGGCGGCGCCATGCTCGATCCCGTGCTGTGGATGGCCGGCACGGCGAACCTCACCGCAGACAACAAGATCGGGTTCACCACTCCGGAGGCGAAGGACGCGCTGCGCAAGCTGCGGGAACTCGCCGACAGCGGGTCACTCCTGCTCGGGGCCCCACCGACTTCTGGGACCCGTCGGCGTTCACGCAGGAGCTCGCCGCCATGCAGTGGTGCGGCCTGTGGGCGATGCCGAAGATCCAGGAGGCGTTGGGCGACGACTTCGGCATCGTGCCCTGGCCCGCCCTGAGCGGGACGGTGGGAAAGCCGTGCACCTTCCTCGGCGGGTGGGCGTCCATGGTCAGCGCGAAGGCCACGGACGTCGACATGGCCAAGGACTTCACGAAGTGGCTGTGGATCGACAATGCGGAGGCCCAGGAGGACTTCAACCTCAACTACGGTTTCCACATCCCGCCCCGCACGAGCCTCGCCTCCACAGCGCAGAAGCTGCAGGAAGGCGTAGCCGCCGAAGCCTGCGCATCTTCAACGAGTACGCGGTGGCGCGGAGCCCGATGTGGACCCCGAAGATGAAGTCGGCGTTCGCCGACGCCGCCACCGCCATCGTGCGCGGCGGCGGCGACATCGACGCCGAGCTCGGCAAGGCGCAGCAGGCGGTCGAGGCCGAGCTGGCCCGTCTCGCGGCGTGAGCGGAGCGCACCATCGGAAACAGCACGGCCACCGCCGGAACGCGGCCGACGAGCGCCGGTGAGGAGGCCGCGTGACGGCTGTCCAGACCCCTGCGGCGGAGGCGCGCGCGCCCGGTTCCCGGCCGCGGCGCCGCGGGAGCATGGGTGCCACGCCGGCGTTCTGGCTCTTCATGGGCCCGTTCCTCGCCGGGCTGGTCGTGTTCGTGTACCTGCCGATCGCGTGGAGCTTCGTCCTGAGCTTCAACCGGGCGCAGAACACCGTGCAGCCCCGCGAGTTCGTGGGCCTCCAGAACTACATCGACCTGCTCATGCCCGGGCCGTTCCTGGACAGCCTGTGGACGTTCACGATCTTCGCCGCGATCATCGTGCCGCTCACGTTCGTGCTGGCGCTGCTGCTCGCGGTGCTGCTCAACCAGATCACGGTGGCGCGGGCGTTCTTCCGGTCGGCGTTCTTCCTGCCCACCGCGTGCTCCTACGTCGTCGCGTCGCTCGTCTGGAAGCTGTCGATCTTCAACGGGGTCCGGTTCGGGCTGGCCAACCAGGTGCTCTCGGTGTTCGGCGTGGAGAACATCGCGTGGCTGTCGTCGGTGAGCCCGCCGTGGTACTGGCTCGTGATCGCCACCGTGCGGCTCTGGCTGCAGCTCGGGTTCTACATCATCCTGTTCCTCGCGGGGCTGCAGCGGATCTCGCCGGAGCTCTACGAGGCCGCCTACGTCGACGGTGCCAAGGCAGGCTGGCAGACGTTCCGCCACATCACCCTGCCCCAGCTGCGGACGACGTCGGTGGCGGTGCTGCTGCTCAACCTGGTGGCGGCCTACCAGGCGTTCGACGAGTTCTACAACCTGCTGGGCAACAGCTCGTTGGCCCGCCCGCCGCTCGTGTACCTCTACTACACGGCGCAGGGCAACCAGGACTACGGCCACGGCAGCGCGGGCGCCATGATCCTCGCCGCCCTGATCGTGCTGGTCACGCTCGTGCAGAACCGCGTGTACGGGTTCGGGAGGCCCGAGGCATGAAGCAGTCGAGCGTTGCCGGCACCGCGGCGCGGTACGCCGCGCTGGTCGTCGCGACCGTGCTGTTCCTGCTGCCGTTCTACCTGATGCTGCGCAACGCGTTCGCGACCGACAAGGAGATCACCGGCGTCGACTGGACGATCTTCCCGAGCTCGCTGCGGTGGGGCAACATCGGCGAGGTCTTCGAGGAGACGTCGGGCGGCTTCGCGCGGAGCCTGTTCAACTCGGCGTTCATCGCGGTGGCGCAGACGGCGGGCACCGTGCTTCTGTCGTCGATGGCCGGGTACGCGCTGGCCCGCATCCCGTTCCGCTACGCCACCCCGATCTTCTACGCGGTGCTGCTCACGCTGATGGTGCCGCCCGCGGTGACGTTCGTGCCGAGCTTCATCATCGTGTCGCGGCTGGGCTGGGTGAACTCCTACCAGGGGATCATCGTCCCGGTGCTGTTCAGCGGGTTCACCGCGTTCCTGTTCCGCCAGTACTTCCTCAACTTCCCGCGCGAGCTGGAGGAGGCGGGGCGCATCGACGGTCTCGGCTACTTCGGCGTCTTCTGGCGGATCGTCGTGCCCAACTCGCTGAGCTTCTTCGCCGCCATCTCGGTCATCACGGTCGTCCACTCGTGGAACCAGTTCCTCTGGCCGCTGGTCGTCGGGCAGGAGCAGGACATGTGGACGGTGCAGGTCTCGCTCTCCACGTTGATGACCGCGCAGACGATCAACCTGCACCAGGTGTTCATGGCCGCGCTGATCTCGATCGTGCCGCTGGTACTGGTGTTCGTCTTCCTCCAGCGCTACCTGGTGCAGGGCGTCGCGGAGTCGGGGATCAAGGGCTGATCCCCGCCGGCGTCGCCGGGCCCAGACGCCGGACGGCGCCCGCACGGGACGGCTGATCGGTCCGGGCGGTACCTCATTGCTGCCGTGCTCACGCTGGTGTGCTGTTCGTGGCGATCAACCGCCAATGATCAGCCCGAAGAGCACACCGCCGCCGTCGCGGCGACCGTGAAGTACTGCTCGGCGCGATCACGGGCCGTCAGGGTCATCTTCTCGTCGAAGCAGCGTCCGACCGTCACGAGGCGTGGAAGGCGCTGTCGTCGAGCCGGCCGCCGTCGCAGACGGGGCCGAGGTCCCAGATCACGGAGAACGGGGAGGTCTCGTCCGGCGGGATCACGCGGATCTCGCTGGCGGGCACCTGGCAGGGCTCGTCCACCGGTTCGTCGCCGGTGGGCACCACGGTCCACCGCACGTCCTTGCGGGCGGTCGACCCGGGCAGCAGCCGCACCAGCGCCGGCCCGGGGTCGAGCGCCCGCGTCAGCCGGGTCGGGATCGGCACGCCGCTCGCGGTGTAGAGCTGCGCGCCGCCGTAGCCGTAGAGCGTGCACGCGTTGGTCGACGCGTTCGTCACCACGAGCGTCGCCGAGCGGTGCCCCGCCGCCGAATCGCCCGGAACCATCCGGCCCTCGAGCTGGGCGGGCGCGCAGCGCGGGTCGGTCGGCGGGATGTCCGTCGGCCGCTCCGTCCCTCCCCCGCCACCGCCCTCCCCGGCCGGGGGTGGGACCGGTGCGGGTGCCGGCTCCGGAGGCGCCGGTGTCGCCGTCGGTGCGGCCGTCGGTGTGGCGGTCGCGATCCCCACCCCGGTCGGCTGGTCCGTTCCCCCGCAGCCCGCCAGCAGTCCCATCCCCACCAGCAGAACGCTCACGATCCGGGTTCCGTTCATGCAGTAGAGACGCGCGGCTGGGGAAACGGTTGTCCGGTGGGCTGCGCGCCCACGCGCCGCACGCTTCGCACACCGCGCCGGGCTTCACAGGGCCGATCTCCGACACGCACACGATCGGCGGAAGTGGTGTCAGCGCGTCGCATCCGGCGCTCTCCGACCACTTCCGGCGATCACGCCCCGGTCATCGCCGGCGCACCCGACAACCAGTGCTAGTGGCCCCGGAAGGCCTCCGCCAGCCACCAGGAGCCGCCGTCCGAAGCGATCCTCGCGTGCACCAGGAGCGGTTTCTCGCGGTCGCCTGCCACCCAGTGCGCCACGCGTCGAGGTCCGTGGGCGCGTTCACCGTGACGGCCTCGAAGCCGTAGCCGCGGCCGATGGCGGCGATGTCGGTGTCCGGGAAGGCGACGGTGGTGTGGTCATCGCCGGTGAAGTGGTGGACCTCGGCGCCGTAGCCGCGGTCGTCGTACACCACGACCACCATCGGCAGGCCCAGCCGCGCCACCGTCTCCAGCTCGACTGCCGACATCAGCGCACCACCGTCGCCCAGCGCCGCAACGGCGAGCCGGTCGGGCCGGGCGCACGCGGCACCGATCGCGGTGGCCAGGCCCAGGCCGATCGACTGGAAGCCCTGGGTGAGGCAGTAGCCGTGCTCGTCGGGTACGCGCAGGTAGGCGCTGGGGTAGCCCATGAAGTTGCCGGAGTCGACGGCCACCGTGCGTTCGGCGGGCAGCAGGTCGTCGAGGGCGATCGACAGCGTGCGCGGGTCGATACCCCCGGGCCCGGTCAGGTCCTCGTAGGGCTCGCTGCGCCAGCGACCGCGCTCGGCGATCCCGGCGGCGACCTGTGGGGTCCGGTAGCCGGTGCGGGGGCCGTCGAGTTCGGTACGCACGTCCACGGCCGTGGCGCCGACGTCGCCGAGCACGCCCAGGTGCACCGGCCGGTTCGCGCCGATAGCGTCGGCGTCCAGGTCGACCTGCACGACCGTGGCGTCCGGGCCGATCAGCGCGCCGTGGCGCATCGTCCACATGTTGAGGGTGCAGCCCCAGCCCACCACGAGGTCGGCGCCGGAGATCAGCTCGGCGGCGAGCGGGGTGGCGAAGCCGCCGGAGATCCCGAGCGACCACGGGTCGTCGGCGAAGAGTCCCGCCGCGACGGCGGACGTGGCCAGCAGGGCCCCCGACGCCTCGGCCAGGTCGCGCAGCTCGGCGCCTGCGCCCCGCCCGCCGCGGCCCGCGACGAACACCGGCCGCTGCGCCGCGGCGATCAGCCCGGCGAGTGACTGCACCGCGTCCGCGCCGGGGCGGACCGGCGCGAACGGCGCCACCGCGGGCACCGGGCCCGCCTCCACGGGGAGCTCCTGCACGTCGAGGGGCAGGTTGAGCACCACGGTGCGGCGCTGCTCCACGGCGGTGCGGTAGGCGCGCACGACGTCGGCGAGCGCCGAGCCCGGCGAGTGCACTCGCTCGGCCACCGCGCCCACCGAGCTCACCAGCGCGTCCTGGTCGATCCGGAAGTTCGAGCGCACCGCCGCCGCGCCGGTGTCGGCGGCGAGCACCAGCATCGGGGTGCGGCTCTTCGCCGCCTCCGTGATCCCGGTCAGCGCATTGGTGAGCCCGCAGCCTGGTGCACCGAGAGCACGCCGACGCGGCCGCTGGTGCGGGCGTACGCGTCGGCCATCGTGGCGGCGCCGCCCTCGTGCCGCGCCGCCACGTAGGGCACCCCGCCTGCGCGCAGCGCGTTCGTCACGTGGAAGTTGCCGCTGCCGACCACCCCGAACGCGTGCCCGACGCCGAGATCGGCGAGCGCCCGCCCCACGAGCGCCGCAACCGTCACCGCTCCACCAGGGCCAGCACGCGCGCCGGGCTGCCCGACCCGCCGACGATCGGGAGCGGGCCTGCCACCACCACGGCCCCGGTGGGCGGCAGCTGGGCCAGGTTCTGCAGCTGGGTGAGCCCGTACTTGCCCGCGCCGAGCAGGAAGCTGTGGCACGGGAACGGCGGGTCGAAGCCGTGCGCCGCGCCGGCGTCGGTGCCGACCGTCTCCACGCCCAGCCCGAGGATCGGCGCCTCCTCGGCGAGCCACTTCGCGCACTCCACGGAGATCCCCGGCGTCGCGCCCGCGTTCAGGAAGGCGTCGGAGTCGGCGCTGCGCACGTCCCATCCGGTGCGGTAGAGCAGCCAGCCGCCCTCGGGCAGCGCACCGTGCTCCTCCTCCCAGGCGCGCACGTGCTCGATCTCGAGCAGGAAGTCCGGGTTCGCGGCCGCCCGGTGAGCGAAGTCGAGCACCGCGGCGGGGGCCAGCAGCTTCTGCGGCGCGACCTGCGCGATGTCTTCCCCGTCCTTCGCGGTGACCCAGTGGACCGGTGCGTCGAAGTGGGTGCCGGTGTGCTCGGAGGTGTGGATGTCGTTCCAGTACCAGGCGGGGCCGCGGTCGTCGTAGCGGCTGATCTCGGAGAGCCCGAACGCCGACGCGTTGGCGAACGGCGGCGGCAGCTGCAGTACCGGTGTGTCGGCACGGAGCGGGGCGGTCAGGTCAACGACGGAGACGGTGCGTTCGCGCAAGGCGTGAAGCAGGTCGGAGAGCACGGACACGGGGAGCCTCCGGGGAGTGGGATGAACGGCACGTTGGTCCAAACCTATTGGACGAGCGTGCCGTTCGTCCGGCCCCCGTTGTCCAGGATTCGCTCGAGGCCGTCGCGGCACGCCTTCCACGCCGGCGTCTCCGGGTCGATCACGGCGAAGTGGTCGGCTCCCGGGAGCGTGACCAGCTCCGCATCCGCGCCGGCCGCGGCCACGAAACGCTCGCTCTGCCGGATCGGCACGTTGACGTCGGCCGTGCCGTGCACGCACACCACGGGGACGCCGATCGGCAGCCGCTCCACCGGCGAGGCGAGGGCGTACCGCTCCGGGACGTCGTCCGGGCCGCCGCCGAGCAGGTCACTCGCCGCGCCGTTGCCCACACCGCGCCGTTCGGCGTCGACCAGGTCGAGCACGCCGGCCTGGCTGACCACCCCGCGGAGGCGGACGGCGGGAGCCGCGCCGGGTGCGTCCGACGGCAGGCCGGGGCGCACCGCGAGCCAGGTGGCGAGGTGCCCGCCCGCCGAGTGCCCGACGGCCACCACCCGGTCCAACGGCAGCGGGTGGTCGGCGAGGACGTCCACGGCCGCGGCGACGTCCTCGAACGTGGCGGGCCAGCCGCCATCGCCTCCCACCCGCCGGTACTCGATGTTCCACGCCGCGTATCCGGCGGCGGCGAGGTCGGCGGCGAGCGGGCGGCCGAGCTCGAGACCGCGGCGCTGGCGCCAGAACCCGCCGTGCACCACGACGACGACGGCGCAGGGCTCGCCCGCGGGGAGGGTGAGCTCGCCGAACTGGCTGGGGTGGTCGCCGTAGGCGATCCGGGTCGGGTCGGTCGGCATGCCGGGAGCATCGCACGTTCGGTCACCACGCCGCGGGTGGACGTGGGGGGTACGTCCCCCGCGGCGTGGCTCCGCGGGTGCAGCGCACCCGCGGCGTCACGACCGGAACAGGGGCGACGGTACTCCCGCCGCGACAAACGGGAGCCCGCTCTCACCCGGATGACGGGGGAACGTCACCCCCAACGCGGGGTGAGCACCCCCAAAGCGCCCAGCGCCACCGCGGCCGCGGTGGAGGCCCGCAGCACCTCGGGCCCCAGCCGCACCGGCCGGGCACCCGCCGCGACCAGCGTATCGAGCTCGGCGTCGGTGATCCCACCCTCGGGGCCGACGACGAGCAGCAGGTCGCCACTCGCGGGCAACGAGACGTCGGTGAGCCGCTCCGCACCCGCCTCGTGCAGCACGAGCGCGAGGTCGGCGGCGGCGGCCCGACGGGCGAGCGCGGCCGTCGTGACCGGCTCCTCGACGACCGGCAGCCACGGTCGGCGGGCCTGCTTCGTGGCCTCGCGCACGGTGCTGCGCCAGCGGGCCAGCGCCTTCTCGCCGCGCGGCCCCTCCTCCCAGCGCGACGCAGCGGGCCGCGCGCCACGGCAGGATCCCGTCGCGCCCGCCTCGGTGGCGAGCTCGACGGCGAGCTCACCACGGTCGCCCTTCACCAGCGCCTGAGCGAGCAGCACGCGGGGCACGGGCGGTGCGGCGTCGGCCCGCCCGGTGACCGTGAGGTCGACGGAGTCCCGCCCGGCAGCGTCGACGACGGCCTGCGCGAGCCCGCCGCAGCCATCCGACAGCAGCACGGACTCGCCGGGCCGCAGCCGCTTGACGGTGGCCGCGTGCCTGCCCTCGGCGCCGTCCAGCCGGGCGGGGCCGACGCCGGGCAGCGGGTCGAGCAGGAACAGGGGCGCGGTGCTCACCGGCCGAACGAGTCGCGCAACCGGGAGAAGATGCCGTGGCCGTTGCGGTTGCCGCCTGCGAGGTCGGGCTGCTCCTCACCGCGCAGCGCGGCGAGCTGGCGCAACAGCTCCGTCTGCTTCGCGTCGAGCTTGGTGGGCACCGCCACGTCGACGTGCACCATCAGGTCGCCGTGGCCGTCGACGCGCCCGGTGGAGCGCAGCCGGGGCATGCCCTTGCCGCGCAGCTGCGCACGGTGCCGCCCTGGGTGCCCGGTTCCAGGTGCAGCTCCTCGGTGCCCTCGAGGGTGGGCAGCGGCAGGGTGGTGCCCAGCGCCGCGGCCGTCATGGGCAGCTGCACGGTGCAGTGCAGGTCAGCGCCGTCCCGGGTGAACAGCTCGTGCGGCTCCTCCTCGACCTCCACGTAGAGGTCGCCCGCCGGGCCGCCGCCGGAGCCGACCTCGCCCTGGCCCGCCAGCCGGACGCGCATGCCGTCGGCCACGCCGGCCGGGATCCGGACACCGACCGTGCGACGCGAGCGCACCCGCCCGTCGCCGCCGCACTGCCGGCACGGCTCCGGGATCACCTCGCCGAAGCCCCGGCAGGTGGGGCACGGCCGCGAGGTGACGACCTGGCCGAGGAACGAGCGCTGCACGCTCTGCACCTCGCCCCGACCGTTGCAGATGTCGCACATCGTGGGCGCGCTGCCCGGCGCGCAACCCGAACCGGTGCACTCGCCGCAGAGCACGGCCGTGTCGACGGTGAGGTCGCGGGTGACGCCGCTCGCGCACTCCTCGAGCGTGAGCTGCATCCGGATCAGGGCGTCGGCGCCCGGCTGCACCCGGCTGCGCGGGCCCCGCCCGCGCACGCCGCCCTGGCCGCCGAAGAACGCGTCCATGATGTCGCCGAAGCCGAACTGGCTGAACGGGTCGCCGGCGCCGCCGCCCCCGCCACCGCCGTTGCCCAGCGGGTCGCCGCCGAGGTCGACGATGCGCCGTTTCTCCGGGTCGGAGAGCACCTCGTACGCGGCGCTCACCTCGCGGAAACGCTCCTGCGCCGCCGCGTCCGGGTTCACGTCGGGATGCAGCTCACGCGCCAGCCTGCGGTAGGCCCGCTTGATCTCGTCGGGACCGGCGTCTGGCGCGACGCCGAGTGTCCCGTAGTAGTCCCGTACCACGTGCGCGTTCCCCATGGTCCTTCTCGATCGGTACTGCTCCGGATGCGGCCCTTCGCCGCGCGTCAGCGTCCAGCCAGGATCTCACCCACGTACCGGGCGACCGCGTGCACCGCCGCGATCGAGCCCGGGTAGTCCATCCTCGTGGGTCCGAGCACCCCCATACCACCCAGCACGGTGCCCGGCCCGTAGCCGATGGACACCACGGAGGTGTCGCGCATCTCTTCCGCCTCGTTCTCCTCACCGATGTGCACGGTGACCGTGTTCGGCTCCTGCGCAGATGCCAACAGCCGCAGCACCACCACCTGTTCCTCGAGCGCTTCGAGGACCTGGCGCAGCGAGTGCGGGAAGTCGGCGGTGTTGCGGGTGAGGTTGGCGGTGCCGCCCAGCAGGAGCCGCTCCTCGGGGTGCTCGACGAGCGTCTCGATCAGCACGGTGGACACCGCGATCACGACGTCGCGCAGCTCGGCGGGCGCGGTGTGGGGCAGCTCGGCGACCGCGGCGGAGGCCACCGCGAGCGGGCGGCCGACCAGTGCCCCGTTGACGAGCGTGCGCAGCTGCGACACCGCGTCGTCGGTGATCACGTCGCCGAGATCGACGACCCGCTGGTCGACCCGGCCGCTGTCGGTGATGAGCACGAGCATCAGCCGCGCGGGTGTGAGCACGACGATCTCGCAGTGGCGCACCGTGGAGCGGGTGAGCGTGGGGTACTGCACCACCGCGACCTGGCGGGTGAGCTGGGCGAGCAGCCGCACGCTGCGCCGCAGCACGTCGTCGAGGTCGACGGCGCCGTCGAGGAACGCCTGCACCGCGCGCCGCTCCGGCCCCGACAGCGGCTTGACCTGCGCCAGCCGGTCGACGAACAGCCGGTAGCCCTTGTCGGTGGGCACGCGACCGGCGCTGGTGTGGGGCTGGGCGATGAGCCCGTCCTCCTCCAGCACCGCCATGTCGTTGCGCACGGTGGCACTGGAGACGCCGAGGTTGTGCCGCTCGACGATCATCTTCGAGCCGACGGGCTCGTGGGTGGAGACGTAGTCGGCGACGATCGCCCGAAGGACGGCGAACCGACGCTCGTCGGCGTTCACGGCACGCTCCTCCCTGCGACGCTCTCGCGGACACGTTCCCACCAGTCTATGTGTTCTCCGCTGACCCGAGTGCGGGCACGATGTTGCACGTGATGATCCGCCGCCCGGTACTCGACGCCATCGCCGCCGGCACGGTCACGCTGGCGTTCCGGCGGTGGGACCGGCCGCGGGTGCGCGTGGGCGGCACGCAGCGCACGGTGGTCGGGGTCGTCGAGTTCACATCCGTCGACCCGGTGGACGAGACCGCGATCACCGCGCAGGACGCCCACGCCGCCGGGTTCGCCGATCTGGCGGCGCTGCAGCGGGCGCAGCGGGGTGACGGGCAGCTCTACCGGATCGGGGTGCGGCCGGCGGGTCCGGACCCGCGGGTGGCGCTGCGGGCGAAGCGGCGGCTGTCGCAGGCCGACCGCGCCGACCTGGACGCCCGGCTGGCCCGGATGGACCGTTCCTCGCCCCACGGGCCGTGGACGGCGGCGGTGCTGGATCTGATCGCGGAGAACCCCGGTGTGCGTGCGCCCGACCTGGCGGCCCGGATGGGGCGCGAGACGCTGCCGTTCAAGCGGGACGTGCGCAAGCTCAAGGAGCTGGGGCTGACCGAGAGCCTCGAGGTCGGCTACCGGCTCTCGCCACGTGGGCGGGCGTACCGGCGCGGTCGATAACCGCGGCTTATCGCGGGATCAGGAAGTTTGCTTTGACCTGTTCTAGGTCAGATCGCAACTGTCTACGGTATGAGCATCGACGTCTCGGACCTCGCGGCGCTGCGGGTCGAACGGGTGCGGGCGATCGCCGGCCGGCTGCGCGAGCTGCGCGGACCGTTGCTGCCGATCCTGCACGCGGTACAGCACGAGCTGGGTCACGTCGATCCGGCCGACGTTCCGGTCATCGCCGACGTGCTCAACATCGCGGTGGCCGAGGTGCACGGTGTCGTCACGTTCTACCGCGACTTCCGCCGCGAACCCGGCGGGCGCGCCACCGTGCGGATCTGCCGGGCCGAGGCGTGCCAGGCGGTCGGGGCCGAGGCGCTCGCCGCGCACGCGACGCGCCGGCTGGGCGTCGGCTTCGGTGAGACCACCTCCGACCGGGCGATCTCCCTCGACGAGGTCTTCTGCCTCGGCAACTGCGCGCTCGGGCCCGCGGTGCAGGTCGACGGCACGCTGCACGGCCGGGTGAGCCCGGCCCGCCTCGACGCGCTGCTCGGAGAGGTGGCCACGGCATGACGACCCGCGTGTTCGTCCCCCGGGACTCGGCGGCGCGGTCCGTCGGCGCGACGTGGTCGCCGAGCGGCTGACCGCCGCGGGCGCCGACGTGGTGCGCACCGGATCGCGCGGCATGCTCTGGCTGGAGCCGCTGGTCGAGGTGGAGACGCCGGCCGGGCGCGTGGGCTACGGCCCGGTCGCCCCCGAGGACGTGGACGGTCTGGTCGCGGCAGGAATGCTCGCCGCGCCCGAACGCCCGACCCGCCGCGCCGAGACGTCGGACTCGCCCGAAGGGGGGCGAGTCGTGCATCCCGGCCCGGCGAGTCCCGCGATCCGGCACGGTGAGTCGGGCGTGTACCTCGGGCTCGTCGAGGACCTGCCGTGGATGCGCCGGCAACAGCGGGTGACGTTCGCACGGGTCGGGGTCGTCGACCCGCTCTCGGCGGACGACTACGTGACCCACGGTGGTCTGACCGGGCTGCGGGCGGCGCTGCGGACCAGCCCGACGGCGGTGGTCGAGGCGGTCGTCGAGTCGGGGCTGCGCGGCCGCGGCGGTGCCGGCTTCCCCACCGGGATCAAGTGGCGCACCGTCCTCGGCGCCGAGGCCGACGTCAAGTTCGTCTGCTGCAACGCCGACGAGGGCGACTCGGGCACGTTCGCCGACCGGATGCTGATCGAGGGCGACCCGTTCACCCTCATCGAGGGCATGACGATCGCGGCGCACGCCGTGGGCGCCACCGAGGGCTACGTCTACCTGCGGTCGGAGTACCCGGACGCGGTCGAGACCCTGACGGCGGCCATCGGGGTCGCCCGGGAACGCGGCTGGCTCGGCGAGCGGATCCTCGACTCCGATCTCACCTTCGACCTGCACGTCCGGGTCGGCGCGGGCGCCTACATCTGCGGCGAGGAGACCTCGATGCTGGAGAGCCTCGAGGGCAAGCGCGGCCAGGTGCGGGCCAAACCGCCCATCCCCGCGCTCGAAGGGCTCTTCGGCCGCCCCACCGTGGTCAACAACGTGCTCTCGCTGGCCTCGGTGCCGGCGATCCTCGCGGACGGCGCGGCGTCCTACGCCGCGCTGGGCGTCGGGCGGTCGCGCGGCACGAGCGTCTTCCAGCTCGGCGGCAACGTCGCGCGCGGCGGGATCGTCGAGACCGCCTTCGGGATCACCCTCGGCGAGCTGGTGGAGGACCTCGGCGGCGGCACCGCGTCCGGCCGCCCGGCCCGCGCCGTGCAGGTGGGCGGCCCCCTCGGGGCGTACCTGCCGGTGGAGAAGTTCGACCTGTCGATGGACTACGAGGCGTTCACCGAGGCCGGGGCGATGCTCGGGCACGGCGGGATCGTCGTCTTCGACGACACGGTCGACATGGCCGCGATGGCGCGCTTCGCCTTCTCCTTCTGCGCCGAGGAGTCGTGTGGCAAGTGCACCCCGTGCCGGGTGGGCGCGGTCCGGGGCGTCGAGACGATCGACCGGATCCGGACCGGCCAGGACCGCGAGAAGAACCTCGTGCTGCTCGAGGACCTGTGCGAGCTGATGACCGACGGGTCGCTCTGCGCCATGGGCGGGCTGACCCCCATGCCCGTGCGCAGCGCGGTGCAGCACTTCGGAGAGGACTTCACACGATGAGCCTGCTGAAGGAACCGGACTACGGGACGCCCGCCCGCGAGGGTGAGGCGACCGTCGAGGTGACGATCGACGGGGTCGCGGTCACCGTGCCGCCCGGCACGTCCGTCATGCGCGCGGCCAAGCAGGCCGGCCTCGACATCCCCAAGCTGTGCGCCACCGACTCCCTCGAAGCGTTCGGGTCGTGCCGGCTGTGCGTCGTCGAGATCGACGGGGCGCGCGGCACGCCCGCGTCGTGCACCACGCCCGTCGCCCCGGGCATGGTGGTCCGCACGCAGACCGAGAAGCTCGGCAAGCTGCGCCGCGGGGTCATGGAGCTCTACATCTCCGACCACCCGCTCGACTGCCTCACCTGCTCGGCCAACGGCGACTGCGAGCTGCAGGACATGGCGGGCGTCACCGGGCTGCGCGAGGTGCGCTACGGCTCGGGCGTGGACGCCGGCGCCAACCACATGGACCTGCTCAAGGACACGTCGAACCCCTACTTCGACTTCGACGCGTCCAAGTGCATCGCCTGCTCGCGCTGCGTGCGGGCCTGCGACGAGGTGCAGGGCACGATCGCGCTGACGATCTCCGGGCGCGGGTTCGACTCGAAGGTCGCCGCGGGTGCGGGCGTGCCGTTCATGGAGTCCGACTGCGTCTCCTGCGGCGCGTGCGTGCAGGCCTGCCCCACGGCCACCCTGCAGGAGAAGTCGGTGGTCGAGCTCGGGATGCCCACCCGCAGCGTGATCACCACCTGCGCGTACTGCGGCGTCGGCTGCTCGTTCAAGGCCGAGCTGCGCGGCGACGAGCTCGTCCGGATGGTGCCCTACAAGGACGGCGGCGCGAACGAGGGTCACTCCTGCGTCAAGGGCCGGTTCGCGTTCGGCTACGCGAGCCACCCGGACCGGGTCATGAAGCCGATGCTGCGCGAGTCGATCGCCGACGAGTGGCGGGAGGTCTCCTGGGAGGAGGCCATCGGGTTCACGGCGCGCAGGCTGCGTGAGATCCAGGCCGAGCACGGCGCGGGCTCGATCGGCGCCATCACCTCGTCGCGGACGACGAACGAGGAGGTCTACGCCGTCCAGAAGCTGGTGCGGGCCGTCTTCGGCAACAACAACGTCGACACCTGCGCCAGGGTGTGCCACTCCCCCACCGGGTACGGCCTCAAGCAGACGTTCGGCACGTCGGCCGGGACCCAGGACTTCAAGTCCGTGGAGAAGGCCGACGTCATCCTGCTGATCGGGGCGAACCCGACCGACGCGCACCCGGTGTTCGCGTCCCGGATGAAGCGGCGGCTGCGGCAGGGCGCGAAGCTCGTCGTGATCGACCCGCGGCGGATCGACCTCGTCCGCACCCCCCACATCGAGGCCGCGCACCACCTCGCGCTGCAGCCCGGCACGAACGTGGCGGTCCTCAACGCGCTGGCCCACGTGATCGTGACCGAGGGGCTCGTCGACCGTGCCTTCACGGAGGAGCGCTGCGAGGAGGTGGCCGGGTGGGAGACGTTCATCGCCCGCCCCGAGCACAGCCCCGAGGCGGTCGCCGAGATCACCGGCGTCGCGGCGGAGGACATGCGTGCGGCCGCGCGCCTCTACGCGGGGGCCGGCAACGGCGCGATCTACTACGGCCTGGGCGTCACCGAGCACAGCCAGGGCTCGACCACCGTCATGGCCATGGCCAACCTCGCGATGGCCACCGGCAACATCGGCCGCGACGGTGTGGGCGTCAACCCACTGCGTGGCCAGAACAACGTGCAGGGCTCCTGCGACATGGGCTCGTTCCCGCACGAGCTGCCCGGTTACCGGCACGTGGGCGACGACGACGTCCGCGACATCTACGAGCAGCTGTGGGGCACGCCGATCCTGTCCGAGCCCGGCCTGCGCATCCCGAACATGTTCGACTCCGCCATCGACGGCAGCTTCCGCGCGCTGTTCGTGCAGGGCGAGGACATCGCCCAGTCCGACCCCAACACCCAGCACGTCCACGCCGCGCTCGCCGCGCTCGACCTCGTCGTGGTGCAGGACCTGTTCGTCAACGAGACGGCGAAGTCGCGCACGTCCTGCTGCCGGGCACGTCGTTCCTGGAGAAGGACGGCACGTTCACCAACGCCGAGCGCCGGATCAACCGGGTCCGCCCGGTGATGGCGCCGCAGACCGGCAAGCACGAGTGGGAGATCGTCTGCGAGATCGCGCAGGCAATGGGCTACCCGATGCGCTACGACTCGTCGAGCCAGATCATGGACGAGATCGCGCTCACCACGCCCACGTTCGCCGGTGTCTCGTTCGCCCACCTCGATCAGGTCGGCAGCGTGCAGTGGCCGTGCAACGAGGCAGCCCCCGACGGCACCCCGGTCATGCACATGAACGGCTTCGTACGGGGTAAGGGCAGGTTCATGGAGACCGTGTACGTGCCCACGCCGGAGCGCACCACGCGGAAGTTCCCGCTGATCCTCACCACCGGCCGGATCCTGTCCCAGTACAACGTCGGCGCCCAGACCCGGCGCACGGCCAACGTCGCGTGGCACCCCGAGGACCTGCTCGAACTGCACCCGCACGACGCCGAGGTGCGCGGCGTGGACGACGGCGACATGGTCGTGCTCTCCAGCCGGGTGGGGCGCACCACGCTGCGCGCGCTCGTCTCGGAGCGCATGCCGGTGGGGGTCTGCTACACGACGTTCCACCACCCGGTCACCGGCGCGAACGTGGTGACCACGGAGAACTCCGACTGGGCCACCAACTGCCCGGAGTACAAGGTCACCGCGGTGCAGGTGGCGGTCGCCCCCGAGCAGGCCGCGGTGCGCGAGTCGCTGGGCTCGCGGCCGGTCGCCGAGTCGATCTCAGGGGCAGGGGAGTAGATGGACGGCACACCCCCGCACGTGCGGATGGCCAACGACCTCGCCGTGCACCTCGCGCACATGGGCCCTGGTGAGGCGGCCCGGGCCGTCGCCGACCACATGCTGGCGTTCTGGGACCCGCGGATGCGGGCCGCGCTGATCGCGCACGCCGGCGAGGGCGGCGACGGCCTCGACGCGATCGCCGTGCGCGCGGCGGGCCTCCTCGCCCCGGCAGGCGTGTCGTGACCAGCGTGCACGTGCGGCACGCCGCGGTGGGGGCGGGCAGCCTCGCCTGGGACGCCGCACGCGAGGTGGCCCACACGGCCGCGGTGCCGCCGCCACCGCACCACGTCGCGCTCGCCGACGCCGACGGCACGGTGCTCGCCGAGCCGCTGGTCGCGGTGGCCGACCACCCGCCGGTGCCCCGTTCGGCGATGGACGGCCACGCGGTGTCCGGGCCGCCGCCGTGGACGGTCGTGCGCGGCGGACCGCGGCTGGCCGGGTCCGAGGCGTGCGCCGTCGTCACCGGGGCGCCGCTTCCAGCGGGCGCCACCGCCGTGCTCGCCGACGAGGACGCCGTCCGCGACGGCGCGCTGCTGTACGGCGCGGCGGCACCCGGGCGCCACATCCGGGCCGCGGCCGAGGAGTGCGCGGCGGGCGAGGTGGTGCTCCCGGCCGGCACCCGGGTGACCCCGGCCGTGCTCGGGCTCGCCGCGGCGCTGGGCCACGACCGGCTGCTCGTGCAGCCGCTCCCCCGGGTCGCCACGCTCGTCACCGGGAACGAGCTGGTCCACAGCGGCCGACCCGGCCCGGGCACCGTCCGCGACGCGATCGGCCCGATGCTGCCCGGCCTGCTCGCCCGTGCCGGTGCCCGGCACGACCCGGCGTCCACCGCCGTCCCCGACGATCGGGCGCTCCTCCGCGCCGCACTGGCCACGGCGGCCGGGGAACGGGCCGACCTGGTGCTGGTGTCCGGCTCGTCGGCGGCGGGGCCGGCCGACCACCTGCGCGCGGTGCTCGCGCAGCTGCACGCCGAACTGCTCGTCGACGGGGTGCGGTGCCGCCCGGGACACCCGCAGGCACTGGCCAGGGTGGGCTCCACGCTGGTCGTGGGGCTGCCGGGCAACCCGCTCGCCGCGCTGGCCGCATTCCTGACCGTCGCCGTCCCCGCCATCGCCGGGCTGCGCGGCGCACCGCTGCCGGCCCTGATGGCGGTGCCGGTGCCGGGCGGGATCGCGCGGCACGCCCTGCACACCCGGTTGGTCCCGGTGGCCGTCGAGCCGTCCGGCGCCCTTCCCGTGGGCCACGGTGGCGCGGCGATGCTGCGTGGCGCGGCCGCCGCCGACGCCTTCGCCGTGGTGGACCCGGGGCGCGCCGACGCGATCGCCGCCCGCCTCCTCCCCCTCGACCCGGGAGCACGCCCATGGGCCGTCTGATCGCCCGCCGGCTGGTTCTGAGCATCGGCCCCGACGGCCGGGGCACGCGGCGGCCGGACGCCTCGCCGTCGAGGAGCCCCTCGAGCTGCGCGTCGACGGCCGCTCGCTCGCCGTCACGATGCGCACGCCCGGCCACGACGTGGAGCTGGCACACGGGTTCCTGCTCACCGAGGGCGTGATCGGCGCCGTCGAGGACATCCGCGACGCCCGGTACTGCGGCTCGCGCGACGAGGACGGCCGCAACACCTACAACGTGCTCGACGTGCGCCTCGCCGAAGGCGTCCCGGCACCCGACGCGGGGGTGGAGCGCAACTTCTACACGACCTCGTCGTGCGGGGTGTGCGGCAAGGCGTCGCTCGACGCGGTCCGTCTGCGCACGCGCCACTCCCCCGCGGACGACCCGGTGCAGGTCGAACCGGAGGTGGTCGCCGCGCTGCCCGAGGTGCTCCGCGACCGGCAGCGGGTCTTCGACAGCACCGGCGGGCTGCACGCCGCCGGGCTCTTCACCGCCGCGGGCGACCCGATCGTCGTGCGCGAGGACGTCGGGCGGCACAACGCCGTCGACAAGGTGCTGGGCTGGGCGCTCATGCAGCGCGGGATCCCGGCGAAGGGCGGCGTGCTCGTCGTGTCCGGGCGGGCGTCGTTCGAGCTCGCGCAGAAGGCCGTGATGGCGGGGGTGCCGGTGCTCGCGGCCGTATCCGCGCCGTCCTCGCTCGCGGTGGAGCTCGCCGCCGAATGCGGCCTCACGCTCGCCGGATTCGTGCGCAACGGCCGAATGAACGTCTACACCCACGCAGCCCGCGTCGAACCCACGACGCCTGATCCGGCCTACTGGTCGAGGCGACCGATCCGCTGCGCGCCGGGCCTGGGCTCGGCCGCGGCCGGCTGCCCCAGCACTCCCTGCACCATCTTCTCGGCCCGGGCCATGTCGGCGTCCTCGCAGGTGGCCAGGCCGATCTCGAGACCGGTGCGGTACTCGATCCCGCGCTCACCCGCCTTCATGCCCTCGAAGGCCGGGTCCACCGGGACCACGAACCCGCACTCGCCGAGCCCGGGCGGGGACTCGGCCCGGTACGCCGGGAGCCCACCGATCTCGATCGGCTCACCCGTGAGCTCGTCCTCGTCGAGGACGGTGAGGTTCAGGGCGTACTCGACGATGTCGCCCCCGTGGGAGCCGGAGCACCGGTACGGTGCGGCCATCGAGAGGGTCCGCTCCACCTCCTCGCCCGGCAGGAGTTCCTCGGGATCCACCTCGACGTCGGCGGTGGCCGCGGCGAGGGCCTGGCACGGGTCCTTGCCCAGCAAGGGCGACCGCGGCCCGGTCAGCCCCTCGTTCAGGGTCGGCGGGTGGTCCACCCTGGCGAAGACCACTTCGGTGAGGTACCGATCGAGCGGTTCGCAGGATTCCTTCTCCACGATGTACGGACTGTTGATCTCGATGTCGAGACCCACCGAGTCGGAGTCCCGGGACGGGACGAAGGTCGCACAGCGGTCGCTCTCCGGATCCCGCTTGGCCGTCCGGCCTCCCACCTGCGCGGGCGACCATTCCTCGCCGAAGCGCGAGCCTCCCTCGGTGTAGGCGAACGAGATCTCCCAGGCGTCGCTGAAGGTACCGAGGTCGAGCTCACAGGTGGCGATGTCGAACCTCTTCGGCAACAGCGCCGCAGCCGGCCTCTCGAAGATCTGTTCCGCGGTGGAGATGTCGTGGAACGCGCAGACGTCGAACGTACGGGCCCGGGCGTACGCGGGCGCGATCGCGGCGGTCTCCTCGTCGTAGTCCAGCTCGACCGCGGGCACCACGGGCTGCGATCCACCACCGGTGGGCGCCGGCACGCCCGGCACCGCGACCGAGCACGCTGCGGCCGTGCCCATCGCGAGTGCGGCGACGACCGGGACCACGATGCGGGGGAGCACCCCAGGACGATAGATCGTCGTCGATATCGCTGACACCGCACGTATGCGGCGCCGTAGCCGATCAGCAGGTCCGCCCGGTACACGGGTGAGCGGTCCGGGTCAGGGCCGGCGGCCGGTGTACCCGGCCAGCCGGGTGTACGCGTCGGCGTCACCGGGCACCGGGACGACCGGTCCGAACGGGCCCTGCCCACCGCGGGACTCCGGCGGGGCGAGCGCGGTGAACGCGTCGAGGGCCCGAACGGCCAGCGCCGGGTCCAGGTCGCCGAGCCGGCCGGTGGCACGGGCGACGTCCCACGAGTGCACCGTGAACTCGTGGGTGTAGGCGTCCACGACGGCCCGGCCGGGCAGCGTGCCCCACGGCAGCGCGATCATCCGGTCGAGCAGCGCGTCGTCGGCCCAGATCCCCTCGGCCTCTCGACGGGCCAGGCCGAACGCGGCGGCCCATCCGGTGTCGGCGACACCGTCGACCACGTCGGCGACGTCGCGGGCGTCGCGTCCTGCGCCTGCGCGGGCCAGCTTGTGCAGCACGCCGACCATGTGCCCCAGCAAGGCGCGGACGTCGTAGTCACCACACGGTGTGCTGTGACCGAGCTCGTCGGGACGCACCGCCGCGACCTGGTGTTCGGCTTGACCCACTGCCTGAGAGAACAGCAGGCGCGGATCGTGGACCGGCAACGTCGTCATGGCGGGGACCGTAGGAGGGCCCACCGACAAGGAGCACCGTTCCGGAGGTCACGGGCCACCGTCGCGGCGCCACCGCTGCGCGTAGCGCAGGTCGCGCTCGGCCCGGCCATCGGCCGCCTCGCGCACGCGCGTGGTGGTGCCCCGCGGGTAGCCGGCCTTGAGCGTGCGGTGCTCGGCCGACTCGTACATGTAGGCCATCGAGTAGAAGAGGCCGATCAGCGCCCCGCCGAGCACGGCGCAGCCGCGCACCCACACCGGCCCCGGCAGCAGCAGGTAGATCACCAGTAGCAGGGGTGCCAGCTGCACGACCGCGCGCCCGAGGTGGCGCAGCTGCCAGGTGCGGGTGGTGACGTCGTGCAGCACCCACTCGCGGTACTGCGGGGGCAGCCCGGCGCCGTAGGCGTAGGCGATCCAGCGCAACGGGCCGGGACGGCGCAGAGCCACGGTTATCACCCCAACTATTGGTGTCCAAAGTATCGTAGCCGGGTGACCGCCGAACCGGCCCGTGACGACCCGCACGCGAGCGACCTGCTACGCCTGGACCGTCAGGTCTGCTTCGCACTCGCGGTGGCAGCACGCAACGTCATCGCGCTCTACCGGCCGCTGCTCGAGCCGATGGGGCTCACCCACCCGCAGTACCTGGTGATGCTCGCTCTGTGGGAGCGCTCGCCGCGCTCGCTCACCGACCTGGCCACCGCGCTGTCCCTCGACCCCGCCACGCTGTCCCCGCTGCTCAAGCGGCTGGAAGCGGCAGGGCTGGTGTCCCGGCAGCGGGTGCCGGGCAACGAGCGCACGCTGGCCGTGACCCTCACCGGGCAGGGCCGGGCCCTGCGCGCGGATGCGGAGCGGATCCCGCCGGCCGTGGTCGAGCGGCTCGGCCTCCCCCTCGCCGACCTGGAACGCCTGCACGCCGAGCTCAGCGCGGTGATCGCAGCCACCCGCGCCACCCCGGCACCCACCGATCAGCCCGCGGACGGCCTCACGGGCACGGGGCCGTGATGTCACCGGGCGACGGGCCGTCCACCTGCGTGATCGCCGTGACGCGGTTGCCGCAGAACGCGCCCTGCGGGCGTCCGAGCCGATGCGCACCGGCTCTGCCACCGCGCCGGACAGGGTGTTGTCCGCGAGGATGTTGCCCCCGTTGTCGTAGTCGTCCTCGTCGTCGCTCTGGATCTTCACGTTCCAGCCGGCGCTGTCGGCGATCACGTTCCCGCGCACGATGTTGCCGTGACCGCGCAGCTCGATGTTGCTGCCGTTGAACTCGCGGGGTTCGGTGTTGCCCGAGCACTCGTTGTTCTCGAACACGTTGCCGTGCGCGTTCTCCTTGACGTTGAAGCACTCCGAGCCGAACGGGCGGATCGTGTTGCCGATGATCTGGTTGCCCGAGCTCTCGTCGTTCTCGTGCATCGGCTGGTTGTCGGACTTCGGGCTGGTGCCGATGTAGACGGCCTCACCGTTGTGGAACTCGAACCGGCCGCCGCCCTCGTCGCCGCCCTCGTCGCCGCTGTCCTCGTCGTCGCCCTCGTCGCCGTCGTCGCCGCTCTCGTCGTCGCCGCTGTCCTCGTCGTCGCCCTCGTCACCCTCGCTGGGCTTGCCGAACAGGCCGCAGTACTGGATCACCGAGTCGGCGATCGTGTTGCCCGTCGCGTTGTTGCGCAGGCGCACGCATTCCGTGCCCGCCTCGGTGAGGAACATGTTCCGGATCGTGACGCCGGTGATGTCGCGGGCCGTGTCGGCCGAGCCGATGTAGACGAGCTTGCTGTCCTTGACGCGCGGCTGGGCGGCCGCCTTGAACGCGTCGATCGCGCCGAGGTCCGCAGGCAGTTCGGCCGCGGTCAGGTCCTCCTGCCCGTCGATCGTGAACCCCTCGAGGGTGATGTAGCTGTGATCGATGTTGAAGATGCGGCCCGTGCCGTGCAGAACGGCCTGGCTGCGTCCCACCGGGTCCTTGCCGCTCTCCGGGCCCCTGATCGTGATCGGGCCCCGGGCTCACCGTCGCGCTGGGTCGTCGGCTGCTCGCGGTACTCGCCCGGAGCGAGGTTGATGACCGTGCCCGCCTCCGCGTCGTCGAGGGCGGCCTGGATGGTCCGCAGCGGCGCGGCCTGCGACCCGTCTCCGGTGTCGTTCCCGGCGGGGCTCACGTACATCTGCCGCGCCTCGGCACCGGGTTCCGGGAACGTGCCCCCTGGCCCCCCGGTGACCGCGACGATCACGAGCGCGACGAGAACGACGACCACTCCGGCCACAATCGCGGCGATCGTGAGAGTTCTGCGGTTGATCATCGTGGGGGTACCTGCCACGCGTCGGAGTCTTTCGGCTTTCCGTTGACATCGACGTGAAGCGCGGGGATTTCCGTTGGGCCATTCCGGTGATCTCGTCGGTCGCGGCCGGTGGAGAACCGAAAACGTCGGGTCAGACCGACGCGCCCTCCAGGAGGTCCCGCACCACGCGGTCGGCGAGCAGCCGCCCCGGTCGCGTGAGCACGGCGCGGCCCTCGGCGAGCGCAGCGGGGTCCAGCAGGCCGTCGGCGGCCGCCCGGCCCGCGGCCGCGACACCGGTGGCGTCGAGGAGGGTGAGCGGGATGCCGGTCGCGAGGCGCAGCTGCAGCATCACGCGCTCGGTGTGCCGCTCCGGCTCGGTGAGCGCCTCGCGGTCGGCCTCCGGCGACTCCCCGGCCGCGAGCAGGCCCGCGTAGCGCGCCGGGTGCTTGACGTTCCACCACCGCGTGCCCGCGAGGTGGGAGTGGGCGCCCGGGCCGAGCCCCCACCAGTCGCCGTCGGTCCAGTAGCCGATGTTGTGCCGGCAGACCGCCTCGGGCGATGCCGCCCAGTTCGACACCTCGTACCAGGGCATACCCGCCGCCGAGAGGCGGTCGTCGATCAGCTCGTAGCGGGCGGCGGCCACGTCGTCGTCGGGCGCGGGCAGCTCGCCGCGGGCCACCCGACGGGCGAGCGCGGTGCCGTCCTCGACGATGAGGGAGTACGCCGAGACGTGGTCGACCCCGGCGCCGAGCACCGCGTCGAGCGATGCCCGCAGGTCGTCGTCGGTCTCACCGGGCGTGGCGTAGATCAGGTCCAGGTTCACGTGCCCGATCCCGGCGGAGCGGGCCTCCCGGGCCGCCGCCACCGCCCGTCCCGGGGTGTGGCGCCGCTCCAGCACGCGCAGCACGTGCGGCGCGGCCGACTGCATGCCCAGCGACACCCGCGTGAACCCGGCCGCCGCCAGCTCCGCGAAGAACTCGGGCGACGTCGACTCGGGGTTGGACTCGGTGGTGACCTCCGCGCCGGGTGCCAGGCCGAACGCGTCCCGCACGGCGGCGAGCACCTCGCCGAGCCGGGCCGCCCCGATCAGGGAGGGCGTGCCGCCACCGACGAACACGGTGTCGACGGGCCGCCGCCCCACCGTGCGGACGGCGAGGTCGAGCTCGTGGTGGACCGCCGCGAGCCACCCGTCCGGGGACGCCCCGGACCCGGCCAGCTCGGAGGCCGTGTAGGTGTTGAAGTCGCAGTAGCCGCAGCGCGCCGCGCAGAACGGCACGTGGACGTAGATCCCGAAAGGCGGCACGGACGACCAGTCTGCCACCGCCGCCGGGGTCGCCCGCGCTGTGAGCCCGCTCCCAGCATGCGGACGCCCATGGATCGTGGACCGGACAAGTGGCACCCTGAACGACGTGCATGCGCTCACCCTGCGACTCGTGGCCCGCCGCCACGTGGATCTGCGCCGGGTGTGCAGCGCGCTCTGTCGGTCCCGCTGATCACGCGCCACCCGACCCCCACCACCTCAGCCCCAGCCCACCGCCGGTCCCGCGCGGTGCGGTAGCGCTGCGATCCCGGAGGCACCGCCTTGCCCCCCACCACGCCCGTGAAACGCAAGCGCGGCGAAGGCCAGTGGAAGCTGGGCCACCGCGAGCCGCTCAACCCCAACGAGCGCACCAAGAAGGACGACGACGGCCTCAACGTCCGAGCCCGCATCGAGAACATCTACTCGAAGCGGGGGTTCGACTCGATCGACCCGGCCGACCTGCGTGGCCGGATGCGCTGGTGGGGGCTCTACACCCAGCGCCGCCCCGGCATCGACGGCGGGCGCACCGCCGCGCTCGAGCCCGAGGAGCTCGACGACCGCTACTTCATGCTCCGGGTCCGGATCGACGGCGGCGCGCTCACCACCGACCAGCTGCGCGTGGTCGGGGAGATCAGCCAGGACCACGCCCGCGACACCGCCGACATCACCGACCGGCAGAACATCCAGTACCACTGGATCGAGATCGAGGACGTGCCGGCGATCTGGCAGAAGCTCGAGGCTGTCGGGCTGCAGACCACCGAGGCGTGCGGCGACACCCCGCGCGTGATCCTCGGCTCGCCGGTGGCCGGCATCTCGGTGGACGAGACCATCGACGGCACGCCTGCCGTCCGGGAGATCCTCGACCGCTACATCGGCAGCCCCGAGTTCTCCAACCTGCCCCGCAAGTTCAAGACCGCGATCTCGGGTCAGCAGGACATCGCCCACGAGGTGAACGACGTCTCGTTCGTCGGGGTCGAGCACCCCGAGCACGGGCCCGGGTTCGACGTGTGGGTCGGCGGCGGTCTGTCCACCAACCCGAAGATCGCGCAGCGGCTGGGCACCTGGGTCGCGCTCGACGACGTGCCCGAGGTGTGGGCCGGCATCATCTCGATCTTCCGCGACTACGGCTACCGCAGGCTGCGCCACCGCGCCCGCATCAAGTTCCTCGTCGCGGACTGGGGTGCGGCGGAGTTCCGCCGGGTGCTGGAAGAGGAGTACCTCGGCCGCAAGCTCACCGACGGTCCCGCCCCGGAGATCCCCGAGCTGCCCATCGACCACGTGGGTGTGCACCGGCAGAAGGACGGCCTCAACTACGTCGGCGCGGCCCCCGCGTCCGGCCGGGTCTCGGGCTCGACGCTGGTTGCGCTGGCGAAGGCCGCCGAGGGTGCGGGGTCGCAGCGGGTGCGGCTCACCCCGTACCAGAAGGTCGTCGTGCTGGACGTCCCGGACGAGAACGTGGCGTCGCTGTCCGCCGAGCTCGCGGCGCTGGGCCTGCAGGTCGAGCCGTCGCCGTGGCGGCGCTCCACGATGGCCTGCACGGGCATCGAGTTCTGCAAGCTCGCGATCGTCGAGACCAAGGAGCGGGCGATCCGGCTGGTGGAGGATCTGGAACAGCGCCTCGCCGACGTCAGCCCGGACGTGCCGATCTCCATCCACCTCAACGGCTGCCCCAATGCCTGCGCCCGCACCCAGGTGGCCGACATCGGGCTCAAGGGCCAGATCGTCACCGACGCCGACGGAAACCAGGTCGAGGGCTTCCAGGTCCACCTGGGCGGCGGCCTGGGCCTCGACGCCGGGTTCGGCCGCAAGCTGCGCGGCCTGAAGGTCACCAGCGCCGAGCTCGGTGACTACGTCGAGCGCGTCGTGCGCCGGTTCGTGGCCCAGCGCACCGAGGGTGAGCGGTTCGCCCAGTGGGTGCTGCGGGCCGAAGAGGCTGATCTCAAATGAGTGAACGAGCGGTCCCGTTCTACTGCCCGTACTGCGGCGACGAGGACCTGCGCCCGTCGGAGGCGTCGCACGGCGCCTGGTACTGCGCGGCCTGCCTGCGCACGTTCTCGCTGAAGATGATCGGCATCGGAGTTCCGGAGGTTTCACGATGAGCCTGGCAACGGAAGTCGATCTGCGCGCGCTCGCCGAGCGCGGCGCCGAAGAGCTCGGACCGGACGCCACGGCGCAGCAGGTGCTCGCCTGGGCCGCCGAGACGTTCGGCAACCGTCTGATCGTGGCGTCGAACATGCAGGACGCGGTGCTCGTCGAGCTGGCCGCCAAGGCCCGGCCGGGCGTCGACGTCCTGTTCCTCGACACCGGCTACCACTTCGCCGAGACGATCGGCACCCGCGACGCCGTCGAGACCGTCTACGACGTGCGGATCGTGAACGCGACACCGGAGCACACGGTGGCCGAGCAGGACTCGCTGCTCGGCAAGGACCTGTTCGCCCGCGACCCGAACCAGTGCTGCGCGCTGCGCAAGGTCGCGCCGCTGCAGAACACCCTCGCGGGCTACGACGCCTGGGTCACCGGGGTGCGGAGGGTCGAGGCACCGACGAGGGCGAACACGCCGCTCGTCAGCTACGACGAGAAGTTCGGACTCGTGAAGATCAACCCGATCGCCGCGTGGACCGACGAGGAGATGGATGCCTACATCGCGGAACACAACGTGCTGGTGAACCCGCTCGTGGCCGAGGGCTACCCGTCCATCGGGTGCGCACCGTGCACGGCGAAGCCGGCCCCGGGCGCCGACAAGCGTTCCGGGCGCTGGGCGGGCACCGGCAAGATCGAGTGCGGGCTGCACGTCTCATGACCGCCACCCTGCCGATGACGCCCGCGGTCGCACCGGCGCTCGACGCGCTGGACGCCCTCGAGAGCGAGGCCATCCACATCTTCCGCGAGGTCGCGGGCGAGTTCGACCGTCCGGTGATCCTCTTCTCCGGCGGCAAGGACTCCACGCTGCTGGTGCACCTTGCGGTCAAGGCGTTCGCACCCGCGCCCGTGCCGTTCGCGCTGCTCCACGTCGACACCGGGCACAACTACCCGGAGGTCATCGACTTCCGGGACCGGCTCGTCGAGCGGCTGGGCCTGCGGCTGGAGGTCGCACACGTCCAGGACTGGATCGACGACGGCAGGCTCGTCGAGCGCCCGGACGGCACCCGCAACCCGCTGCAGACCGTTCCGCTGCTCGACTCGATCAACGAGCACCGCTTCGACGCCGTCTTCGGCGGCGGGCGGCGCGACGAGGAACGGGCGCGGGCCAAGGAACGGATCATGTCGCTGCGCGACGCGTTCGGCCGCTGGGACCCGCGCAAGCAGCGGCCCGAGCTGTGGAACCTCTACAACGGCCGGCACGCCCCCGGCGAGCACGTCCGGGTGTTCCCGATCTCCAACTGGACCGAGCTGGACGTCTGGCGCTACATCCAGCGCGAGGGCATCGAGCTGCCGGAGATCTACTTCGCCCACCAGCGCGAGGTGTTCCGGCGCGACGGGATGTGGCTGGCCGAGGGGCCGTGGGGCGGGCCGCGCGGTGCGGAGGCGCTCGTGAAGAAGTCGGTGCGCTACCGCACCGTCGGCGACGGCTCGTGCACCGGTGCGGTGGAGTCCACCGCCACCACGCTCGACGAGATCATCGCCGAGGTCACGGCGTCCCGGCTCACCGAGCGCGGCGCCACGCGTGCCGACGACCGGCTGTCCGAGGCCGCGATGGAGGACCGGAAGCGCGAGGGCTACTTCTGATGTCGCGAGACCTTCTCCGGTTCGCCACGGCGGGCAGCGTGGACGACGGCAAGTCCACGCTGGTCGGGCGGCTGCTCTACGACACCAAGTCGGTGCTCGCCGACCAGATCGAGCCGTGCAGCGCGCCTCGGTGGACAAGGGGCTGGCCACGCCGGACCTGTCGCTGCTGGTCGACGGGCTACGCGCCGAGCGCGAGCAGGGCATCACCATCGACGTCGCCTACCGCTACTTCGGCACCCCGACGCGCGAGTTCGTGCTCGCCGACACCCCCGGCCACGTGCAGTACACGCGCAACACGGTCACCGGCGCATCCACCGCCGAGCTCGCCGTGCTGCTCGTCGACGCCCGCAACGGCGTCGTGGAGCAGACCCGCCGGCACGCGGCCGTGCTCGCGCTGCTGCGCGTCCCGCGGCTGGTGCTCGCCATCAACAAGATCGATCTCGTCGATTACGACGAGGCCGTGCTCGCCGCGATCGCGAAGGACTTCGCGGGCCTCGCCCGCTCGCTCGGGTTCGCCGACGACGCGGTCGTCACGATCCCGGTCTCCGCGCTGGTCGGCGACAACGTCGTGGAGCGCTCCGAGCACACCCCGTGGTACGAGGGGCCCACGCTGCTCGGCCACCTGGAGTCGGTGCCCGTCACCGGGCCCGAGGTGGCCGCGCCGTTCCGGATGCCGGTGCAGTACGTGATCCGCCCCCGGGGCGGTGCCGATGCGCGCTCCGCCGACGCTGCGCGCGGCGACCTGCACGACTACCGCGGCTACGCGGGCCAGGTCGCCTCCGGCACGGTCGCGCCCGGCGACGAGGTCGTCGTGCTCCCCGGTGGCACGCGCACCACCGTGGCCGCCGTGGAGACCGCCGACGGGCCCCTCGATGCCGCCACCGCGGGCCGCAGCGTCACCGTGCTGCTCGCGGACGACATCGACATCTCCCGTGGGGACGTGCTCGCCTCGGCCGCCGAGCCGCCACGGCTCACCGACGAGCTGGACACCACCCTGTGCTGGCTCGCCGAGAAGCCGCTGCGCCCGGGCGCCCGGCTGCTGCTCAAGCACGGCACCCGCACCACGCCCGTGATCGTCGGTGCCGTCGGTGAGCGGCTGTCGCTCGACTCCGACGTCCCGACCTGGGAGCCGGCTCCGGAGCAGCTCGGGATCAACGACATCGCCCACGCGTCGCTGCGCACCGCCGACCCGCTGCCCGTCGACGACTACGCCGACATCCGCGCCACCGGCAGCTTCCTGTTGATCGACCCGCCCACCGGCAACACGCTCGCCGCCGGGCTGGTCGGCACCCCGCTCGCGGTGCACTAGTGTCCCCCGCCGGAAGTTCGATGGGTAAGTCGGTGGATCCAGGTTCTCGCTGCGTGTGCCGGGCGGCGGCCCTCGTACCGGGCGTACTCGGGTCGTCGACCGGTGCGCGCAGCGTGGAGCTGAGCCGCCGAATTGTTCGGCGGACTTCCGGTGGGGGGCACTAGGCATGTTCGGGAACCCCGCGCTCGTCGCGGTTGCACACGGCAGCCGCGACCCGCGCTCGGCAGCCACCGTGGCCGAGCTGGTCGCCGAGGTGCGCAGGCAGCGGCCGGGGCTGGACGTCCGCCTGTCCTTCCTCGACCTCTCCGCACCCCGGCTGCCGGACGTCCTCGACGGGGTCGCCGCCGACGGGCACCGGTCCGCCGTCGTGGTGCCGCTGCTGCTCGGGCACGCGTTCCACGCGCGCGTCGACGTGCCGGGTGCGGTCGCCACGGCCGCGGCCCGCCTCCCCGGCCTCGACATCACGATCAGCCCGGTGCTCGGCGGGCACCGCGGCCTCCCCACCGCAGCGCTGCGCCGCCTGGCGGCCGTCGCGGGACCGCTGCGCGATCCCGGCCTGGGTGTCGTGCTCGCCGCGATCGGGTCCTCCCACCCGGCGGCCAACGCCGCCGTCGCCGATGTCGTGGCGGGCTGGACCCGCACGTTCGGCTGGCACGGCGGCAGCCCGGCGTTCGCGACGGCGACCACGCCCACCGTCTCGGAGGCCGTCGCCGCGCTGCGGGCAGGCGGGGCCCGGCGGGTGGCCGTCGCGCAGTGGATCCTCGCGCCGGGTCTGTTGCCCGACCGCATCGTCCGCGACGCCACGGCCGCCGGTGCACCCGTCGCGGCGGCCCTCGGCGCCGATCCCGACGTCGCCGACGCGATACTGGCCCGGTACGACGCCCGCGCCGAAACACTGCTTTCCCGCAACCTCATTGCGTGAAAGCGGAGAGCCTCGTCACCTTTCTCCGATCGGACCATTCTTCCCGGGCCTGACCAGGTCCTTCGCAGAAGTCCGGACATTTGTCGGACGGTCCCGCAGCGCGGACACCTGCTTGTGGTCGACCGGTGGACAACGCACGATGGAGTGGTGTCGTCGACCGCGCAGGATGCGTCTTTCACCCGCTCTGCGGGTGAAGCGTCGATGACGGCCAACCTCCTGCCGGACCTCGAACGGTTCTGGCCATCGCGGCGCTGCCACGCGTTCGACGAGTTCTGTCGCGGCTGAGCTCCTCCCGCCCGACCAGGCGCGCGGCCGACACCGTCGTGCCCTCCCCCGAACGCTCCGTCCCACCCCCTCACGGGAGTCCCCCGCATGCGCACCCTCATCGTCTTCGCCCTCGTGGGCTTCGGCGCCCAACTCGTCGACGGTGCCCTCGGCATGGCCTACGGCGTCACCTCGACGTCGTTGCTGCTGCTCGCAGGCACCAACCCCGCCACCGCGAGCGCGTCGGTGCACCTCGCGGAGGTCGGCACCACCCTCGCCGCGGGCGCCTCCCACTGGCGCTTCGGCAACGTCGACTGGAAGCTCGTGCTGCGCCTCGGCGTGCCAGGCGCGATCGGTGCGTTCCTCGGCGCCACCGCGCTGTCGGCGCTGTCCACCGAGGACGCCGCGCCCTACATGTCGGGTGTGCTCCTCGCGCTCGGCGTCTACATCCTGATCCGGTTCTCGGTGCGCCCCCCGCGGGTGTCGACGGCGCGGGTCTCGCCGCACCGCTCGAAGTTCCTGTCCCCGCTCGGGATGGTCGCCGGATTCGTCGACGCATCGGGCGGCGGAGGGTGGGGCCCGGTGGCCACGCCGGCGCTGCTCACCGCAGGCCGCACCGCGCCGCGCACCGTGGTCGGTTCCGTCGACACCTCGGAGTTCCTCGTCGCGGTCGCCGCGAGCATCGGCTTCCTGATCGGGCTGGGTTCCGAGGTGCTCGACCCGTGGACGATCGGTGGTCTCCTGCTCGGCGGCGTGCTCGCCGCCCCCGTGGCGGCGTGGCTGGTCACCAAGATCCCCGCCCCGGTGCTCGGCACCGCGGTGGGCGGGATCATCATCCTCACCAACACCCGCACGATCCTGCGCGCCTTCGACGTCGCCGACGGCGCCCGCACCCCGATCTACCTGGCGATCGTCGGCATCTGGGTCGCCGCCGTGGCCATTGCCGTCGCGAAGCTGCGGCAGGCGAGCGCCGAGCAGCCCGTCGAGCCCGTGGACGCCGAGCAGGCGCCCGTCACGGCCCGGGACTGAGGGCCGGCGGGTGCTCACCCGGCGCCGGGACCGGGACCACGGCCGGGACGCGAGCGACCGCTGTCACGCGGTTCGCCCGCCCCGCCCGATCCCGACCCGCCTCGGAGGCACCCGTGTCCGGCTCCACCCGTGATTCCGTCCGCCGCTCCATCGCCGACAGCCTGCTGACCTCGCTCGAGGAGCTCGTGCGCCGTCACCGGGCTCTCGGCCCGCACACCGCGGACGGCTCGATGCTGCACGACCCGCTCCACGCCGAGCTCATCGCCGCCGAGGTCGCGCACGAACTGGCGGTGGCCCGCAGCGCGCTGCACCGCCACCCGCCGCTGCGCTGACAGGCCGCCCGGCCAGCGTGTTGCGAGCGACGCGCCGTAGCCCCCGAGATCTCTTTCGGGTGAATCGTGACCCCTTTCGGTCCTGGTCGTTGCACTCCGTGCGGGCGCCGAGTGGCTCGACCACACGGACGAGGGAACGTCGATCGGGTGGATATGACGGTACGTAGTGCCAGGCTGGTCCGTGCTGCCCTGGCCGGGGCGGTCGTGTGCCTGATCGGGGTCGGAGTCGCGGCGCCGGCGCTCGCGGGCTCCGATGACGGCGACTGTTCCGACGCCGGCCCGCTGCGCGCCCTGCTCGACCGCCCGGACTGCCCCGAGGCCACACCCGACCGCGCTTTCGAGCCCGGCACCCTGCTCGACCCGCAGTTCCCCGATTTCCCCGACTTCCCCGGCGTCGACGACGACTCTGACGACGACTCCGACGACGACTCCGACGACGAAGACGCGGACGAGGACGACTCCGACGAGGACGAGGACGCGGACGAGGACGCCGGCACCGAGGAGTCCGCCTCCGAGGACGACGGCACGGACACCGCGGGCGCCGGCACCGACTCGGCCGACGGAGGATCCGGCGACGAGGACTCCGACGACTCCGACGGGGCCGAACTCGCCGCTGCCACCGACCCGACCCCCCGGCCCGCCACGAAAGCACCGGCGGACTCCGCGCGGGTGCCGCCGTCGCGCCGCGGTCAAAGCAACGGCGCCGGGAACCAGACGGTCGGGAACGACCGCGACGACCACCCCGGACTCGGTG